>JAOPVP010000009.1 GCA_025966135.1 Frankiales bacterium
GCTAGGCCGGCCCGGCTCGGCCCCCATCCCGGCTCCAGGATCGGGACAACCACCACAATCCCCACTGGACACCAGGAAAGCCCGGCGTTCAGCAAGAGCGAGCCTTCATCCGGCGTTGATGCGCGCCGCCTGTTCGACGAGGTAGTCCCGCTCGCGTGCGTTGTCGGTACGAGCCGCAGCCGCGGCATAGCACTGGGCCGCCGCTGCGAGGTCACCGGTGTCCTCGAGCAGGTGCGCGCGGACGGCGTGCAGCCGGTGGGAGTCGTGCAGCTCGAGCCCCTCGAGAACCGCGAGGCCTGAGACCGGTCCCTCCACCATCGCAACCGCGACGGCACGGTTGAGGCGCACCATCGGGTTGCCCGTCAAGGACTCCAGCCTCGCGTACACCTTCGCGATCTGCGCCCAGCGGGTCGAGGCGTGCGACGCGGCCTCGTCGTGGAGCGCAGCGATCGAGGCGAGCAGCTGGTACTCGCCGACGCGGCGGGTGGCGAGGGTCGCGTTGAGCAGCTGCAGGCCTTCGCTGATGAGCGCTCGGTCCCAGCGCGAACGGTCCTGCTGGGCCAGCGGCACGAGGGCTCCGTCCGCGGACGTGCGGGCCGGCCGGCGGGCCTCGGTGAGGAGCATCAGGGCGACCAGACCCGCGACCTCGGGGTCGTCCGGGGCTTGGCCGTGCAGCATCCGGGCCAGCCGGATCGCCTCGCCCGAGAGGTCGACGCGCGACAGGTCCGGTCCGCTCGAGGAGGTGTAGCCCTCGTTGAAGAGCAGGTACAAGACCTCGCACACCGAGCGAAGGCGCGCGGCCGGGTCGGCGGGGAGCTCGAAGCGGCGGCCTCGCAGCTTGGCCTTCGCCCGGCTGATGCGCTGCGCCATCGTCGCCTCCGGGACGAGGTAGGCGGCGGCGATCTCGCGCGTCGTGAGGCCCGCGACGGCACGCAGTGTCAGCGGGATCGACAACGTCGACGAGAGCGAGTCGTCACAGCAGAGGAAGAGCATCACGAGCGAGTCGTCCGACGAGGGCGCCGTCGCTTCCAGGTGGATCGAGAGCGAGGCGGCAAGCTCCTCGCGTCGTCGGCGGGCGTCCGTGCGCCGGTACTCGTCGACCAGCCGGCGGGAGGCCACCGTGATCAGCCAGGACAGGGGTCTGTCGGGCAATCCCGCCAGCCACTGTGTGGCGGCGCTGACGAGCGCTTCTTGCACCGCGTCCTCGGCATCCGCGAACTCGCCGTACCTGCGGGCGACCGCGCCGAGGGCCTGCGGGGCGAGCTCACGCAGCAGGCCCTCGACGTCGGGAGAGGTCACACCTCGGGGTCAGGCGCACCCAGCACCTGGCGCACCTCGATCTGCTGCTGGATCGGCGCACCGCCCGGGCCCGGTGCGGCCGACGAGCGCGCAGCGATCTCCAGAGCGCGGTCGAGGCTCTCGACGTCGATCAGGCGGTAGCCCGCCAGCAGCTCCTTCGACTCCGGGTAGGGCCCGTCGACGATCTTCGGCGGGGTGACACCGTCGGACACCACGAACTTCGCGACGTCCGGGCCGGCGAGGCCTTGCGCATCGACCAGCTCGCCGCTGTCCAGCAGCTCCGCGTTGAGAGTGTGCTGGAAGTCGATGTGGGCCCTCACGTCCTCGGGCGCCCACTCGGTCATGGGCACGCACCCCTCGAGCTCGACGCCTCCATAGGCCTGCAGGAGCATGTATCGCATGGCTTCATCCTCTCTCGGAACGGGCCGTTGTGGCCGCACTTCACCCCAAGGTCGAAGCTGACGCGTCCTTTTCGACACGGCAGGCTCCTGGCCATGGCTGGAGCAGAACGCTGCCCTTCCCCGCAGCCCGCCCCGCCGTCGGGCTCGCGACCTTCGGATGGTCCCCATCGGCCGCGGTGGTGGACCGCGAGGTAGCTCCTCAGGCGGGGTTGGCAGCGCGCAGAGTCGCACAGGGGTACGGCTGCCCGCAGCCGTTGCAACGGCTGCGGGTCCAGCGCAGGCGACGGTAGGGCCGGTGCACGGCTCGGACCTGGCCCAACCGGTGAGCGAGGTCGGCAAGACGCTCGAGGGCTTCGTCGAAGGCTGGGCCGAGGTCGACGTCGGCGGGCTGCGCGGACAGCAGGCGGCGGGCGCGGGTGGGGGCGTTCATGCTCACCTCCGACGTCGGTCCTGTGACCGTAGGCCGCGGTGAGGAGTCCGCAAACTTCCGCGGTGGACAGGCTGGTGCGCGCGGTGTGGACAGCGCGCCTGGGGGCCTGTGCTCCCGCACGTGCGGTACCTGTGGATCTCCGCCTGAGCGGGACGGAGTCACGGCGCTGACCTGCACGTTGTCTGTCCACAGGGCGTGTACGGCGGAAACCTCGCCCGTTCACCCGACCGCGCGCGAGGCGGGCCGGGGGCGGCACCGACGTTCATCTCCTGGACAGCAGGTCCGGCCATGCCTCTGGCGAACTCCAGAGGCATGGCCCTCCTGCGTACCTTGCTGCCGCTGTCTCTGGCCTTCTGCGCCGTCGTGGGAACGCCGGCGTTGGGCGACCCGTCGCCCGGCCCGAGGCACCGGCCCGGCTACATCGCTGATCCGGGCCGGCCGATCGGTGCGCACGACCCGCGCAGCCCGATCCAGCACATCGTCATCGTGATGCAGGAGAACCACTCGTTCGACCAGTACTTCGGGATGTTGCCCCGCAGCGGTCAGCCGGCCGCTGACGGGTTCACCTTCGACAAGGCCGGTCACCCCCTCAACAGCAACCCGGTCAAGGGCGGCACCCAGCGGGTGTTCCACCGGACGAGTTTGTGCCCGGGCGACAGCGCCGGGCAGAGCTGGTCAAGCACCCACCTCGAGATCAATGGCGGTCGCATGGATGGCTTCGCCCGGCTCTCCCGCAACGCGATGAGCTACTACACGAAGGCCGACCTGCCCTTCTACTACTCGCTCGCCTCGCAGTACACGCTCGGGAACCGCTGGTTCGCCTCCGCTCCAGCACAGACGTACCCGAACCGGCGGTTTCTCTACGCCGGGACCGCCTACGGCAACATCAGCACCGACAGCCGCTCGTTCCTGGACGCCCCGCCTCCCCGCGGCACCATCCAGGACGAGATGAGCGCCCACGGTGTCACCTGGCGGGACTACGCGACCAACGCACCCAATGTCGGGATAGTCGCCTCCAACGTGGAGCGTCACCCGCAGAACATCACCCAGCTGTCGCAGTTCTTCGTCGATGCCAAGCTGGGCCAGCTGCCGTCCGTCTCCTACGTTGACAGTGGTCTCGGTGTCGGCGGCGAAGCCCTCGGACCCGCCGACCCGGTCACCGCTCGGAGTCCCGGCGCCGTGCAGGACAAGGCGATCCAGATCAAGGCCTCAGGTAGCAACGAGGAGGGCGACGACGTCCGCATCGGGCAGAAGTTCGTCGCCCGCGTCGTCAACGCTGTCACCGCCAGCCCCAGCTGGACAAGCACCCTCCTGATCTGGCTGTACGACGAGCACGGCGGGTTCTACGACCACGTGAGCTCGCCCACGGCGCTTCTCCCGGACACCATCAAGCCGAAGCTCGCACCCACCGACGTGCCCGGCGGCTACGACCAGTACGGCGTCCGGGTGCCCGCCGTTGTTGTCTCGGCATACTCCCGGCCGCACGCAGTCACCAATGTCGTACACGACCACACCTCGATCCTGGCCGAGATCGAGCGCACCTGGAACCTGCCCGCGTTGACGTACCGCGATGCCAACGCCAGCGATCTCCGCGACTTCCTCGACCTCCGGCACCCGGCGCTGCTCGTCCCACCAGCCCTTGCAGCTCCAGGGCCTTACAACCTGAGTTCCTGCCACCGAGACTGATGGCCCCTGTCGGGTGCGCCCGGCATAGTGAGGGGGCATGGAGGCCAGCGGCCACGCACCAGAGCAGCTGCGGCTGCGTCCCGCGTCGCTCGCGGACGCTCCGGCTGTGGCGCGGCTCTGCGAGCTCGTCCAGGGTCTGCACTTCGAGGCCATGCCGGAGGAGTTCACCGGACCAGATCCGGTGGCCCTGCTGGCGTTCTTCCAGGCCAGACTGCCTGAGCGTGCGGTGGTCGTGCTGCTGGCGGAGCTGGCCGGCCATGCCGTGGGGTACCTCTACGCCGAGGAAGTCCACCGTCCGCCGACCGAGCTCACCCAGGAGCTCGACATCCTGTACGTCCACCACATGGCCGTGGCTCCCGAGGCGCGCCGGACGGGCATCGGAACAGCCCTCATGGCCGAGGCAGAGCAGTACGCCACCCGTCACCAGCTGACCGATCTGCGCCTCGATGTGTGGGCCTTCAACGAGCAGGCCGAGCGCTTCTACTCGCGGCTCGGATTCGCCCCCGCCTTCACTCGGATGAAGCGATGATCGGCGTGCGGATCCACGCTCCCGGGCCCACGCTTGGGTTGGCACGCCGATCTTGAAAGCCCCCTACTCGCAGGCGATGCCGTCGTGGTCCCGGTCCAGGCCACTGCGGTAGCCCGGTTGACCCTCGTGGATCGGCGCAGCACCCGCTGCGCGGGCCGCGGAGCAGTTCGCGTAGCGCACCGACGCCGCCGGCGTCGTCCGCACGGGAACCGGAACCGGCACGAGCGAAGGTGCCACGGCACGCACGGCGATCGGGTTGTACTTCGTGGCGGTGGCGAACCAGTCGCCGGCAATACCCTGCTGCGCAGTCCTCAGGGACACCTGCCCGGAGCACACCAGCGCGCGCAGGTGGTTCTCCAGGTGGTCCTTCACGTCGGCGGACCCCGCGCCGTGATAGATCTCCGGCCACAGGTTCGCCGCCGTGTTGTTGCCGCCGAGCTCGAGCGGGATCAGGTGGTCCAGCTCGTACTTGCCGGCCGGCGGCGGGTAGGCGATGCCGTAGGACGTGAAGACCTGCCGCCGGGTGGCGGTGGTGACGTTGCGGACCGTCCGGGAGTAGCCGGAGCGGCAGATCACGGTCGTCGTGGCCGTCGCGAACACGCCCCCAGGGGACAGAGCCGGATCGGGACGGGTGGCCGCCTGGTCCTGCGAGGTCGTCGTGTACGTCGGTTCCACGAACGGGGTGACGGTGGCCCGTCCTTCTGTGGTGACCGGCTCGGCCACGCCCTTGCCGACCTCGTTGCACGCCGCGGTCGTCAGTACGACGGCGAGGATCCCCGCGCGCGCAAACCTCTGCATCGGCGAAGGCTCCCATGTAACCCGGGCCGCGCGCAGGGACACGCGCGCAGGCCAGCCGGGCCCGGAGCGCGAGGTAGTGCCGCTCGGGAAGGCTCACGGCCCTTCTCGCTGCCTGCAGGTAGGACTGGGTGACTACTCCAGCTTGGCGGCGGTCTCCTCCCGACGCTGCCGGGCCACTGCAGCCCCGCGGCGAGCAGGGCCTCCTGTACGGCGTCCTCGCCGGCGTCGAACAGCCCGTGGCGCCGCACGAGCGCGCCGAGGACCTGCGGCGCCAGCTCGCGCAGCAGGTCCTCGGTACGGCAGTCGGCGATCACCTGTCCGAGGGCACGGGAGGTGTCAGACGGTGATCCGGCCGGTGCAGGTGCGACCGGCATGCTTCGCGGTGGCGACGATGCGGTCGCTGCCGGCCCTGTTCGAGATGCGTCGCTCGACCGAGAACGACCCGCTGCGCCCAGCCGTCGTCACGATGCGGTTGAACACCACGGCGCCGTTGTCGGTGACGCGGACCGCCCAGCGTTGGCCGGCGCGGTTGCTGTCCACCTCGAACTCCATCTCGATGCGACCGCTGTCGTGCTTGCCCTTGAGCTTCCAGGCGGCGCCGCCGCCCGCGCAGGTACCGCGGGCGATGACGGGATTGCTGCCCTTGGCGGCAGCAGGCGGCGCCATCGGCAGCGCCAGCAGGACGAGGGCACCGAGGGTGCTGAGGGCGAGGGCTTGCTTCATGACTTCTCCTTGAGGGGGTTGAGGCGGAGTGCGTTGACGGGACAGGCAGAGACGGCGGCCTTGGCCAGCCGGAGCAGGTCTTCCGGGACGTCGCCGGTCACGACGGGGTAGCCCCAGTCGTCGAGGTGCACGCGCTCGGGCAGCACCTCGGCGCACAAGCCGTGCGCCTTGCAGGCGGGCCAGTCGACCCGGAGCCGCCTCATCGCGGCAGCTCCGCGGAGCGGCGCCCGCAGGGTCCAGTGCGGTGTACGACGATGTCGTCGGCGAACGCCTCGAGGGCACTGCGAGCCATGACGGCGGCACCGTCAGGGAGTCCGCACGCGCCGCGGCCGTCGATGAGCCCGGCGAGCCGCTCGATCCGGTCCACCGTGCCGGCCGGTGGGTCGCCGGCGGCGAGGAGCTCCCAGGCAGCCGCGAGGGCCGGCAGCCCGTTTGCGCACGGTCCGCACTGCCCGGCGCTCTGGCCGGCGAGGTAGCGCGCCAGCTGGGCGACGGCGGACACGCCACACGCGTCGTGGGGGAGCACCAGCAGCAGCCCGGCGGCGAGCGTGCCGGCTGCGTGGCTGACGGGGACGTCGAGGGCGCGTGGTGCCGACAGCCACGTTCCGGCGTACCCGCCTGCGAGTACGGCCTGCACGTCGGTCTCGCCGGCTGTGTCGAGAACCGCGCCGATCGTCACCCCGATCTTGACCTCCAGCACCTGCACGTCTCTTCCGCGCACGGTGAGCAGGACGGTCGGGGGGCGACCTGGGAACCGGGCCTGGAGCGCCAGCGAGGCGAGGGTCTCCACGTTCTGCACCAGGACCGGTCGTCCCTGCGGACCACGGACAGCAAGTGGCACGTCCCGCACGAACGGCAGTGCTGGGCCTCCGAGGACGGACCGGGTCAGCGCGGAGGCCTCGCCGCTGAGGTAGCCAGGAGGCACGACGTGCACCTGCACCCTGTCGGGGCGCTGGGCCACCGCCTGCGTGACGGCCTCCGCCACCAGCCCGGAGTGCACGGCGATCAGCGATTCCCGTGCGCCGACGGCTCGGGCGGCCAGGGCAAGACCGTCGAGCACCAGGTGCGGCACGTGCATCAGCAGCGTGCTGTCCTTGCGGATCGCGGGTTCGCCCTCGGTGCCGTTGGCGATGACGAGCGGACGTCCTCGCCCCTGAGCGGCGGTCCGCAGCTTGCGAGCCAAGGGGAAGCCGGCGCCCCCTCTACCGCGCAGACCGGCACCCTCGGCGAGGGCGATCACCTCGTGGGGTGCCAGCGCCGGCAGCGTGCCGTGGGCGTCCAGGTGTTCCTGGTAGGACAGCGTCCACGGCCGGCTGAGCAGCTCCTCGGTGCGGGCAAGGACGCTCATCGCACTGCCCCCGGGGAAGGCGCCGAGCCGGCACGCCACAGCGCGGCGGCGAGCACGGGAGCCGTCCCCCCGAGGCAGATCCACCGGACGGCCTGGTTGTCGGTGCCGACGAGGAGTCCATGCGCGATGGCCAGCGGCCACAGCGCATACCCCGTGAGGTGCACAGTGCGCCAAGCCCGATGCGTCATCCGCCCCCGCAGCAGACTGGTTGCGGCCACGACCACCAACACATCGACGCCGAGGGTCCCGATCGCCGTACCGACGCTCTTGTACGACGCGGCGAAGGGCACCAGCCCGTCGGTCCAGGTCAGGGGGACGTAGGGGTCGGCGAGGACGGTGACGACGTGCGCGGTGACCAGCGCGACGGCGAGGGCCGCGACGTTGCGGTGCAACGCCTGGGACAGGAACCGCGGGATTCGGCTGGCGGGCGAGGCTGCCAGCACACCGAGCGTCACCATCGCCGACAGGGCCAGCGTGCCGACCATGGCGGTGCTGCGAGTCACCTCCCAGAGCAGGCTCATGACGAGCCCGTGGTCGCGACCGGCGCCTGGGTGGACGCGTTCCTGCGCGCCCGGACAACGACCGCGGTGGCCGAGCTCGTGGACGGCACATGGATCGTCCGGTGTGGCAACGGCATGGGTGTCGGCTGCGACTGCTGGCTCGTCGGTGCGGCGGCCGGCTGCGGTGGGACGAGGGCGCCGGTGATCGCACCCGTCGCTCCCATGGCTGCGACGGTCACGATGCCGGTGGTCAGGTGCAGGGTGCGCAAGGCCCGGTCGCGGGCAGCGGCGCGGCTCTCGGTGGAGGACATGGCAGGAGCGTCGAGCGAGCCGCCTCAGGTCCGGACCAGGCGACCCCCAAGCCCTCCCTAAATGAGCTGGTGTGGCTTAGGACGCTCTTGGGCCAGGCCGGGTGTGGACCTAGGCCCTTCCACGCGACGGTCGTGAGCACGTCCCCTCAAGGAGGTCCCCGTGTTCACCAAGATCCCAGCCGTCCTGACCACCCTTGTCCTCGGCAGCGGCACCGCTGTCGTGGCCTTCACCACGGCGCGCGGTGCTGAGCCTGCGCGAGCCACCCCGACCCCGACACCGACGCTGACCCAGGAGGCGTGCGCGGCACCCGGCAAGGTCGTGAACGGCACCTGCGTGGTCGTGGTCAAGGACCCGCCGACGGCCGCAGCTGCCACGGCTACCTCCACCGCCACCAGCGAGGCGTCGAGTCGGCCCACCGCCGAGGCGACCCACCAAGGCCGGGGGCGTGACCACGCGGAGGACGGCGACCACCGCGGCGGTGACGACGGGAAGGGGGGTCGTGACCACGCCGAAGACGACTAGGGGGTCCCCAGCTCCATCGTCACGACCGAGCCTCCGGCAGGGCGCGCAGCCACTCGCAGCCGTCCACCGGAGGCTTCGGCTGTCCGGCGGGCGATGTCGAGACCGAGCCCCGTACTCCCGCCGCTGCTGTGGCCGCGCTCCAAGGCCTGGGCCGGCATCCCGGGCCCGCGGTCGGCCACCTCGACCTCGACGCCGGTGGTGGTGCGGCGTACGACGACCGTCGCCTCCGTGCCGTCCGGCGTGTGGGTGAAGACGTTCTCGAGCAGCACGTCGAGGGCGGCAGCGAGATCCTCAGGGGAGGTGCGCACGGGCAGGGGAGACGTGGGTACCTGGACCCCGAAGGCGCGGTTCTGGTCCTCGGCCAGCACGCTCCAGAAGGCGACCCGCTCGCCGGCGACGGCCCCGGCGTCGCACGACGCATTGACGCCCTCGCGCACCGGGCGGCGGGCCTCGCGGATGACCTGGTCGACAGTCCGCTCGACGGCGGCGACGCCGGCGCCGAGCCGGGCCGCCTCCTCCGGATTCCGCAGGCCCTCGCTGTCGAGGCGCAGCGCTGTCAGCGGTGTGCGGAGCCGGTGCGACAGATCCGCGACGGCCTCGCGCTCAGCCACGAGCAGCTCCCCGATCCGGCGTCCGAGCGAGTTGACCGCGCGGGCCACCTCGCGTACCTCGGGTGGTCCGGCCGGCTCTGCCCGCGACGACAGCTCGCCACCGGCGAGGGCATGCGTGGTGCGGGCGAGCTCTTCGACCGGACGGACCGTGCCGCGGGCAAGGCGGTCGGCTACCAGCACAGCCACGACGAGTAGGCCGAGGCCCAGAGCGCAGAGCACCGCGACAGCAGGCACCACACCGCGGTGCAGCAACGACGTCGGCACGAAGCTGCGGACGACCGCGCGCCCGCTGCCGAGGTCGACCGGGACGAAGACCTCACGACCGCCCTCCACGTCGGCGGTGAAGGAGCGCCCGCTCCCCGCTAGCGCCTGCGTGCGGCTGCCCGACGGGAGCGGTGCGCCAAGTGTGCGGCCGCCCGGCAACAGGATCGTCAGCTGGCGCGGGCTGCGCTCGTCGAGCAGCGTCACGGCCGCAGCGAGGTCGGACGGTGGGCTGACGGCGGTCAGGACGGCGAGCGACTGCCCCTCCTGGAGTGCGGCGGCGACCGCGCGGTCTTCTGCCAGCGTGCGCACCAGGAAGGCGAGGGGCAGCAGGAACGCCACGACGACCAGGGACGTGGTCGCCGCCGACAGCCAGACGAGCTGGCGTCTCACGAGGCGGGGTCGACCAGCTTGACGCCGACGCCTCGGACGCTGACGACGTACCGCGGCTCGGCTGCCGACTCGCCCAGCTTGCGGCGCAGCCACGACAGGTGGACGTCGACGGTCTTGTCGCCACCGCCGTACGGCTGGTGCCAGACCTCGGCCAGCAGCTCGCGCTTCGACACGACCGTTCCGGCCTTCGACGCGAGATGCGCGAGCAGGTCGAACTCCTTGCGGGTCAGGTCGATCGGCAAGCCGTCGAGGGTCACCTCGCGGGAACCGCCGTCGAGTCGCAGACCGCCGACCTCGAGCACTGCGCTCTCGGTCGACCCGCCGCGGCGAAGCACCGCTCGGATCCGGGCGTCCAGGTGGTCGGCGGCGAACGGCTTCACGACGTAGTCGTCCGCGCCGGCGTCGAGCGCGCGGACGGTCTCCCGCTCGTCGTCCCGGGCAGTGGCCACGATGACCGGGACCTCGCTGACGGCGCGCAGCATCGCCAGAAGCGTGCAGCCGTCCATGTCGGGAAGCCCCAGGTCGAGCACGACCAGGTCGGGTCGACCATCGACAGCCTCCTGCAGCCCAGCCATGCCGGTCGCTGCGGTGCGCACGCCGTGACCGCGCTCGGAGAGGGCCCTCACCAGGGCGGTGCGGATCCCGGGGTCGTCCTCGATGAGCAGTAACTGCGGCACGCCTCAGAACCTAACCGGCGGAACAGCTCCTGCCATGCTCCTTGGGCAGGGCTTAGGGCTGGCTTGGCCGAAGAGGGGGGAGGGTGGTGCCATGGCGACACGTCGGGGCCTGCTCCTGCTGGTGGCGGTATGGGCTGTCGGTGCCGTGCTTGCCACCAGCGTCGGCCTCATCGCCGTGAGGCTCGTCCGTGACCAGGTAGGCGATCCCGCCACGCAGCCGTTGAGCGCCGCTGAGGTCAAGAGGGCGGTGGCAAGCGCGAGCGCCGTACCCCGACCGACGGCCCGCCCGTCGAGACCGACGCGCACGACCGGGCCGGCTCGCGCCCCCCAGCGCCGTACCTTCTCGACCGCGGGCGGGACGGTCGCTGTGCAGTGCTCGGGTGGCCGTCCGTCGCTGATCTACGCAGTTCCGGCAGCAGGTTGGTCGGTCGACAAGCAGGAGTCGCAGCCCACTGGTGTCGAGGTGCGCTTCCGTGCTGACAAGGGCGACGTGCGGCTGCGCATCGGGTGCAGCTCGACCGGCCAGCCGGTGCCGATGCACGACTAACTGGGCGCGCGACCCTGCAGCGGGATGGTCACCACGAACACCGCACCGGGTCGTCCATCGCGGCGCGACCCCACACAGATCTGGCCGCCGTGGGACCGCACGATCTGCTTGGTGATGGCGAGGCCGAGCCCCGTTCCACCGGCGGGCTGGCGTGGGCGGCCCTCCTCCAGCCGGGTGAACCGCTCGAAGATCCGCGCCCGGTCCTGCAGAGGGATGCCTGGGCCGTCATCGGTGACGCTCAGCACCGCCGTACCGTCCTCGCACGTCAGCCCGAAGGTGACCGTGGAGTTGGCATGGGTGAGGGCGTTGTCTCCGAGGTTGCGCAGCATCCGGGTCAGGTCCCGCTCGGAACCCGTGACGGCCGTGGCGTCCGGCCCCACCACCTCGATCCGGCCCTTCCCGGTCGCGGACAGCCGGCGAGCCTCGGCGAGGACGAGCTCGTCGAGGTCGACCCGCGTGCGGTTGCCCTTCAGCCGCCCCTCGTCGGCGCGGGCGAGGAAGAGCAGGTCGTCGATGAGCTCGGCCATCCTCGCTGCCTGCAGCCGGATCCGCGGCAGTGCCTGCTGCTGGCGGGCCGGGTCCGGGTAGGCGAGGGCCACATCGATCTGGGCTTGCAGGGCCGACAGTGGGCTGCGGAGCTCGTGGGACGCGTCCCCGACGAACCGGCGCTGGCGCAGCGCTGCCGCCTCGAGGCGCTGGAGCATCTCGTTCATGGTGGATGCGAGGCGGGCCACCTCGTCGCGGCTGCGCGGTACCGGGACGCGTTGCCCGAGCTCTGTCGCACCGATGGTCGCGGCGCGCGTCCGGATCTGCTCGACGGGACGAAGGGCACGCCCGACCGCCAGCCAGATGACCGCGGCGACCAGCAGGAGCAACAGGGGAAGGCCGGTCGCGAGCAGGATCACGAGTCGGGCGATGGTGGTGTCCGTCTGGCGCAACGAGGTGGCGACGTACACCCACCCCGGGCCCTGGGCCAGGGTCACCGGTTCGGCGACGACCCTGAAGCGGTCGTTCGGGTCCCCGATCGGCAACCCGGCACTGGTGAAGGAGACCAGCCGTCTTGGGCTCGGTGGAGACACCAGCGGCGCCTCGCCCTGGATGTTGCTGCTGGCCGCCACGACGACCCGCGACGGTGACACGAGCTGCGCGACCGAGGACTCCTCGCTGGTGCTGGCCACGGTGCCTTGAAGCCGGTTGGCAGTGGCGAGGGCGGCCACGTCACGGGCGCGGGCCGTGCCGGCCGCGTCGAGGTTGGCGAGCAGTGAGTGGCGGACCAGCGCCACGAGCAACACCCCGCTGATGGCGAACGCGGCCGCGACGACGGCCGTGGCCGCAAGCGTCGCGCTCAGCCGGACGCCGAACCGGCCGCGGCGTGCCCTCTCACGTGGCATGCGCGTCACCCAGGGTCACGTCGACGAGCCGGTAGCCCACGCCGCGCACCGTTTCGATACCACGCAGGCCGAAGGGCTGGTCGAGCTTCTTGCGCAGGTAGCCGACGTAGACCTCGACGACGTTGGAGTCCACGTCCAGGTCGCCGCCCCAGACGTGCTCGGCGATCTGGGTCCTGCTGACGACCTGACCTCTGCGGCGCACCAGGAACTCGGCGAGCGCGAACTCGCGGGCGGTCAAGATGACCTCGGAGTCACCGCGCCAGCACTGGCGCGCCGCCGGGTCGAGCCGCAGGTCACCTGCGGTCAGCACGGGGGCGCGCTCCACCGGAGCGCGACGAAGCAGGGCGCGCAGGCGAGCGAGGAGAACCACGAAGGAAAAGGGCTTGGACAGGTAGTCATCCGCGCCGAGGTCGAGCGCGTCCGCCTCGTCGTACTCCCCGTCCTTGGCGGTGAGGACCAGCACGGGCACCGTGGAGCCGTGGGCTCGCAGCCGTCGGCACACGTCGTACCCGGACATCCCTGGGAGCATGAGGTCGAGCACGATCACGTCGAACGTGTTCTCCTGTGCCATCCAGAGCCCGTCGACGCCGTTGTCGGCGACTTCGGTGACGAAGCCCTCGGCGGTCAGGCCGTGGCAGACCGCTTCGGCGAGGTCCTCTTCGTCCTCGACGATCAGCACCCTCATCAGGCAGTCGTCCCTCTCGGTCTGGGGTCGATCCGCCATCCTCCTGTGCGCAGATGTGCGCAGCCTGAGAACCGGTTGGTGCGCGGCTCTTATCCGGCTCTTACCCGGTATGACCAGAGTCCGGGGTGTCCGCAAGACCACCTCCGTGAAGGAGCTCCACCTGATGAACAAGATCAAGCTCGCTGTCGTCGCCGTCGCCACCGTCGGCCTGGGCGCGACGGGGGCCGGCGTGGCCTTCGCCGCGCAACCCAGCACCCCCGCGCCAGCGCCGGCTGTGGTGACGACGCCTGCGGCGGCCGACACCGACACCACCCAGTCGGGCGACCAGACCACTCCGGACACCGCCGGAACGACCGAGGCGCCGGAGTCCAAGGCCGCCGCGGAGAGCGCTGCTCCGGAGACCGGGGCGGCGTCCGACGGCCCCGGCGGCCACGCCGACCCCGCTGGTGACGTCAACCACGAGGGCGGCGCGAACGAGCAGTAGCCCGCTCATCACACGACGGGGCCGGCCTCCCACGGGGGTCGGCCCCGTCGGCGTGCGCCGGTCTGGAAGGTCGATTCACAGACACTTGCCAGGGACCCGTTGCAGGATGCTCAGGTGACCGACCCGACCCGCTCGCGTGGCCCCGACTTCCTGCCGTATCCGCTCCCGGCCCGCCCCGCGGCCACGGTCGTGGCCCCTGCCCCGCCGGCCCCGACCCGCGGCAGGTGGGAACGTGCGCTCGACGGGGTGACGCCGTGGGGCGTCGCCGCGATCACCGCGGGCGTCGTGGCGCTGTTGAGCCTGGTGGTCGTGTCGTTGCTGGCGGGCCACCGGGGGACCGGCGCCGTGATCGCGTCGTTGGCCGCGGTGGCGGCCGTCGGCGCTGGGCTGCGGGCGCTCAAGGACGAGCAGCCGGTGGACAGCAAGAACCTGGTGAAGGGCGGGATGGCGACGGGGGTCACGTCAGCCGTGATCGCTCTGCTCCTGCTGTTGACGAACCGCTCGGCCGTCGCCGAGCAACCCCCCATTCAGGTGCCCTCGCCCGTGCCGAGCACGACGAGCTCGCCCCAGCCCCAGCCGCAGTCCCCGACGCCCGCACCCGGCACGCCCCAACCCGGGCCCTCGGTCGGGGTCCTGCCACCCGGCACCTCGAACCAGTTCGGTGTGCCATCCCAGCCGGGCCCACCGCTGACCCAGACCAGCACCGACAAGGGCACCTTGACGGGTCGGGTCCTCATGACGGGCGGTGCGCCGTTGCCGGGCGCGACGGTGGTCGTCACCCGGGCAGATCCCTCGGACACCTCTGACAGCCCGGCGTGCCCTCTGCGCGTCGTGACCAGGACGGGGACCGACGGCAGGTACACGCTGCAGCTCTGCCAGCTCGGCAACTTCCTGGGCTACACCGTGACGATCTCGGCGGACACCGCGAAGGCGACTGCGGACCTGTTCGTCAACGCCGGCCAGACGACCGTCTACAACGTCATCCTTCCGGTGCGGCACGCCTGAACGATCAGGGCAGGACCCGGAACCACACCAGCGACGCGCCCGCTGCGGCAAGGCCGGTCAGCAGGCCGAGCCCAGTCAGCGCTGCCGTGAGGTCGCGGCGCGTCTTGGTGGTCCCGACCTCCTTCCCGATGTTGTTGTAGACGTTCTTGAGCTGGCCGCTGTCCTGGGCGGCGTAGCTCTGCCCGCCGGTCGTCTGCGCCAACCCCTGCAGTGCGGTCGCGTCGACCGGCACGGGGATCGCCTGGCCGCCGAGGTAGACCACCCCGTCCGGGGTCCCGTAGGCGATCGTGGTCACCGGCATCCCGGCGTCGACGGCCTGCTGCGCCCCCGCCGCGACGCTCTGCCCGACGGTGTTCGCGCCGTCCGACAGCAGCACGATCCGGACCGGTGCCTTCGGGCCGTTCTTGGCCGCCACCGCCTGGGCGGCGGTGACACTGGCCCCGACCGCGTCGCCGATCGCGGTCCCACCGCCGAGGGGCAGGGACGCGATGCCGTTGGTCAGGGCGGTCCTGTCCTGCGAGGGCGGCACCACCACCGTGGCTGTCCCGCTGAATGACACCAGCCCGACGTCGAAGGTCTTCGGCAGCGACTGCACGAAGGCCTGGGCCGCCGCCTTGGCCGCTTCGATCCTCGAAGGGGACACGTCCTGCGCTGTCATCGACGCCGACACGTCCAGCGCGACGATCACCGTTGCCTTGCTCCGCGGCACGGTCACGTCCGCGGACGGCTTGGCGAAGCCCGTGGTGAGCGCGGCGAGGGTGACCAGCAGCAGGGCGGCGGGAAGGTGCCGACGCCAGCCCGGTCGCTTCGGCATCACCTCCGAGAGCAGCTCGACGTCGGCAAACCGGGTCTCGTACGGCGCTCTCCTGCGCTGGACGAGCAGGTACGCCGCCGCGAGCGCGAGCACCGCGAGCAGGAACAGGAGCCGACCGGGCGAGGCGAACGACCAGTTGGTGGGGACCGAGCGCATCAGCGACCCGCCACCCGACGCGCCTTCCGGACCCGGCGGCGGATCGCGAGGAACCGGCTCAACGCCCGTAGCCAGTCCTCCTCGGTGGACAGCGGCAGGTGACCTGCGCCCGCGCTGCGGATCTGCTCGGCCAGGGCGGCGTGCCGCTGGCGGGCCGCTGCGGCGTAGCGTTGCCGAAGCCTGCGGTTGCCCGTCGGGACGTCGAGCGCCCGGCCCGTCTCGGGGTCGACGACCCGCAGCAGCCCCACCGAGGGCAGGTCGAGTTCGCGCGGGTCGTGCACCTGCACCACGACGACGTCGTGTCGCTGGCACAGTCGGCGCAGTGGCTGCTGCCAGTCCGCGGGTCCCAGGAGGTCGGAGATGATCACGACCAAGCCGCGGCGTTGGGCCGGCACGACCCGCAGGGCTTCGGCGAGCGACGGTGCGCGGCCTTCGCCGGGGACGGTGCGCTCCAGCAACGACAGCAGGTGCGGGCCGGCGGTGGTCGTCGTACGTGAGGGCAGTCGCTGCACGCCCGACGTGGTGAGGACCACGGCGCCGATCCGGTCACCCGGCCCGGACGCCAGGTGGCTGAAGGCCGCCACCACGGTGAGGGCCAGGGTGCGCTTGTCCTGCTGGCGGGTCCCGAACGTCATGGACGGCGTCAGGTCGACGACGAACGTCGTCTCGAGCTCGCGCTGGGCCGTCGTGGTGCGGATGTGCGGGGTGCCGGTGCGTGCCAGCACAGCCCAGTCCAGCTTGCGGACGTCGTCGCCCGGCTCGTAGAGCCGGGCGTCGGCGAGGTCCCCGCCGGAGCCGGCCAGGATGCCGAGGTGCTCGCCGTGCAGCTGCCCCTCGACCTTGTGGCCGACCTCGAAGTAGAGCCGACGCGCGCGGCTGCCCTTGGCCAGCAGATCGTCTGCTGTCACGCCACGCCACCGGCGTACTGCGAGGGCGCGACCGCCGGAGGCGCGACCACCTCGAGCACCCGCTCGACGAGCCTGCGCGGCGGCACGCCGTCGGCGACCGCGTCGTAGGTGAGGACCAGGCGGTGTGACAGGACGTCGACCGCGATGTCAGCGACATCGGCGGGCAGCACGTAGTCGCGGCCGCGGAGCAGGGCGAGCGCACGGCCGGCGGCGAGCAGCCCGAGGCTGCCGCGAGGGGAGGCGCCATGCACCACCAGCGGGACGAGCTCGGCTAGCTGCCACTCCTCGGGGGAGCGGGTCGCCATGACCAGCCGCACGGCGTACTCCGCGACGGCGTGATGGACGAACACGTCGTCTGCGGCCCGCTGCAGCACAATCAGCTGGCTGAGGTCGAGCACCCGGCTGGGCTGCGGCGGGTCGACCGACATCCGCCGGACGATCTCGAGTTCCTCCTGCATCGACGGTGTGGGCACCTCGACCTTGAGCAGGAACCGGTCGAGCTGCGCCTCCGGGAGCGGGTAGACACCCTCGCTCTCGAGCGGGTTCTGGGTGGCCATCACGACGAAGGGGGACGGCAACGGGTAGGTCGTGCCGGCCAGCGACACCTGCCGCTCGGCCATCACCTCCAGCAGAGCCGACTGCACCTTCGCCGGCGCGCGGTTGACCTCGTCGGCCAGCACCAGGTTGGCGAACACCGGGCCGAGCTCGACCTCGAAGTCCTCCTTCGACGGCCGGTACACGCGCGTCCCGATGATGTCGCTCGGCACCAGGTCAGGGGTGAACTGCAGCCGGACACTCGTCCCGCCGATCACCCGGGCGAGGGTGTCGACGGCCAGGCTCTTCGCGACGCCGGGGACCCCCTCGAGCAGGCAGTGCCCGCGGGCCAGCAGCGCCACGAGCATCCGCTCGAGCATCCGGTCCTGGCCGACCACCACGCGCTTGACCTCGAACAGCGTCTGCTCGAGCAGCGCACCGGGGTCCTGGGTGGCCTTGCGCACTGGACTCATCGGGTAGTGCTCACGTGGGGAGGGCTCCGTCCGTCGGGTGTCCCTTACTCTCAGCGATGTTCCTGGGAAGTACCTGTCAGTCGAGCAGCTCGAGTACGACGACGCTCTCTCCGTCGGTCTCCACCCGCAAGTCGCCGAACACCCACCCGTCGGTGCTCGCGAGCAGCACCCGGCTCGGTGTCCCAGGGATGGTCAGCACCTGCCGCGTCGGCGCCAGGTTGCAGGCGATCGCCACGGACCCCCGGCGGACGACCACCCAGCGGGCGTGCTCGTCCCAGAGCACGGCGAGAGCATCGCGGTGGCCGTCAGACAGGTCCCGGCGGGCGCGCCGCAGCGCGATGAGTGACCGGTAGAAGCTCAACAGATCCTTGTCCTGCACCGACCAGTCCAGCTTCGAGGCCTCGAACGACTCCGGGTCCTGCGGATCGGGAACCTCGTCGGTCGGCCAGCCGTGCTGGGCGAACTCCGCCCGCCGGCCCTGCCGCACCGCCTCCCCGAGTTCCCCCGCGTGGTCGGAGAAGTACCGCCACGGCGTCGTTGCGCCGTACTCCTCTCCCATGAAGAGCATGGGCGTGTACGGCGAGAGCAGGTACAGCGCGGCACCGACCTTGGCCAGCCCGGGGGAGAGGTCGATGCGGTCGCCCAGGGCACGGTTGCCAACCTGGTCGTGGTCCTGCAGGTAGACCATGAACCGGTGGCTCGGCACCGTCGCGGGCACAGGGCGTCCGTGGGTGCGCCCACGGAAGCTCGACCAGGTGCCGTCGTGGACGAAGGCCCCGGTGAGGGCCTTCGCGAGCACCTCGAAGGAGCCGAAGTCGGCGTAGTAGCCGGAGGTCTCGCCGGTGAGGAGGGCGTGCAGGGCGTGGTGGACGTCGTCGCACCACTGCCCGTCGAGGCCGAGACCGCCGGCCTCGCGCGGCTCGATCACTCGGGGGTCGTTGAGGTCGCTCTCGGCGACCAGCCACAGCGGCTTGCCGAGCTGTGCGGCGAGGCCCTGCACCTCGACCGCCAGCTCCTCGAGCAGGTGGGTGGCGCTCTCGTCGACGAGGGCATGCACGGCGTCGATGCGCAGGCCGTCGAGGTGGTGGTCCTGCAGCCACATGACGGCGTTGTCGAGGATGTAGCGGCGCACCTCGTACGAGCCTTCGCGGTCGAGGTTCACGGCCGGGCCCCACGGTGTGGTGTGGGCGTCGGTCAGGTAAGGCGCGAACTCCGGCAGGTAGTTCCCCGCCGGCCCGAGGTGGTTGTAGACCACGTCCATGACGACACCGAGACCTCGGGCGTGGCAGGCGTCGACGAACCGCTTCAGCCCGTCGGGACCGCCGTACGGCTCGTGGACGGCGAACCACAGGACGCCGTCGTAGCCCCAGCCCCACCGACCGTCGAAGGCATTGCAGGGGAGCAGCTCCACCGCGGTCACCCCCAGCTCCACGAGGTGGCCCAGCCGCTCGATTGCCGCGTCGAAGGTGCCCTCCGCCGTGAAGGTCCCGACGTGCAGCTCGTACAGGACGACACCGGCAAGCGGCATCCCTCGCCAGCGCTCGTCGGTCCAGCGGAAGGCGCCGTGCTCGTAGACCCGGGACGGCGCGTGCACGCCCTCCGGCTGCCAGGCGCTCCGGGGGTCGGGGCGTACCGGGCCCCCGTCGAGGGAGAACCCGTAGTCGGTGCCGTCCGCGACGGCCGACCACCAGCCCCCGCTCGGGCTCATCTCGACCCGGTCACCGTCCACGACGAGGTCGACGCGCTCGCGGCCAGGGGCCCACACGCGGAAGACGGTCACGTCGCCAGCCTGCCCCCTCACCCCGGAGCCATACCCGTGGGTCCTGTTTTGGGAGCCCCAACCGGGGGGTGGCCTACCGACGGACGAGCAGCGACACCCCGAAGTCGCGGAGCAGGTCGCGGACCTCCACCCGCCCGCTCCAGCGCTCGCCGCACAGGGCGTCCTGCCACTCCCCGTCCGGCAGGGCAACCGTTCCTCCCGGTATGCCCTGGGCGGCGCGGAGCGGGACGACGGTGATGACCTGACCGCTGCGCCCGAACGCGAGCGCGTCGGGGCCGGCCTCGATGGGCTGGTACGACGAGCCCTCGACGAACCACTCCGGCCGGGCCCGGCGCAGGCGCAAGCAGCTGCTGACCACCCGGAGCTTGTCGGCGTCGACCGAGGAGTCGGCGTCCTCGAGCAGGGCGGCGCGACGCGCGAAGTCGACGGGGCGCCGGTTGTCGGGGTCGACGAGCGACAGGTCGGTGAACTCGGTGCCCTGGTAGGTGTCGGCGACGCCCGGCATCGTCAGCTGGACGAGCTTCTGCGCCAACGCCGTCAGCCGCCAGGCCGGTGCGAGGTCCTCCACGAAGGCGGCCAGGTCCTCGCACAGCGCCCGGTCGGCGAGGATCCCGCGGACGAAGGACGCCACGCGGGCGTCGTAGTGCTGGTCCGGGTCGGTCCAGGACGTGTGGCTCTTGGCCTCGCGCGTGGCCTTCTCCAGGTACGCCACTGCCCGATCAGCCGACAGCGGCCAGGCGCCTACGAGCGTCTGCCAGACGAGTTGCTCGGTGGCCTGGTCGAGCCGCTCGGTGACCTGTGCGGTCCAACGGGACACCGCCTCGAGCCAGGTCCGCGGTCGTTGCGAGAGCAGGACCAGACGGGCGCGCACATCCTCCGAGCGCTTGGTGTCGTGGGTGGACAGCGTCGTCATCGACAGCGGCCAGTGCTCCTGCTGCGCGGTGCACCAGGCGTGGAACTCCGCCACTGCGGTGCCGAACACCGACGGGTCGCCACCCACCTCGCAGAGCGCCGACAGCGGCACGTAGCGGTAGAACGCGGTGTCCTCGACGCCCTTGGCCATCACCGGCCCGCAGGTCTGCTGGAACCGGGTCACGAACTCCGGGCATTCGAGCTCGGCCAGTGCGAGCCGGCCTACGAGGGCCGCCTCGCGGGCCCGGTGGGGGAGGGCGACCTGTGCCCTCGCGACAGCAGCCTCCACCTGCGCGCGCGCGTTCGCGTCCGCCGGGCCGCTCGGCCCCAGGTAGGCGCGGTAGACGTCGAAGGCCACCAGCACCTCGATGGCCGCCGCGCGCAGACCGTGGCGGCTGACGTCGAACCCCTCCAGCGCGGGCAGGGCCACATCGACCAGACGGTCGACCTCGGCGACCAGCACCTGCTCCAGCACCAGCCGCTTGGAGGCCTCGACGACCTCGTCGTACGACGGTCCGTCCCACAGGTCGTCAAGGACCTGTTGCCCGGCCGGGTCCACGAACAGGCCCATGACCTGCTGCAGGGAGTCGTAACCGGTCGTCCCGGCACCGCACCAGGCCGGGAGTGCTTCGCCCGGTTCCAGGATCTTCTCCGCCACCACCCAGGTCCCCGGTGCCCGCTCGGACAGTCGGGCGAGGTAGCCCTCCGGGTCGGCGAGGCCGTCGGGGTGGTCGATCCGCAGGCCGTCGACGAGGCCATCGTGGACCTGCTGGAGGATCAGCGCGTGGGTGGCGTCGAAGACGGCGGGGAGCTCGACGCGGAGCGCAGCCAGGGTCGTCACGTCGAAGAAGCGCCGGTAGCTCAGCTCGTCGCTGCACCGCCAGAAGGCGAGTCGGTAGTGCTGCTCGGCGAGCGTCTTGACGACGTCGCCCTCAACGAGTGTGCCTGGGGCTACGGGGAACTCGTGTTCGTGGTAGACGATCCGGTCCTCGCGGAGGGACAGCTCGTCAAGGGACTCGGCCAGCGGTTTGCCCAGCACGGGAAGCAGCAGCGGACCCTTCGACCAGTCCACATCGAACCAGGACGCGTACGGCGAGCCGCTTCCCTCCCGCAGGAGCGACCACCACGCGGCGTTGAGCCGCTCGTGGGCCACCGACATGTGGTTGGGAACGACGTCCAGCACGATCCCCAGGCCCTCGGTGTGACAGGCCGCGACCAGCCGGTCGAGCCCCTCCTGGCCCCCGCGCGCGGTGTCGACTCGGCTGTGGTCCACGACGTCGTAGCCGTGTTGCGAGCCCGGCGCCGACTCCAGCCACGGTGAGCAGTAGAGGTGGGTGACGCCGAGGTGGGCCAGGTAGGGGACCACGGCGGCGGCGTGGTCGAAGGTGAACTCCGCGGTGAGCTGCAGCCGGTAGGTGCTGACTGGCGTTCTGGACGACGCCATCGCGTCAGAACACCTTGCGCAGCAGCATGACCGAGCGGGCCTCGACGCTGAAGGCCTCAGCAGTCTTCACCGATCGCTGCTCGGCGTTGTCAAGCAAGGGCGCGTAGGTGTCGATCTCGACCTCCCAGCGCTCGCCGGCCCCGACATTGGGCAGCAGGAAGTCCATGGCCTCGTGGTGGCCGTTGAGCAGCAGCCAGAACTGGTCGTCGGTCACCGGTTCGCCGCGCGAGTCCGGCTCGCGGATCGCCTCGCCGTTGAGGAAGACCGCGACCGACCTGGCGAAGCCGGTGTCCCAGTCCTCATCGGACATCTCCTCGCCGGCAGGGGTGTACCAAGCGATGTCCTCCAACGGACTGCCCTTGACGGGAAGGCCGCGGAAGAACCGTCGACGCCGGAACACCGGGTGCTCACGCCGCAGCTTGGTCAGGTGCGCCGTGAAGTCGGTGAGCACCTCGAAATCCTTGGCCCGGTCCCAGTCGATCCAGGCGAGCTCGGAGTCCTGCGCGTAGACGTTGTTGTTGCCGTGCTGGGTGCGGCCCAGCTCGTCCCCGTGCAGGAGCATCGGGACGCCCTGGGACAGCAGCAGCGTGGTGAGGAGGTTGCGCTTCTGCTGCTCGCGCAGCACCGTGATCTCCAGGTCGTCGGTCTCGCCCTCGACGCCGCAGTTCCACGACCGGTTGTGGCTCTCCCCGTCGTTGCCGTCCTCGCCGTTGGCCTCGTTGTGCTTGTCGTTGTAGGAGACCAGGTCGTGCAGGGTGAAACCGTCGTGCGCCGTCACGAAGTTGATGGACGCGTACGGCCGCCGGCCGTTCTCCTCGTAGAGGTCGGCCGACCCGGTCAACCGGGACGCGAGGTCGGCGAGCCGCTCGTCCTCACCCCGCCAGAAGTCGCGGACGGCATCACGGTACTTGCCGTTCCACTCGGTCCACAGCGGCGGGAACCCGCCCACGTTGTAGCCGCCCTCACCGACGTCCCACGGCTCGGCGATGAGCTTGACCTGGCTGACGACCGGGTCTTGCTGCACCAGGTCGAAGAAGGCCGAGAGCCGGTCGACCTCGTGGAACTGGCGCGCCAACGACGACGCGAGGTCGAAGCGGAAGCCGTCCACGTGCATCTCGAGCACCCAGTACCGCAGCGAGTCCATGATCAGCTGCAGCACGTGGGGGTGCTTCATGAGCAGCGTGTTGCCGGTGCCCGTGGTGTCGTAGTAGTGGGCTCGGTCGTCCTCGACGAGCCGGTAGTAGGCAGCGTTGTCGATGCCGCGCATGCTCAGCGTCGGGCCCAGCTGGTTGCCCTCAGCCGTGTGGTTGTAGACGACGTCGAGAATGACCTCGAGCCCCTCGGCGTGAAGGGCCTTGACCATGCCCTTGAACTCCTGCACCTGCTGCCCGCGCTGGCCCGAGGAGCAGTAGTCGCTGTGCGGTGCCAGGAAGCCGATGGTGTTGTAGCCCCAGTAGTTCTTGAGGCCGCGCTCGACGAGATGGCTGTCGTGCACGAACTGGTGCACCGGCATCAGTTCGATCGCTGTCACCCCGATGCGCTTGTAGTGCTCGATCATCACCGGGTGCGCGACGGCGGCGTACGTGCCGCGGATCTCTTCCGGGATGCCCGGGTGCGTCATGGTCAGGCCCTTGACGTGGGCCTCATAGATGACCGTCTCGTTGTACGGCGTGCGGGGGTGGCGGTCGTTGTCCCAGTCGAAGAAGGGGCTGACGACCACCGATTTGGGCATGTGCGGTGCGGAGTCGGCGTCGTTGAAGGACCCGTCGGCGAAGGTGTAACTGAAGCAGGCCTCGTCCCAGTCGACATCGCCCTCGACGGCCTTGGAGTAGGGGTCGAGCAGCAGCTTCGCCGGGTTGCAGCGATGACCCTGCGCAGGGTCGAACGGGCCGTGCACCCGGTAGCCGTAGCGCTGCCCCGGACCGACGGCGGGCAGGTAGCCGTGCCAGACGAACGCGTCCCGCTCCCGCAGGGGGATCACGGTCTCGGTGCCGTCGTCGTCGTACAGGCAGAGCTCGACGCGTTCCGCGATCTCGCTGAAGAGCGCGAAGTTGGTGCCGCTGCCGTCGTACGTCGCGCCGAGCGGGTACGGCGTACCCGGCCAGGGTCGAGCGTTCGGGACGGGCACAAGAACTCCAGGGGTCACGGGACAGTCTGCCTCCTACCCCGCGTGGGCGGTCCCCTACGCCTGGACGGTGGTGATGGCAGCGACGTAGAGGTCTACCAGGGTGTTGACGATCGGGCCGATCGTCGGGCGCGGCTCGGGCTGCGCCACCCAGTCGTCGAGCACCTCGGTCACGGCGCCGGCGAGCGCGAGGGCCAGGACGTGCCCCTCGGCGCCGCCCGGCAGCTGAGTCTCGGTGGCGATGATGTCGGCGAAGCGGCGGATCATCGCGTGCCGTTCCTGATCCAGGACGCCGGCGACGTGCACCTCACGATGGACGATGCGCGCCCGGCGGGGATCCTCCGTGAGGTGGCCGACATAGCTGGCCAGGCCGGCCCGGACCCGGTCCGCCGTCGTGCCCCGGGTCTCGATGACCTTCGGCATCACGAAGGCCATCACACCGGTCAGGATCTCCTCGTAGACCGTCCGCAGCAGCGCCTCGCGGCTCGAGA
The DNA here is from genome assembly GCA_025966135.1 of Frankiales bacterium. GTDB lineage: Bacteria > Actinomycetota > Actinomycetes > Mycobacteriales > SCTD01 > RYN-111. The sequence continues at coordinate 24,240 of JAOPVP010000009.1, forward strand.
ACTCCTCGTAGAACGACCGGGTGGCGACGCCTGCCTCGGTGCACAGGCGTTCGATCGTGGCTCCAGACCAGCCTTCGGTGCCGAACAGCTCCAACCCTGCCGAGACGAGCCGTGAGCGGCGGTCAGCCCGCCGTTCGTGCACAGACCGGCCACCGTAGACGCGCCCCCCGTCGCTCATGCCGTGCAGGTTAGGTGGTGATCATCCCGCTGGCACGTGGGCGACACGCAGGCGTCACCAACGACTCACCTGAGGGACCGGGTCCAGCGGCTTGATGGTGGTAAGGGGATGCTTAGGCGGTTGCGCCGATGACCTGCCAGCCGTCCAGCAGGCTCATCAGGTGCGCGGTGTCCGGACGCCCGCCCCGCAGGCTCACGACCTTCCGCTGGGCCTCGGCCCGCTCGGCCAGGCGCGCCGCCTGGCGGGCGGCGTTCATGGCGGCAGCGCGGTCCCGGGCGGCGCGGGCCCGCAACGGCACCTCGCGATAGGCCATCGCGAGCAGGTCAAACGCCTCGTCACGGGCGACGACGGCGCCGTCGCGTGCCCACCGCTGATTCCCGCAGCTGGTGCACCGAAGGAGTGCCAGCGCGCCGGCACCGGCCTGCACGGTGATCTCCTGGTAGGGGCTCCCGCAGCAGCGCACCCGATCCTCCTCCATCGTGGATGTTGACATCACGAAGAGTGAGGCACGTGTGACACCTCGGCCATGACCACCTCGGACAGTTTGTGTCACTGCGGTGGGTGGTAACGATTGGGCCGTACGGCGCAAGGACCGTTTCGGCGAGGACTAGCGGACGTGGGGCTCATTGTCCGCGTGTGTCCGAATATGACTGACTAGATCGCGAACTGGTTGACCAGTTCAGTCAGCTCGGCCGACACGTTGGCCAGGGCGTGCGCTGAATGACGCAGCTCCTCGACGCGGCTCGTCGTGCGCTCGGCGGTGACGGTGAAGCCCTCGACGTCACGGGCAATCCGCTCGCTCTGCTGGGCCGCGTCCGTCAAGGCGCGGTCGATCTCGCCAACGTTGACGGTGTTTCCCTGCATCGAGGCCGTGACCGTGCTCTGCACCTCGGTGATGCCTTCGATCGCTCGGCGGACAGATCCGGTCGCGTCGATGACGGCGCCGCTGTCGCTCTGGATCGCCTCGATCCGTGCGCTGATGGACTCGGTGGCGGTGGCCGTCTCCAAGGCCAGCTCCTTGACCTCCGCGGCGACGACCGCGAAGCCGAGGCCGGCCTCGCCGGCCCTTGCCGCCTCGATCGTCGCGTTGAGGGCGAGCAGGTGCGTCTGCTGCGTGATCTTGGTGATCAGCGCCAGCACCTCTCCGATCTCCCTGCTGCTGGCGGCGAGGCGGTTCACGGTGTCGGTCGTGTCGTCGACGATCCCGCTGGCGTGGGTGGCCGCCGAGGCTGCGTCGGCGGAGTGGCGGGCAATCTGCCCGAACTCCTCGACGCTGCGCCCCAGCTGGTCGCCGCTGACGATCACCTCGACCACCTGTGCGACCGCGTCGGCATTGGCCGAGACCGTCCGGGCCTGGCTGGACGTCTCCTGGGCCAGCGTGGCGATCCCGTTGGTGACCGCCTCGACGTGCTGCGAGGACTCAGCCAGCCCGGTGGCGTGCGCTCGGATCGCCGTCATGGCTTCCCGCATGCGGGTGATCAGGTCCTGCAGCGCATGGCCCATCAACCGGAACTCGTCCCGCGTCCCGACCTTGACCTCTGCCGTGAGGTCCCCACCGGCGACCTGGCGAAGGGTCAGGACCATGCTCTTGACCGATGCCGTCACCGACAGGTACAGCCCGATGAACAGGTAGAGCGCGAGCAGCACCGCGCCGCCGGCGGCAAGCGTGATGGTCCGGCTGCGCTGGTGCAGGGTGGCGAGCCGGCCGGCGAGCAGGCTGTCGAGCCGTTCGGCGGCGACGCTGCCGAGCTGGTTCGCGGCCGCCAGCGTGGCCGAGACGTCGAGGGCCGGATGTTGCCGGAGGAGCACACCAGCGAGCGTCTTCGAGGTCTGGGCCACCGCGCTGGCCAGGGCCGCGTCGGGTTCGGCTGCCGCCGCCTTGACCTGGGGGTCCTTGGTGCTGTCGAAGGCCGTGGTGAGGTCCGCGGTGATGGCCGCGACGGTGCTGTCGATGGTGGAGCGGGCGATGACGAGCGGGTCGTGGTTCTTGACGGCCGCGCCGCTGCTGGCCGCCAGCTGGACGGCTTGCCCCAGCTGGTCCAGCAGGGTCGGCTGCCGGACCACGATGACATCCATCAGGTAGTAGGAGTCCAGGTCTGGGTCGAGGATCAGGTTCGAGGTGTTGGCGACCTGGGTCACCAGGTCCGTCAGGCCCCTGGTGAGCTGAAGGTAGTGCTGGAAGGTCGGGATGCCACCGCTGCGGGTCTTGCCCAGCAGGGCCTTCCACGTGCTCCAGAGCTGCGAGGTCTTGAGCGCCGTGCCGTACCGCCCGTCCACGGCGTCGACCGCGGCGACCGCGCTGTCAACGCTGCCGCCGGCGTTGACCCTTTCCTCGACGACCTGGCTGAGCAGCGCCGTGAGTGGGCGGATGTACTGGATGCCCATGCGCTCCTGCTCATGGAAGCGGATCTGGGTCTGGGTCTGCTGCGTGACGTAGGCCCGGCTGATGAAGATGAGCGGAACGAGCATGACGAAGCCGATGACCACGAACTTCTGTGCGTAGCGCAGTCGGCCGATCAGATACGTGGATGGCGCCAACAACCGCTGCATGGGGCTCTATCGGTGGAGCGCGAACAGGCTTGAACGCCACGGACAGCTGCGCGGCAGGTGTACCCGTTCCGGTGATCAGCGAGCGCCCCTGGGCAGGTCCGGGTGCAGCGAGATCACGCGCCGGTGCGGGCGACGAGCTGCAGGTTGTCCCTGGACAGTCTGAGCGCCTCGACGAGGGTCAAGAGCAGAGGTCCCGGCGTGGCATCTCGGCTGAACACCGCGAGCTCGCGCAAGACGGGATCCTGCAGCTGAAGGGCGACCCCTCCGAAGCCGGGCTCCAGCACGTTCGCCGGCACCATGGCCGGTCCCGCTCCCGCCGCCGCCAACCTGGCGGCGGCGGAGACCTGGCTGGTGCGCAGCCGTCCGCGAGGGGCGAAGCCGGCGCGCGCGCAGGCGGCATACACGAACGGGCTGAGTCCCTGCTTCTGGGAGAACAGCACCCAGTCGCGGTCCGCCAGCAGGCGCAGGTCGACCGGACCGACCGATGCTGCCAACGGATCGTCGGACGCCACGACCACGACGAACTCCTCCCAGCCGAGATGCTCCACGTGCCCGTACCAGTCAACGGGTCGGGGGCCGACGGCGACGTCGCAGTGCGCATCACTGACCCCCTGCTCCAGGCTGTCACGGTGTTCGTACTCGACCAGCTCCACGGACAGCTCGGGACGCTCCCTGCGCAGCTTCGCGAGGGGCACGGGCAGCACCCCGATCGACAGCGAGAGCACTGTCCCGATGCGCAGCACGCCTGCCTCACCCTCGGTCACGTTCGAGAGCAAGCGGCGGGCGCGCTCGGCCGCCGCGACCACGGCCTCTGCCTCCGGGAGGAACGACCGACCTTCGGCGGTCAGCCGGACGCCGCGAGGCAGTCGCTCCAGGAGCCGGCAGCCGAGCTCCTCCTCGAGGAGGCGCAGCTGCACAGACAGCGCCGGCTGCGAGATGTGGAGCTCGGCTGCGGCCCGCGTGAACGAGTTCCAATGCGCGATCGACAGGAGGAACTCGAGCTGGCGCAGAGTCATAATCATCACCTATGGGCATCGGCCGATATTGGTATTAGACTTATAACGTAGATCACAGCACTCTGAGTTGCATCAGCGTCAGCGCGGGGTTCACCCCGCGATACAACAGTTACGCTGCGGTGGCTCTTGGAGGCCGAGTGATCAGACCCTTTGTGCTGCGGAAGCGGTGGCCGGTGGCTGCCGCGGCAGCGTCCGTCCTGGCCCTTACCGGCTGCGGAGGCGGGTCGTCGAGCGCTTCGAACACCGGGACGGGTGGGGCTCAGGTCGAGCAGGCGAAGGCTGCGGTGACGGCGGCGGAGAAGCTCCAGACCGCCTGGACCGGGCCGACCTCGTCCCCGAAGCCCCCACGTGGTGCCACCGTGATCTATGTGAGCTCGGACCAGAACAACCCGTTCGCCTCGTCGTTCGGCAACTACTTCAAGGACGCGGCCGCGAAGTTGGGCTGGCACGCCAGCATCATCGACGGGAAGGGCACGCCGTCCGGGTGGTCGGATGGCCTGCGGCAGGCGATCGCCTCCAAGCCGAGTGCCATCATCACGTCCGCTCAGGCGCCGTCCGTGCAACAGCCCCTGTCGGAGGCGGCCGCCGCAGGCATCCCGGTGCTGGGCCTGCACTCGGCCGCTGTGGCCGGTCCTGACCCCACGGACCACCTCTTCACCAACATCACCAGCGACCCGGCGGCGGCCGGCAAGGTGATGGTCGACTGGGCCATCGCCGACTCCGGCGGCAAGGCGCACATCGTCGTCGTCGGTGACGACCAGTACCCCGTCTCGAACGTGAAGCGCGACGCCATGGTCGCGGCGATCAAGGCATGCAGTGGATGCACGCTCGAGAAGAACGCGAACGTGCCCGTCGGCACCGCTGCCACGGACCTGCCGACCCAGCTGACCAGTTGGCTGCAGAGCTACCCCAAGCCGCTGTACGTCCTGTCGGTCGCCGACTTCTACTTCGATGTGGGGCTGAGCAGCCTCAAGAACCTGAACGTGCCGAAGAGCGACCTCCGTCTCGCCGCGACGGATGGCACCAAGCAGGCCTACCAGCGGGTCCGGAGCGGTCAGTACCAGCTCGTCACGGTGCCCGAGCCGACTGAGCTCCTCGCCTGGCAGGCGGCTGACGAGGTGAACCGGGCCGTGAACCACCAGCCGCCGAGCACCTTCACGCAGCCCATCTACCTCGTCACCAAGGACGACATCAACAGCCAGGGCGGGGACAAGGACCAGTTCTTCCCCCAGAACGACTACAAGACCCGCTACGGGAAGCTCTGGGGGGTGTCATGACGTCAGGTGCGCTGGAGATCCGGCACCTGAGCAAGAGGTTCGGCAGCATCCAGGCGCTGGACGACGTCTCGCTCCACATCAACGCGGGCGAGCTGCACGCGCTCGTGGGTGAGAACGGTGCCGGGAAGTCCACGCTGATCAAGGTGCTCGCGGGTGTGCACGAGCCGGACGCCGGGTCGGTGCTGGACGGCGGGCCTGCTGCCTCCGGCAGCCGGACGATCGCGTTCATCCACCAGGACCTCGGGCTCGTCGACGACATGTCCGTCGCGGAGAACGTGGCACTGGGCGGCCAGTACGCCCGTACCGGCGCAGGCTTGATCTCCTGGCGCCGCGCACGTGCGGACGCCGCCGCCGCGCTGCTGGCGATGGGCCTGCACACCGACACCCGCCGGGACGTCGGTGAGCTCAGCATCGCCGAGAAGTCGATGGTCGCCATCGCGCGCGCCCTCGCGTTGCGTTGCCGGTTCCTCGTGCTCGATGAGCCAACAGCGGCCCTGACGTACGACGATGCGGACCGGCTCTTTGCCGCCCTCGAGCACGCCCAACAGCAGGGCATTGGCATCCTCTACGTCACTCACAGGCTGGACGAGGTGTTCAGGATCGCCGATCGCGTCAGCGTGCTCCGTGACGGTCGCTGCGTGAGCACGACTGATGTCGACGCCATCAGCCCCGGTGAGCTCACGCAGCGGATCATCGGACGCTCGCTGTCGGAGATGTACCCGTCCATGAGCCCTGCCTCCGAAGAGGTGGCACTGGCCGTGACCGGTCTGCGGACCAGCCGAAGCGGTCCGACCAGCTTCGCGCTGCGGCGGGGCGAGGTGCTCGCGCTCGCGGGACGCATCGGCGCGGGACACCAGCAGGTCGGGCGCGCACTCATCGGTGACGAGCGCGTGCTGGGTGGTCGGGTCTCGCTGGACGGCCAGGACTTCTCAGGACCGGGGATCGGCCGGGCGCTGGCGAAGCGGCTGGCCTTCGTGTCCGGCAAGCGCCAGGAGGAGAGCGTGCTGAGCGGTCTCAATCTCAAGGAGAACCTCTTCTGCAACCCAGCGCTCGTGCACCGCGGGACGAGGTCCCTCACGACTCCGCGTGCGGAGGCACGGGCGGCCCTGACCCTGCTCGCCTCGTGTGACGTCCGTCCTCGGGACCCGGACGCCGTCATCGACACCTTGAGCGGTGGCAACCAGCAGAAGGTGGTGCTGGCGCGTTGGCTCGCGACCGGGCGCCAGGTCCTGGTGCTCGAAGAGCCGACTGCAGGTGTCGACGTCGGCGCCCGCGCGCAGATCTACGAGTTGCTGGCGAGAGTGCTGAGCACGGGCGGTTCGGTACTGCTGATCTCCTCGGACTTCGAGGAGGTTGCGGGCCTCGCGCACCGGGCTCTGGTCTTCGATCGTGGCGAGGTGCTCACGGAGCTGGCGGGCGACGAGCTGGAGCTCGCCTCTCTCACCGAGGCAGCCTCCATGGGTGCCCTGCCGCTGGTGGCGCCATGAGCACCGGGAACGCACGCGTGCGAAGGTTCTCCGTGCATGGCGGTGCCCTCGTCAACAAGTACGGGCTGCTGCTCATGCTCGTCCTCCTGACGGTGTTGTTCTCGGTGCTCAAGCCGAACACCTTCGCGACCACCTTCAACTTCCAGTCCATCGGGCTGAGCAAGTCCATCGTGGCGTTGCTCGCACTCGCTGCCGCCATCACCATCAGCACGGGCGAGTTCGACGTGTCCATCGGCTACTCCGTCGGGCTCTTCCACGTCCTCGCCATCGGGTTCCAGACCCGTGACGGGATGCCGTGGCCGCTCGCAGTTGTCGCCGTCCTCGTGCTCGGCGCTGCCGTGGGACTCGCCAATGGGCTGCTCGTCACGCGGGCCTATGTCTCGTCCTTCATCGCCACCCTGGGGAGCGGGACGCTCCTCTACGGCATCACCCAGTGGTACACGCACGGGCAGCAGGTGGGCGGCAAGCTCGGCGGCGGCTTCACCAAGATCGGCGGACTCGTCGGGCCGATCCCGATCCCGGTCCTGATCGTCGTGGTGCTGTCGGCCGGGTTGTGGGTTGTGTCCGAGTACATGCCGTTCGGGCGGATGGCTTACGTCGTCGGCTCGAACCGCAAGGCCGCGGAGCTCACCGGCATCTCGACGGGCAAGGTAGTGCTGGGAGCTTTCGTGGCCAGCGGCGTCCTGAGTGCCCTGGCGGGGGTTGTCCTCGCCGCGGAGCTCGGCGTAGGCGTCCCCGGTACCGGCTCCGAGTTCCTGCTGCCAGCCTTCGCGGCGGCCCTGCTGGGAAGCACGGCGATCCGTCCGGGACGCGCCAACGTCCTCGGGTGCCTCATCGCGGTGGCGCTCCTCGCGGTAGGCGTCAGCGGACTCCAGCAGCTGGGTGCTCAGACCTACGTCGACCCGCTGTTCAACGGCGCGGTGCTGGTCCTCGCCGTCTCCCTCACCTCCTACGCCGGGCGTCGACTCCGAGCCCGCGCGAAGTCCGGTGTGGGCCGGGAGCCAGCGGAGCCGCCCAAGCCACAGCGGCAGCCCGTGGCCGATGCAGGCGTTCTGTCGGAGGTGACGAAGTGACCGCCCGCGCGCAGCAGGGACAGGCGTTGGCCGCGCATGCCAACCACGATGATCACGTCGAGGCTGGTAAGCACAACCGGGCCGTGGGCACGCGGATGCTCTTCGAGAACGACCGGGTCCGGGTGTGGGAGATCGTGCTCGAACCCGGGGAGCGGGCCCCATTCCACCGGCACGAGGGCGACTACTTCTGGACGTGCGTCGAGCCGAGCGCAGCCCGGAGCTACAACGGCAGCGGCCGGTTCCAGGTGCAGCAGTACGCGGTGGGACAGACCAGCTACTTCTCTTACCCTGAAGGGGAGTTTCTGGTCCATGACCTGGAGAACATCGGGCCGGGGCGTCTGCGCTTCGTCACGGTGGAGCTGGTCGAGCCACGGAGGGCCGACGCATGACCGGTATAGGTGTCCAGCTCCCGGTGGCAGGTGTGCACCCGTCCGTCCACGGGCTCCGGGCGATGGCCGAGCTCGTCGAGGACGAGGGCGCGCACTCCATCTGGGTGAGCGACCACATCCTGATGGTGGACGACGCCGCCTCGCGGTACCCGGGCAACGACGACGGGTCGACCTGGTGGAACCCGGAGGACGACTGGTACGAGTCGATGACGTCCTGTGCCTACATCGCCGCGGTGACCAGTCAGGTGCGGATCGGTCCCGGCGTGCTCATCCTTCCTCAGCGCAACGTCTTGGAGGTCGCGAAGCAGGTCGCCACTCTCGACCAGCTCAGCGCGGGGAGGTTCGTCCTCGGCGTCGGCATCGGATGGTCCCGGGAGGAATCGGAGGCGCTGGGCTACCCGTTTGCCTCGCGGGCCGGCCGGATGCAGGAGATGCTGCAGGTGCTGCGTGACGCCCGCGGTGGGCGACCGCAGGAGTTCCACGGCACGCACGTCGACGTGGCCGCCGGAGTGATCCTGGAACCGCGTCCAGTTCAGCCCTCAGGCGTGCCGTTGATCGTGGGCGGTGAGGCGCCCGCGGCCCTGAAGCGGGCCGCCTTGCTGGGTGACGGGTGGCTCGCACTGGCCAAGCACCAGTACGGTCCGTTCCCCCTGGAGCCCCTCGCGGAGGGAATCGCCGCTATCCGGAGCCACCGGGAGTCGCTCGACCTCGACGAACCCTTCCAGTTCATCCTCCGCCTGGTCCGGAGCCGGCCGGAGTCACTGCCTGAGCTGCCTGCTCTGATCGACGACCTTGCGGGCATGGGGTTCGACGAGGTGGTCATCCAGCCGCCGTGGGACGACCTCAGCGAGACCAGGCGCTGGATCCGCCACGCGTTGTCGGCCGTATCTGTCTCTCCTAGAGCGAAGGAGGCTCCTAGCCTTGCTCAAAGCTAAGTTGACCGTGAGGATCCGTGGTAGCCAGGACCGACCGGACGAGTTCGAGGCGTGGATGACGCAGGACCACTTCCCGAAGATGCTGGCCTACCCCGGCGTGGAGGATGCTGCGCTGCTCCGGAAGTTCATCGGCGACGACCCCTTCCAGTACACCGCCATGTACACCTTCCGCGACGCCGAGACGCTGCGCGGGTTCATGGCGTCGGACGTGCTTGCCGGTCTGGCCGCTGAGTTCGACGAGATCTGGGGCGACGCGAGCCTGCGTCATCGCTTTGCCTACGAAGAGCTGTCTTGACCTCTGAACCCCCGCTGGCTGCTGGGGCGATCCTCGGCTGGCAGCTGGTCCCGGCCGTACAGACGACCAACGCGACCGCGGAGCAGCTCGAGGTCATGGCTGGCTTCCACGCGGCACGGGGGAGCAGCGGCCAGCCCCTCCCGGACCTGTTCGCGCTGCTGTTCAACGCACCCGAGGTCGCTGGGCGGCTGGCCGCCGTCACGGCCTATTGCCGGTTCGAGTCGTCCTTGAGCCCCCTGCTGCGCGAGGTCGCGCTCCTCGCGAGTTGCTACGCCACCGGGTTCGAGTACGAAGTACGCCACCACGAGCCGGTGGCCCTCGCCATGGGTTTGAGCGACGGCGACCTGCGCGCCCTTCGTGAGGGGGCATGGTCGCTCCTGGCGCCTGAGGTGGCGGTGGTGGCTGCACTCAGCCGGGCGGTGGCCTTGGGGACGTCGGTCCGTGGCAGCGCGCTCGAGGCACAGGTCAGGCAGGCACTGTCCCCCAGGGAGATCGTCGACGTCACCGTCACGGCTGCGGCGTACCGGGCCTTGCAGTGCGCCGGTGCGGTTCTGACGAGCATGGAGGATCTCGTATGCCCGAGCTGACCACGAACGACGGCGTGCAGATCCACTACGAGGACGAGGGCAGCGGCCCGCCCGTCGTCTTCTTGCCGGGCTGGTCCATGTCGTCCCGCTGGTTCGACCAGCAGGCATCAGCACTGGCGGACGACTATCGGGTGCTGCAGGTCGATCCGCGGGGACACGGCCGCTCCGGCCAGCCTCGGCACGGGTACCGCCTGGCCAGGAGCGCCCACGACCTCAACGAGCTGCTCGAGTCGCTCGACCTCCAGGACGTGGTCGTGGTCGCGTGGTCGTTGGCCTGCAGCTCGGTGCTGTCGTTCTGGGAGCTCTTCCGCTCGCCTCGGGTGCGCGGCCTCGTCCTCACGTCCTTCACGCCCGTGATGCTTCCCCGCCACGACTGGGCCTGGGGGTACGGCGACGACCCCCGTGACGTCATCGACGCGATCAGGTTGGACCACGCAGGGTTCGTGCGCTCCTTCATCCCGACGCTGTTCCACAGGTACGTGCCCGATGAGGACGAGCTCTCGTGGATGGTCGAGTCCTCCACGCTGGCGGCGCCCTGGGGGGTCGAAGCCATCCAGTGGGATCACTTCTTCCAGGACTGGCGGGACGTCCTGCCGACGATCGACGTCCCCGTGCTGGTGGTCGAGGGAGAGCACGACAAGAACACGCCGTGGCAGGCGGGCAAGTACGTCGCGGATACCGTGCCCGACGGGCGCTTCGAGCTGTTTCATGACAGCTGCCACGTGCCGTTCTACGAGGAGCGCGAGAAGTTCACGGCGGTGCTCCGGGAGTTCCTGCGGTCTCTCCCTGCGGACGTTCAGTGACGCAGGTGCTTCCTGACGAGGCACGCGGACGGGGGCCTGCCCGTGGTCGTCTGCAAGGGCGGCGGCTCGTCGTCCTCGGCGCGGGGCAGCAGACGTACGGGCAGGCCGACCCTCCCGTTGGCCATGGCCGCGCCATCAGCATGCTCGCGGCGCGGGAGGGCGCCAGCGTGTTCTGCGTCGATCTTGACGCTGACGCGGCCGCGGAGACGGCAGCGGCCATCGTCGAGGAGGGTGGCACCGCTTGGGCGTCAGTCGCCGATGCGTCGGAGGAAGCAGACGTGGTCCGCGTCCTGGACGAGGCCAGGACGCGGCTCGGCGCCCTGGATGGCCTCGTCCACAACGTGGGGATCGCCCAGGGCCAAGGGCTGGCCGGAACCTCTGTCGAGCAGTGGGATCGGGTCTTCGCCGTCAACGTCCGATCGCACTTCCTTGCCTGCCGGCATGCCCTGCCGAGAATGTCCGCTGGGGCAGCGATTGTCCTCATCTCGTCCCAGGCTGCCTTCTGGCCGGTCGGAGCCTGGCCCGCGTACAACGCCAGCAAGGCAGCCTTGAACGGGCTGCTGCTGCAGGTCGCCAAAGAGGGCGCCCCACTCGGGGTGCGCGTCAACGCGGTCGCTCCCGGCCTCATGGACACCGCCCTTGGTGTGCACGTGGCCGGTGACTACCCGCAGCGGGCGAGCACGCCCGTCCCCCTCGGCCGCATGGGTACGGCGTGGGAAGTCGCCTACCCGGTCGTGTCCCTGCTGTCGTCAGAGTCGAGCTACATCACGGCCCAGACCCTGCTCGTCGACGGCGGCCTCACGGCCCTGCGCGCACCTGCGGCACCCTGAGTCCCGGTTGAACCGCCCGGCTCGTCGAGAGGGCTGAGGGCCTTCGAGGCCCGCTGCACGTGGAATGCGCCAAGGCGTGTTCCGTGACGGAGCAGCCCACGCTCAGCAGCCGAGGCCAGCGCGACAGCAGCCGTCGCGTACTGGTTATGCGCTCATCCCAGGACGGCGCTGTCGGCCACTGGGGGAGCGGGCGAGCCGGGTTCGGTCCCTCCACCCTCAGCACCGCGGTGTCGGCGCTGGTCGAGGCCGGCCTGGGCGACTCCGACCGGCTGGAGGTCCTGCCTGAGCTGTTCTGGGAGCTGGCCGCGGGTTGGCAGCCCGGGTGGACCTGGCTGGCCAGTCGACCGGAGCCGTCCGAGCACGGCACCTCCTCGGTCAGGACAGGTGACGCCGTCGCCGTGGATTACGGCGCCCAGTTGGTGACTGCGGGGGTAGGGCCGCGCAGCCACCGCCTGCCCCGTGAGCTTGGCGGAGCAAGTTAGCCCTTGAGGTCGTAGGCGACCAGGTGTCTCGGCTGATAGAGCCCGATCTCACCGGCGCCAGGCACCCGGAACCGGGTGAGCAGGCCGAAGCCCGCGCTCGTGATCGGTGCGGTGAACGTGACGCCCTTGTCCTCCAGTTCAGCGACGGTGGCCTCGACGTTGTCGCACATCAGGTAGAGCTCATGGTGCCCGTCCGGTGCGGCCGCGTCAGCGTCACTTATCGCGCTGGATGGGTGGATGCCCAGTTCGGCAGGGGGCAACTTGAAGATGAGCCACCCGTCGTGGGCGTCGACATGAGCCATTCCTAGTACGTCCCGGAAGAACGCACGTGCCCGCTCAGGGTCGGAGGCGTAGATGATCGCGTGGCTGCCGATGATCACGGCCCCACCCTAACTAACCGCCACCTCAGCCTGGGGTGTCAGGCGCCGGCAATGCCGTCTGCGCGCTCCGTCCCATCGAGGCCATCACCGGCTGGGCGGCGAACCACTTCTCGGCGTGGACCCGGAACGGCTCCCGGCTGAGCTTCGGGTGGGTGAAGCCCGGGTCGTCGAGCGTGGTCAGCAGCGCGCGGACCCGCTCGGTGGCGATTTTCTTCGGGTAGCTCCCGTCGGTGACGGTGTCGCCGGTCCCGGTCGCGGAAGTACAAGGTGCTGCGGACCTGAACCGCGGGCGTTCGTGCGGTTCTTCTGCCAGGCACCGGCCATGGGGGCGGCTCCTGATCACCGGTCGACAATGACCGCAGGCAAAACACCCTCTGACCTGGCCTTTTGGGTGGGCGATACAGGACTTGAACCTGTGACCTCTTCCGTGTCAGGGAAGCGCGCTACCAGACTGCGCCAATCGCCCGTGCTGTGAAGTTGGTATGGCTGTGCAGGAGAGGCCGGGGCGGGAATCGAACCCGCGTACAGGGCTTTGCAGGCCCTTGCCTAAGCCACTCGGCCACCCGGCCGGGAGGCGCACTTGACAACTGTTCTCTTCGAGCGGACGACGGGATTCGAACCCGCGACCCCAACCTTGGCAAGGTTGTGCTCTACCAACTGAGCCACGTCCGCGTGCGTCGGACCAAGGCCTGACGACGAATGGGGAGACTAGCAGAACCGGGACCAGGGTTCAGGTCTCCGGTTCCGCCCAGAGCAGGAGCGCCAGCTCTGCATCGACGTCGACGTGCTCGCTCTCGGAGCCGGTCGAAACGGCGGCATAGGTCATCGTCAGGAACTCGACGAGCTCGGGCACGGGAACCTCGAACAGCGCCTTGCCCGAGGGGGAGGACAGCGACAGGCAGACCACCGGCTCGCCGTTGGTCGTGGCCGGCCACGCCTGGACGTCACCCTGCCCCACGGGGCTGGTGACGCCGTCGGTGAGCAGCTGACGAGCGAAGGTCCATCGCACGGTGTCGGCGGTGGACCCGGCACCGGTATGGAAGGCCACCGACACGGCGTACGGGTCGCGGGCGTCGTAGGACAGTCCGGCGCGGACGGGCAGCGAGGTCGCGCCGGGCACCACCAGGTGCAACTGCAACTCGGTGTTGACAGTCACCGGACGCGGCGTCATCCATGACCTCCTGAGCAGGGGAGGGCTGGGCTGACCCTCAGGCCCACAGCCTGCCCCGAAGCCGGCGCCCCAACCCCCTTCCAGTGAGACTTCACCCGGTCGGCCCACGCTGGCTCCGGACGCAGCCGGAACAGCGTCAGGAAGGCGGCTCGAGACGTGACCACCGACGCGTTCCTGAGCCATGATGGTGCTGTGACCCGTTGGCGCATACGCGACCGCATCCGGCGTCTGCCTGCCGGCGAGGTCATCGTCCACGGGGCGGTCTTCCTGCTCGGGGCAGCCTTCATCGCCACGGGTCTCGCCTTCATCGTGCTGCCCGGACCGTTGACCATCCCACCGATCTTGATCGGCTTGGCGATCTGGTCACTGGAGTTCGACTTCGCGCAGTCGCTGCTGGACCGGGCGAAGGGGCAGGCGCAGAAGGCCTGGGACGAAGCCAGGGCACATCCGTGGCGCACCGGTCTGATCACCGGCGGCGGTCTGGTTCTGGCGGTGGCCGTCGCGGTCCTGGCATCCCGCTACGGACTGGTCCAGCACGCCCGGGACGTGCTCACTTGACCCGCCGGTGCGCTAGTGTTCCGCGCTGTCCGTGTGCATCTGCACGGGCGATTAGCTCAGTTGGTTAGAGCGCTCGCCTCACACGCGAGAGGTCACTGGTTCGAGTCCAGTATCGCCCACCCTGGCCGCGAAGGTGGTCAGCGACCGGAGCCCAGGCGCATGCGCAGCAGGATCCACAGCGCCTCGACGCCGTCCTTCCAGGTCAGCTTCTTGCCCTCCTCGCGGGAGCGCGCCTTGTAGCTGACGGGGATCTCGTACGGGCGGACGCCGCGACGCAGCAGCTTGCCGGTGATCTCGGCCTCCATGCCGAACCCGACGGAGCGGACGTTGAGATCGCGGTACAGCTTGAGCGGCATCAGCTTGAAGCAGGTCTCGAGGTCGGTGATCCAGCTGTTGAACAGGACGTTGGCGAACATCGTCACGCCCTTGTTGCCCATGACGTACCAGAAGCTGTAGGCGTTGTGGCTGCCGAAGGTCCGGGTGCCGTAGACGACGTCGACCAGGCCCTCGAGCACGGGGACGAGCAGGCCGGGGATCTCCTCCGGCGCGTACTCGAGGTCGGCGTCGCAGATGATCATGTGGGTGCCGGTGGCCTGCTGGGCCGCGGTCCGGATCGCCGCGCCCTTCCCCTTGTTGACTGCGTGGTAGTAGATCGACAGCCGTGGGTCGGACAGTCCGGCCAGCACCTCTCGGGTCCCGTCCTTGCTGCCGTCCTCGACGAGGACCAGCTCGATCTCGCACGGGTACTCGACCGCCAGCACGCGCGCCACCGCGTCAGCGAGGGTCGCTTCCTCGTCGTACACGGGCATGAGGATGGAGAGCTTCATGGTGAACTTTCTCGTGGTCAGGCGGGAGGGGGATGCTACGGAAGGCGTCGCTCGCGGGCGCGCTCCGCCGGTACGACGGTCAGCCGCGCGTCAGGTTCGGGCGCGCGACCGCGGCGACACCCAGGAGCAGCAGACCCAGCTCCGCAGCCAGGGGGGTGCCCCCCGTGGCGGGCAAGCTGACTCCTGCTGCCTGGGGCTGGGTCACCGAAGCCGAAGCCGGGGCTGGGTCCAGGTCTGTCAGGACCTCGACGGCCTGGTGGAAGGTGCCCCGGTTCTCGAACGGGTGAGCCGGGGTGGCGATCGCGCCGGCGGTCAGGGGCCGGTTCTCGTCGCAGGTCGGCGAGGCGTCGTCCGGGCACAGGACCGGCTTCCTCCAGGAGGCAGGGTCTGTGCCCTGTGATGCCTGCACGGTGGCCACCGCTGTGGTCAGCGCCGTTCTCAGCAGGGCCCGGCAGCCGGCCAGGCCGCCACCGCCGCAGGTCGTGGCGGAAGGCTTCGGCCCGGTGCCCAAAGCAGCCCGGACCACATCGGAGACCTGGCCGTACCAACCGTCGTAGAAGTTGGTCTGGACCGCCCGCCCGTCGAGGACGAGGTCCATGCCGCCCTGCAGCAGCGTCACGATGTCGGCGCCGAGCTGCGGGTCGTAGATGTCGTGGACGACCTGCCGCCACCATGCGTCGAACAGCAGCACAGCGGCGCTGTCGTCGTCGTACCCGCTGTGCCTGGTGTCCCGTCGGTGGGCGCCCTTCGCCATCCAGGTCCGGAGAGCGGTTGCGAGCCCCGCCTCGGTGGGGTCGGTGACCGGACCCAGTGCCTCCAGCAGGTCGGGCAGGACCTCGACCCCGCGCAGGTCCTGGGTGGAGGCGTTCCCGCTGATGCCGACGACCTCAGGGAGGGTGAGCGTCC
The DNA here is from genome assembly GCA_025966135.1 of Frankiales bacterium. GTDB lineage: Bacteria > Actinomycetota > Actinomycetes > Mycobacteriales > SCTD01 > RYN-111. Next base: position 39,984 of record JAOPVP010000009.1, read on the forward strand.
GGCCCGCCTGCAGGGCCGCGACGGTCGGGTCGCGGAGCAGCTCGTCGCGGTGGACCCGGCCGTAGGACCAGATGCCCGGCGCGGCGCGCCACTGCGGCGCGCCCCTGTTGTTCCATGACGCCAGGTAGCCCTGCTCAGGGTCGATGGCTGTCGGGTTGAAGGCGTCGTCGTGACGGGTGAAGTCCGAGGACGCCGGCGTGAAGCCCTTCCAGTCCCACGGCCCGGTGCCGCGAATCGGTTGCTCCAGGTCGGTGCCCGGTGCGTGCTGAGGGAACCAGCCGCTCTGCAGCCAGGCGATGTGCTTGCTGCTGACGTAGAACCAGTTCTCGTTGCCGGTGTAGTGCCGCATCGTCGCCACGAAGTCCTGTGGCGTGTGCACCTGGCCTTCCGCGAGCCGCAGGAAGGCCACCAGACCGCGGATGCCGTGGTGGTTGACTGCGGTGGCGCGGACCAGCGCGAAGGGCTTGCCGGCGACGGTGGCGAAGTCGTGGACCGGGCCGTGCACCGAGCGCATCGTCCGCAGCGTCACGGTCTCGGGCAACGTCGTCGGTGTGGTGGGGCTCAGAGGCGTGTGCAGCACCTGCTCGCGGTGGGTGAAGGCGATGCACCGCCCCTTGTAGAGGTAGTGGTCGCTGTTCCGGGTCGGCGTGCCGCCGGCCGGGTCACAGAGTTGCTCGGCGAAGGTGTCGGCGTTGTCGCCGTTCGCGGTCGTGCCGCTCCAGGCGAACGACGTCGTGTGCCCGATCAGCGGGAACGGACTCGCGCCGGGGAAGCTCATCCCGCTGACGTGCACGCCTGGGGCGTGCAGCTCGTACTCCACGAGGATCTCGGGGGAGTAGTAGCCGACCTGCGGGCCCATGGCCGCCAGCGCCCGCCCTGTCGTGCTGTGAGCCGCGCCGACCAGCAGGGCGTTGGACGCGTCGTGCTTCAGCTGGAGCCCGCGCGTCGCGAGGGTGGTTGCCCAGGTCGGGAAGCCGGTGGCGAGCCCCAGGCTGGGGCTCGTCGTGGTCGCAACCGCATCTCGCGGGGTGATCGAGGCGGCATCGAGCCGGGCTGCGCTGGACGGGCCCATGGCCGGGCGGTCGCTGGGGAACTGCCTGTCGGCGGTGACGGGCGCCTGCGGGTCCTCGAGGTGGCGCAGGTCGTCGTACACCTGCCGGCCCCTGACGGCGCCGAGCTTGTTCTGCAGGCGGGCCAGAACGTCGGACTGCAGGTGCTCGGCGTCGCCGAACACGGTGAACTGCGCGATCAGCAGGTAGGCCTCGGCAGCGGTGTCGGCCAGCGTCCACTCTCGCGGGGTGGCGCCCAGGGCCGGGTACTCCGCCGGCAGCAGGGTCGGGTCGAGGCGGGTCTTGGCGATCCAGGCGTTGATGCCGGCGACGTACTGCTGGAGGTCCTTCAGGCCGCGCGCCCCGGCGGCCCCCTCGTCCTGCGGAAGGCGCATCACCTCGGCGGTGAGCTCCGCCGGCGACAGGTCGAACTGGCCGAGGGCGGCGCTGTCAGCGGGGAGGGCGGACGGCCCGAGCAGCTCGGCGGTGCTGCCCTCGGCGGTCCGACGCAGCACGTCCATGAGGAACAGCCGGTCCTGCGCGGTCGCGTAGCCGACGGCGTACATGGCTGCGTCCCGGGTGTCGCCGTAGATGTGCGGCACGCGATAGGTGCTGTCGCGCACGATCGTGGCGCCCGCGACCGGCGACTGCGCCGTACCGCTGATCTTGGCGAAGTCGGAGTCCTTGTAGTAACCCGACAGGTCACCGGTGGGCTGGCTGGTGATCACCTTGTCGTAGAGCGGGCCCTGACTGGTGAAGCTCGGCGGCACCGACCCGTCGACCTGGTGACGCGCCAGGTCGACGAGGTTGGCGGTCTGCCCCTGGCCGTAGGCGAGCACCGAATGGAAGCCGCCGCCATCGGTCACGAAGGCCGGAACGTCGGCGGCCGCGCCGGGCCAGGCAGCGGCCACGACCAGGGCGAGCGCCAGGGCGGCAGCCGGCAGACGGGAGGTCACGGGGCGCATCTTCGGTGTCAGCAGGCCAATCCCTGCCCAAGGGGGAACAATCGGCGGGACCGACGCGTCGGACACTGGCAGCACCCCCCTGCCCTCGGAGGAGACCCATGCCCACGCGCACCGCTCGGACCGCCTGGACCGGCACGCTGGAGTCCGGCTCCGGTCAGGTCGAGATGACGAGCAGCAAGGTCGGGACATACGACGTGTCCTTCCGCAGGCGCAGCGGCGACGAGGCAGGCGGCACCACCGGCCCCGAGGAGCTGATCGCCGCGGCCCAGTCGTCCTGCTACGCCATGCAGCTGTCGGCGCTGATCGCGCAGGCTGGCGGCACCGCAGGATCGCTGGAGGTCACCGCGGACGTGTCCCTCGGTCCCGACCCGGCCGGAGGCTTCCGCCTCACGGGCATCGCGCTCACGGTCGTCGCCGACGTCTCCGGGCTGGATGAGGAGGCGTTCCAGAAGGTCGCCGAGGACGCCAAGGCCAACTGCCCCATCTCCAAGGCGCTCACCGGTGTGACGATCACGCTGGACGCGTCGTTGTCCTAACGGCTGGACTTCCCCCACTAGGCTCAGGAGCCCCTGACTTCTGGAGGCACCACCGTGTCCGAGACCCCCCCAGCCGCGCTTCGCGTCGACGCGTCGCAGGCCGGTACGACGGCGGGTTCGGTGCTGGCGGAGGCGGGCGTCAAGGACACCGCTGTGGCGCGCGTCGACGGTGAGCTCAAGGACCTGGCGTACGTCGTGTCCGAGGGCGAGCTGGTCGAGGCGGTGCCCTACGGCTCGGAGGACGGCCGCGCGGTGCTGCGGCACTCCGCCGCGCACGTCCTGGCGCAGGCCGTGCAGGAGCTGTTCCCCGGCACCCTGCTCGGCATCGGGCCGCCCATCAAGGACGGCTTCTACTACGACTTCGCGCCGTCCCGGCCGTTCACCCCCGAGGACCTCGGCCTCATCGAGAAGAAGATGAGCGACATCACCCGGCAGCGGCAGCGCTTCAGCCGCCGGGTCGTCACCGAGACCGAGGCTCAGGTCGAGCTCGCTCATGAGAAGTTCAAGCTTGAGCTGATCGGCCTCAAGGGCTCCGGCTCCGGCTCCCGCGACTCAGAGGAGTCGGTCGAGGTCGGCGGGTCCGAGCTCACCATCTACGACAACCTCGTCGGCGAGGAGACGGTGTGGAAGGACCTGTGTCGCGGGCCTCACCTGCCGACCACCCGGGACATCCCGGCCTTCAAGCTCATGCGGTCCGCTGCTGCGTACTGGCGCGGCGACCAGGACAACGAGCAGCTGCAGCGGATCTACGGCACCGCCTGGGAGTCTCGCGATGCGCTGAAGGAGCACCTGCACCTGCTCGAGGAGGCCGAGAAGCGCGACCACCGGCGGCTCGGTCAGGAGCTCGACCTGTTCTCGTTCCCGGACGAGCTCGGCTCCGGGCTCGCGGTGTTCCATCCCAAGGGCGGGACCATCCGCCGGGTCATGGAGGACTACTCCCGCCTCAAGCACGAGCAGGGCGGGTACGAGTTCGTGAACACCCCGCACATCAGCAAGGAGGGGCTCTTCCACACCTCCGGGCACCTGCCCTACTACGCCGACGTCATGTTCCCGCCCATGGAGTTCGAAGGCACGAACTACTACCTCAAGGCGATGAACTGCCCGTTCCACAACCTCATCTTCAAGGCGCGTGGGCGCTCCTACCGGGAGCTGCCCCTGCGGCTGTTCGAGTTCGGCTCGGTCTACCGGTACGAGAAGTCCGGTGTCGTGCACGGGCTCACCCGCGTACGAGGGATGACCCAGGACGACTCCCACATCTACTGCACCAAGGAGCAGATGCCGGGGGAGCTCACCTCGCTGCTGACCTTCGTGCTCGACCTGCTGCGTGACTTCGGCCTGGACGACTTCTACCTCGAGCTCTCCACCCGGGACGACTCCGACAAGTTCGTGGGGGAGCCCGAGGAGTGGGAGGAGGCCACCGAGGCCCTGCGGACGGCTGCTGAGGCGTCCGGGCTCGAGCTCGTGCCCGACCCGGGTGGCGCCGCGTACTACGGGCCAAAGATCTCCGTGCAGGCCCGCGACGCGATCGGCCGGACCTGGCAGATGTCGACCATCCAGGTCGACTTCCAGCAGCCGAAGCGCTTCGAGCTCAGCTACCAGGGCGAGGACGGCGGGCGGCACCAGCCGGTCATGATCCACCGCGCGCTCTTCGGTTCTATCGAGCGCTTCCTCGGGGTGCTCGTTGAGCACTACGCGGGGGCCTTCCCGGCGTGGCTGTCGCCGGTGCAGGTGGTCGGCATCCCGGTGCACTCGGACTTCGACGGCTACCTGCTCGACGTGGCCACCCGGCTTCGTGCCGAGGGGATCCGGGTGGAGGTCGACACCTCCGACGACCGGATGCAGAAGAAGATCCGCAATGCCCAGAAGCAGAAGGTGCCCTTCATGCTCATCGCCGGTGCGGACGACATCGCCGCCGGCGCGGTCAGCTTCCGGTTCCGCGACGGCACTCAGGACAACGGGATCCCGGTGGACGAGGCCGTCGCGCGGATTGTGGCGGCGGTGCGGGAGCGCACGTGACCGTCCCGTCAGAGGAGCAGAAGGGCGCGGGGCTCCGAGACGCCTTCGCCCGCCTGTACACGCCGCATCGGATGGCCTACATCCAGGGCGAGGGCAAGGGGCCCGATTGTCCGTTCTGCGAGATCCCGACCATGTCCGACGCCGACGGGCTGGTGATTGCCCGCGGTGAGGTGTGTTACGCAGTGCTCAACCTCTACCCTTACAACTCCGGCCACCTGATGTTGGTGCCGTACCGGCACGTGTCGGGCTACGACGAGCTCACCGCCGAGGAGACCGTCGAGCTGGCCGAGATGACGCAGCACGCCATCCGGGCGGTGCGGCACGCCTCCGGCGCGCAGGGCTTCAACGTCGGCATGAACCTCGGTGGTGTGGCCGGGGCCGGCATCGCCGCGCACCTGCACCAGCACGTGGTCCCGCGCTGGGGCGGTGACACCAACTTCATGCCCGTGATCGGCCACACCAAGGTGCTGCCGCAGCTGCTCCCCGAGACCCGCGAGCTCCTCGCCAAGGCCTGGTCCGAGGTCTGACTCCAGCCGCCCCCCTCTCTCTCCGCACCTCTCTCCGCCCCCCGCTCTCCGCCCCCCTCTCTCCGCACTTCCCTCCCGTGGCCCTGACCCGAGCGCGTCCTTCACGCTCAGGCTGACGCCCGGGATCAGGGCCGAGGGAGGGAAGTCGGGGTTGCGGGCAGGGCCCGGAACGTCAGGCTTTCGGGGTGAGGTGGGCCGGCAGGGGCTCGTGGCGGAGGTAGCGGCGGGTGAACGAGCCGGTGCCGTGGGACAGCGAGCGCAGCTCGGCCGGGTAGTGCAGCAGCTCGAGGTCGGGGACCTCGGCGCTGACCAGGGACTCGTCCTCCTCGGTGATGGTGCTGCCCGTGACCCGGGCACGCCGGCCGGACAGGTCGCTCATGACGCTGCCGACGTAGCTCGAGGGCAGCCGCACCTCGATGGCGCTGACCGGCTCGAGGACCTGCACCCCCGCGGTCTGGCAGGCCTCGCGTACGGCGAGAGCGCCGGCCGATTGGAACGCGGCGTCGGAGGAGTCCACCGAGTGGGCCTTGCCGTCGGTGAGGATCGCCTTCAGGTCCACCAGAGGCCGACCGTCGATGCCGCGCTCCATCTGAGCTCGGACACCCTTCTCGACCGAAGGGATGTAGTTGCCCGGCACGGCCCCCCCGACCACCGTCTGCTCGAACACGAGCCCCTCGCCGGCGGGGAGGGGCTCGAACTCCATGTGCACCACGGCGTACTGGCCGTGGCCCCCGGACTGCTTCACGTGCCGGCCGGTCACCGAGACCGGCCTGGCCAAGGTCTCGCGGAGGGCCACCTTGACCTCGGGCAGCGTGACGGCGACGCCGTACCGGGTCTTGAGACGGTCGACGAGCACCTCGGCGTGCGCTTCACCGACGCACCACAGGAGCAGCTGTCCGGTCTCGGCCTGCCGCTCGAGCCGGACGGTCGGGTCCTCGGCCACCAGTCGCTGCAGGGCGGTTCCGAGCTTGTCCTCGTCGGCGCGGGAGGCGGCCTCGACGGCGATCGCGTGCTGCGGCTCGGGGAGATCCCATGGCGCGACGAGCAGCGGGTCGTCCTTGCCGCTGATGGTGTCGCCGGTCTCGGCGCTGGTGAGCTTCGCCACCGACACGATGTCCCCGGCCCGGCACTCGGCGACCGGCCGCATGAGGGCGCCCAGCGGCGTCGACAGGGTGCCGACCCGTTCGTCTGCGTCATGGTCGGGATGCCCGCGTTCGACCAGGCCGTGGCCGGAGATGTGCACGACCGCGTCGGGGGTCAGGGTGCCGGAGAAGACGCGGATGAGGGAGACCCGGCCGAGGTAGGGGTCGCTGGTCGTCTTCACGACCTCAGCCACCAACGGCCCGTCCGGGTCGCAGGTGATGGGCGCGGCGGGAGAGCCGTCGGGACGCGTGACCACGGGGGAGGGGTGCTCGAGCGGCGTCGGCATCGCCTGCGTGAGCACCTCGAGCAGCTCATCGGTGCCGAGCAGGGTCAGTGGCGCGGCCGGCAGGACCGGGAAGAAGTTCCCGCGCGCGACCGCCAGCTCGAGGTCGCCGGTGACGACCTTCGGGTCGATGACCTCGCCGCCGAGGTAGCGGTCGAGCAGGGTCTCGTCCTCGCTCTCTGCGATGACTGCCTCGAGCAGCTCGCCGCGCAGTGACTCGATGAGAGGCAGGTGCTCCGGGTCGGGGTCGCGCTCGACCCGGTCGCCGGACGACCAGTCGTAGACGCGTTGCGAGATGAGGCCGATGACACCGGCCACGGACTCGTCGTCCCCGTGCATCGGGAGGTACAGCGGGTGCACGCCCTCGCCGAGCAGCCGTTGGCAGAGCGCCACGGAGTCGTCGAAGTCGGCGCGCGGGCGATCGAGCTGGGTGACGACAATGGCGCGCGGCATGCCGACGGCTGCGCACTCGTCCCAGAGCTGGACGGTCATGGCGTCCACACCGTCGACAGCGGAGATGACGAAGAGGGCGGCGTCGGCGGCGCGCAGGCCGGCCCGCAGCTCGCCGACGAAGTCGGGGGAGCCGGGCGTGTCGAGGAGGTTGACCTTCACGCCCCGGTGCTCCAGCGGGGCGAGCGCGAGCGCGACCGAGCGCTGCAGGCGGATCTCCACCTCCTCGCTGTCGCCCACGGTGGTGCCGTCCACGGTGCGGCCGGCCCGCGGGACCGTGCCGGTGCGCGCCAGCAGCGCCTCCACCAGCGTGGTCTTCCCGGCGCCGGCGTGCCCTACGACGGCGACGTTGCGGACCAGCTCCGCGGCCCTCGGCTCGGGTGCCGGCCCTGCCTGCTTGCCCACCTTCGACATCTGCTCAACCTCTCACGTCCCGCACCCCCCGGCATCCTTGAGGCTGCGACGAGCCTCCCGCCGGTCGCATCCGGGGACAAGCCCGGGACGCCGCTATCGTTCGCCCCGTGAGTCCCTGCGGGGAGGCAGAACGGCGGAGTACGTGCGAAAGGCGGACCCTTGATCGGTTCCCAGCTACGCCCGGTCGTCGGACGGGTCGCCGATCCGCTCGTCAACCGCCTGCTGGCCTGGGGCGTCACGCCGGACGCTGTGACCGCCACGGGCACGATCGGTGTGGTGGCGGCAGCGCTGGCGTTCTTCCCGCGCGGCAGCTTCTTCGTGGGTGCGCTGGTCATCACGGTGTTCGTCCTCACCGACACGATCGACGGCGCGCTGGCCCGCAAGCGCGGGGTGTCCAGCAGCTTCGGGGCCTGGCTCGACTCCACCTGCGACCGGGTCGCCGACGGCGCCGTTTTCGGTGGCCTTGTCCTGTGGTTCGCGGGCAAGGGGCACGACGACGTGCTGCTGGCGGTGTCACTGTTCGTGCTGGTCTGCAGCCAGGTCGTGTCCTACGAGAAGGCGCGCGCCGAGGGCCTGGGCATGACCTGCAACGTCGGTATCGCCGAGCGTCCGGAGCGGCTGATCCTCGTGCTCCTTGCCACCGGCCTGGTCGGGCTGGGTCTTCCGGACATCCTGCTTGCCGCGGCGCTGTGGCTGCTCGCGGTGCTGTCGCTCGTCACCGTCGGCCAGCGCTTGAGAGAAGTTCACCGACAGGCGGGGCTCCCCGCCGCGTGAACCCCGTATCGAGCATCGCCGGTGCGCTGAGCTCCGGCAGCTACGCCGCCGGATGGGCCGTCGTACGAGGGATGCCCGAACCGCTGGCCCGCCGGCTGTTCGAGGCGGGCGCTGACCTGGCCGCCGCCCGTGGCGGACGCGGCGTGGACCGGCTGCGGACCAACCTGGAGCGGGTCGCCCCCGGCCACGACCTCGTCAGGGACGCGCTCCGCTCCTACGCCCGCTACTGGTGCGAGGCCTTCCGCCTTCCCTCCATGAAGCCGGAGCGGATCCTCAGCGGCACCCATACCGTCCGCGAGGAGCTGTTCCGGGCCTCGACCGCGTCGGACCGGGGCACCGTCCTGGTCCTCCCGCACACCGGCAACTGGGACGTCGCCGGGGCCTGGTGCGGGCTCACCGACGTGCCGTTCACGACCGTCGCCGAGCGGCTGAAGCCGGAGTCGCTCTACGAGCGGTTCGTGGCTTTCCGGGAGTCCCTCGGGATGGAGGTGCTGCCCCTGACGGGAGGCGAGCGACCGCCGTACGACGTGTTGGCGGAGCGGTTGGAGGCCGGCGGGGCGATCTGCCTGCTGGCGGATCGCGACCTCACGCCCCGCGGCATCGATGTGAAGTTCTTCGGCGCGACGGCACGGATGCCCGCAGGTCCCGCGCGACTGGCTCTCGAGACGGGCGCCGACCTCGTGCCGGTCACGCTGGCGTTCGTCGGGGACCGTGACTGGGAGGTCACCTTCCACCCGTACGTCGAGCCGTCCGACCTCCGGACCATGACGCAGGCCGTGGCGAGCGCCTTCGAGGACGGGATCGCACGGCACCCCGCCGACTGGCACATGCTGCAGAAGCTCTGGCTCGACGACCTCGCCGACGACGACCCGCGCAAGCAGCCACTGCCGTGAGGATCGGCATCGTGTGCCCCTACAGCTGGGACGTCCCCGGCGGAGTGCAGGCGCACGTCCGTGACCTCGCCGAGAGCCTGCTCGAGCTCGGCCACGAGGTCTCGGTCCTCACCCCTGTCGACGAGCCCGACGACGCGGCACTGCCGGCGTACGTCGTACCCGCCGGACGGGCGGTGCCCGTGCCCTACAACGGGTCTGTGGCCCGCCTGGCGTTCGGGCCGCTGTCGCTGACCCGCACCCGTCGGTGGCTGCGGAAGGGCCGGTTCGACGTCCTGCACCTGCACGAGCCGACGGTCCCGTCGCTGTCGATGATCGCCTGCTTCGCGGCTCGCGGACCCATGGTCGCGACGTTCCACACGGCCACCGCGCGCAGCCGGGCGCTGCAGGTGTTCGGCACCACGCTGCAGCCCGGGCTCGAGAAAATCACCGGCCGGATCGCGGTCTCGGTGGCCGCCCGCAGGGTCGTCGTTGAGCACCTCGGCCACGACGCCGTGCTCATCCCCAACGGCGTCCAGGTGGCGGCGTTTGCCGGTGCGACGCCGCTGCCGGACGTGCCGCCGGGACCCAAGGTGGTCTTCCTCGGCCGCATCGACGAGGGCCGCAAGGGGCTGTCGGTGCTGCTCGGCGCCCTCCCGTCGCTGGTGAAACAGGTGCCTGACGTCCAGGTGCTCGTCGCCGGCCCGGGAGACGTGGACGAGGTCCGGGAGGAGCTGGACCCGACGCTGGCGGACCGGGTCCACCTGCTCGGCCTCGTCAGCGCTGCCGACAAGCCGAGGGTCTATGCGAGCGGCGACGTCTACTGCGCCCCCAACACCCACGGCGAGAGCTTCGGGATCGTGCTCATCGAGGCGATGGCCGCCGGCACCCCGGTGGTCGCCAGTGACCTCGAGGCCTTCCGTCGGGTGCTCGACGACGGCGAGGCAGGAGTACTCGTACCCGTCGGCAACAGCGCCGCGCTCGCGGATGCCCTGGCCGACCTGCTGGGCGACACGGAGAGGCGCAGAAGGCTCAGCGCGGCCGGCTCGCGGGTGGTGCAGGCCTACGACTGGGCGCACGTCACCCGCCAGATCGTGGAAGTCTACGAGACCGTCGCGGTTGCGGCCGCCGTGGAGCTCGACGACACCGCCGAGGACCCCGACGTCGAGGACTTCGGACAGGAGGATGACCCCGGTCGGGTGTCGGAGACGCTGCGGCGCTGGCTCGCCGTCGTGCGCGAGCGGGTCGCCCCGTGAGTACCGTCGCCTACGCCGTCGGTGCGGTCGTGCTGCTCGCGTCCTACATCACCTGGACCGCCGGCCGGCTGGACCGCATGCACGCCCGGGTCGACGCCGCCTGGGCAGCACTCGACGCCCAGCTGGTACGGCGAGCCGCGGCGGCGCGGGCTCTCCTACCCCTGCTGCCGGCCGGGCCCGAGGCGGACGCGCTCGAGATCGCGGCGTCGGCGTCGCTGGACGCGGGCGAGGAGAGCCGGGAGGTCGTGGAGAACGACCTGTCGCGGGCGCTCCGGGCTGCCACGCCATTGCTCCCTGCGGTGCCGGACGCCGACTACGCCAAGGCCGAGCTCGAGACGGCCGCGACCCGGGTGGGTCTGGCGCGCTCCTTCCACAACAGCGCGGTCAACGACACCCGGATCCTGCGCGGCAAGCGGTTGCCGCGTGCGCTTCGGCTGGCGGGACGCCGCGCCATGCCGGCCTTCTTCGACGTCGACGACACGGCGCTCAGGCCAGCGGCCTGACCGCCTCCGGTGGTCGGCCCACCTATCGTCTGGCCATGCGTTCCAAGGTCCCTGCCGCTGTGCTCCTGCTCGCCCTGGTCGCCGCCTGCTCGGGCGGCAAGGCTGTGGTGAAGGCGAGTCCGACCGCCTCGCCGACGCCGTCCCCGACCCCGAAGGCGGCCGCCAGGCCGAAGCCGGCCCTGGACCCGCTGACGGGCACAGCCCCGCGGTCCACTGCCCCGGTCGTCGCCATCAAGGTGGACAACGCCTTCCTCGCCCGGCCCTACCAGACCGGCCTGGGCCGGGCCGCTGTCGTCTACGAGGAGCTCGTCGAGGGCGGTTCGACCCGGCTGCTCGCCGTCTTCGAGAGCGACCTGACCGGCAACCACGAGGTCGGGCCGATCCGCAGTGTCCGCGAGAGCGACGTCGAGCTGCTGCGGGAGTACGGCAGCATCTCCGTCGGCTTCTCCGGCGGCAACTCCGGGGTGAAGGCCATCATCGCCTCGGCCGCGCGGTCCGGGTGGCTGGTCGACGCGTCGTACGACGTGATCCCGGGGGCCTACCGCCTCGGAGCCCAGCGGGCCGACGCGCGCAACTTCTTCGCGGTGCCGTCCGCGCTGGCCACCCGACGGCCCGGCAACGGTCCGCGCGACATCGGCCTGCGGTTCGGCCCGCTGGCCCGCGGTGGCGCGGCCACGGCGCTCGGCGTCGCCAACTACTCCGGCCAGAGCCGCGTCACGGTCCGCTACAGCGCGGCGACGCACTCGTGGTCGGTGAGCCAGGACGGGCGCCTGATGGGCGGCGTGGCACCGGCCAACATCATCATCCAGCGGGTGGTGGAGCGGGGGAGCCGGTTCTCCGACGTCCACGGCATGCCTACGCCGTACACCGTCACTGCCGGCAGTGGCTCCGCGGTCGTGCTGAGGGACGGCAAGCGGTTCGCCGCGAAGTGGACGCGCACCAACTACGGGGCCACCCACTACCGCAACGCGGCAGGCAAGGAGATCGCGTTGCGAGCAGGCAAGACGTGGGTGCTTCTGGTGCCGACGAGCGGCTCGGTCTCCTTCGGCTGATCGCCTAGGATGGGGGGCATGAACACGACCGGCACGCCCCTTGTCAAGCGCGGTATGGCTGAGCAGCTCAAGGGCGGCGTCATCATGGACGTCGTCACCCCGGAGCAGGCCCGCATCGCCGAGGACGCCGGGGCGGTCGCCGTCATGGCGCTCGAGCGGGTGCCCGCCGACATCCGCCGCGACGGTGGGGTGTCGCGGATGAGCGATCCCGACATGATCGACGGCATCAAGGCCGAGGTCACGATCCCGGTCATGGCCAAGGCCCGCATCGGGCACTTCGTCGAGGCCCAGGTGCTGCAGGCGATCGGCGTCGACTACATCGACGAGTCCGAGGTCCTGACCCCTGCGGACTACGCCCACCACATCGACAAGACGGTCTTCACCGTCCCGTTCGTCTGCGGTGCCACCAACCTGGGTGAGGCGCTGCGCCGGATCTCCGAGGGCGCGGCGATGATCCGCTCCAAGGGCGAGGCCGGCACCGGGGACGTCTCGCAGGCCACCACCCACATCCGCACCATCCTCGGCCAGATCAAGAAGCTGACGACGATGGACTCGACCGAGCTGTTCGAGGCGGCCAAGGAGCTGCGCGCCCCGATCGAGCTGGTCCGCGAGACCGCCGAGCTCGGCCGGCTGCCCGTCGTGCTCTTCACCGCCGGCGGCGTGGCGACGCCGGCCGATGCGGCGATGATGATGCAGCTCGGCGCCGACGGCGTCTTCATTGGCTCCGGCATCTTCAAGAGCGGCGACCCGGCCGCCCGGGCGCGGGCCTGCGTCGAGGCGACGGCCTACTACCAGGACGCCGAGCGGATCGCCAAGGTCTCGCGTGGCCTGGGCGAGGCCATGGTCGGCATCGCGGTCGACTCCCTGGGTGCGGGTGACCTGCTGGCCAACCGCGGTTGGTGACACGGGTTGGTGTCCTCGCCCTGCAGGGCGACGTACGTGAGCACGTCGCGGCACTGACAGTCGCGGGGGCTGTCCCGGTGGAGGTCAGGCGACCCACCGATCTCGAGGGCCTGGACGGCATCGTCCTGCCCGGCGGCGAGTCCACGACGATGGGCAAGCTCCTGCGGATCTTTGAGCTGCTCGGCCCGCTGCGGTCCCTGCTCGCGGGCGGCCTGCCGGCCTACGGCACCTGCGCCGGCATGATCCTGCTGGCCTCGGAGATCGTCGACGGCCGGCGCGACCAGGAGCTGCTGGGTGGGCTGGACATCACCGTGCGGCGCAACGCCTTCGGCTCGCAGGTCCACTCGTTCGAGGCAGACCTGGACGTCGCGGGCGTCGGCACCGTGCACGGCGTCTTCATCCGCGCCCCCTGGGTCGAGCGGGCCGGCCCTGAGGTCGAGGTGCTGGCGTCGGTGGGGGAGCACCCCGTGGCGGTCCGCCAGGGGCACCTGCTGGCCACCTCGTTCCACCCCGAGCTCACGGGGGATGAGCGCATGCACGCGTTCTTCGTCCGTAGACTCGTCGCACAGGCAGAAGGAGGAGCATCGTGAGCGGCCACTCAAAGTGGGCGACGACCAAGCACAAGAAGGCGGTCGTCGACGCCAAGCGAGGCAAGCTGTTCGCCAAGCTCATCAAGACCATCGAGGTGGCCGCCCGCACGGGGGGCGGCGATCCGGCCGGTAACCCGACCCTCGCCGATGCCATCGCCAAGGCCAAGGGCCAGTCGGTTCCCAACGACAACATCGACCGTGCGGTCAAGCGCGGCAGCGGTGAGCTCGGCGACGCGGCGGCCTACGAGGAGATCCTGTACGAGGCCTACGGTCCCGGCGGCGTGGCCTTCCTCATCGAGTGCCTGACCGACAACCGCAACCGCGCCAACGCCGAGGTCCGTACCGCCATCACCCGCAACGGCGGCAACCCCGCCGACCCGGGCTCGGTGGCCTACCTGTTCGGACGCAAGGGCCTGGTGCTCATCACCAAGACCGACGGGCTGACCGAGGACGATGTGCTCATGGCCGTGCTCGAGGCCGGGGCCGAGGAGGTCAACGAGCAGGACGACGCGTTCGAGGTCGTCTCCGACGCGACCGACACCCACGCCGTCCGGTTGGCCTGTACCGACGCGGGGCTGACGGTCGAGTCCGCCGACATCGCCTGGGTGGCCTCCACCACGATGGAGCTCGAGGACGATGCGGCCCGGAAGGTCCTGCGCCTCGTCGACGCCCTCGAGGATCTCGACGACGTCCAGAACGTCTACGCCAACTTCGACGTGAGCGACGAGGTTCTCGCCTCCGTCTGACGCGCCGCCGCACGGGCGCCCTGCTGGCGGGGTCAGACGAGGCTGACGACGCGGGCTCGATCGAGTTGGAGCAGCTCGGCGACGCGGCCGCGGTCCAGCTGCAGCAGCGCGGCCACGGCCTGTGGGTCGAACTGGGTGCCGCTGTGACGTACGAGCTCCTCGAGGGCGTCCTCGAGGCCGATCCCCGCCCGGTATGGACGGTCGTCGGTCATGGCGTCGAGGGAGTCGGCGACCGCAAACAGCCTGGTGGCCAAGGGGATCTGCTCCCCGCGCAGGCCCCGCGGGTAGCCCAGCCCATCCCAGCGCTCGTGGTGGGTGAGCACGATCTCGGCCACCAGCGGAGAGAAGCCGGCCTCGCTGACGATGCGATGGCCGACGGCCGGGTGCGTGTCCATGATGCGCCGCTCGGCCTCGTCGAGCGGTCCGGGCTTGCGCAGGACGGCGTCTGGGACACCGATCTTGCCGACGTCGTGCAGCAGGAACCCGAACGAGAGCTGCTCGTCCGCGGCCAGCTCCGGGTCGACGACCGTCAGCAGCTCCTGTGCCAACGCCGTCACTCGGTGCACGTGGCTGCCGGTGCCGGAGTCGCGCGCCTCGATGGCCTGGGCGAGCGCCGCGGCGGTGGAGCGGTGCTGATGACGCACGGCGTCGTGGGCGTGGTGCAGCTCGGCCGCTGCTGTGCGCAGGTCGAGGACCGCCTGCTCGGTGCGGGCGAGGTACTGCCGTTGCGCGAGCCGCAGCAAGGTCGGCGGTACGAGGAAGGCGACGACGCCCCAGCCCGCGGCGGTGGTCCAGGCGGAGCCGAGCAGGGCGCCGAGCACGCCGTACGCGGCGAAGGACGGCAGCAACCAGGACAGCTCCTCGCGCAGCACGACGCGCGTCGGCCGCTGCTGGTCGAGCCCGATGGCCAGGGCCACCAACCCGTTGTCGACGGCGAAGTAGGCCAGGCCGGCGACGAGGCCCGCGGCGACGAGGACCGGGAGGACCTTGCCGACGGCGAGGTCGGTCAGCGCGCAGGCGAGCGAGGCGCACAGCACGAGGGCGGCCGGGTTGAACGCGTACTGCTCGAGCCGACGGGTCCGGGACCGGACCGTCGTGGTCAGGCCCGCGACCGCCGCCGCGAGCAGCGCCGCCCGCGGCTCACCCGCCGCTGCTGCTGCCAGGACGGGTACGGCGGACAGCGACACGGTGGACGAGCCGTAGACGTCCGCGCCCAGGACCTCGGCGAGCAGCGCGAGCGCCGGGAAGACCAGCAGGGCGGCGAGACCGCCGGCGGGCAGCAGGCCACCGACGACGACGGCTGCCAGGACGGCGGCCGTCACCACCGCCGTCACCAGGCCTTGCAACGCTCTGGGCACGGAGCCCCCCCTTTCGCTGTGACAGAGCGTGACAGGAGGGGCCGGTGGGACGGCGGCGGCGCGCCGGGGCGGGGGTCCCCGGGCCCGGCGGACGATCGTCGTACCCTCCCGAACAGGTGATCGAGGAAGGGGCTGTCGTGCGCGTGCTGGGAGTCGACCCCGGGTTGACCAGGTGCGGTCTGGGTGTGGTCGACGGCCGTCCCGGCCGCGCGTCGCTGGTGGCTGTGGGTGTCGTCACGACCCCGGCCGGCGACGAGCTCGGCGCCCGGCTCGTCGCGCTGGAGCAGGCCTTCGAGGCCTGGCTCGACCTCCACCAGCCCGACGCCGTCGCGGTGGAGCGCGTGTTCGCCCAGCACAACGTCCGCACCGTGATGGGCACCGCCCAGGCCGGCGCCGTCGCGATCGTCTGCGCGGCCCGACGGGGGATCCCCGTCGCCCTGCACACGCCCAGCGAGGTCAAGGCCGCCGTCACGGGTTCCGGCCGGGCCGACAAGACCCAGGTCGGTGTGATGGTGGCGCGGATCCTGCGGCTTGCTGAGATGCCCCGGCCTGCCGATGCCGCCGATGCGCTGGCATTGGCCATCTGCCACAGCTGGCGGGCGCCGATGCTGGCGCGGCTCGCATGACCACCCCACGACACCTCTCGCTGCGCTTACGCTTGCCCAGGGACATCGGATGATCGCCAGCCTGACCGGCCGCGTCAGCGGCGTCACCGCTCACGGGGTGGTCCTGTCCGTCGGCGGCGTCGGGCTGTCGGTCCTGACCACACCCGGTACCCGGGCACGGCTGCGCACAGGCGAGGAGGCCTTCCTCGCGACCTCGCTCGTGGTGCGGGAGGACTCCCTCACGCTGTACGGCTTCGAGACCGACGACGAGCGCGAGATCTTCGAGCTGCTGCAGACCTCCAGCGGCGTCGGCCCCAAGGTCGCCCAGGCCGTGCTGACGGTGCACCCCCCAGACGCGGTGCGCCGCGCCATCGCCACCGAGGACCTCACCGCGCTGTGCCTGGTGCCGGGCATCGGCCGCAAGGGCGCCCAGCGGATGGTCCTGGAGCTCAAGGACAAGCTGGGTCTGGCCTCAGCCGGTACGCCGGTGTCGTCACGTGCACCGTGGCGCGATCTGCTCGCCGAGGCCCTCACCGGGCTGGGGTGGTCGGCAGGTCAGGCCGACGAGACCGTCGTACGCCTGGCGGAGTCGCACCCGGCGGCCACGGAGGCCGATGTCCCCACGCTGCTGCGCGAGGCCCTCGCGTTGCTGGGCAGGCCGCGATGATGGCCGCGATGACAGCGCGACGGGTGACGGCATGAGCGACGACCTGGCCCGGCGCGAGGCCGAGGAGCTGGCGCGCAGGAGCGCCGAGCTGGTCGCCGAGGTGATCGCACGCCCCGAGGCGGGCGACGAGGAACGGCTCGTCGAGGCGGCGCTGCGCCCGAAGCGGCTGGAGGAGTTCATCGGGCAGGAACGGGTCCGCGAACAGCTCTCGCTGGTGCTCGAGAGTGCCCGGCGGCGCGGCCGGCCACCGGACCACGTGCTGCTCTCCGGCGCTCCCGGCCTGGGCAAGACCTCGCTTGCGATGATCATCGCCGCCGAGCTCGGCACCGGGATCCGCATCACCAGTGGGCCGGCGCTGGAGCGGGCCGGCGACCTCGCCGCCCTGGTGAGCAGCCTCAGCGAGGGCGAGGTGCTGTTCATCGACGAGATCCACCGGATCGCCCGGCCGGCGGAGGAGCTGCTGTACGTCGCGATGGAGGACTTCCGGGTCGACGTCGTCGTCGGCAAGGGCGCAGGGGCGACCGCGATCCCGCTGGAGGTCGCTCCCTTCACCCTGGTCGGGGCCACGACCCGCTCCGGGCTGCTGACGGGCCCGCTCCGGGACCGGTTCGGGTTCACCGCCCATATGGAGCCCTACACACCGGCCGAGCTCGAGCGCGTGATCGCCCGGTCCGCCGGGCTGCTGGAGGTGCCGATCGACGCTGCCGGGGCCGCCGAGATCGCCGGCCGGTCCCGCGGGACGCCCCGCATCGCCAACCGCTTGCTGCGCCGGGTCCGTGACTTCGCCGAGGTGCGCGCTGACGGCGCGGTGACACGAGGTGTGGCCCGCGAGGCCCTCGCGGTCTACGACGTCGATGAGCTCGGCCTGGACCGACTCGACCGCGCTGTGCTCGAGGCTCTCGTGCACCGCTTTGGGGGCGGCCCCGTGGGCCTGTCCACCCTCGCAGTGGCCGTCAGCGAGGAGGCCGAGACGGTCGAGGAGGTCTGCGAGCCGTTCCTGGTCCGCACCGGGCTGGTCGTCCGGACTCCCCGCGGCCGGGTCGCCACCCCGGCGGCCTGGCGGCACCTCGGGCTGCGCCCGCCGGGACCCGTCGACGTCCTGCCCCTGGACCTCGGCGATGCCGGCTAGCACCGGATGGACCGCGCCCGTCGTCCCGCGACCTTCGCCTTCGTGAGGGCAGCGCCCGCTCAACGGCGCCACGGTCTGGGGAAGATCGCCGGACCCGTGCGCGGAACACGCTCCTCGCCTCGCACGTTCTTCTTCTGCGGCGCTGCGTAGACTCGCCCAAAGTGCAGCGGGGAGATGACCGTCTTTCCGCCGCCTTCGCACGCGCCCTGCGGCCCGCCCACGAGGGGAGGCCGCCCGAGACAGGAGATCGCGCCTCGTGGCACGTCCCGGCCCGTCCACTCGCGGCCAGTTGCACGTCGGCCGCTATTTCGCCGCCCTCGGCCTCATCTTCGCCATCATCTACGCGACGGTGGCTTTCGCGGGTCCGGGTAGCGCATGGCTCAAGCCCAAGCTGGGCCTGGACCTGCAGGGTGGTGCCCAGGTCATCCTGACCCCGAAGACCGAGAGCGGCGCGAAGCCGTCGAACTCGCAGCTCACCGCTGCCGTCGAGATCCTGCGGCAACGCGTCAACGGCGCCGGCGTCTCCGAGGCCGAGGTCGTGATCGAGGGCGCACAGATCGTCGTGTCGGTGCCCGGCGGCAACCGCGACAGCATCGCCACCGTCACCCAGGCCGCGCAGCTGCAGTTCCGGCGGGTGGTGACGGAGGAAGCGGCCGTGCCGCCGGTCGTGCCGACGCCCTCCGCGACCGTCAAAACCAGCAGCGGCCCGTCGCCGGCCAAGAGCGCGACCCCGAAGCCGACCGCGAGCACCGCCAAGCGGCCGGTGACGAGCGGTCTGCGCGCCGCGGCTGCGACGCCGACCCCGACGCCCAGTGCCACCTCGACGCCCAGTGCCAGTTCGGCGACCGGTGTGCCCGCGGGGCTCGTCGTGAGCGGGTCCGTCTACACCGCGGCCAACTACGCCGCCCTCGACTGCAGCAACCCCAAGGCGAGGGCCGGTGGGGCGCCCGAGGTGCCCACGAAGGAGATCGTCGCCTGCGACCGCACCGGCACGGTGAAGTACCACCTCGCGATCGCCAAGGTGAGCGGCAAGGACGTCAAGGGCGCGAACGTGGGCGCCGACCCGACCACGGGCCAGGTCCAGGTCAACCTTCAGTTCAAGGGCAGCGGCCAGGACCGCTGGACCAAGCTCACGACGGAGGCCTACAACCAGACGCCTCCGACCAACCAGGTCGCCATCGTCCTCGACGGCGTCGTGATCACCGCCCCGACCATCAACAGCGTCATCAACGGTGACGCGCAGATCACCGGCCAGTTCACCCAGAAGGAGGGACAGGACCTTGCGAACAACTTGAAGTTCGGTGCCCTCCCCGTCAGCTTCGTCGCCGGGGATGCGCAGGTGGTCTCGGCCACCCTCGGGTCCGACCAGCTCAGGAGCGGTCTGCTGGCCGGCGGCATCGGCCTCGCCGCTGTGGTCCTGTACTCGCTGCTCTACTACCGCGCGCTCGGCTTCGTGACGATCGCCTCGCTGCTCATCAGCGCCGGCCTGACCTACGGGATGATCTGCATCCTCGGCAAGGAGCTGGGCTTCGCCCTGTCCCTGGCCGGCATCGCCGGTCTGATCGTGTCAGTCGGCATCACGGCCGACTCGTTCGTCGTGTTCTTCGAGAGGCTCAAGGACGAGATCAAGGAGGGCCGCACCCCACGGTCCGCCGTCGACCGGGCGTGGGTGCGTGCTCGCCGCACCATCCTGTCCGCTGACACGGTCTCCCTGCTGGCTGCTGTGATCTTGTACTTCGTCTCGGTCGGCGGGGTCCGCGGCTTCGCGTTCACCCTGGGCCTGTCGACGATGCTCGACGTCGCGGTGGTGTTCTTGTTCACCCGCCCGCTGTTGTCCTACCTCTCGCGGTTCCGCTGGTTCTCGCGCAGCCGGCTCACCGGCTTCTTCGGACCAGACGGGGGCGAACCCTCCCTCGGAGGCCCTCGCAAGTCGCTCGTCGTCCCGACCCCGCAGGAGGCCTGACATGACCGAGCAGCCCCACGTGGTTCGCCACGGCATCGTCCACCGCCTGTACCACGGGGAGACCACCTTCCCGCTCATCCGGGCGCGCAGGAAGTTCTACGCCGTCGCCCTCGTGATGGTCGTGGTGGCGCTGGGAAGCATGCTCTTCCGTGGTTTCAACCTCGGAGTGGAGTTCAAGGGCGGCGCCATCTTCCAGGTGCCGCTCACGACGAGCAGCGTGTCGGTCGCGGACACCCGCACGTACGTCCAGTCGCTCGGGGTCAAGGACCCCATCGTCCAGACCCTGAAGAGCTCGAACGGCAACCTCCAGTTGCGCGTCGAGAGCGAGCCGCTGACAGACGCGGAGAAGAACAAGGTCCAGGACGGGCTCGCCACGCACTTCAAGGTGAACGCGAACGACATCACCAGCCAGAACGTCGGTGCGTCCTGGGGCAAGCAGGTCACCACCAAGGCCCTGCAAGGCCTGGTCGTCTTCCTCCTTGCGGTCGTGCTGTACATCTCGGTGCGGTTCGAACCCAAGATGGCGGCGTCCGCGATCATCGCGCTCCTCCACGACCTGCTGCTGGCGGCCGGCATCTACTCCGTCACCCAGTTCGTGGTCACTCCCTCCACGGTCATCGCGCTGCTGACCGTCCTCGGGTACTCCCTGTACGACACGATCGTCGTCTTCGACAAGGTCGAGGAGAACACCCGGGGCCTCGAGAAGCAGGGCACCCTGACCTACTCCGAGGCGGCCGAGCTCGCGGTCAACCAGACCTTCATGCGCTCGATCAACACCTCGCTCATCGCCCTGCTGCCCGTCTCGGGCCTGCTGTTCGTGGGTGCGCTGCTGCTCGGTGCCGGCACGCTGAGGGATCTGGCGCTGGCGCTGTTCGTGGGTCTGGCCTCCGGTGCCTACTCCAGCCTGTTCCTCGCCACCCCGCTGCTGGCGGACCTGAAGGAGCGCGAGCCGCGCTTCAAGACGCTGCACCAGCGGGTCCTCGACCGCCGTGCGAGCGGCAAGGCTCCGGTGCGGCTGTCGCAGCGCTCGGCGTACGCCGCAGCCGTCACGGCGGACGCGGACGCGGACGCGCCGGAGGCCGAGGCGGCCCCCGGGAAGGTCACCACGACCGCGACCCGGCGGCCGACGCAGCAGCGCAAGAAGGCCGGCCGGCCCGGCCGGCCGTCCGGCAAGCGCAAGCGTTGACCACCTTGGCCGACACCGACCTGGCGGCGCTGGTCCGGGACGTGCAGGACTACCCGGAGCCGGGGATCGTCTTCAAGGACCTCACCCCGCTGCTGGCCGACCCGGCCGGCCTGAAGGCGGCAGTCGACCGGATCGTGGCTCAGCACGCTCCAGGCAGCGTGGACAAGGTCGTGGGCGTCGAGGCCCGCGGCTTCCTGCTGGCCTCGCCGGTGGCCTACCTGCTCGGCGCGGGAGTGGTGCCGGTCCGCAAGCCCGGCAAGCTGCCCGGGCCGGTCCACGAGCGCTCCTACGACCTGGAGTACGGCAGCAGCACCCTCGAGGTGCACCAGGACGCCTTCGCCCCGGGGGACCGCGTGCTCGTCATCGACGACGTGCTCGCCACCGGTGGCACCGCTGCGGCAACCGTGCACCTGGTCCAGCACTGCGGGGCCACCGTCATCGCCGTGGCCGTCCTGCTGGAGCTGGAGTTCCTCGACGGCCGGGCGGCGCTGCCCGGCATCTCCGTACAAGCGCTGCTCACTGCCTGAGCGTCCGCTTGTGGGCGGCGTCGTGCGTGGGAAGCCTGACCAGCGGGCAGGCGTTCTCTAGACTGGTAGGACCCGGTCGGAAGGAGGAGTGCGTGGCACCTGATGCTCCTGTCCCCACCGCCGCCGACGAGCCGGTCCAGGTCGACCTCGACGACCACGACCGCGCCTCCGAGCCGACCGTCACCTCCCCGGCCACCGGCACCGGCCCGCCCACCGGCCGTCGCGTCCGGGCCCGCCTGGCGCGCCTGACTGCGCCGTCGAAGCCCGGTGGCACCCCGCCCGTCCTGGAGCCCTTGCTCCGGACGGTCCGCACCAGCCACCCCAAGGCCGACACCCGGCTGGTCGTCCGCGCCTATGAGGTCGCGGAGCAGATGCACGGCGACCAGCGCCGCCGCAGCGGCGACTTGTACATCACGCACCCGCTGGCGGTCACGACCATCCTGGCCGAGCTCGGGATGGACACGACCACGCTGGTGGCCGCCCTCCTGCACGACACCGTCGAGGACACGCCGTACACGCTCGAGGACGTCGAGGAGGAGTTCGGCGAGGACGTCGCACACCTCGTCGACGGCGTCACCAAGCTCGACAAGATCAAGTACGGCGAAGCCGCCGAGGCCGAGACGATCCGCAAGATGGTCGTCGCGATGGCCCGCGACCCCCGCGTCCTGGTCATCAAGCTCGCCGACCGGCTCCACAACATGCGGACCCTGCGGTACCTCCGGCAGGAGAAGCAGGAGCGGATCGCCACCACGACGCTCGAGATCTTCGCGCCTCTTGCCCACCGCCTCGGCATGAACACCATCAAGTGGGAGCTCGAGGACCTCGCCTTCGCCACCCTCTACCCCAAGAGGTACGACGAGATCGTCCGCCTCGTGGCCGACCGGGCGCCGTCCCGGGACACCCAGCTGGCCGAGGTGGTGGAGCGCGTCAGCTCCGACCTCAAGGCAGCCAAGATCAAGGCGACCGTTACGGGGCGGCCGAAGCACTACTACTCGATCTACCAGAAGATGATCGTCCGTGGCCGGGACTTCGCCGACATCTACGACCTCGTGGGCATCCGCGTGACGGTCGACTCGGTCCGCGACTGCTACGCGACGCTCGGCACGATCCATGCGATGTGGAGCCCGGTCCCCGGGCGGTTCAAGGACTACATCGCGATGCCCAAGTTCAACATGTACCAGTCGCTGCACACCTCGGTGATCGGTCCCGAGGGCAAGCCCGTCGAGCTCCAGATCCGCACCCTGGAGATGCACAAGCGCGCGGAGTACGGCATCGCTGCGCACTGGAAGTACAAGGAGGGCGGGGCGGCTCCGGGTACCGCCCGGCCGAGCAAGGGCGACGACATGGCGTGGCTGCGCCAGCTGCTGGACTGGCAGAAGGAGGCGGCCGATCCCGGCGACTTCCTGGACTCCCTGCGCTTTGACCTGCACAGCGCTGAGGTCTTCGTCTTCACCCCCAAGGGCGACGTCGTCTCGCTGCCTGCCGGGGCCACCCCGGTCGACTTCGCGTACGGCGTTCACACCGAGGTCGGCCACCGTTGCATCGGTGCCCGCGTCAACGGCCGTCTCGTCCCGCTCGAGTCGACGCTCGACAACGGCGACGTCGTCGAGATCTTCACCTCCAAGGCCGAGAGCGCCCACCCCTCACGCGACTGGCTGCAGTTCGTCAAGAGCCCACGGGCGCGCAACAAGATCCGGCAGTGGTTCGCCAAGGAGCGCCGCGAGGATGCGGTCGAGACCGGCAAGGACCACATCGGCCGTGCCATGCGCAAGGCCGGGCTGCCGCTGCAGCGGCTGCTCGGCGGCGACGCCCTGCTCAACCTGGCCAAGGAGCTGCGGCTCGCCGACGTCACCGCGCTCTACGTCGAGGTCGGCGAGGGCCGCCTCTCGGCCCAGACCGTGGTCCAGAAGATCATTTCCGGGATGGGTGGCGCCGATGGTGCCGCTGAGGACCTTGCCGAGACCGCTGTCCCGACCCGCCCCGCGCGACCGCGTCCGCCGGGAGATCCCGGGGTCGTCGTCAAGGACGTCGCCGACGTCTGGGTCAAGCTCGCGAAGTGCTGCACCCCGGTGCCCGGGGACGACGTCGTCGGTTTCGTGACCCGCGGTCGAGGGGTCTCGGTGCACCGTCGCGACTGCACCAACGCCGGCGACCTGCTCGCCGACCCGGCCCGGCTGGTCGAGGTCGAGTGGGCGCCCACCGCCGGCTCTCTGTTCCTGGTCAACATCCAGGTGGAGGCGCTCGACCGCACCCGTCTGCTGTCGGACGTGACCCGCGTGCTGTCCGACGCGCACGTCAACATCCTGTCGGCGACCGTCACCACCACTCGGGACCGGGTCGCGGTCTCCCGGTTCTCCTTCGAGATGGCCGACCCCAAGCACATGGGCCACCTGCTGGGCCAGGTCCGCAGCGTCGAGGGCGTCTACGACGCCTACCGCGTCACCAGCTGACCCCCCAGGACGTCCGGGTTGGCGCCCGTTCGCGCTGGCCGTCCGACTATTCCCTCGTCCGCAAGTATCAAGACCCACTCTCCGTTCGGCCGATGCCCCCTGCGTCCAAGCACCTCAGCGCAGGAGGCCCGCTCGTGTCCGCACGCACCGCGATCACCGCAGGAGCGCTGCTGACGGCCGCCATCACGTCAGGATCGATCGGTGCCCTCAGCAGCGCCGCAGCCCTCCCCACGCCGGAGCCTGCCAGCGCGTCGACGGCGGCCGATTGGGTGCCTTCGACAGTGCTCGTGCAATGGAGGCCTGACGCACCGTCGGCGGTGCGGGCTTCGTTGCTCCGAACCGCCGAGGCACGCGTCACCCGGCACCTGAGCACTCTCGGCGTCGATGTCCTCCAGGTGCCGGCGGGGGCGGAGCAGCACGTCGTCGAGGCGCTCCACAGGTCAGGACGAGCACTGGTCGCCGAGCGCGACGGCGTCGTGCACGCCACAGATGTCACGCCGGACGACCCGTACTGGCCCAAGGAGTGGGGACCGAGCCGGGTACACGCGCCGACGGCGTGGTCCACGACGACGGGAAGCAGCGCTGTGACCGTGGCGGTGCTGGACACCGGCCTCAACGTCTCGTTGCCGGAGTTCTCCGGGCGGGTGCTGCCCGGCTACAACGCGTTCACAGGTACGGCGGACGTGACCGACGACAACAGCCATGGGACCGCGGCAGCCGGGGTCGCCCTGGCGCAGGGCAACAATGCCCAGGGAGTCGCTGGTCTGTGCTGGCAGTGCTCGGTGCTGCCGGTCAAGGTCATGGACGCCAACGGCTCCGGCTCCGACAGCACCGTCGCCGCCGGCGTGACCTGGGCTGTGGACCACGGGGCACGCGTCCTGAGCCTCAGCCTGGGAGGGTCCTCCACGAGCTCGGTCCTGAGCAGCGCCATCACCTACGCCCAGAACCACGGCGCTCTCGTGGTGGCGGCAGCCGGGAACTACAGCAGCTCGGCCCCGTTCTACCCGGCCGCTTACAACGGCGTGCTGTCCGTCGCAGCGACCGACCAGTACGACGCGCTCTACAGCTACAGCGACTACGGCTCGTGGGTGGATGTGGCCGCGCCCGGCTCGAACTACTCGGTCTGGCCCAGCGGCAACGTCTTCCTGTTCGGCGGGACCTCGTCGGCCACTCCGGTCGTCGCAGGGCTCGCCGGCCTGTTGGTGTCGGTATCGCCTGCCGCCACTGCCGACCAGGTGCAGGCGGCGATCGCCGGCACCACGACACCCGTCACCGGCAACCCCCTCGCGCACGGCCGGGTCGACGCTGCTGCCGCCCTCACCGCCTTGACCGGTACGGCGACGCCCGCGGTCAGCCCGAGCTCCAGTCCGACGGTGAGCCCGAGCCCGACGGTGAGTGCTTCCGCGACGCCGTCGCCCAGTGCCGGCGCGACCACCACGACGTCGACCGCCAGTGGGTCCATCCCCAAGCCTGGAACGGTCACGCTCGGCTACACCACCTCGGGAGGCCCGGTCAGCCTCACGCTGACCAGCGCCTCCGCCACGCTCACCGTGTCCGTCCTGGACAGCTCAGGCTCGACGGTGGTCACGGGCAGCGGGGCGTCCGGGCTGACGCTGTCAGGCACGGTTCCCAGCGGCGGTTTCACGGTCGTCCTGCGGGGCGCTGCACGCACCAAGTACGCCGTCTCGGTCTCCCGCCCGTCCTGACGGCGACGGCCCCGACCGAAGCCGGTCGGGGCTGCCGTCTGGCTCAGGTCAGATGCAGGTCTGGGCCTGGCTCTGGTTGATCGCCGTGAACAGCGGAATAAGGGCAGCCGTGATGGCCGTCTTGCTGCTGGCGTAGCCGCTGTACTGCCCCGCACTGGCCGTGAGCAGGTGTCCGACCGTGTCGCAGGTCGCCAGCCCGAGGCCGGTCTGCAGCGCGCTCGGGATGATGACCTTCTGGCCTGCGCTCAGCGTCGGCTTGCCGGCGCTGGAGGAGTTGACGTAGGTGGCGGTGTCCAGGGCGGTAGTGAGCCACTGCCCCTCGACCATCTTGGTGCCGGTGCCGGCAGCAGCTGCCACGGAGAACACGTTGAGGTCGAACGTGGGCAGGTAGCTCTTGGCGCTGAGGGTCGTGCAGGCGGCGCTGTCGTAGTAGTAGGCGCTCGCCGGCGACTTGGCGCTGGTGTAGGCGTCCGGCAGGTAGTTGAGCGCCCCGTGCGAGCCGAGCGCCGGCAGGTAGCCGTTCACGGTCCCGCAGGCGGCCGCGGTGTTGGCCTTGAGGAGGGCCTGGCCGTTCTTGTTCTGCCACCAGCCCATCGTCAGGCCACCGCTGTTAGGCCCGCACAGGGTCACGGACGCGCTCGCATGCGCACCGGTCTCCACGATCGTCGCCGTGTTGGGGTAGGTGACGCAGTTGGAGTTCGACAGCGTCCGGCTGTACGACCAGGTGTAGGTGTCGGAAGCGGTGGCAGGGCTGAGCAGCGCGGCAGTCCCGCCGTTGAAGGCGTCGTTGACGCTGATCGTCTCCGGATCGCTCCCCGCGGTCAGGGTCGCGGCAGGGAAGTCGAACGGATTGCTGGCGACCGGCAGGTCCTGGTCGCCGAGGCCGTCGCCGAGGTCGTAGGTCACCGTCGCTGTGTTCGTGTAGCTCGCCGAGGTGTCCGGCGCTGAGGAGAACGTGCAGGTGTAGTCCACGGAGTTCTGTCCGGGATCGAGTCCGACCTTGCCGGGCACCGTGAGGAAACCCGTGCTGTTGTCGAGAGTGCAGCTGTCCGTGGAAGCCGGGGACAGGCCGTTCTCGGAGATGATGACGTCCAACGGACTGTCGTTGCTGTTGGAAACTGTGATCGTCCCCGTGACGCCGTACGTCTCGGTGGCGCTCTTGGTCGCCGTGACCGCGTAGCTGACCGTCTTGCTCGGGGCCAGGTAGGTCTGCGAGGCGGCGCCGCCGACCGTCTTGCCGAGGGTCCAGGTCACGGTGCGGTGGTGCGACGGATCTGCCGTCTTCTCCGCGGCGGGCGCGACCTGCACGGTCCCCGGAGGGACGCCCTCGCCGACCTTGAAGGCGTCGTACTTGCAGTCGCTCGCAACGACGTGCTGCGCGGCCGTCCCGTTCGCGACGGGCGCGTACTGGCACACCGCGGCAAGGTAGACGCCTCCGCTGTTGGTGGTGTCGGCGAAGTCAGCGGCCTGGATGACCCCAGCGGGGCTGATCGGGTGAAGGGCCAGGTTCGTGGCGCCGACGATCGGGGTCGCGATGCCGTGGCCGTCAGCGTGGAAGGAGCGCTCTGCAGCCGTGCCTCCCAGCGGGTCGCTGAGGTTGCCGTCCCCCCCGTCGTTGGGGTCCGACTGGCCCCCGGGCACCAAGATCGCGAAGAAGTAGTCGCCCTCCGCCAGGAAGTGGGCGCTCGTGTTGTTGGGACCACCGGACAGGTAGACGTCGGTCTTGGCAAGGTACTGGTTCTGGTTGACCGACGTGGCGTCCACGTTCGTCGTCTGAACGGCGCCAGACACCTTCCCGGGCACGGCGGCCGAGGCGGGCGTGGCTGCGGTGAGCACCGGGAAGGCGCCGAGCAGCAGGGCTCCGGCTCCCAGCAGCGCGGTGCGTTGCACCCCACGGCGCAGCGGTCGTTGCATGCTCATCGCGTTCCCCCCAAACCTGCGCGGCGACTTGCCGCAGTGTCGAACGTTGGTCATTCTCCGGGACGCGGAAGATCATCAGAGCGCCGCAGGCGTTGAGATTCCTCAACGGCCGCTGGGTCACGCGTGCTGAAGGAGCCGAACCGCAGCGGCTCGGCTGTCCACGTCCAGCTTCCGCAAGACCGCTGACACGTGCGTGCGCACCGTGACCGGCGAGATGAACAGGAGCTTGGCGATCGCGTCGGTGTCCAGCCCCTGCCCGAGCAGCTCCAGGACTTCCCACTCGCGATCCGTCAGGTGCACGTGGGAGGTGTCGAGGCGGGGACGTCCGGGTGCGCGGCGTCGGAACTCGTTGAGGACGCGCGACACCACGGCCCGCGGTAGGGCTGGCTCTCCGGCCAGCACGCCACGGAGAGCTCGGGCAAGGCTGCTCGGCGGTGTGTCCTGCAGCAGATAACCCTGCACGCCGGCGCGCAGCAGTGCGAACAGCTCCTGGTCGTCGTGGGCAAGGGCTATCGCGACGATCGGAACGCCGGGGTACCTGCTGTGGAGGCCGCGCGCAAGCTCGATCCCGGTCTGGGCGAGCCTCGCGTCAAGAAGCACCAGGTCGGCGGACCGGTTCAGGACGGCGCTCGCGAGCAGGGCAAAGGAGCAGGATCTGGCAACCACCTCGAAACCGTCTATTTCGGCGATCATCGGCGAGCAGCCGCTCGGTTCTCCCACGACGACGCGCAGTCGCGCATCGGCCTCGCTCTTCCGCACCGCGGCCAGCCCCCTGTTACGCGCGGCAGGCCCCCCCGAGCGACCTGTGTCGAACGAGACCCGTCGTCGGGTCTCGCGAGCGTCATCGTGCGCGTCCCGCCCAAGGGTATGGCCACCCAGGCACAACGAAGGCCGGCGCTTCCCCTGAGGGAGGCGCCGGCCTTCGCCGTACCGCTGCTGTTGCTAGGAAGCGGTGACCGTCTTGAGGGTGACCGCGAGCTTGGGCTTGCCGTCGCCGGCCGGGTTCGACCCCGCCTTCGCGACCTTGTCCAGGACGGTGAGCCCCGAGGTGATGGTCCCGAACGGTGTGTAGCTCGCCGGTAGCTGGGTGTCCTTGTAGACGAGGAAGAACTGGCTGCCGTTGGTGCCTGCGCCGGCGTTGGCCATCGCCACGGTGCCCCGGGGGTAGGTCGCGCCCGTGAGGTTCTCGTCCGCGAACTTGTACCCCGGGCCGCCGCCACCGGTGCCGGTCGGGTCGCCGCACTGCAGGACGTAGATGCCGGAGGTGGTGAGGCGGTGGCACGACGTGCCGTCGAAGTACTTCTGCGTGGCCAGGTAGCGGAAGCTGTTGACCGTGCACGGCGCCTTGGCGGCGTTGAGCGTGAGGTCGATCTGCCCGATGTTGGTGCTCAGCCCGACCGAGACCGGCTTGCTGGCCTGGACGCCGGTCGTCGGCGGCTTGCCAGGCAGCTTTTTGGAGGACGTGCCGGAGCTGGTGTAGGTGCACGAACCGGTGAAGGCAGCAGGCGAGGCCGCGGCCGTGGGCGAGGCCACGGGGGTGGCGGAGGCCGCCGTCTGCGAGAGCGTGGCCTTCTTGTTGGAGCTGCCGCCGACCGCGATGACCACCACGATCACCACGGCGATGGCCGCGAGGCCCGCCACCGCCGCGAGGATGGTCTGGCGTTGCCTGCGGCGGCGCGCCTCACCGGCAGCCCGGCGTGCGGCCTGGCGCTCCGCGCGCATCCGGGCGAGCTCGCGCTCGCGCTTGTTGCTTGCCAAGGCTGTCCTCCTGGTTGTGGTGTGTCCGGATTCTACGGAGTCGGGTTCATGGGTTGCATCAAGACTGGACGTGCGACGGCGACGCTCGTGATCGTCATGGACACCTCGAGGGCTGGTCCCGTGCGCATGAGCCTAGGGAAATCTCCCTCGGGGGCATGGCGACCGCGCCGGTAGGGTCGAGAGCTCTGACCAACAAGCCCCCACGAGGAGACGACGATCGTGTTCGTCCGCGGGTTCCCCGCCGCAGCCTTCGCCACCAACTGCTGGGTCGTCGCGCCCGCAGAGGGCGAGCAGTGCGTCGTCATCGACCCGGGGATCGGGGTCGAGGACCAGCTCGATGAGGTTCTGCGCGAGCACCGGCTGCAACCGGTCGCCGTGCTGCTGACCCACGGGCACCTCGACCACACCTTCTCCGTGACCCCGGTGTGCGGCGCCCGCGACATCCCTGCCTGGATCCACCCTGCTGACCTGGAGCTGCTGGCCGACCCGATGAAGGGGCTGTCGCCGGAGTCGCGCAGCATGTTCGGTGGGCGCCTCGAGTGGACCGAGCCGTCGAACGTGGCGCTGCTCGACCCCTCGGCGCCTCTCCAGCTGGCGGGCCTCACCTTCGCGACCGACTTCGCGCCCGGCCACACGCCGGGCTCGGTGGTGTTCGAGACGGAGCGGACCTTGTTCTCCGGCGACGTGCTGTTCGCCGGCTCGATCGGCCGCACCGACCTGCCGGGCGGCTCGTGGGAGCAGATGCAGGACTCCCTGGCGCGCGTGATCCTGCCCAAGCCTGACGACCTGGTGGTGCACACCGGCCACGGGCCGTCCACGACGATCGGCCGCGAGCGCGCCTCCAACCCGTACCTGCAGGACCTCGCCGCCGCCCCGCCCTCCCGGGGCCTGTGATGGCGTTCCAAGCGCCAAAGGGCACGTACGACGTCCTCCCCGGATCCGGCTTCCTCGCTGTTCGCGACGGGCTGCTGGCGCCCGCGGAGCTCGCGGGCTACTCCTACATCGAGTCGCCCGTCTTCGAGGACACCGAGCTGTTCGCCCGCGGAGTGGGGGCGTCCACAGACGTCGTCAGCAAGGAGATGTTCACCTTCACCGACCGCGGTGACCGTTCGCTCACCCTGCGGCCCGAGGGCACGGCCGGCGTCGTGCGGGCGGTCCTCCAGCACGGGCTCCACCACGGCCAGCTGCCGGTCAAGCTCCGCTACGCCGGCCCCATGTTCCGCGCCGAGCGCCCGCAGGCGGGTCGCTTCCGCCAGTTCCAGCAGTCGGGCATCGAGGCGATCGGCCTGGTCGACCCGGCTCTGGACGCCGAGGTGGTCGCGCTGGCCTGGGAGGGCTTCCGCTCGCTCGGCCTCACTGGCGTGCGCCTGCTGCTCACCTCGCTCGGCGACCCGACCTGCCGACCTGCGTACAGGGAGGAGCTCACGGCGTTCCTGACCGGGCTGGACCTGGACGAGGCCACCCGCGCGCGGGTGCTGATCAACCCGCTGCGGGTGCTCGACGACAAGCGCGAGTCGGTGCAGAAGCAGCTGGCTGGCGCGCCGCTCATGCCGGACCGGCTCTGCGCCGACTGCAAGGCTCACCACGACGCGGTGATCGAGGGTCTGCAGTCCCTCGGGGTGCCCTTCGAGCCGGCGCCGCGGCTGGTGCGGGGCCTCGACTACTACATGCGGACGACCTTCGAGTTCGTGCACGACGGACTGGGGGCGCAGTCCGCGGTGGGCGGTGGCGGTCGCTACGACGGCCTCTCGGAGGCCATCGGCGGCCCGCACCTGCCGGGTATCGGGTGGGCGCTCGGCATCGAGCGCACGCTCCTGGCGCTGGAGTCCGAGGGCATCACGCCGCCGTCCGAGAAGGGCCTCGACGTCTACGTCGTGTCGCTCGGGGTCATGGCAAAGGCCTGGGCGGTCACGGCCGTCGGGGCGTTCCGCAAGGCCGGCGTCGCTTCCGACCTGGCCTACGGCGACCGTGGTCTCAAGGGCGCCATGAAGGCCGCCGACCGCTCCGGCGCACGGTGGGCGGTCGTCGTCGGCGACCGCGATCTGGAGGCGGGCGTGGCCCAGCTCAAGGACCTCCGCAACGGCGACCAGCTCGCCGTACCGCTGGCGGAACTGACCCCCACTGTCTTGGAGAAGCTCGCATGATGCGCACCCACGAGGCCGGCACGCTCCGCGAGGAGCACACGGGCCAGTCCGTCACCCTGGCCGGCTGGGTCGCCCGCCGCCGGGACCACGGCGGGGTGGCGTTCCTCGACCTGCGTGACCGCAGCGGTGTCGTCCAGGTCGTCCTGCACCCTGATGTCATCGGGGCGATCGCCCACGACCTGCGGGCGGAGTACTGCGTGCAGGTCACCGGGACGGTGCAGAACCGCCCGGCCGGCAACGAGAACCCCGACCTCCCCTCGGGAGCGGTCGAGGTCTCGGTCGAGAAGCTCGAGGTGCTGTCTCCGGCTGCGGCACTGCCCTTCCAGCTCGACGAGGTCGCGGTCGGCGAGGAGACGCGGCT
Source organism: Frankiales bacterium (assembly GCA_025966135.1). Classification (GTDB taxonomy): domain Bacteria; phylum Actinomycetota; class Actinomycetes; order Mycobacteriales; family SCTD01; genus RYN-111. The sequence goes on from JAOPVP010000009.1 coordinate 71,834, forward strand.
GAAGTACCGCTACCTCGACCTGCGTCGCTCCGGGCCGGCCGCGGCCCTCCAGCTGCGGTCGGACGTCAACCACGCAGCTCGCTCGGTCCTGCACGACCGTGGGTTCCTCGAGATCGAGACGCCGACGTTGACGCGCTCCACGCCGGAAGGTGCCCGCGACTTCCTCGTACCGGCCCGGCTGCGTCCCGGGTCCTGGTACGCGTTGCCGCAGTCGCCGCAGCTGTTCAAGCAGCTGTTGATGGTGGCCGGTGCGGAGAAGTACTTCCAGATCGCCCGCTGCTACCGCGACGAGGACTTCCGCGCCGACCGGCAACCGGAGTTCACCCAGCTCGACGTCGAGCTGAGCTTCGTCGACCAGGACGACGTGATCGAGCTGGCCGAGGCGGTGCTGGTCGCCCTGTGGGACCTGATCGGCTACAAGATCCCGACCCCGATCCCGCGGATGACCTACGCCGACGCGATGCGCCGCTTCGGCTCGGACAAGCCGGACCTGCGCTTCGACCTCGAGCTGGTCGAGATGACTGCCTACTTCGGGGACACGCCGTTCCGGGTGTTCCAGGCGCCCTACGTGGGCGCGGTCGTCATGCCCGGGGGTGCCTCGCAGCCGCGCAAGCAGCTCGACGCCTGGCAGGAATGGGCCAAGCAGCGCGGCGCCCGTGGCCTGGCCTACGTGCTGTTCCAGGAGGACGGCACGATCACGGGGCCGGTCGCCAAGAACCTCTCCGAGTCCGAGCTCGCGGGACTGGCTGGGGCCGTCGGCGCGTCGCCAGGGGACTGCGTGTTCTTCGCCGCCGGGGACGAGCGCTCCTCGCGCGCGCTGCTGGGTGCTGCGCGGGTCGAGATCGCTCGTCGCCTCGACCTGATCGACGAGAGCGCCTGGTCCTTCGTGTGGGTGGTGGACGCGCCGCTGTTCGAACCGGCCTCGGTGGCCACCGCCTCCGGTGACGTCGCCGTCGGCGGGGGCGCCTGGACCGCCGTGCATCACGCCTTCACCTCGCCGAAGCCCGAGTTCCTCGACACCTTCGACAGCGACCCGGAGAGCGCCCTGGCGTACGCCTACGACATCGTCTGCAACGGCAACGAGATCGGTGGCGGCTCCATCCGTATCCACCGCAAGGACGTGCAGGAGCGCGTCTTTGCCGTGATGGGGCTCTCCGAGGAGGAAGCGCAGGAGAAGTTCGGCTTTCTGCTCGAGGCCTTCTCGTACGGCGCCCCGCCGCACGGCGGCATCGCCCTCGGCTGGGACCGGGTCGTCGCGCTGCTGAGCGGCTCGTCGTCGATCCGCGAGGTCATCGCCTTCCCGAAGAGCGGCGGCGGCTACGACCCGTTGACGGCGGCCCCCGCACCGATCACCCCCCAGCAGCGGGCCGAAGCCGGCGTCGACGCCCAGCCCGACTCCTGAGGAGGACTACCAGCGGCTTCTGATCTGCAGCGGGCCGCTGGTGAAGCGGTGCTCGTCCTTCATGCCGAGGTGGTCGTAGAGCGCCCGGCCGGCCGTGTTGGTCGCGTACATCCCGAGCGTCACGACGTCGCAGCCCTCCGCGAACAGCCTCCGGGTGAGGGCCGCGCTGACCGCCGCTCCCAGCCCGCGCCCGCGGGCATCGGGGTGCACGGCGATGCTCGACAGGTGGCCCACCCCGGTCGCACCCGAGGTGTCCGCGGCGCAGGCCGACAGGCCGTCGAGGCCGCGTACGCCGAGCCAGCGCCGGACTGCTGGGTCGCCCGGCAGGGCGCTCGCGGTGGGGGAAGCCAGGGCGAGCAGGGGCCCGGCCTGTTCGCCCCTGACCTCCACGACCGCGTCCTCGCCCGGCTGCACCGGCGGTGGCTCGCCCAGCCAGCGGAAGTCCCAATCGGTGCCGTCGAGCGCGACCCAGGCCGGGAGGAGCGGTGCGGTGCCGCGGGGCAGCGTCACGCGGGTCTGGTCGCGCAGCTCGGGGAGCAGCTCCTCGATCAGCAGGGCCACCTGAGCCGGCTGGCCCCAGGTCATGACATAGGGCACCCGCTCCTCGGCGTCGGTCGCGCGCCAGGCCACCGCCCCGTGCCCCGCCCAGCCCGACACCATCGGCTGGCGCAGGGTGCTCCGGACGTAGGGGTCGTGATCGCTTGCGAGCAGCACCTCGGCCGCGGACGTGAGAGTGGTCAGTGGCACCCCGGCAGGCTAGCCACGGGTCGCGTACCGGCCCGGACGTAGGGTCATCGGCGTGGAGCCGTCCCTGTTCGATGCTGCGGAGCAGGATGCGGCCGCCCGGGTGGCTCCGCTGGCGGTGCGGATGCGGCCGCGGACGCTCGACGAGGTCATCGGTCAGCAGCACCTGCTCGGGCCAGGCGCGCCGTTGCGCAGGCTCGTGGAGGGGGACGCCCCGCTCAGCGTGATCCTCTGGGGGCCGCCGGGCACTGGGAAGACCACCCTGGCGATGACCATTGCCCACTCCACCCAGCGCCGCTGGCGTGAGCTCAGCGCCGTGACGGCGGGCGTGAAGGACGTGCGGCAGGTCGTCGAGGAGGCCAAGCGGGCTCTCGGCGAGACCGGTGCGCAGACGGTGCTGTTCATCGACGAGGTGCACCGCTTCTCCAAGACCCAGCAGGACGCGCTGCTGCCGAGCGTGGAGAACCGCTGGGTCACGCTGGTGGCCGCCACCACGGAGAACCCGTTCTTCAGCGTCATCAGCCCGCTCCTGTCGCGGAGCCTGCTGCTCACGCTGGAGCCGCTCAGCGACGACGACATCCGGGCCGTGGTCGCGCGGGCGACCACCGACCCCCGCGGCGTCGACGTCACGGTCGAGCCCGACGCCCTCGACTTCCTGGTCCGCCTTGCCGGGGGAGACGCCCGGAGGGCCCTCACCGCGCTCGAGGCGGCGGCGTACGGCGACCTCGTGACGCTGGAGAAGCTCGAGCAGGCCGTCGACCGGGCGGCGGTCCGCTACGACCGCGACGGCGACCAGCACTACGACGTGATCAGCGGGTTCATCAAGAGCATCCGCGGATCCGACGTCGACGCGGCGCTGCACTACCTCGCCCGCATGATCGAGGCGGGGGAGGACCCCCGGTTCATCGCCCGCCGGCTGGTGGTGCACGCCAGCGAGGACATCGGCATGGCCGACCCTGGTGCGCTGACCACTGCGGTCGCCGCCGCGCAGGCCCTGGAGCTCATCGGGCTGCCCGAGGCTCGCATCAACCTGGCGCAGGCGACGATCCACCTGTGCCTGGCCCCTAAGAGCAACGCGGTCATCACCGCGGTCGACAGTGCCATCGCCGATGTACGACGGGGACTGACCGGCACGGTGCCCCCGCACCTGCGTGACGCGCACTACGCGGGAAGTCAGCAACTCGGGCACACCGGTTACCGGTATCCTCACGACTTCCCGGGACGGGTCGTCGCTCAGCAGTACGCGCCCGACCCGGTCGTCGGGCGGGAGTACTACTCGCCCGGCAGCCTGGGGGTCGAGCGCGTCGCCAAGGAGCGGCTCGCGGGACTGCGCGAGGTCCTGCGCGGTGACCGCGACGTCGTACCCGAGGACGTCGCGACCGGCTTCCGCCCTCGGTGCACCCCTGCACCCCCGCCCCACGAACAGCCCGAGGACCTCGGGCAGCAAAGGGAGAGTTGAGCGTGGTCTCCGTCGGTGACGTCGTCGGGCTCGTGTTCGCGGTGTTCTTCGCGATCCTCGTGCTGGCCTTCTGCTTCCTGCTCATCCGCCTCACCCGGGTGATCGACGAGCTCAGGCGCCTCGTCGAGGGGGTCACCGACAAGAGCGTGCCGCTGCTGGGTGAGGTCACGGGCACGGTCACGCACGTCAACCAGGAGCTCGTGCGGGTGGACGCCATCACGGCGAACGTCCAGTCGATCAGCGGCAACCTCTCTGCACTCACCAGCCTGTTCGCCGCGACTCTCGGCTCCCCGCTCGTCAAGGTCGCCGCCTTCTCGTTCGGTGTGCGCAGGGCCGCCAGCAAGCGCCACGCCCACGACGTCGAGAAAAGGGTGAAGGCCGAGGTCAAGGCCGAGAAGAAGGCGGAGAAGAAGGCGACCAAGAAGTGACCCGACGACTTTTCTACATCGCCCTGGGGGCGACCGTCGGGGTCCTCGTCGTGCGCAAGGCGACGCGGGCGGCGGACCGCTTCACGCCCGCCGGGGTGCAGCGCGGCGTGACCGGTGCGCTGGCGGGCGTCGCCGACGCGATCCGCGACTTCGGGGACGAGGTGCGCGCCGGTATGGCCGAGCGCGAGACGGAGCTGCGTCGCGAGCTGGGGCTCGACGGGAGCCACGACGTGGTCGACACGCCGTGAGGTCCGACGAGATCCGGTCCAGGTTCCTGGGCCACTTCGAGAAGAACGGCCACCTGGTCGTCCCGTCGGCGTCCCTGATCGCCGACGACCCGACCTTGCTGCTGGTCAACGCCGGCATGGTGCCGTTCAAGCCGTACTTCCTCGGGGAGCAGCCGCCGCCGTCGCCGCGCGCGACCAGCGTGCAGAAATGCGTGCGCACCCTCGACATCGAGGAGGTCGGCAGGACCACCCGGCACGGCTCGTTCTTCCAGATGGCCGGCAACTTCAGCTTCGGCGACTACTTCAAGCGGGGCGCCATCGAGCTGGCGTGGGACCTGATGACCAAGAGCCAGTCCGACGGGGGCTACGGCCTCGAGGAGGACAAGCTCTGGGTCACGGTCTACCTCGACGACGACGAGGCCTACGACCTGTGGCGCAAGGTCGGGGTGAGCGAGCACCGCATCCAGCGGCTGGGCCTGTCGGAGAACTACTGGCACATGGGCGTGCCGGGCCCGGGTGGCCCGTGCAGCGAGATCAACTACGACCGCGGTCCGGACTACGGCGCCGAGGGCGGACCAGCCGTCAACGGAGAGCGCTACCTCGAGCTCTGGAACCTCGTCTTCATGCAGTACCAGCTCAGCGCGGTGCGCACCAAGGTCGACTTCGACGTCGCGGGGCCGCTGCCGAAGCAGAACATCGACACCGGCATGGGCCTTGAGCGGATGGCGGCGGTGCTCCAGGGCGTCGACAACCTCTACGAGATCGACACCAGCCGCGCCATCCTGGACCGCGCCTCCGAGCTGACCGGCGTCCGGTACGGCGCCGACCACGCCTCCGATGTCCGGCTCCGCGTGATCGCCGATCACGCGCGCACGGCCGTCATGATGATGGGCGACGGCATCACCCCCTCCAACGAGGGACGTGGCTATGTGCTGCGTCGCATCGTGCGCCGCGCGGTCCGGGCGATGCGCCTGCTCGGCGCCCTTGAGCCGACGGTCAGGGAGCTCGTCGACGCCTCGATCGTGGCGATGGGGCCGCAGTACCCCGAGCTCGTCACGGACGCGGGGCGCATCCAGACCGTCGCGCAGGCGGAGGAGGCGTCCTTCCTCGAGACCATCAGCAAGGGCGCGACGATCTTCGACAGCGCGGTGCCGGACGCCCGGGCGGCCGGCGGCGTGCTCAGCGGTCAGAAGGCGTTCGCGCTCCACGACACCTACGGCTTTCCGATCGACCTCACCCTCGAGATGGCCGCGGAGCAGGGGCTGACCGTCGACGAGCAGGGCTTCCGCTCGCTCATGGACGAGCAGCGACAGCGGGCCAAGAGGGACAGCCGCGAGAAGAAGACCGGCCACGTCGACGTCTCCGCCTACCGTGCGTTGCTCGACGTGGCCGGCACGACGGACTTCACCGGCTACGGCGAGACCGTCTCCGAGGCGACAGTGCGCGGCCTGCTGGTCGACGGGATCACCGCGAACGCAGCGGGGGAGGGCTCGCAGGTCGAGGTCGTCCTGGACCGGACTCCCTTCTACGCCGAGGGCGGTGGCCAGCTCGCCGATCACGGCCGGCTCGTGCTGGCCGACGGCACCGTGCTCGAGGTCGAGGATGTTCAGCGCTCCCTGCCTGAGCTCGTCGTGCACCGGGCGCGGGTCGTCTCGGGCGAGCTCACCGTCGGCACCGGCGTACAGGCTGTGGTGGATGTCGAGCGGCGCCGCGCGGTGTCGCGTGCCCACACCGCGACGCACCTGGTGCACAAGGCGATCCGCGCGGCGCTGGGGGAGCAGGCCACGCAGGCCGGTTCGCTCAACGCCCCGGGCCGCTTCCGCTTCGACTTCGCCTCGCCGGGTGCCGTGCCAACGAGGGTGCTGAAGGACGTCGAGCAGGAGATCAACGAGATCGCTCTGGCCGACCTCGAGGTGCGGGCTTTCGTCACGACCCAGGAGGAGGCCCGCCGGATCGGCGCGATGGCGCTGTTCGGGGAGAAGTACGGCGATGCGGTGCGGGTCGTCGAGGTCGGGGACTACGCCCGCGAGCTCTGCGGTGGCACGCACGCCGCACGCTCCGGGCAGCTGGGCGTCGTGAAGCTCCTGAGCGAGGCGTCGATCGGGTCCGGTGTACGCCGGGTCGAGGGCCTGGTCGGGCTGGACGCCTACTCCTACCTCGCCCGGGAGCACGTGCTGCTGTCGCAGCTCGCCTCGACGTTCAAGGTCCCGTCGGAGGAGGTCCCCGAGCGGGTCCGCACCGTCGTGGAGAGGTTGCGCGAGGTCGAGAAGGAGCTGTCGGCCCTCAAGGCGGGCGCGGTGCTGCAGCAGGCGGCGGAGCTCGCCGCCGGCGCGAAGGACGTCTTCGGGCTGTCGTATGTCGCCGTGCAGGCGCCTGCGGGCACCCCCGGCGATCTGGTCCGCGGTCTGGCGCTCGACATCCGCGGACGTCTGAGCGGGCCGGGGGCGGTGCTGGTGGCCGCCGGCGGTGACCGGGCGACCCTGGTCGCGGCTGTCAACGACGCGGGTCGTGCCCGTGGGCTGTCCGCCAACGACCTGCTCCGCGAGGCCGCCGCCGCGATCGACGGCAAGGGCGGTGGCAAGGACGACGTCGCGCAGGGCGGCGGCACCAACCCGGCGGGGATCGGCCGGGCATTGGAGCTCGCCGAGCACCTCGTCGGCCGGGTGGCCACAGCACAGTGACGGCGGCAGGGGTGGTCGTGGCGGTCGACGTCGGGACCGTCCGGGTCGGCGTGGCCGCCAGCGACCCGCACCGGATCCTGGCGAGCCCCGTCGAGACCGTGCCGGCACCCGGCCTCCAGCGGGTCGCGCAGATCATCGCCGAGCGCGAGGCCGTCCTCGTCGTCGTCGGTCTGCCGACGAGCCTGTCCGGGGTGGCCGGGAGCGCCAGCGCGCAGATGGCACGCGACTGGGCAACCGGGCTCAGCAGCCTCATCGCCGTACCCGTGGAGCTGGTGGACGAGCGGCTGACCACGGTGGCCGCCACGGCGGCCCTACGGGCCTCCGGGAAGAGGGGCAAGCAGGCACGGGCGGTCGTGGACCAGGCGGCGGCCGTCGCGCTGCTGCAGGGTGTGCTCGACCGCCCTCTATAGGATCAGCCGTGTGACCTTGATCGAGGAGCAGACCCGAGGGCCGTCCAAAAGGCTGCCCAAACCGGTCGGTAGGGCCGTGGTCGTCCTCATCCTCCTCGCCCTGGTGGTGCCGATCGCGCTCGGCGGGCGGGCGCTCTACAACAGCACGTTCGGTGCGCCCGACTACAGCGGCAACGGCACCGGCAGCGTGGTGGTCCAGGTGAAGCCAGGGGACTTCGCGACGGCCATCGCTGCGACGCTCCTGGCCAAGGGCGTCATCAAGAGCGAGCGAGCCTTCACCAAGGCGGCCCAGGCCGACAGCCGCTCCAAGACGGTGCAGCCGGGGTTCTACGCGCTGCACCTGAAGATGGCGGCGGCCAAGGCGCTCACCCTTCTGCTCGACCCCAAGGCGCGCGTCCGGGGCCGGGTCACCCTCCCTGAGGGGATCTCGCTCGCGCAGGTCGTCGACCGGTTCGCGAAGTACACCGAGGTGCCGCGCGCCGACATGGTCGCGGCCCTGAACAACCCCAACGTGCTCGGGCTGCCGTCGTACGCGGGCAACAGGCCGGAGGGATTCCTGTTCCCCGCGACCTACGACGTCGAGCCGGGGACCGCGGCGGTCGACGCGATCATGATGACGACGCAGAAGTTCGCGGAGGTGGCGGCCGCTATCGACCTCGAGGGCGGTGCGCGCAGGCTCCACCTCTCGCCGTACGACGTCGTGAAGATCGCCAGCCTTGTCGAGGCCGAGACCTCGGTGGCCGCCGACCGGGCGAAGGTCGCGCGGGTCGTGCTCAACCGGCTGGCCATCGGGATGCCGCTGCAGCTCGACTCGACCGTCAACTACCTGCTCACGCAGAAGAAGGCCCGGCTGTCCTTGACGGACATCGGCATCGCATCGCCGTACAACACCTACCTGCACAAGGGTCTGCCACCGACACCGATCGACTCGCCGGGGGAGCTGGCCCTGCAGGCGGCGCTCGCGCCGGCCACCGGCACGTGGCTGTACTTCATCACCATCGACAAGGCGGGCCACTCGCTGTTCACCAACTCCTACTCGGAGTTCCTCGCCGCGAAGGCGAAGGCGCAGAGGGATGGCGTGTACTAGGTGAGAGCTGCAGTCCTCGGCTCGCCTGTCGCACACTCGCTGTCCCCGGCGCTGCACCGCGCGGCCTACACCGCCCTCGGTCTCGACTGGACGTACGACGCGGTCGAGGTGACCTCCGAGGGACTCGAGGCGTTCGTCACCGGGCTGGGTCCGGAATGGTGCGGCCTGTCGCTCACCATGCCGCTCAAGCGGACCGTCCTGCCGATGCTCACCTCGGTCTCGGAGGTGGTGTCCCTCACCGGAGCGGCCAACACGGTCGTGTTCGGGGACGGGGAGCGCGCGGGCCACAACACCGACGTTCACGGCATCGTCGAAGCACTCCGTGAGGCAGGGGTGTCCCGGATCTCGCGGGCAGCTGTCATCGGCGCCGGCGCCACCGCTGCGAGCGCCCTGGTGGCGCTGCACGAGCTCGGGGCGCACCACGTGCGGGTGCTCGCCAGGTCCGCCAACCGGGCGCGAGGTCTGCAGCCCGTGGCGGACGCACTCGGGGTGGACCTGCGGTTCGGCGAGCTGCACCCCCTGGAGGTCGAGGACCGGTGGCCCGAGGTGGTCGTCAACACCACCCCCGCCGGTGCCCTCGACGGCTTCGCTGCGGAGTCCGACCCCTCCGGTGACCTGCCGGTGCTGCTCGACGTCGTCTACGCGCCGTGGCCGACGCCGTTGGCGTCGGTCTACCGCGCAGCCGGGGGGGCGGTCGTCGGCGGCGCCGCGATGCTCCTGCACCAGGCGGCGGCGCAGGTACAGCTCATGACAGGGCGGCCTGCGCCTCTGGAGCCGATGCGCGCAGCGCTCGTGGGCGCCTGAGGATGCAGAGCAGCGCGGCGAGAAGGCTGACCGCGACGACCACCTGGCAGATGACCGGGTAGAGATCCGGGTCGAAGACGTCGACGACGTAGGTGTGCCGCCACTCAGAGGCCAGGCCGTCCGGTGTCACCCACAGCGCGCCCAGCAGCTGCGAGCCGATGGACAGGCACAGGGTGGCTTGGACGGCGCGCTCCCAGCCGCTGTGGCGCTCGCGTGAGCGCCAGCTCAGCCACAGCAGCGGGGCGAGCAGGGTCAGGGACTCGAGCGTGAGTCGGTAGCCATAGAAGTGCACCCCTCCGGTGAAGTGGTTCAGGCGCAGCTGGACCCCGAGGTAGAGCAGGCCTCCGAGAGCCGCGGCGCGTGCCCACGTGGGCGCGAGCTTCCAGGCCGGCACGATGCGGGTAAGCAGGACGAGCACGACGGGTGAGATGACGAGCACACCGCGGTCCGGTGAGAACAGCGCTCCCAGCACGTTGACAAGATCACCGCTGCCGAACGAGGTCGACGCCACGGCGGAAGCCGTCGGTTGGCCGTAGGCCGCGTAGCCGGGAGAAAGACTCCACAGGCCGAAGACAGCGTGCGCGTAGGCCAGGCACACCCCGAGGCCGGCGGCGGCAGGCAGACCCAGCTGCCAGAGGCGACGAGGATCCCGCTGGGTCCAGGCGAGCCCGACTCCGAGGCACAGCGCGACGACGACCAGGTGGACCCGGACGGTCTCGGCGCAACCGAGCAGGACGCCCGCGAGCCAGTAGTGCCGACGGGCGCAGGCGAGCAGCGCCGCCAGCAGCAGCAGCTGGTCGGGGCCATGGGTCCACAGCGCATCCGAGGAGACGGACCAGGTTCCGCTCGCCACACCGGCGAGGAGGGAGAAGATGGCTGCTCCGCGCGCACTGGCGCCCAGCTGCACCAGAAGCAGGGCCAGCAGCCCCGCGGCTGAGGCGGAGACCAACGCGGCCGTGACGCGCTCCGGCCACAGGCTGAACGCGTCGGTGAAGCGGCTGGCCACCACTGCGGCGGGGATGCCGAAGGCGATGACGCCGGGGGTGCGGTTGCTCAGCACCTCACCGTGCCAGTGCAGGAGCCACGGGTTGACCGGTACGTCCTTGCCCGTCACGTCCAGCGAGCCCGTCTCGGCCACGCTCCACGCGGCGACGCCGGCCGCGACGGGGTCGGGACTCAGCTTGTTGATGTTGCCTTGGCCCGTCAGCAGGAACAGCAGGGCAAGAGGGGCGAAAACGGCCAGGAACCGGCGTGTCCCGCCTGACAGCTCTCTCATCATCACTGCTTCGGCAGGTGGCGGACGATCTGGAGATCGGGCGGCGTGGCGGTTACAGAGAGTGACTCAAGGGTTCGTCCGTTTCCGCCGATGGGGTCACAAGGCCGTGCGCACGGCCAGGCCGTTGGAAGGGGCTCGCACATGTCTGACCTGCACGCAGGAAGCCGTTCGGAGCGCCTGGACCGGGCGATCCACGACCTGCTCGCGCAGACCCCCGAGATCGAGGCGGCGGCCGTCGTCTCCTTCGACGGTCTCCCCATGGCCTCCGCGTTACCGCAGTCGATGGACGAGGACCGCGTGGCCGCCATGAGCGCCGCCCTGCTCTCCCTCGGTGAGCGCGCCGCCCAGGGCCTCGGTCGGGGCGAGCTCTCCCAGGTCTACATCGAGGGCGACGCCGGCACCGTCTTCCTGGTCTCTGCCGACGACGAGGCTGTTCTGGTCGCCGTCGCAGCCAAGGGCGCCAAGGTCGGCATGATGCTGTTCGAGGTGCGCCGGACCGCAGCCGCGGTCGCGGCGGTCCTGCGCGTCGAGGACGCGCCGGAGGCGTTCGCTCCCGACGTCGTCGTGCCGGTCGAGGTTGCCGCCGAGCCGCTCCTGAGCGCAGTGCCGTCGCTGCCCGCCGAGCCCGTGAGCTACGCCGCCGAGCCCGTGAGCTACGCCGCGCAGGCCGAGACGCCTGCCTGGACGCCCTATGCCCCCAGCGGAACCGTGCTGCCGGGCGAGAACCCCACGTGGTCCTGACCACCCGCCCCCTGATCTGACGGGACAGTCGTGAGACTCGAGGGAACGCTCGACGCGTTCAGCCTCCCGGACATCTTCCAGCTGCTGAGCTACACGAAGAAGACCGGGACGCTGCACCTGCGCCGCGAAGGGCAGCACGGAGTCGTGCACCTGCGCGACGGCGCCGTGACAGGCGGTCGTGGTGACGTGACGTGCCAGGCCCTGGGTCGACGGCTCGTCGGCGCGGGACTCGTCGACGACGAGTCCCTGGCCGACGCCGTCGAGAAGGTCCTCGACCAGCCCGGTTCCGGCCTGGCGAAGGCGATCGCGGAGACCGGTCGCCTGGACCCCGGCACCCTATGCGCGCTCGCTGCCGAGCAGGCAACAGATGCCGTCTTCGAGCTGCTCCGGTGGCCCGACGGGGACTTCGCCTTCGTCGTGGACGAGGCCGACCCGGACGACCTCGGCGCCGCCTTGCCGGTCGAGGACGTGGTGGCTGAGGGCAACAGGCGCCTCGAGACCTGGGCGACGCTGACGGAGCAGGTCCCGTCCGCTTCGGCGATCGTCTCGCTGGCACCTGCGCAGTCGACCGACCCGGTCCTGTCCCGCCATGAGTGGGCCTTGCTGTCTCTGGTCGACGGCAACCGGTCGGTCGGCGAGCTGGTCACCCTGACGGGCACCGGCGAGTACGTCGTGGTCAGCGCGCTGGCTGGCCTCACCGAACGCGGTCTGGTGGTCGTGGGGGAGCGCCCGGAGGGCGCCGGTGCCCTCGCGCAACGTCAGGAGCTGCTCGCCGCACTCGAACGGGGAGGCGCCGCTGCGGATGTCCCTGACGCACCGGCACCGGCGTCGACGCCGGCCGAACGCAGGCAGGTCATCCCCGACCGCCCTGAGCCCTTCACTCCGACCCGCCAGCCGGAGCACCCCGAGAGCCCGCTGCCTGCACTGACCCGGCTCGCTGCCGGCGCTGCCATGGCGAAGGCAGGGGCGACCCCGGCTGCCACTGCATCAGCTCCGGATCCGGGCGCCAGGAGCGCCGGCGTCGGGTCGGTGCACGGAGCCCACGCGCTGCAGCCTGACGCGTCCCCCGCGCCCAGCTCCTACATCGACCGTGACCCGTCCGTGAACAAGAGCCTGCTGCTGAGGCTCATCGCCGGTGTCAGGGGGTTGTAGATGAGCACCCGTTCCACAGGTCGCCGCAAGCATGGCGGCACGGCGGTGAAGATCGTCGTCACAGGACCGTTCTCCGCGGGCAAGACCACGCTGATCCGCACCATCAGCGAGATCACGGTGCTCTCGACCGAGAAGGACATCACCGACGACACCAAGTCCCGCAAGGCGGAGACGACGGTGGCGATGGACTTCGGCCGCATCACCATCGACCGTGACCTGGTCCTCTACCTGTTCGGCACGCCTGGCCAGGACAGGTTCGACTTCATGTGGGAGATCCTGGGCGAAGGGATGCTCGGATACATCCTGCTGGTCGACAACTCCCGGCAGGACTCCCTCGACGAGGCCGTCGGCATTCTTGCGGCCTTCCGCAAGATGGCGCGGGTCCCGTTCGTCGTGGCGCTGAACCGGTCCTCCGGGATCGCTCCGGACGACGAGCGCCACGTCCGTGAGGTGCTCGCCCTTGATGACGAGGTTGCCGTGGTCCCGTGCGACGCGACCGACCGCGAGTCGGTCAAGGCTGTGCTGCTCGCCCTGCTCTACTCGGTCGTCGACTCCATCGACGCCGCTGAGCCCGCTCGCGCCTGATGTGGCCCTTCCGCCGCAAGGCGGGCAGGCACGAGCTCGGTGCGGCCGTCACTGCCGTACCAACGGCGCACGTCGCGCCTGTTGCTCAGGCACTCGCGACCGAACGGATCTCCGCGCAGCAGGCGGACACCCAGGAGACGGGCACTCCGCCGGCTCCGCCGTACGAGGTGCCTGTTGTTTCTGAGCCGCGCGTGGAGCTCGGGTTCCGTGACGGGTCGACGGCTGCGCTGGCGCCCGGATCGGCACAAGCCAAGGCGCTGACCGAGATCGCGAGCGCCCTCGTCCGGCGGGATTAGTCAAGGCGAAGCGCCTTGTGCCCGATGGTCCTGGCATGAGCACGACGCACGGTCTGGTGTACGCGCCGCCTCTGGCGTCCGCGCGCCCCTCCTGGCTGAGCCGCTACGTGCAGGTGCTGGTCGTCCTCGACGTGCTGTGTGCCGCCTTGGTCGGCCTGGCAGTCGTGCAGCTTCGCTTCCTGGGTGAGGCCGTCGCCCTGGGCGGGATCGACTACCGCGTGCTCGCAGTGCTGTCGGCGCCGGCTTGGGCGGCCGCGCTTGCGTTGAGTGGGGCGTACGAGCGTCGGGTGGTCGGGTTGGGCACCGACGAGTTCCGTCGGGTGCTCGGCTCCGGTGTGCGTGGCCTCGCCGGGCTCGCGGTGCTGCTCGTCGCGACCAAGGCGGACGTCGCGCGCAGTGTGCTGGCCGTGGACCTGCCGGCGGTGGTGGCGCTCACCCTGATCGGGCGGTGGGCGGCACGCAACGCGCTCCACAAGCTCCGTCGTCGCGGACGCTGCGTGCATCGGGTCCTGGTGGTCGGCTCCTCGGCGGAGTGCGCGCGGCTGCTGAACAACCTCTCTCGGCACGCGGAGGCCGGGATGCAGGTCGTCGGCTGCTGCACGGAGGGCGTGGGGGACGCGCTCGGTGTGCCTGTTCTTGGACCGGTGGAGGAAGCCGGGCTGCGTGCGATCGCGACCGGCGTGGACACCGTCGCCGTGGCCGGCACCTCCTCGCTGGGTGAGGACGGGCTGCGCCGGCTGGCCTGGGCCGTCGAACGTCGAGGTGTCGACCTCCTGGTGGCGCCCGGCCTGACCTACGTGGCCGTGCCGCGCATCGTGATGCGCCCCGTCGACGGAACCCCGTTGCTCCACGTCCACGAGCCGACGCTCGAGGGCCCGAAGAAGCTGCTCAAGGACGCCTTCGACCGGGTGATCGCCCTGCTGGCCTTGGCGCTCTGCACACCCCTGGTGGCGGTCCTGGCGCTCGGGGTGGTGATCACGTCCCGCGGGCCGGCGTTCTTCCGTCAGGAGCGCACCGGCCGCGACGGTCGGACGTTCCGGATCTGGAAGCTGCGCACGATGGTGGACGGCGCTGCTGCTGTGGCGGTGACCGGCAACGACGCCGACGGACTGCTCTTCAAGCTGCGACGCGATCCCCGGATCACGCCGTTCGGGCGCTTCCTGCGGCGGTGGTCGCTGGACGAGCTCCCGCAGCTGCTCAACGTGCTGACGGGCTCGATGTCCCTGGTCGGTCCGCGGCCGCCCCTGCCGACGGAGGTGGCGCGGTACGGCGAGGACGTGCGGCGCCGGCTGCTGGTGCGGCCGGGGCTGACCGGGCTGTGGCAGGTGAGCGGACGGTCGGATCTGCCGTGGGACGAGGCGGTGCGGCTGGACCTGCAGTACGTGGAGAACTGGTCGCTGGCGCTCGACCTGGTGATCCTGCTGAGGACGCTGGCGGCGGTGCTGCGCCGGCGCGGCGCGTACTGATCGTCCTCGCTTGCCGGATCTGTGACCCCTGCTGCGCGATAATGACCGACCTTGTCGCCGTCCCTCAGGAGGTCCTGGTGCCGGACTACGGCACGCCCTACGAGGAAGCGCGACTCGCCCTCATAGACCGTGCGTTGCCGGGAGGCGCTGGTCGAGGGCTGGACGTCGGCTGCCATGAGGGCGTGACCACGGAGCTGCTCGCCGGCAAGGGCTGGTCTGTGGTGGGCATCGACCTGGACGCGGCAGCGATCGAGTGCGGACGGGTACGGCGTCCCACGCTTGATCTCAGGACGCAGAGCTTGCAAGAGCTGATCTCCGGCGGCGAGCGCTTCGACATTGTGAGCTGTCTCGAGGTGGTCGAACACGTCCCACTGGGCTTGCAAGCGGAGTTCGTCAGGCAGCTGGGGGAGGTGTCAAGACCGGGTGCCCGTCTTGTGCTTTCCACGCCAGGTCGCTGGAGCCTCATGTCGCTCTACGAGCGACTTCGCCTGCGCCGGTGGAGGGACTACGACTGGTGGGACCCGACCCATGTCGGTGTCCTTTCCGTGCGCCAGCTGCGTCGACTCTTGGAGAGCTCAGGATGGCGCGTCGACTCCCTTGTGGGGTTCTACCTGCTTCCGCTTCGGGTCTCGCGGCCGCGCCCCGTGCGCCTGGCACCCATCAACCGCCTGGGCTTTGACCTCGTTGTCACGGCGACCTGGCGGGAGTCGTGAACGAATCCCTTCCTTTGGGGGTGGCCCATGCGCCGTCCCCGCGCTTCATCCTGAGGCAGGCGACATCACTTGGTGGGACCCAGCTCGTAGGACTGCTGTCGGTCCTCGTGCGCAACAGGGTCAATGCCGATGTGACGGGCGTCGAAGGGATAGGGCTTCTGGCTCAGCTGTCCGTGCTTGTCCTCCTCATCGCGGGGATCGCCTCGCTCGGACTGGGCAACGGGAGCACCTTGCTCATCGCGGCGGCTGATTCCTCTGACGACCTTCCCAGGCTGCGCAAGGTTGTGTCGTTCGTCGTGGGCTTGCCTGTTCTCGCGGGGACTGCCTTCGCACTGGTCGGTTCGGCCCTTGCCGGATCGTTCTCAGGACTTCTGCTTGGCTCCGAACAGCACAAGGCGTACGTGATTGCGGCCTTGCTGGCGGTCCCCCCGACGTTGCTGGTCGCCTCCCTCCAAATCGTGCAGCAGGGGTTGCGTCGAGCCGGGAGGCTTGCCGGCACGACACTGCTCGCCTCAGCGGTCGGGACGGCGCTGGCTGTTGCGCTCGCTGTTCGTTTCGGCCTGAACGGCGCGGCCTGGGGACTTCCGGCGGCTGCATGGTGCTCGGCAGCGGTCTACGTGCTGCGGGAACGACGACTTGTGGCTCTGTTGGGGGGGCGACTACTCGACGCGGCCGACCTCAGGACGATGGTCACGTTGGGAGGTGCCAGCTTCGCGGCGTCGCTGCTCCTCCTGGGGTCGGACAGCGGGTTGCGGTCTGCTCTGCTCGCAAGGCACGGGGTCACCGAGAATGGTCTCTACCAGCCGGCGTACCTGTTGTCCGCAGCTGTCTTCGCGCCCCTCGCCTCCGCGCTCACGACAGTGCTCATGCCTACGGTTTCGGCGGTGCGTGTGAGGGGCGGGCACCAGGCGGCACGTCGCCTCGTCGGTCACGCGACGGTTCTCGCCGCTATCTGGATAACGGCTTTCGCCTGTCTGGCGGCGGTTCTGGGCTCCGTGCTGATCAGCATGCTGTTCGGCGCCGACTTTGAGGCGGGAAACTCGTCCCTCGTCCTCCAGATGGGCGGTGAGCTGCCACGAATCCTGTCGTACGGCCTGGGTGCAGCCCTACTTCCAGCGGGAAGGATCCGCGCCTGGTTTGCCATCAACGTGCTTCTTGTCGTCGCTCGCTGCGCCGTCGCCATTCCGCTCCTCGGCGAGCTCGGTAAGACGGCTCTCGCGGCCTCGTACGTCGCGGAGTGGACGGTGGCTGCCATAGCCACCGCATTAGTGGCCGTGCGCGGCAAGCTCGTCGCGTTCGAGCGGCGTGAACTGTCCCTCCTGAGCCTGCTGGTGCTCATCCTGTCGGTCGTCATCACGCTGACCCTTGTTGGTGCGCCGTTGCTTGCCGCGGCTGTGGCTCTCGCCGGCATGGGCTGTGTGGTTCGGGCCGCCCGTTCCGAGGTCGAGCGACATGTATGACGAGCCGGTGGACCTCGGGTTCTTGCGCTCGAGCCTCCCCCAGCGAGTCCAGGAGCTCGCGACGGGCAGGCTCCGGCCGCGTGCCTGGGCGGAGTGGCTACGCGAGCGACGGCTGGTGAGCGCAGATCGCGTCGGCCTGGCGGAGCTGCGCGAGGGCCGGGAAGTCTGCTGGCCCCCCGATGCTGCTCACGAGCCGCTGGTCACCGTCAGGATCGCCACCTATCAGAACCCGGACGTGCTGATGGCGCGCGCGCTGGCCTCAGCGCTCACCCAGACGTACACCAACCTCGAGATTCTGGTGGTGGGTGACGCTGCCGGTCCTGAGACGGCGAAGGCGTTGGACTCGATCGGGGATCCGCGTGTCCGCTTCGTAGACCTTCCTGTCCGTACCCGCTACCCAGAGCGTGACCGTGACCGCTGGCTGGTAGCCGGGTCTGGTCCCATGAATCGAGCCATCGCTGACGCACGCGGTGCCTGGATCGCGCCGTGCGACGACGACGACATGATGACGCCCCACCATGTCGAGTCGCTCCTTGAGGCCGCAGTGCGCCAGCGGGCCGAATTCATGCACAGTCGCACCCGCGTGGAGCTCGGCACCGGTGCCGTGCTTCTCGGGAGCCCCGAGCTGCGGCGCGGGCAGGTCACGCACGGCGCCGTCTTCTACTCGGCAGGTCTCCGCCATCTCCGTTACAACCCGAGAAGCTACCTGCTCAACGAGCCCTTTGACTGGAACCTCTGGCGGAGGATGCAACGTGCTGGGGTCCGGATCGGCTACCTCGACGAGGTGACCTACCTGTACTACCCAACCGGCCCCACCCGTACAGCGATGGCTAGGGCGGCTGGGCTCGCATGACACGACCGCGGGTCTCTGTTGTCGTGCCGGCGTACAACAGCGAGCAGACGCTGGTGCGAACTCTCGAGGCTGTTCGTCAGCAGACGTTTCCTGTGCACGAGATCGTGGTCGTCGACGACGGGAGCGCGGACAACACGTCGCGCATCGGGCGCGCCTTCGGCGCTCAGGTGGTGCAGCAAGCGCGGTCAGGTCCAGCCCTGGCCCGGAACGCTGGTGTCGCAGAGAGCAGTGGCGAGTGGATAGCGTTCTGCGACAGCGATGACGTCTGGCACGCAGAGAAATTGGAGCGGCAAGCGGCCTACTTCGCAACGTCCGACGTGGTGGCCTGTGACGCCCGCATCATCCTCGGCAGTCGGCCGATCGCGCCTACCTTCGCGTCTTCGTCCCCCCCTGCGACCGGACGGGGGCTGGAGCTGTTGAGCAAGCTGGTCGCGGCCAACCCGATCGCACTCTCCACGTCGGTAGTCCGGCGCACATCGTTCCTGTCAGTCGGTGGGTTTGTAGATGCCCACCGTTACGCCGAGGACTGGAGCCTGTGGTTGCGGATGGCACTTGACGACGCGCGCTTCGCCCACGTCGTGGACGCTCTGGTCGACTACACCGTCCAGGACAGCTCTGTCAGCAGCTCCTTGCAAGCCGTTGCAGCCGCCGAGCTACGTGTGCTGCAGGACCTGGCACCTGAACTCGAAGCTGCCGTCAGCCGACGAACGCTCCAGGCACGGCGCAGGCGGTCAACGGAGCTGTGGGTTGGTCAGTCCCGTACGGCGTCTGACCCATGGGCGTCACGCGTCCAGCAGCTGCGTCGTCTGGTGTCGGTGCGGGCTCGCCCTCGATCCCTCGCCGGGCAAGCAGTACATCTCGTCGCGCCCTCGGTGCTGCCGCGACGGCTGGCCAAGGCACCCGACTACAGGTCGCATCCATGAGCCTCGTCGACGTGCTCATCGTGAACTACAGGACCGGTGCTTCAGCCGTTCGCGCGGCTGCCGCCGTCACTGGGCCTGAGGTCAACATCTGCCTGTGGGACAACTCCGGTGAGCTGCTCGCCGGCGGACATCCAGAGGTTCAGGGCACCGGCGACAACCTGTTCTTTGCCGTGCCGAACCAGCGCATGTTCGAGGCGACGAAGGCACCGTACGTGTTGTTGCTCAACCCCGATGTCGTCTTGGATCACTTCGACCTGCAGCGCCTGGTCGAGACGCTCGCAGCCGACAGGGGGGCCTGGGGTGCGGCGCCGCGGCTGCTCTGGCCTGACGGCAGGGACCAGAACTACCTGCGGCGACTTCCGACGACGCGAGCACTGGCTGCGGAGCTAGCACCACCGTTGAGGTGGCTGCTGTGGCGTTCCTGGTCCAGCTATCGTTGCTTGGACGTGGACCTTCGCGCTGAACAGCGGGTGGAGCAGCCTCCGGCTGCGTGCCTGCTACTGAAGCGTGAGCGCGTTGGATCCCGGCTCTTCGACGAGCGCTTCCCTCTGTTTTTCAACGACGTCGAGCTGTGCCGGCGCCTAGCGACAGACGGCACCTGCCTTTACCGGCCGGAGGTGACTGCCGTCCACGAGGGCGGAGGCTCGATCAAACAGGGTCGAAGGGCAGGCGTTCCGGTGCAGCGCATGTATGACGAGGCTCTGCTCGCGTACGCCGAGGCGAACCTCCGTGGCTCCTCCGTGCTCAAGCTCGTCGCC
Organism: Frankiales bacterium; assembly: GCA_025966135.1. GTDB lineage: Bacteria > Actinomycetota > Actinomycetes > Mycobacteriales > SCTD01 > RYN-111. The sequence continues at coordinate 91,299 of JAOPVP010000009.1, forward strand.
GCACTGCGCAGGCAGGCCCTCCGGGGGCTAGGGCGCGAGTCGTGAGCGTCGCGGTGGCGGTGGTGCTCTTCCATCCGGAGCACCAGGCTCTGGACCTGCTGGTGCGGACTCTCGCGGCGTGGCAGCACGGCCCTGTCCTCGTACATGTGAACCACGATCCTCAGGGACGGGTTGGCGCGGAGGTGTCGTTGCGACTTCCCGCAGCCTCGGTCAGCGGCTCTCCTGTCAACGATGGTTTCGCGGGTGCCCAGAACGAGCTTCTGAAGCGGGCGTTCGAGCAGGCAGTCGACGCCGTCGTCGTACACAATCCCGACCTTGTCCTCGAGCCTGGTGCGGTGGAGGTCTTGTCGCTGGTGAGCGAGAGTCTCGCGTCTCCGGCGCTGCTAGGGCCGGCACTCCAACTAGCCGACCCCGATGGCTTGGCTCCTGCAGGACAGGTGGACACACTCGGCATCGTCTGGACACGGTCGGGGCGGCACCTTGACAGCCATCAGGGCGACCCATGGTCCGATCCTGTCGGCGGACCGGTGCCTGTGGCAGGCATCTCAGGAGCCTGTCTGTTCGTCAGCCGTAGCGCCTACCAGGCGGTGTGCGCCGTGGGAGGCGAGTTCTTCGACGCGGACTTCATCGCGTACCGGGAGGATGCCGAGCTGGCTTTCCGGGCCGCCTTGCTTGGCGTCCCGAGCTTCCTCGTGCCTGGTGCAACCGGACGGCATGGCCGCGGACTTCGGGGAACGCAACGCGGCGGCGGTACTCACGTGGACCTGCTCGGCGTGCGGAATCGCTTCCTCATCGCGTTCAAGTATGGCCGCCAGCGGCCTGGAGGAGTCGTCGGGCCGTTCCTGCGGGATCTTGTCGTGCTGGCCGCCGTGCTGACCCGCGAGCGCAGCTCGCTGCCGGGTGTGGTTGAGGCGTGGCGTCTCCGCCGAGAGATGCGCGCGAAGGGAAGGGCAGTGCTCGCCGCCGCGCGCCTGACGAGTCGTGAGGCCACGCGGCTCTAAGGTGGGCGCCGTGAGGCTGGCATGGAGGCGTCGGTCTGACCCCGTGCTCGGGCTCGTCGACATCGGCAGCGCAGTTGCCGTTTCCTACGTGGCCTTTCGGTTGCGCTTCGAAGGCGAAGCTCCCCTCCCCGATACCTACTTGGCGAAGTACCGCATCGCGACAGTTCTCCTGGTCATCCTCTGGGTAGTCCTGGGGAGGGCGAGTGGGCTGTACCGACGTGCCGCACTTCGGCCTGGCACATCCAACTTGGAACCGGCATTCGGCGCGGCAACGGCGGCGGGGCTTGCGCTCGTCGTGGCTGACTACGTTCTCTTCGACGCGGACGTGTCCCGTGCCTGGATTGGGCTCGTCGTTCTTGGACTGATGCTCGCTGGCCTCGCCAGTCGTGCGGTGTTGCGCCGTAGCCGGCGGGCGCTGGTCCCACTTGGCCTGGCGCTGGAGCGCTACGCCGTCATGGGTGGGGACGCCCAGGCTCGGCGGCTGGTCGATGACCTGACGCGCGCGCCCGGGGCACCCTTTCGCGTCGTCGCAACGCTGGGCGCGGACCTCTCTCCGGACGAGGTCTTCAGCCGGGTGGGAGAGCTTCGCTTGGATGGCCTGATCCTGCCGCCTGGCAGTGCCCCGATGGGGGCACTGCTTGCGACCCGTATGTCCGGTTCCGGCGTCGACGTCCTGGTCGCCCCGCAGTTCGGCGAGCTCGAGATGCGGGTGGCGAGCATCGCCATGCTCCAGGGGATTCCGCTGCTCCGCGTCGCCGGCATGGCCCCCCGACGGCGCGCCGAGCGGGCACGCCCGCGAGACAAGGCTCGTCACGGCGTCGCCGTACTCGGGACGAGGGGTGTGCCGGCCAACTACGGCGGGTTCGAGACCTTCGCCGAGCGCTTGGCGCTGAACCTCGTCCGCGACGGCGTCGCCACGACGGTGTACTGCCGCTCGCACTACGTGAGCGTGCCGAGCCCGTGGCGGGGCATCCGGCTCGTGACTCTGCCGACGATCCGGAGCAAGCACCTCGACACGATCGTCCATACCACCCTGTCGGCGCTGCACCTCGTGATGACCCGTGGTCCGCGCGACGTCGTCCTCTGCAACGCCGCGAACGCCCCGGTCCTGCTGCTGCTTCGGCTGTTCGGCCGGCGCGTGGTCCTCAACGTCGACGGCCTGGAGTGGCGGCGGTCGAAGTGGGGGGTGCTCGGACGGTCCTGGTACCGCATGGGGGAGTGGGTCTCGGTCCGGCTGGCCTCGGTGCTCGTCACCGACGCCCACGAGGTCCAGACCTACTACCGCGTCCGGCACGACACGGACTCGGTCATGATCCCGTACGGCGCCGACCTGCTGCCGCGTGGTGCGCTGCCGGTGCCGGCCGAGACTCCGGTGCAGCCGGACTGCTACGTGCTCTACGTCAGCCGTTGGGAGCGCGAGAACAACCCGCTCATGGTCGCGCGTGCGCACGCGGCCAGCGGCGCGGACCTCGACCTGGTGATGCTCGGCCAAGCGACGTACGACGATGCGCTCGGGGCGGAGGTGCGCGCCGCGACGGGCCCGAGGGGGCACCTCCCGGGAGCCCTGTTCGGCGACGCCTACCGCGGACTCCAGACCAATGCGGCCTGCTACGTCCACGCCACCGAGGTGGGAGGGACTCATCCTGCGCTCATCGAGGCCATGGGAGCGGGCAACCTGTGCCTCGTCCTCGACACGCCGGAGAATCGTGAGGTGGTCGGTCCCGCGGGCGTGTTCTTCGCCGACGAAGCATCGCTCGCCGAGCGCCTGGCCTGGGCTGGGAGCCTGTCCGCCGTGGAGCGTGAGACCTGGCGGGAGCGAGCGCGTGAACTGGCGGCCGAGCGCTACTCATGGGACGCCGTGACCCGTGCGTACCTCTCGCTGCTGCGCGGCGACGCGGGCTCGGGCTGACTCCGATCGAGGCGCGGACGCAGCAGTCAAGGACGAGGGGGTTTGCGCCGATGCAGCAGAGGTGACCGCCGCTGTCCCGGACCCGCCTGCGCGGCCGGGTCCCTCCAGACTGCTGCCTGCCCCATGAAGCAACTGGGTGACATCCTCCTTGAAGGGGGCCTCGTCACGCCCGACCAGCTGTCCGGCGCTGTGGAGGAGCAGCAGCGCCTAGGGCGCAGCCTGGGTCGAGTGCTGGTAGACCAAGGGGTCCTGACGGAGTCGCAGCTGGTGGCAGCGCTGGCGACGCAGATCGGCATGCAGTTCGTCGATCTCACAGACTTCCCCGTGGACGGCTCAGCGGTGTCGCGGATCTCAGACGCGGTCTGTCGGCGACACACTGCCCTGCCGATCGGGTACGACGACGGCAAGCTGCTCGTCGCCATGGCCGATCCGGCCAACGTCTTCGCCCTCGACGACATCCGGACGATCAGCGGACTCGAGGTCAAGCCCGTCGTGGCGACCAAGCCGGACGTGCTGGCGGCCATCAACAGGTACCACCGCGGCGATGCCGAGATGGACGACCTCACGATGGCCCTCGACGCGTCCAATGACGACGAGGACGACCTCGGCAAGATCAAGGAGGTCGTGGAAGACGCTCCCATCGTCAAGTTCGTCAACCTGCTCATCACGCAAGCGATCCAGGACCGCGCCTCCGACATCCACATCGAGCCTGCGGAGCGCGACCTGCGGGTGCGTTTTCGCATCGACGGGGTCCTGCACGAGGTCATGCGCTCGCCCAAGACGATCACGTCAGGCGTCACCTCGCGCCTGAAGATCATGGCCGACATCAACATCGCTGAGCGCCGCATCCCGCAGGACGGCCGGTTGAGCGTCAACGCCAACGGCAAGAAGATCGACCTTCGTGTCGCCACGCTGCCAACGGTGTGGGGCGAGAAGATCGTCATGCGCATCTTGGACAACTCGACGGCGATGCTCAAGCTCTCGGACCTGGGCTTCTCGGACCCGAACTACGAGGTCTACTCGAAGAGCTTCGTGAAGCCCTACGGCATGATCCTCGTGACGGGGCCCACCGGTTCGGGCAAGTCCACGACGCTGTACGCCACCCTCAACATCGTCAGCCGTCCCGAGGTCAACGTCATCACCGTTGAGGACCCGGTCGAGTACCGCCTACCCGGCATCAACCAGGTGCAGACCAACGTCAAGGCGGGCCTCACGTTCTCCGCCGCGTTGAGGTCGATCCTGCGCTCGGACCCCGACATCGTCCTGCTCGGTGAGATCCGGGACGGCGAGACGGCTCACATCGCGATCGAGGCCGCCCTCACCGGTCACCTGGTCCTCTCGACCCTGCACACCAACGACGCACCCTCCGCCGTCGTCCGCCTCACGGAGATGGGCATCGAGCCGTTTCTCGTCGGGTCGGCGCTGGACTGCGTGCTCGCGCAACGCCTGGCACGGCGGCTCTGCCCGAAGTGCAAGGAGGCGTACCTCCCCTCCCCGTCGCTGTTGCTCGAGAACCGGTTTCCCTGGCAGGACGGGATGGCCTTGCCGACGCTCTACCGGCCGATTGGCTGCAGCGCCTGCTCGAAGACCGGCTACAAGGGCCGCCTCGCGCTCCACGAGGTCATGGCGGTGGACGAGGAGATCGAGCGACTGACCGTCGAGCGCGCCTCCTCGATGGTGATCGGCCGTCACGCCGTGAGCCAGGGGATGATCACGCTCCGCCATGACGGCCTGCTCAAGGTCATGGCCGGCGTCACCTCGATCGAGGAGATCCTGCGCGTCGTCGTCTAGCCCGGCTCGGCTGTTCGGGCGTCCGGCTCAAGGGAGCCGCCCGAGAGGTCGATGCAGCCGTGACCCGCACACTCGGGTCTTGAGGAGGGCACGTGGACGCGCAGCAGGAGACGTCGGGCTCCGACGGGTACTTCGGAACCTCATCGGGATCGCTGTCGCCCCTGGACGCATCCTGGACGCCCGCGCCCCAGCTTCAGCCCGCCGACGCACTCGACGTGGCGCAGCCCAGCATGGCTTTCGCGCCGGCATCGATACTCGACGCGGAAACGATGCAGGGCCTCGCCCAGGATCTCCATCCCTCGCCTGCAGCCCCGGCCTCAGTGCCCTCCCTTCAGCCACCCGTGGTCGCTCCGCCGGCTCCGCCGCCCGTTGCACCTGCGGTCGCTTTGGCGCCGGCTCCGATCCTGGCCGAACCTCCCGTCCTGCTGACCGCACCAGCGGTCCCGGACCCCGTCTCGCCGGCGCAGGCTTCCGCGCCTGGCGCAACCGAGGAGCCACTCGCTGTCCGCGTCGGCGCCGAGGACACGTCAGACGACAGCGCCTTCCTGACGGACCTCCTCATCGAGGTGCTCGAGCGGGGATGCTCCGACCTGCACCTCACCGTAGGTGCGGCACCAACCGTCCGCCAGCACGGCCACCTCGTCGCGGTCGAGGGTCGTCCGGTCATGACGCCTGCTGCGATGCAGAAGCTGGTCTACGCGATCCTCTCCCAGAAGCAGCGCGAGAAGTTCGAGGAGCACCTGGAGCTCGACTTCGCCTACAGCGTCCCGGGCCGGGCCCGCTTCCGTGTCAACATCTACCGGCAGCGCGACGCGCTCGGAGCCGCCTTCCGACTGATCCCGTACGAGATCAAGCCGCTCGAAGACCTCGGAGTGCCTCCGACGGTGGCCAACTTCGCCATGCTGCCCCGTGGGTTCGTTCTCGTCACCGGTCCCACCGGCTCGGGGAAGTCCACGACCCTTGCAGCCGTGGTCGACCTGGCGAACCGCCAGCGTCAGGACCACATCATGACGGTTGAAGACCCGATCGAGTTCCTCCACGAGCACAAGAAGTGCCTGGTGAACCAGCGCGAGGTGGGGGAGGACACCTGGTCCTTCCAGGCGGCACTCAAGCACGTGCTGCGCCAGGACCCCGACATCATCCTCGTCGGTGAGATGCGCGACCTCGAGACGATCGAGGTGGCCCTGACGGCCGCTGAGACGGGTCACCTCGTCATGGCGACCCTGCACACACAGGACGCTGCGCAGACGATCGACCGCGTCATCGACGTCTTCCCTCCGCACCAGCAGCAGCAGGTCCGGGTCCAGCTCGCAGGCGCACTTCAGGGTGTCGTGTGCCAGCAGCTGGTCCGCACGGCGGACGGGCAGGGACGCGTCGTGGCCACCGAGGTCCTGGTCGCCACGCCGGCGATCCGCAACCTGATCCGGGAAGGAAAGACCCACCAGATCTACTCGGCCATGCAGGCCGGCGCGAAGCACGGGATGGCGACGATGGATCAGCACCTCGCCGAGCTGGTCAAGAAGGGCAAGGTCACGTACGACGCGGCGCTCGAGAAGTGCCACCACGTCGAGGACTTCCAGCGGCTTTCCGGCCGGGCGTGAGAGGGCGCTGACAGATGGCAACCATGGCAACCTTCGAGTACAAGGTCCGCGATCGCAGCGGCAGCATGAAGAGCGGCACGTTGGAGGCGGAGAGCCCCAGCCAGGTCGCCCAGAAGCTCAAGAGCATGGGCTACGCGCCCATCTCCATCACCAAGACCAACGCCGGGATGAACAAGGAGCTGACCATCCCCGGCTTCGGGAAAAAGAAGGTCAAGCTCAAGGACCTGGCGATCGTCTCCCGGCAGTTCGCGACGATGATCAACAGCGGCCTGTCGCTGCTGCGGGCCCTGAACATCCTCTCGGAGCAGACCGAGAGCAAGGAGCTGACCCGGGTCATCACCGAGGTCCGCAACGACATCGAGACCGGCAACTCGCTGTCGGTCTCGATGGGCAAGCACCCCGAGTGCTTCCCGCCGCTGATGGTCAACATGTGCCGGGCCGGTGAGGTCGGCGGCTTCCTGGACGGCGTGCTGCTGCAGATCGCGGCCAACTACGAGGCCGAGGTCAAGCTCCGCGGCAAGGTCAAGTCCGCCATGACCTACCCGGTCGTCGTCTTCGTCATCGCGATCGTGGCCGTCATTGGCATGCTGCTGTTCATCGTCCCGGTCTTCGCCGGCCTGTTCACCAGCCTGGGCGGCAAGCTCCCGCTGCCGACGCAGATCCTGGTGGTGCTGAGCGACTTCCTGAAGAGCTACTTCTACATGTTCATCATCGTCGGCATCGGCGGGACCGTGGTGTGGGGCAAGGTGAAGCGCACCGAGCAGGTCGTGAACTTCGTGGACCCGCTCAAGCTCAAGCTGCCGGTGTTCGGCAACCTGTTCCAGAAGATCGCGCTGAGCCGGTTCTGCCGCAACCTGGGCACGATGATGCACTCCGGCGTCCCCATCCTGCAGGCGCTCGACATCGTCGCCGACACCACCGGCAACGTCGTGCTGGCGCGGGCTGTCCGGGAGGTCCAGGACAGCGTGCGCCAGGGCGAGGCGCTGGCGGCCCCGCTGGCCAACCACCCGGTCTTCCCGCCGATGGTGGTGCAGATGATGTCGGTGGGAGAGGACACCGGTGCGCTGGACTCGATGCTGCACAAGATCGCCGAGTTCTACGACCAGGAGGTCGAGGCCACGACCGAGTCGCTGACGGCGCTCATCGAGCCGCTCATGATCGCCTTCATGGGGGCTGTCATCGGATCCATGATCGTGGCGCTCTACATGCCGATCTTCAAGAACTTCGAGCTCATCAAGTAGCCCGAACGGAGCACCACCCGAAGGGCCCACCGGACGCCGTCCGGTGGGCCCTTCGGGTCGTATGCGGGGGTCCGGAAAAATAAAGGTCATCTAGTCCTCAAGCCCGATCAAGGCAACGCCGAAGCAGTTGTTGTCATCGAGCCGCAAGGCCAAGAACAAAGGCACACCCGCCGCAAGGCGGGGCCGCAAAGCCAGGGGACCCGGGCAACCAGGTCGGCCCAGCTGCCTCGGCCGGCACCTCCTCGGAGGGGCCGCGTGGGGGAAAAACACAACATCGCATTTCTGCGCGGCTCACCCTTATCCCGTCCTGGAGGACATCGCAATGCTGGCTCGCATCCGCAAGGCCAAGGAGACCGAGGGCTTCACCCTCATCGAGCTCCTCGTCGTCATGATCATCATTGGCATCCTCGCCGCCATCGCCATCCCGGTGTTCCTCAACCAGCGCAAGAACGGCTACCGCTCCGCCGTCAAGAGCGACCTGAAGAACGCCTCGCTGGGCCTCGAGTCGGCCGCGGCCGACTCCGACGGTGACTACACCAAGGCTGCGACGGCGGCTGACACGCTGCCGAACACCACGGTCGAGTTCAACGCTACCGGTGGCGTCGAGGTCAAGGTCGTGACCGTCTCG
>JAOPVP010000022.1 GCA_025966135.1 Frankiales bacterium
GGTCCGGTCGATACCCAGTTGCTGGGCGAGACTTCCCTGGTTGCCGACCGGATCCTCGGCCGCCGAAGCGAGCACCTGATAACCCCTCGGCCCACCGGGCAGGTCGCAGACGACAGCTTCCACAGCCTTGAGGTAGTTGCGAAAAACCGAACCGAGCTCCCAGCCGAGGTCAGCATCCAGACCCCGCGTAGGCGGGACGTCCGTATGAGTGCTGACCGTGCCACGCGGGATCGGCATCCACGAAGCCTACCTCACATGCGGCAAGGCAACCCTTCTGCTGGGGAGTTCTTCTGCCTAGCATAAGATCTGCAGTGCAGCAGGAATTCGCCCGGATGCCCGCACACCGCAACTCATGGAGAACCTCATGGCTGACTACGGTCACGACCTACTCTTCGGCACCTTCATCCAGCCGACGGCCGAGCACGCGCAGCGTGTCGTCGGGTTGGCGCAGCTGACCGAGGAGGTCGGGCTGGACCTGGCCAGCTTCCAGGACCACCCGTACCAGCCGTCGTACCTGGACACCTGGACGCTGCTGTCGGTCGTAGCCGCCCGCACCACTCGGCTGCGTGTACTGCCGAACGTCGCCAACCTGCCGCTTCGACCCCCGGCGGTGCTGGCCCACAGCGCGGCCACCCTGGACATCCTCTCCAACGGCCGCGTCGAACTGGGTTTGGGGGCCGGTGCCTTCTGGGACGGCATTGCCGCCCAAGGCGGCCCGCGGCGTAGCGCGGGCGAGTCGATCTCCGCGCTGGAGGAAGCCATCCAGGTCATGCGCGCCCTGTGGACTCCGGGCCCAGCTGTGCGGTTCGACGGCGAGTACTACCAGCTCCAGGGAGCCAAGCGCGGCCCGTTCCCGATGCACGACATCGGCATCTGGCTCGGGGCCTACAAGCCACGGATCCTGCGGTTGACCGGACGCCGCGCGGACGGCTGGTTGCCGAGCTCGATGTACCTGCCCGCCGACGAGCTGGCGACCGCCTCCAAGATCATCGACGAGGCCGCCGTCGAGGCGGGGCGCGACCCGGGAGCAGTGCGCCGCCTGTACAACATCTCGGACGACTTTCCTCCCGAGCAGCTCGCCGAGCTCACCCTCGCCTACGGCATGAGCGGTTACATCCTCGCCACCGACTCAGCCGACGCCATCCGACGCTTCGCAGCGGAGGTCGCACCCGCCGTACGGGAGTTGGTCGCCGCCGAGCGTGCCGCCGAGGCCCAGCCGGTCACCCAGCAGCCGGCTGTCACGGAGAGCCCGGCTCCCCGGGACAGGATCGCAGCCACGGCCGATCGTGGCCCCCGCCCCGCGGCCCCCACTCCCGACGACGGCCTGCGGTACAGCAGCGTCCAGGTGTGGGACGAGACCGACCGCCCCGCCGGCCCGGACCCGGACCCGAACTTCGAGTACACCCGGCAGGGACAGGCATCGAGCGAGCACCTCGTCGAGGTGCATGACCACCTGCGCGAGGAGCTGTCGCAGCTACGCGGGCTCATCGAGCAGGTCGCGGCGGGGACCGTGGACCCCGGTCTGGCCCGTTCGCAGATCGGGACCATGACGCTTCGCCAGAACAACTGGACTCTCGGCGCCTACTGCGCGAGCTACTGCCGCGTCCTCACCCAACACCACATGCTCGAGGACGATGGCATCTTCCCGCACCTTCGGCAGACCGACCAGCGCCTGGCTCCGGTGATCGACCGGCTCGAGGAGGAGCACCACGCGATCCACGAGGTCCTCGAGCAGGTGGACCGGGCACTGGTCACGTTCGTGACCGCCCCCGACGGCATGGCCACCCTGCGCGGTGCCGTCGACCTGCTCACCGACACGCTGTTGTCCCATCTGTCCTACGAGGAACGCGAGCTCGTAGAGCCACTCGCCCGACTCGGGTTCTACTAGGCCATCGGACGCCGGGCAGGTGCGTGGGGTCCGTCTCGTACGGCGGTTGCTGAGGTGGCAGTAGCCGTGGTGGCGCAGTACGGAACGGAGACAGCCGTCTAGCGGCGGCCCGACCGAACCACCTGCCGCGGCTTGCGCTGGCGAACAGCTGCCTCCAACACCCGATCAACGGCAGCCTTGTCCCTTGCCGCGTCATCGGCAGGGCGCAGCCGGGCGCGCAGCCGCGGGGCACCCAGCAGCAGCACAGCCAGCCCGAGAACACCAAGGGCCGCGCCGACGGCCAGCACCAGTGCAAGAGCCGCTCGCGACCGTGCAACCCCATCGACCAGCGGTACAGCGGTCGCGGCCGGCTCGGAGGCGAGCCGGACCGCGGCTGCCGGCGCGGCGGGACGGACGACGCCGGCACCGGACAGCGGCACAGCCCGGACCGTCATCCTCGGTGCCTCGTCGACGGGCGCGGCCTGCCAGGTGCCGCCTGCGTGCAGCTGAGACACGACCCACACGAGCGAGCCGGCCGACCTGGGCACGGTCCCCGTGAGCACGAGCTCGACAACGCTCCCGGCGGCGACGGCGCCAGCGGTCCAGCGCACGGAGGTCGGGGTGCCGTCCGCGCGCCGGTTGATCGATGAGGTCCAGCCAGGCAGGCTCTCGGGAGCACCAAGGGTGAACCCTGGTGGCAGGCGCACTTCGACCCCGACCGTCGGCTGGGTCGCCTCGTTCTCCGCCGCGACAGTCACCCGGGTGTGGCTGCCAGCAACGGCACTGCTCGGGCTCACCTGGTCGTGCGCCGACGCGGGCGGCGCCCACGTCATGGCCACCCCGCCCATGACGAGCGTCGCCATCCCAGACGCGGCAAGGCTGCGGGCGTATGTGCGCACCTCTGCTCCTCCCTCCAACCGGCTTCTCAGCCGACTCGGACCGTGACGGGGATGCGCACCGAGCCACTGGCGCGGTCGAACTGGGCGGTCAGCCGGTACTGGCCGGGTGGCACCTCGAGCCGCTGCGAGCTCCACTGGCCCGCGCCGACGAGCTGCAACGCGAAGGGATGGGCCACGCCGTCGGCACCGGCCAGGGTGCCGCTCGCGCCGGGCGCGTTCGCCGCCTCGCCCTCGACGCTCAGTCCCACCGCGAACACCGTCCCGGCAGCGGCCGCGGACCGGCTTCGGACGGCCTGCACCTCCAGGCGGTAGCCCTGTGCCAGTGCAGACGACGATGTCACCGCCGGCGCGGTGTGCACCGACTCCGCGAGGACAGCACCCGCGCGGTCCTGCTCGGGCGGCGCGGTCGCGGACAGCACGGCAGCAAGGGCGACCAGTGTGCCCGCGAGGCCGAGTTCGAGGCGTACGGCGGAGGCGAGCTGAGCGGCTGCCGCCTGGCGCTTCATCCGGGCGCCGACGCGATCGGCCAGAGCGGGCACCAGCTTCGCCGCGTTGCCCGCCGCAATGAGCAGCACAGTGACCCAGAGCGCGAGCTTCGTGACGAGCTCGCCGCCCCAGGCTGTGGTGCCGAGGTCACGCAGCGCGGTAACACGAAGCATGACCGCGTAGGCACCGGTCGCGAGCAGCCCGACCATCGCGGCCTGGGCCAGAACTGAGAAGCGGGCGGCTACGACACCGGCAGCATCGACGGTGAGGGACACGTCCCGGCGACCGATCTCGTGTGCAGCGGGCAGACCCGCCAACGCCAACGCCAGCAGGCCCCCCGTCCAGACGCCAGCCGCGAGCAGATGCGCCACGTCGAGGGGGATTGCCACGGCGCCGTCGGCCGCCGCGCCAGCATGGCTGGAGAGCGAGAACGTGAGCAGCAGCCCCGCGACAGCCCCGGTCGCGATCGCCGCGCGGGGTAACGCGAACTGCCGTGCGCCGAGCCGCCGACGCGGCCCGGCGAGCAACACCAGCGCCACGGTCGCCGCGAGCAAGCGGAACAGCAGCAGCATGCCTGTCCGGGTAGTCGTGGCCACACCGAGGACTCGCACCGGATGCGCGAGCTCCGTGAGGGCGCTGCGCCCAGACGCTGTCGCAGTCGTCTCCGCGAGCACGAGCACAGTGCCGGTCGCGGCCAGCACCGCAGCCACCCGGGCGGGGGTGCGCAACCGGCGCAGGACGGCGGCCTCGAAGTGCGCCACCGCGTCCGGCGAAGCCCTGCCGGCCAGGCGCCGGGACGCCGGGCCCAGCACGAGGACGGGGAAAAGCACGAGGCCGACCAGCGCGAGACTGCCGCCGGCGGCGAGCGCGCGCCCGGTCGCCGCGACGGGAGATGGACCCGAGCTACCGCCGTTCGCAGCCGTGAGCGAAGCGCTGGGCACCCGCACGGCGAAACGGAACGTCCCGGTCGAGGGATGGCCATCCCGGGCCACCAGGTGCCAGCGAACTTCGTACGTCCCGACGGCAAGGCCGTGAGGCAGTGTCACGCCGGCTGTGTTACCGACACCGTACGCACCCCCGGGAGTCGCAACCCGGTGGCCGTCGGGGGCGTCAACCTCGAGCGCGTCGGAGGTCACATCGACCGGCTCGGAGAAGACCAGCCACACCGCAGCAGGAGCGACGGCGACAACCGAGCCGGCCGCCGGCGTCGCGCCGACCAGCACGGCATGCGCCGAGGCGGGGACGGCACCAGCCAGGAGCAGCCCGCCGGAAGCGAGCAGCACCAGGAAAGCGCGCAGCAACCGACTCATCAGATCCCCCCAGGGCATCGACCTCGACGCCCTCCCCCGATCCCACCCATGGAGCGAGCCTTTCAAGCCGAACTGTTGAAAACCTTTCGCGGCCGGCGGCGCGGGGATTCGCCGAGAGCCACCGGACTTCCCCGCACGTCGCGGAAGCCAGGCGCCCACGAGACGCTCAGCCGGTCGGACGCCACGACGCGCAGTACGGAGCTCGCCCTCACCGGCGACAGCGCCGCGGCCTTGAGTGCCGAGGTGTCGACGGTGAACGAGGTCTGCGCAAGCGGACCTTCCCAGCCGCCACTGTTTGTCGGGCGCACCTTGATCGTCCAGGTCCCGTTGGGCAGGCTGCCGGTCTGCAGCGGCGATCGGCATGGCAGGAACAGGTCGACGCCCGTGGCCAGCGAGCAGGCGAAGGTGGCATCGGGGTCAGAGGAGATCCAGGCGACCTTCTGGTCCATCGGGCTGGTCTGGCTGACGGGCAACGTGGTGAAGGTGACCACCGGCAGGTTCGGTGCCCAGCCGAGGCACTGCAGGCCACTCCCAGGTGCAGGGCAGGACGCCGGTCGCGGCAGAACCCGCTGCAGACCCCACATGCCAGCCCGGGTGAAGGCGCGGCGCATGTCGCCGTAGAAGTAGTCACCAGGCTGGTGCATCGTGCCGCCGGCACCGCCGATACCGCCGAGGGTCGCCGACTCCCACGGTCCGATCGCCCGCGTCTGCAGCTCATCTGCCGCCTTGATGCCGGCATCGACCGAGAAGGCCTCCCCACCCAGGTTCAGGGCGTGCGTCTGCTCGCTGCCGGGCGCTCCGAAAGCGTGCACCACCACCGGGTCCCCGGCGTAGGCCCTCAGGATCGGCGTTGCCGGGTCGCCGTTGACGGCGGAGCTGAACGCGTCACCTTTCGCGTCGTCCCGGGGAGCGTTGCGGTAGTTGACCAGCACCGAGGCCTGTTTCTCCGAGTCGCTGGGGTAAGGCATGAAGCTCGCCCCGATCTGCGGATCGTCGTCGGAGAGCAACAGGCTGAAGTCCCGGTAGTCCTTGTGCCCTGGCACATGAACGTCCACGGTCGCGCCGACGTCGGTCGGTCGCCCGGTGTCCGGATCGGAGAACGTCGCGCCCTCCGCAGCGACGGTGTACGCGCCGTAGAGACCCATCTTGGCCGTGCCGGCGCCGGCGCCGGAGTCGTTTCCGGCGAGGTCGGCGATTACGCCGCCGCCGCCCTTTGCGGACCCGACCTGGTAGAGGTAGGTCCGGCTGGCGCCGACCGGGATCGTCGACTCCGGGTTCCAGCCGACGTCGACTCCCGCGGACGCTACGTCGTTGTCGAGACCCCGCACGTGGAAGCCGATGCGCGGGATGTCGGTGGAGTTGGTGACGTTGACCTTCACGCACTGCCCTTGCACGAGGTGCAGCACGAGAGGCTGCGGTCGGCCGCCGGCCGCTACTGCTCCAACCTGTCCGGACGGCACGTAGGCGTAGCGCGTGGCGTTGGTGGCCGCCGAGCGCACCCTCATGGCAGTCACACCGAACGTGTGCGCACTGGTGAGGCCGGCACCGCAAGGGTTGCCAGGTCCGGCCGGTTCCGGCGGCGCGCCACCAGTGACCGTCGGCAGCCCCGGGGCGTCACCGATCGCCGTACCAGGCAGCGGCTGGAGGGCGTCGGGGTTCGTCGCGTCGCTGGTGACGCGTCCGGGCAGGACCCGCAGGATGCCCCATGCCCCGTCGGCCAGGCGCCGGTCGATCCCGTTGAAGTACAGGTAGTCACCCGGCGCGTGCCGCGGTCCACCTGCACCCCCTTGCAGGATCACGGTGAACCGCTCGGAGATGCCGTAGTGCAGGGTGTCGACCGGTGCGGCCTCTGTCGTCCCGTCCGGCCCGGTGTACCTGTTCTCGTAGAAGAACTTGTGCCCGTCGATGCCGAGCGTGTCCACATTGGCTCCGACTTGGACGGTGCGGATCACCACCGGATCGCCTGGGTAGGCGCGTGGGAGCGGCGTGATCGGGTCCCCGTGCGCAAAGGAGCTGAACCTCTGCGCTGGGTCACCCCCACGGTCGGCGAGCGGCTCGGCCCGCAGGTTGAACATCGAGTCCTGCGTGGCACCGAAGCCCTTGTCCATCTCCCACAGGGCCATCTCGCGGAAGCTTCCGCGCACACCGGCACCGGCAGCCAGCGCATTGGAGGCGTGGATGTCGACGATGGTGCCGGAGTCGGCGACGGCGCCGGTCCGCGGGTCGTGGTACGTGGAGCCCTTGGGTTCGACGATCAGCTGTCCGACCAGGCCGTGCGCCCACGAGTGGATGCCGTCGACGTGGTCGTGCCAGAAGATGTTGTCGAGGTTGACGTCCGGGTACCAGCGGTACTGCTCGAACTCCACGCCGGCGTACTCCCCGGCGGGGTGGTCGGTGCCCAGTGGGACCGACAGCGTGACGGTCGATGCCCCGGTGTCGATCGAGGCGATGGCGCGCACCTCCGGACCCGTGCCGGACACGGATGCGTTGGCGGTGCCGCTCACCGGAGCACCCTCGGTCCCCAGGCCGACGCCGATCCACTCGCCGACCTGGAACTTCGCGACGCTGGACAGGTGGAGCACCGTGCTGCCCTTCGTCACGTCGGTGACGATCGCCGGGTCCTCGAGCTTGTACGGACGCACGGCCTGCTCGTAGGACATGCCGGTGATGACGCCGTCGGAGGCCTGCGTGTCGAACTGCACGTGGTGGATGTGCATGTTGACCTGCGAGAAGTGAGACGGGTTGTTGATGTCGGTCAGCTCGCTGGTGAGGGTGACCGCCACGCAGTCACCGACGTTGGCCCGGAGGGCCAGTGGCTGGAACGGCTTCGTGCCACCGAGCACGGCCTGCTTGTCGTGCGCCAGCACGAAGACCTGCCCCGTCGGGTCGGTGTCCTTCGGCGTGACCTTGACGGCCCCCTCGACGGCCACGACGTTGAAGCGGCGTACCGGCGTCGGCGAGCCGGCCGCCGTCGTCGACGGGCAGATGGCGTCACCTCGCGCGGCCCAGGGGTCGGCCGCCTTGCTCGTGTCGATCGACTTGCCACCCATCTCACCCAGGTACGGCGCCCCGGAGTGGCCGTTGCCCGAGAACGGGGGACGCATGCCGAGATGCGGACGCATCATCGGGTAGGCCGCCCGGCCGTTGAGCGGGTTGAACATCAGCACCGGTCGGTTCCCCGAGAAGCTGTCACCGGCCATGGCTGTCGGGTGGCCCGCAACCTTGTTCTCGTAGTCGGGCCAGCTCGCGGTGTCCTCGGTCTCGCCGAGGAACTGCTGGGGGTTGTGGGGATTGGTCGTCCAGTTCCACACCGCGGCATCGTTGGCGTTCTTGCGCACGCCCTGCGGAGGTAGCTGAGGCCGGATCCACGCGTTGAGGCTGGCGGCCGTGATCTTCTGGCCACCGTAGGTCTGGCCGATCAGCTGCGTCGAGTCGACTGGCAGCGGCGGGGCCAGCCGGTCTGCGAGCGGGGCGAAGTCGGGCTGACGGGTGTTGTAGACGCGCCAGAAGCTCCACATGCCGGCCACGTAGTGCTCGGCGATGTGGCAGTGGAACAGGAAGTCGCCGGCGCCCTGCTGCACGCCGCCGGCACCGCCCTCGATCTCGAGGTTGTAGGACTCACCGGGCCCGAAGGCCTGCGAATCGAGACGAGCTGAGTCGCTCAGCTCGATGGGGTGCTTGTTCAAGCCGGTGTCCGCGTAGTTGTACGTCGGGTCCGCGACCGGGTTGAAGCGCCAGCGGATGCCGCCGCCGTGCATGTGGAACACGTGGAACATCTCCGTGCCAGCGTGCAGGATGCGGAACTTCGTGGGGTCGGCCTGGTAGCCGCGTGGCATCGGCGTCGCCGGGTCGCCGAACGTGTACGAGCCGTAGCCGTGCGCCTCCTGCTCGGGAGCCGCGTCAAGGCGGTTCATGAAGGACTCAGATCGGTAGTTGATGGCGCGCGTTTCGGGACGGTAGGCGTCGGAGTGCGGGTCGATGAACCGCACCTGTTCGCCGGTCCTGGTCAGCGGCTGGTTGGAAGGGTCGTTCTTCTCGTTGCCGATCTCGTGGTAGAGCTGCACGTTCTCGCGGAACTCCTTGTTCCCGATCGGGCGGACGATGGCTTCCCATCCCGACTCGAGCGCTAAGGCGTGCGCTTCGTCGACCGCGTTGGGGTCGAGGTAGGTCGCGCCTGGAGGCTCGACGACGAGCGAGCCGAAGAGGCCGTGGTTGACCTCGTTCCGGAAGCCCGGCCCTGGGTGCAGGTAGTGGGCGCCCTCGAGCGCTGGGTCAATCGGGACGTAGTACTGGTACGTACGCGTCTCGCCCTTGGCGGCGTTGCTCGCAGGGTTGCGTCCGATCGCGTCGCCGGACTGGCCGATGCTGTAGGCCAGACCGTCGATGTGCAGACCGAAGCTGCCACCATCGGCGTTGTTGGTGTAGTGGACTGCGACGCAGTCGCCCTGGTTGGCCCGGATGACGAGCGGCTGGATGGGGTCGTTGCGCAGGCCGATCGAGACCTTCTGACTGGCCTCCTGCTGGCGCACGTCCGCGAGCCGGCTCGACAGCACGTACATCCGACCGTGTGGGTCGTGGTCACCGAACCGGTTCAGCGGGATGTCGACGTTGATGGCCTGGACGTCGTAGACCTTCTGCGGCACATCCGCGGGACACGGCCCCGACGCGAGTCCGGCGGCGCTCGCCGTCGTCACGAATGGCAACCCGGTCAGCCCGCTGGTCGACACGGCGACCACCGTGAACGGTGCGACGAGGACCCTCAACCATCGCCGACGCAAGAGGCCACGGGCGGCCCAGCCGGCGGCGAGCACGCGAAAGGCCAGCGCGCCGGCCAGCACGACGGGCAGTGCCCTGAAGGCGTGCGCAGCCGCGGCAGTTCCGGCAGCGGACTGGCCGCCGAGGGCAGCGAGGCCGAACGCCGACGTGGAGAGGGAGGCGACAGCGGCAGCGGCGAGGAGTGCCCCGTGCGTCAGGGCGACCAGCCTCACCTCGCCGAGCGCGCGCGCCAGGCCTGCGGCAACGCGGGCCTCGAGTGCACCCAGGAGGAGAGCCAGGGGCGCGGCGACCGCGGTCGCCTCGAGCCAGCGACCAGGGCCGCTGCTGGTCACCGCCGCGTGCCCGTCGGTCGTCAGCGGCTGGACGGTGGCCGCGACACCGGCCAGCACGAGCACAGCGAGGATGGTCATGGCAGCCCGTTCGGGGCTGTGGCGCCCGACGCAGGAGGAGTCGGCAGCTTGGTGCGTCATGGCGGTCTCCTGTAGAGGACGTGGCTCAGCCGTGCTGGTGCGAGTCGGGGGCGCCCGCCGTGGGCGTCGTGGTTCCGAGGTCGATGACGATCGGAGCGGTGCGGCCTGGGTCCCGGAACAGCAGGGTCAGGCGGACGGGGACGCGCGGGACGGTGAAGTCGAGGTGCCCCTCGATCCCGGCGTTCGGCAGGATGCGCATGTTCGGCAGGTCGCCGCCGGTGGGGACCTGCGAGGTCGTCTTCCCCTTCGCCGTGACGAGCAGCGTGAACTGCGTTGAGCTGTAGGCGAGGGGTCGGTCGCCGCGGTTGGTGAGGGCTACGGCGGCTTGG
Organism: Frankiales bacterium; assembly: GCA_025966135.1. Classification (GTDB taxonomy): domain Bacteria; phylum Actinomycetota; class Actinomycetes; order Mycobacteriales; family SCTD01; genus RYN-111. The sequence goes on from JAOPVP010000022.1 coordinate 10,138, forward strand.
ATCTGGACATGGGAGGAGTCGACGAGGCCCGAAACCCCGTGGCTCGCTCCGGCGAGAGCCCGGTTGGTGACACCGTCGACGTTGCGGACGAACTCCACAGCGACGACCCCGAAGCTGGTCCGCACGTCGTCGCCGATGCGGTGGCCAGAGAACACGTGGCTCTGGCCGGAGTCGGAAAGGTCCACCTTGGGGAGGGACGCCACGAGGGCGGCGCCGAGCACTGCCAGCAGCAACACCCACGCGACAGGGCCTGCCGAGGCAGCCCCCGGGTAACGCGACGGGGCTACGCCGACCTCACGTCCTTTCGCGAGCTGCGACCTGGTCCTCGCCTCCACGTTGAGCAACGTCTCCCCCACCTTTCGTGCTTGGGCACCTGCTGGATCTCGTCGACGGGCGGCCGGCGCACAGAACCAGCCGAGAACACTCTGTCTGGCCGACCTCACGAAATGCTTTGGTTCGAGAAGGCCGGCCCCGGCGACCACCACCCGACGTTGATGCGTCGCGCCTGCACGAGGCAGCGTGGTCGAAAGTCACCCATCAGGCGCGCTCGACGAGACCCAACTGGAGGGCCCGTAACGCGGCCGAAGTGCGATCGCTGACCCCGATGGATTGGTAGACCCGCGTGAGGTGCGCCTTGACCGTCGCCTCCGAGATGCCGAGCCGACGACCGATCACCCGGTTGCTCAGACCGTTGGTGAGCAGAGCGAGCACATCGCGCTCACGTGCGGTCAGAACGACGTCCGGTGTCCGCCGGGCGCGAGCGCGCACCAGTGCGGTGGACGCCGCGAGCGACAGCGGTGCCTCGCCTCGAGCCGCCGCCCGGATCCCTTCGAGGATCTCAGCAGGAGCCGCATCCTTCACCAGGTAGCCGACGGCCCCGGCGTCCAACATCGCCAGGACGGCGTGCTGGTCAGCGAACGACGTGAGCGCCACCACGCGGATGGCAGGGTCGAGTTCGATGATCTGACGGGTTGCGGCGGCACCGTCCAGGACCGGCATGGACACGTCCATGAGCACCACATCCGGCCGCTGGCGGGATCCGCTTCGACGCACGAAGGCAACGGCCTCGGCGCCCTCAGCCGCCTGCGCGACCACCTCGATGTCACAGGCCGGTTCGATCAGCTGTCCGAGTCCAGCGCGGACCAGCGCATGGTCGTCGACCAGCATGAGCCGGATCATCGAAGCCGCAGCTCTAGCCGGAAGCACGTGCCCCCGCCGGCCGCCGGCTGCACGTCGAGCCGCCCTCCGACCTCTGCGGCGACGTCATGGAGCAGCCTGAGTCCCAGGTGGGGACGGTCGGGGTCGGCGGGTGCATCCCACAGCCCTTTGCCGTTGTCTGTGACCTCCACCGTGACGCTTCGCGCGCTGCAGCGGAGCACGATCCGCAGGTGCGTCGCCTCCGCGTGGGCGACCACGTTGCGCACAGCCTCCTGCGCCGCGCGGTAGAGCGTTGCGATGACCTCCCGCGAGGCCCTCGGCTCTTCAGGCGCCTCGAGCTCGGTGACGAGACCATGCTGCTCCGCTCCGAACAGCAGATCGGCGAGCGAGGCACACAACCCCAGTTGTTCCAGGCTGGGTGGGTAGATGTCGGTCACGAGCGAACGCAGTTCGGCGATGCCACTGCGCGTCGCGTCGGCGACGGCATCGATCTGTCCTGCGCAGTCGGCCGCCTCACGCAAACGCAGCTTGTCCGCCGCCGCACTCAGCGAGAAGGTCACGCCCACGAGCGTCTGCACGACGCCGTCGTGCAGGTCGCGTGCGATGCGCCTGCGCTCGTGGTCGGCTGCCGCGATCGACATCCGCTGCAGCGCGTCACGCTCACGTTGGCCGTGCTGGATGCGCCTGACGAGCCGCCAGGCGAGTGGCAGCTGCAGCACTTGCAGGGTGAGCAAGGCAACAACAAACGCGGGTACGACCGAGGCCACTAGCTCGGTGCTTCGCGCGACCGCGGAGTCGAGCCGAAGGTAGGACTCGAAGAGCAGTGGTTGACCGCTCGGCGTGACGACGCGGGTGTACACCTGCAGCAGCCGGTGCTGCGAGCGCTCGAGGGCGTTCTCTGGCGCATTGAGGTCGGACAGGTTGGCGTACGGTCTGCCGGTGCGCAGCACTTGCTGATCGTCCTCGCCAAGGGGGTACACCAGGCCCATCAGCCGCGCGTCGTCGGAGTAGACGATGCGACCCCCACTCGACCACAGCTTGACGCGCACGACCCGGTCGAGCAGCAACCGCTGGCGCACGATCTGGTCGAACCGCTGCACTGCTGCCGGCTGGCCGGACACCAGCTCGTCGCTGACAGCAGGCGCCACCACGAATCGGGAGGCGGTCACCGTCATCTCGCGCGCCTGACCGATCGCCTCGTTCACGGTGAGCCGATGCATCCCCGACCGCCCAAGGGCGGCCAGCAGCACGAGGGCGAACACGCCGGCCAACGCAAACTGGAGCAGCTCGCGGCCCACCGAGACCCGGTGATCGTGCGACCACTGGTGGTGCGGCGCAGACAATGGCCGCGCCGACTGAGCCTCGCCGGATCCAGGCGGCGCCGAGACCAACAGCATGATCCCCCCCGGCGGTGTTCTCACAGCCTCGGTCGGGGGCCTTTCGAAAACCTTGTGGCTAGCCCGCGCTGAGCTGAATCACCTCGGCCGGTTCGCGAGCCCGCACTGGTCGACGACGATCCTTCGGGCCGTGACGCCCTTCGATCCGCGCCCGCATCAGCCCTGGGATGACTCGCCGGTCAAGGACAGCAGACGTGCCGGTGAGCTTCAGGATCAGCCGACGGCGAGCGGGCGACACCGCAGCGCTGAGGACGGCTGCCGTTGCCTCCTTACAGAAGACGAAATCCTCATCCTGCACCTGAAGGACCTTCAGCTCGCAGAGGCGCTCGAGGTCGTCCACGACACTCATCGGGTCGCGACCGAGGATCCGTGCCAGGACCTCCGGGGCCACGGGCTGGACGAAGACGGACGCCGTCGTGGCCACCCTGTACAGGCGCTTCCCCAGGCGTTGGAAGTGGTCCAGGACGCTGCCGGCCCCCTCTCCCTGAGAGGACGGCACCTGAAGGTCGACGGGCCGGCGTGTCACGTACTCGGCGCGCACTGTGTCGCGAGGGACCTGCTCGAGAATCGCGGCCTGCAAGCTCCGGGTCTGGGGCATCGGGTCGACTCCCAGCTCGTGTGCGAGCACCCGACGGCAGTTCTCGTAGGCCTGCAACGCGTCGTTCTGCCGGCCCAGGTCGTAGTAGGCGAGCATGAGCAACCGGTGCGCCGGTTCGGCGTACTCATCCCGTGCCACCGCGAGCCTGGCGAGCTCGGCGGCGCGGGCTGCGTCCGCGGCGAGCAGGGCAGCTCCCGCTGCCGCGGTCAGCATCTCGACGTACCGCTTGCGGTAGTCCGCACGCGGCACCGAAACCCAGTCGGCGTAGGGTTCGTCCTCGAGCAGATCGCCGAGTACGAGGCCCACGGCGCCCTCGAGCTCAGGACGCGTGGCAGTGCCTGCCACCTGCCGGCGGTACGTCGTGTCGAAGGCAACGATGTCGACCTCGAGACCTGCGCCGTCGAAGCGGTAGCCCCCGTGCACTGTTCGCACCATGGAGCGGGAAGGATGAACGCCCGGCTCCAACCGCTTGCGCAGCATGGACACGTAGTGCTCCAGCGCCGCTGAGAAGTTTGCTGGAAGCGACTCTCCCCAGAGCTGCTCGGCGAGCTGGTCCTTGGGAACAGGCCGCCCGTCATGCAGCACCAGGATCTCCAGCAACTGCTTCGATTTGCGTCCAACAAAGCTCTTGGGACCGAGCTCCCTGCTGTCCAGCTGGACCCGGAGCGCTCCGAACAAACTGATGCCTTCCACGACCGCCACCGCCTTCCCCCTGCCCGTGTCCGAGCCGTGCGTTCCTGCCCGCATCGTGGTCCGGAGCCAACTGCTTCGCGTGACGTAAACGGCCAAGACCGGGCCCTACAGAGGTCGTACGACCAGGAGGACAAGGCACTCAACCCGTTGCGGAGCCGGGCGACCAGCCACCTCGCCCGTCGGGCCTCCGCGTCGGCGCGTGGAGAGGGCGATAGCCAACGATTATCCAAAGATCCGGAACCCACTGTTCGGTCGGGCACTGAGGCAGTCAGGCCGCGGTCCCTCATCAGGAGGTTCCTTATGATCAACTTGGCTACGCGAAAGCGAAGGGGCGCGTCAGTGGTCATACCACTCACCGCGCTCAGCCTGCTCGCTGTTCCCTTCACTGGCAATGCATTCGGTCAGGGCGGCGGCGGTACGGCGAAGCCGCCACAGGGTGCGGTGGCGCCATTCGTGACCCCCACGCTCCCAGACCCGGTGACGTCGGTGAGCCCCACACTCATTCACGGCTTCGATGACACGGGCTTCATCGAGAGCGCGACGGTTGATGCCACCAACGCGAACTGCCCGAACACGACCGATCCGCACCGCTTCGGGGGCACGCTCACGCTCAACCACGGCCCGATCGTCGTGCCGTGCAACCTGGTGATCCAGATGCCGGCTGGCACGTTCACCTGGGCCGACTTCGTCCAGGGCGGACCGTCTCTGGCACTCGGCGGCGGCTACCCGTCGTTCGAGATGCGGGCGATCGGCAACATCGTGGGCACACGGCGCATCGCGGGCCTGCTCTATGCCGCCCAGCAGTCGCTGAACACCAGCACCGGCACCGTTACCGGCATCGACTTCGCCACCGGCAACCTGTTGGTCGAAACCGGGGACTCCGCCAAGCCGGCCATCGTGCAGATCAACGACCCGAATGGCCGCTTCGGCAGGGCGCAGAGCCCGGACGCACGGTTCAGCGTCGACGACGCGAACCCGACCATTCACGCCGGCACCGGCTACCCGATGTGCGTCCCGCGCACCGACCCTGCGGTCGCCGATGACCCGCTGTGCCCGCAGCGGAACCGCCCCAACCTGATCCCGGTGGCGGTCAACGCAGCGACCGTGCCGCCCGTCGCGGGTGGCTGCCGCAACTTCAGCGTCGCCGGTATCGCCCCACCCAAGAGTGGTGAGCTGACTCCCCCGGCGATCGGTCAGACCTACTGCACCCAGTTCGTCATGAAAACCGTTGCGGCCCGCGCAGCGTCCGATCCCGACCCGCGCCAGCAGGCCCCGTTCGAGGTAGGTGACGCGATCACGTTCTCCGGCACCCTGATCCACGGCGCTACCGACTACATCTCCGCGCACACCATCGAGGCCAACGTCGGCATCTACACCATGCCCGGTACCCAGCCGAGCTACCTGGCCATCGGCCAGTTCGGCGTCGGCACCGCCGACCCCAACGCGATCTCCATCAACGGACTGGCCGCCGAGACGAAGGACCGGATCTTCCTGGAGTCCGAGACCAGCGACGTCAAGACCGCAGTGGACATCTACCTCATGGACATCAACCCTCAGACCGGTGAGGTTCGTAACCGTTGGGCGACCCCCTTTGCCATGACCGGCGAGCAGAACGGGCCCAACCTGCCGGGTACCACCACGCCGATTGGCGGTGGCATCACCACCCAGAACACAGGCCCGCAGCCACAGCGCGCCCGGCTCCGAGCCACCAAGGCACCGGTCGGCCTGTTGAGCCAGCCGACCCGAACGATCCGGGTGGCCGTCCGCTCCCTCTGCACCCCGCAGGCACCGGTCAACGACGCGCTCGGCAACCCCGTGCTCACCACCCTGGACACCTGCCTGAACAAGAACGATGCAACGAACCAGGTGGCCAACGGGCTGGCGGCTGGGCAGTACCTGGCGCCGACTTTCGAGTTCATCTTCCCGGAGAACGTCAAGCCTGGGGACGGGTTGGTCCCGTTTGACTTCTGGCACCTGCCGTTCATCGTCAAGGGTGAAGGCGCGACGACCTCCTCGGCCGTCACTCCAGGTGTCGGCCCGCTCGAGCCGGCCCCCTGGTAGGCCACGTGGGTAGCAGGGCCGGGGTGCCCGCGGGTGTCCCGGCCCTGTTTGAGATCAGGTACATGGCACCGGACAGGAGGGCACCCAGATGCACCGAGTCAGCGGCCGACGCACCGGGCGCGCGGCCTTTCTCACCGCCGTCACGTTGGCCGCCGGCTGCGGCGCAGCGCCCCCGTCGGCGGCCCCCCATGCCACCACCCCCGTCCTGACCACCTCCACGCCGACGAGCCAAGCCCCGCCGAGTCCCACCGTGCCGAGACGCAGCCACGAGGGACAGGGCGGCTCCGGCAACGGAGCGTCCAGCGCCGCGGGCCGCCTGCCCTCCGACTGGCCACCGGATCTGCCCCTACCTCCAGGTGATGTCACGGGTTACACCGGCTCGGGTGGACGCTGGACCGTTCTCATCCGCACAGCAGGCTCGGCCGCTGACGTGCGTCAGTCCGCGGTCGCCTTGTACACCGCCGCCGGCTTCACTGCCGTCTCGAACTCCGTCCTCAACAGAGGGAACCGTCAGATCACCTTGGTGGTGGAGAACCGGGACCACAGCGCCAGCCAGACCAACCTGGTCATCGGTGTGACCACGCGCTGAGGACCGACGCACGTGATCTTGGCCCACCCGGCGCACGCGGCATCGACTCGAGTGAGCAAGCCCTATCGGCTGGCCGGAGCGCGCAACTTGAGCCGTGGAGCAGTGAACATCGCCACGAGTGTCGATCAAGAACGTGGAACAACTCGGCTGACACGGTTCGGGCTACCCGGTCGCGGTCCATCGGCAAGAGCTCCGGCCCTAGGCTCCTTCCCCCAGGGGGTTGCAGTCGCGGCGCTCGAGCACGGGCCGCGTCCGGGCTCTTTCGCCCCCGTGCAGCACCCAGGTGACGAACCACCAACTCTCCTAGGGAGATGGCCACACCGCTGATACATTCCGGAAGGTGTTGATCGCGGGACCGTTTTTTGCGGCCGCGGCGCTGCTCGTGGCCGCCGGGGGGCAGAAGGTCGCCGATCCCCAGCCTCTCGTCAGGGCCTTCCAGAGCGTGCACCTCAAGGTGCCTCCGATCGCCGTTCGCGTACTCGCCCTCGGTGAGGTGCTGGTCGGGATCACCGCCCTCAGCACGGGAAACACCCTCGGCGTGGCCGTCTCCTATGCCGCTTTCACCGGGTTCATCCTCATGGCCCGGGCGCGCGGTGGGGTACTTGCCAGCTGCGGTTGCTTCGGCAAGCGGGACGTGCCAGCGACCCGGACCCACGCCGTGGTCACCACGGGCTTCGCGGCTGCCGCACTCAGTGGCACTCCGGGCGCCCTGCCGCTCGACCTCGCTCTGCTCGTCACGACCGCCGCTGTCGCCGTCACCGCTTACCTCGTCATGGCCCTGCTTCCGCTCGTGGGGACGCGATGAACGCCGCGGTTGTCGCGCTGGGCGTCGCTGTCCTGCTGCTTTCCGTCCTCGTCGCCGGCTTGCTCCGTAGCCATGCCGAGATCCTGAGGGCCCTGCACGAGCTGGGTGCCGGCCTCGAGCTGGACAAGACCGGGGCAGTGCCGATCACCCCCGAACAGCGACGCACGGCAAGCACCCCGGACACCGTTGTCGGCCGGACCCTCGGCGACGAGGTGGTGGCGGTGTCGTTGCTCGGTGGCGAGACCCTCATCGCGTTCTTGTCCTCTGGCTGCTCGACCTGCCAGGGGTTCTGGAAGGCCTTCCGGCACGAGGTCCGGGACGTCCCAGGTGGCGCCCGGCTGCTCGTGGTCACCCGCGGCCTCGACGAAGAGAGCCCTTCGGCACTCATGGAGCGCCAGCCCACCGTCGTACCGCTGGTGTTGTCGGACGAGGCGTGGGATGCCTTCGAGGTGCCCGGCGCGCCGTACTTCGCCTACGTGAACAGCTCCGGCCGCGTCATCGGCGAGGGCACCGGGAACTCCTGGAAGCAGGTCGTCGAGCTCATGACGCAGGCCCGGGCCGACGCCGCCCTGCAGATCAAGGGCAGCGGCGCGGTACGCGACGGACGCGACTCGTTGGCCCTCCAGGACGCCGGCATCGAACCCGGCCATCCCAGTCTGTACGGCGAGTCCGCGTGAGGACCGTCCTGGTTCTCGCTGTCGCAGTGGTGGCCGCGCTGCGGGCCACCTGGTCCCCTTGAGGTGAGTCGATGCTCACCAGCATCAACCCGCTCGGCGAGCGGGGCCGCGGATACCGGTGGGGCCCGACCGTAGCCCTGTTCGGCTTGGCCTCACTCGTTGGCGGAGCCACGACCGGCCTGGTGCTGGGAGCGTTGGGCGAGCTGATCGCCGTACCTGTCTGGGTCGGCGTCGCGGCTTGCGCCGCAGCGGTTCTGCTCGATCTCAGCGGTCGGGTCCCTACCTGGCACAGGCAGGTCGACGAGGACTGGCTCACGCGTTACCGCCGGTGGGTCTACGCCAGCGGCTTCGGTTGGCAGCTCGGCACCGGCGTGGTCACGATCGTGACCAGTGCGGTGACCTATGCGCTGCTCGTCCTCATGGTGATGAGCGGCCCCTGGACGTCGGTCTTGGCAGGCGGGCTGTTCGGGCTGGTACGAGCCCTCCCAGTCCTGGCCGGCTGGCAGGCCGACACGCCTGCGCGGCTGCGCGCTGTCGCTCTCCGGCTCGAGACCGGCCGACGACCCGCGCACCTGGTCACCGTCGCAACGACCGCCCTCGCCGCCGCCGCTCTGGGCCTGTCATGAGAATTGACGCAGGTTTCGACATCACCGTCCCACCCGGCTGGCATGTGGCAGGCCGCAACCGGGACAACGTGCCAGGAACCTTGCTGGTGCACGCAGCGACCGTCCCGCTCCCGCGCATTCGGGGGGACTTCGGCAGCGGCGTCCTTCCCACGCTCGACCCGGACGACGTGTTTGTCTGTCTCTTCGAGTACGACCGGGAGGCCGTCGGCACGGCATTGTTCCAGAGCAAGGGGGTGCCCCGGCCGCGCCCGTCGGAGTTCGACCCGAGTGCGATGCAGTGGGTGCGGCCAGGCATGAGCGGCGGCCAGTGGTTCTTCAACACGTCCGGCCGGGCCTGGTGCCTGTTCGCCGTACTCGGCAGTCATGCCCGTCGTCAGCCCGGCGCCCTCAAGGTCGGGGCCCTGCTGCGCGGGGTCAGGATCCGATGATCACCGTCGATGGCGTGCGCGCTATCAGTCACCGGGCCGCGCCGAGCGACTGGTCGCAGCGGGCCGTCGACGCCGTCGCCACGTGGTTGTCCGGGCGCACCTCCCGTCGCGGGTTCCTCGCACGGTCGGCGGTGGTCGGCAGCGCCCTGGCCGTCGACGGCGTCGGGTTCCTGCTGAAGCCGCAGTCCGCCTACGCCTCGGTCTGCGGACCGAGCTCGTCCTGCGCCTCGGGATGGACGGTCTTCTGCGCCACCATCAACAAGGGCGTCAACACCTGCCCGCCCGGCTCGATCGCGGCCGGTTGGTGGAAGGCGGACGGCGCCTCACTGTGTGGCGGCAGGGCCCGCTACATCATCGACTGCAATGCCACCTGCAGTCGCTGCGCCACCCCGGGCCGGGCCGGCATCTGCGCGCCGCAATGCTGGTCGTGCCGCTGCACGTGCGGTCCCGCGGGGCAGTGCGACAACCGCCGAGTCTGCTGCAACCGCTTCCGGTACGGCCAGTGCAACCAACAGGTCCACCAGGTCGGCGCAGTCCAGTGCCGAGTGGCGTCCTGCATCCCGCCCTGGAAGTTCGCGAACTGCTCGACCGCGACAGCGACCGACAACCGCACCCGCGACCACAACTCCCCTGCCCTGCCCGGCGCCTGGTCCCCGATCACCGCTCGCTACGTGCAGCTGGGTGAGCGCAAGAGCATCCTCGGGGCGACGGTCTACGGCGAGGTCGCAAGGCCGGGCGGACGGGCGCAGCGGTACGTCAACGGCCGGATGTCGTGGAAGGCCAGCATCGGACCGCGCTTCACAGTCGGTGCCATCGCCTCGCGCTACACCGCACTCGGCTCGGAAGCGGGCGTCCTTGGGTATCCCGTTGTCGATCCGGGCACTGTCCGGCTCGGAAAGGCCTCGCGCTTCCAGCACGGCCGCATCTCCTGGCACCCGTCTCTCGGCGCCTTCGAGACCGTGGGCGCCATCGCGATCCGCTACGCCGCAGCCGGCAACGAGCTCGGACGACTCGGCTTCCCGGTCGCGCGACCGGTCGCGACGAGAGACGGCAGCGGCCGCGCGAGCGCGTTCCAGCACGGCCGCATCTCCTGGCACCCGACCACCGGTGCGCGGTTTATCGGCGAACCGATCGCGAAGCGGTACGTCGCCCTGCGGGCTGAAGCGGGGAAGCTTGCCTACCCCGTGAAGGATGAGGTGTTCGTCGGCCCAGGCATCGCCGCCGTCGCGTTCCAGGGAGGCCGCATCGTCTGGTCCGCCAGCACCGGAGCGATCGAGATGTACGACGTGATGGCCGTCGTGTACGCGCGATCCGGCGGCGAGAGGGGCCCGCTCGGTCTGCCGGTGGCCAGCGAGACGGCAGTCCTCGACGGGCGGGCACAGCGCTTCCAGACCGGTCGCATCAGTGCCCGTGCCGCGAGTGCCTTCTTCACCCGCGGCCCGATCTCCGCCAAGTACACCGAGCTCGGTGCCGAGACCGGCCAGCTCGGCTGGCCGATCACCGACGAGTACAGCCCCTCAACGGGCCAGCGGCGCAACGACTTCGAGACCGGCAGCATCACCTACGACGAGGCGACCGGTGAGGTCGCCGTCATCCCGAATACGTAGGCGGCCCTGACGCCGGTTTGGCTGTCGGCCACCCACTTCACGGTCGGACGACGCGAAGTTGCCCGACTATCAGCGCGCCGCATTCGACGGCTGATCCGGTAGGAAGCGAGCGACGGCTCCGGATCTCGGAGAACGTAGAACGCCTCTCGTCGGCCCAACGGCACCTCAGCACCCGACCGAGACGATCATTGCGGGTACGGCGAACTGCCTGGGCTCAGGCGTCCCGCAATGATCCGCAGCGTCTCCGACCCCCTCGACGATCGTTGTGGGCCCCGCGGACCGAGAGAGCGTGCCTTACCCACAATGATCGACCGAGGCAGATGCCGGTGCAGGGAACGGCTACTCCCGGCCTTCTCCCAACGTCCCCGTTCGGTGAGTGAGACGTGACGACCTGAGGCCGGGGCAGTCGGACCGGTGCTTGGCCGGGTCAGCCTCGCCCGTGACGCGGAGACTGGTGGGTGACCCAGCTGGGCCGTCAAAGACGAACGCGACGCAGTCGCCCGCTCCGCGACCGGCGGACTCGCCACTGCGCAGGCATACCCCCGCGGCATTGGCCCTCGCGATACACAAGGAGGGCTTCAGGCTGGTGATGACTCCAGTCGCCTTGGTCGGCCCAGCACTGCCACCGCAGCCACTCATGGTGAGGGCCAACGTGAGCAGCGCAAGCGCCGTAAAGGCACGTCGGGATGCCAACACGCCCCGAACGCTGGGCCAGGATCGGGGCGCGTAAAGAGGGCTCCTGCCTCCAGAAGGGTCCAGAGGCCGCCAAGCCCCAACGGGGGGCAACGGCCGCCACGTCAGCATCGGGGTGGTCGGAATGGCGTTGTTCGATCCAGGGCAATCATGGTGACCGCCGTACCAGCGGAATGACCCTCGGACCGTCGGATTTCAGCCGTTCAGGGCTTTGAAAGCGTCGTACACGAGGAAGGCGGGCCAAACGAAGGCCTTCAGCACTCCAACGATGTGCTCCCCGAATCCCGAAGCCTGCTGCCAGCACCAGACGAACGCCCCGATGAACCCGAGTCCGTACAGAGCGCTGCCGCCGCCCGAGGCAGTCGTTCGCCGTCTCTGTTCATTGCTCATATCGCCTCCGAGTTCGCGAAATCGCACTTCGTCGGAGGGTATGCCGGTTCTGCGCCGTGCGCGCATGGCGTGCTCTCAGCGGCAAGGAACGGTAGGCACGTTCAGCGGTCGGGACGCTAGCCCTTCCTGGCGCGGTATCTCAGCCCGTCGACGAGAAGGCCGAGCAGCCGGCGCACCTGGTCCTGCCACTCCAGTCCGGAGGCGACGTTCCAGACCGCACCCATGGCCCGCATGACGTCCTCCGGATCAGCGTCATCACGCAGCGAGCCTTCGGCGGTGCCCGCATCGAGCAGCACCCGGAGCGCCGCGACGATCTGCGAGCGGGTGTGTCCGAACAACGGCGAGTCGGACGCGATCGCCGAGCGGAGCGCGTCGCCCATGCCGCGCTTGGTCGCCGCGTACTGCGCGAACCGCTCCATCCACTCGCGGAGGGCTTCGGCCGGCTCGTGGGTGGCGAGCAGCTCGGGGGCGGCCTCGCACAGCCGCTCGACCTCGTGTCGGTAGGCGGCTTCGATGAGAGCGTTGCGGTTGGGGAAGTGCCGGTAGAGGGTGCCGACTCCCACGCCGGCCTGGGCCGCGATGGTCTCGAGAGGCACGTCCACGCCCAGGTCGCTGAAGGCGGCGACGGCGACCGTCAGCAGCTTGTCTCGGTTGCGCTGGGCATCCGCACGCTGAGGCTTCGTCACCGCTCTCCCTTGTATCCGGAGGACCCTCCGCTTATGGTTAAGCGTACCGGAGGAGCCTCCGGTTAGACTACAGAGGAACTGCCATGAGCCGCATCACCACTGCCTTCGGAGCCGAGTCCACCGCCTCAGACGTCATCGAAGGGATCGACCTGACCGGACAGCGCGCCGTTGTGACCGGTGGAGCATCCGGAATCGGCATCGAGACAGCCCGTGCCCTCGCGCACGCCGGAGCCGAGGTCACGATCGCCGTCCGTGACCTCGCCGCGGGTGACAAGACCGCCGCCGACATCGGCCGCGACATCAAGGTCGCCCCGCTCGACCTGGCCGACCCGGTCTCGGTCCGCTCCTTCGTCCAGGCGTGGGATGGCCCGCTGCACCTGCTCGTCAACAACGCCGGAGTGATGGCCTGCCCGGAGGCGTTCACCCTCCAGGGGTGGGAGCTCCAGTTCGCCACCAACCACCTCGGCCACTTCGCCCTCGCCACCGGGCTGCACACCCCCATGGCTGCGGAGGGCGCACGAATCGTGAGCGTCAGCTCGAGGGGACACCTGTTCTCCGACGTGCACCTGGACGACCTGTTCTTTGCCCGCCGCGACTACGAACCGTGGAGCGCCTACGGCCAGTCGAAGACGGCCAACATCCTGTTCGCCGTCGAGGCCACCCGCCGCTGGACCGGCGACGGCATCACCGCCAACTCCCTTCACCCGGGCGCGATCATGACCAACCTGGCGCGGCACCTCTCCCCCGAGGCGCTCGCCGAGGCGCGCGCCCGCAGCGGCGGCGCCGCTCAGTTCAAGAGCGTCGAGCAGGGCGCTGCAACCTCCGTCCTGCTGGGCACCTCGCCGCAGCTCGAGGGCATCGGTGGCCGCTACTTCGAGGACTGCAACGAGGCGCTCCCGAACGTCGAGGGCACGCGCACCGGCGTCGCCGCGTACGCCCTGGACCCTGTCACTTCCGAGGCCCTGTGGGAGGCCTCGCTCAACCTCATCAAGGGCGCGTCATGAAGACCTGGTTCATCACCGGGACATCCCGCGGCTTCGGTCGGGAGTGGACCCTCGCGGCGCTCGAGCGGGGTGACCGGGTGGCGGCAACCGCCCGAGACGTCAGCAGCCTCTTGGACCTCGTGGAGAAGTACGGCGACGCGATCCTCGCCCTGCAGCTCGACGTCACCGACCGTGCCGCCGCGTTCGACGCTGTTGCCCGGGCGCACCAGCACTTCGGGCGTCTCGACGTGGTGGTGAACAACGCGGGCTACGGCCAGTTCGGGATGATCGAGGAGATCAGCGAGCAGGAGTTCCGCGACCAGATGGAGACCAACGTCTTCGGTGCGCTGTGGGTCACGCAGGCGGCACTGCCGTACCTGCGCGAGCAGGGCGGCGGACACATCCTGCAGGTCTCCTCGATCGGCGGCATCTCGGCCTTCCCGAACATCGGGACCTATCACGCCTCCAAGTGGGCGCTCGAGGGTTTCAGCCAGGCGCTCGCCGCGGAGGTTGCGGACTTCGGGATCCACGTGACTCTCATCGAGCCCGGCGGCTTCAGCACCGACTGGTCCGGCCCGTCGTCAAAGCGCGCGACCTCGAACCCCGCCTACGACGGGGTACGACGGAAGTCGGCCGCCTTCCGCGCCGCGCGCACGCAGACCCAGGGCGACCCCATCGCGAGCAGCGCGGCGGTGCTGAAGCTGGTGGACGCGCAGAACCCGCCGCTTCGGGTGTTCTTCGGCGACGGTCCGATGGCGTTGGCGACCGCTGACTACGAGAAGCGGCTTGCGACGTGGCGCGAGTGGGAGTGGCTGTCGCTGGAGGCCCAGGGCTGACCCCGCCGGGCGACCCTATGGAAAGGCCGTCGCACCAGCTGTCACACATCTTCGTCGGGAACCGTCATGTCCGTACCGGCACGATCCCGGCCGGTGTGACCGGACGACGCAAGGAGTCCCTCGTGACCCCCGCTCTCAAGACCGCCGCCCTCGTCGCCCGCGACTATCTCGCGGCGCATCGGCGCGGGCTTCGGCCTGAACTTCGGGAACCTGGCCGTCGCCCTCGGCCTGGCGACGGCCGCCTTCTCGCCGAAGAAGCCCAGTCGTCGCGAACGGAGACGTCGCGAAGCAACGCACAAGCGAGAGGAATAGCCCCCCTCCCGTCGCCGAGCCGCTCTTCGCGGCAGGGATAGCAGCGCCCCGCTCGTTAGAACGTGGCTTCCACTACCAACACCTTCACGAGTTCCGCCGCTCCGGTGGCTCGATAGAACACGGTCCAGACCGGCGTCGACCGATCCACGTTCCCGTACACGTCCCCGTTCTTGCAGCCGTAGTTGAGTCGCTGCCCCGCGATCGCGTCCGTCGCGCCGCCCAGCGCCCCGCACACCTGCCCGTCGGCAAGGGTCAGTGACCAGGACTTCCCGACGTGAGGGTGCCTTTCGGCTCCGCGCTCGGCAGAGCACCAGTCAGTTTGACTTCGATCGCCTCCTCGTCGCGTGGCCCCTGTGCGCACACCACTCGGGGCGGGTCGCTCTGAGCCGAGAAGCACGGGCGCCGGGGGCCTTGCTCGTCTGCTACTTCGCGTGCATCTGGTCCGTCCAGGCCGCGCCGTCCCACCACCTCAGCACCGTCGAGTTACCCGGGTCGTCGTACCAGCCCGCAGGCGGCGCGGGAGCCGCTGTCGGCGCCTGCACCGCTGGAGGCGTGACCTCCGCCGTCGGCGCTCCCTGCACCGCTGGAGCCGTTGGCTCCTGGAAATCCTCCGCGAGCCGGGCCGGGTAGAAGCGCACCTCGACCGCGCCCTCAAGTCCCGGCGTCGCGTCGACGTACACGGCGACGGACAGTGTTCGCCCGGCGATCGCCTCCGACCACTTCCGAAGGTCCGCCTTCGCTAGGCGCCCGACGTCGACGGCCTTCGGAGTGTCGTCGTCCTTGCGCCCGAACAACCTGGGGTTGTCCGTGCGCTGCACGAGCATCAGGACCCGAGCCTCCGCGCCCTGCGGCATGAGGACCCCGTCACGGATACCCCGTACCCAACCGTCGCGCTCAACGATGCCGCCGACCTCCGCCGCGCTCTGTGGCGACGCCTCGACGACCCGCAGGTAGGCAATGTCCGAACGCCCGTCGAGCAGCGCGCGACCGGGTCCCTTCGCGTCGACGACCTCCAGCGTCACGCCGTGGCCCGCTCGGAGGCCCCCCGACTCCGCTTCGCCACCCCCACCGCCGCGACGGGCGCCGCCCCCGATCTTCTTCGTGTCGTACAGACCCGACCCCGGAAGCCCCACGGTCCGACGGCCCTCACCCTTCGAGTTCACGCTCACCCGGGCGCCCGGGACGCCGCCCGACACGGACAGGCCCGACTTCGACGCGGTGACCCTCAACGGGCCGAACTTCATGCTCTTGCGGAACCTCACGGCACGCCCCGTCTCCGAGTTCTAGTGGCTCCGCGAGGGTAAGAGCCCGACGCCCGCTCGCGAGCCTCAACGCGCCCACCGGCCTGCGACGGCACACTGTTCGCCATGCCCCGCCGTCTCCAGCACGCGCGCGCCTCCGACGGCCTCGCCCGCTGGGAGGCTCGCGCGGAACGTCCGCTCCTCGTCCTGGCGCTGGCCTTTCTCGTGGTCGTGATCGTCCCCGCCGTGGCTGACATACCGCGCTGGGCCGAGGTCGTCCTCCAGGTCGCCAACGTCGCGATCTGGGCCGTCTTCGTCATCGACTACGGCGCCCGCCTATACCTCGCCCCGGAGCGGTGGCGCTTCGTGCGCCGCCACCCCCTGGACCTCCTGCTTGTCCTGGTCCCCTTCCTCCGGCCGCTCCGGGCCGCGCGCCTCCTCCGGCTCCTCCGCGTCTCCGTCGTCGCGGGCGCCCTGCACGGACGCGCGCGGCGCTCGCTGCATGCGACCGTCGCGACCTACGTCGGCGCGTCGGCCGGAGTCATGCTCCTCCTGTCCGCCCTGGCGATGTACGACACCGAGCGGACCGCGAAGGGCGGCAACATTCGCACTTTCGGCGACGCCCTGTGGTGGGCCGCTACGACCGTGACGACCGTCGGCTACGGCGACCGCTACCCGACCACCGGAGGCGGACGCCTGATCGCCGCCACCCTCATGCTGTTCGGGATCGCCCTCCTCGGCGTGATCTCCGCGACGATCGCGGCGTGGTTCGTGAGCCGCCTCCGCGTCGTCGAGGAGTCCGAGGAGCGGACGGAAGCCACGCTCGCCGACGTCCTGGACGAGTTGCGCGCCCTCCGAGCCCGCCTGGACGAACGAGTCCCTGACTAGGCGGGCGCCGCGTCGTCCGTACGCGTCGAGTTGACAAACTGGGTGCAGTTCAACACCCGGGCGCGAGGAGGTCGGCCTGGACCCGAACGGTCACAGCAAGGGCATGTCCGGGCCAGTCGGGTACTGGCACGTCGAGGACATCAAGGCCGCCGTTGCTCAGCTCCTCGAAGCCGGTGCCACCCAGCAGCAGCCGGTCAACGACGTCGGCGGCAGGCTCATCGCGTCCGTCACAGACGCGGACGGCAACGTCATTGGGTTCCTCCAGCCCCTGGCAGCTTGACGAGAGGCGACCATGCTCTGCACCAACAGCTATCCCAAGGACTACGTCGAGGAGGGCCGCGCACGAGCTGATGCCCAGGTGGCTGCCTACCAGCAGCTGGCGGCGGTGGCCCGGAAGAACACCGCCCGTGGCGAGGCGGCACTCAACGCCGCCATCGAGTCGTTCGACGCGGTCTTCTACAACAACATGGTCCTCACCTTGGAGACCTACTTCACGCACAGGAGCAGGACCATCGAGGGGAAGGACGGCAATCCGCTCAACGAGGTTCGCCTTCTGTGCAACTCGATGACGAGGAACGACAGCATCTTCACCCTGAGCGCGTCCCACGCCACCTGGAACGCAACTCTCAAGTCCGACAAGACGATCAAGTACAGGCCAGAAGAGTCCGTCCTGGCGTACAAGCCCGGTGATGAGATCAAGCTGAGCGAGAGCGACTTCGTGCGTCTCGCCGCCGCCTACTTCGCCACCATCGAGGGAAAGTTCATGTGATCCGTTCCCCGTTCAGAGCGGGTGGCGGAGGCGGAAGGGAATCGAACCCTCCAGACCCAGATCCTGGATCTCACCGGTTTTGAAGACCGGGGGCAGCACCAGCCAACCGCACGCCTCCGCAGTGGAACCTATCGGGCGCGATGGACGTACGGTCACCGCGTGGACCGACTGACCTCGTACGCCCATGGCGGCGGCTGTGCCTGCAAGATCCCTCCCGGCGAGCTCGAGGAGGTGGTGCGTGGCCTGACCGGTTTTACCAGCTCGGACCTGCTGGTCGGCCTCGACGACGGGGACGACGCCGCAGTCGTGCGCATCGACGAACGGACGGCGATCGTCGCCACCGCCGACTTCTTCACGCCGGTGGTCGACGACCCCTATGACTGGGGCCGCATCGCCGCCGCGAACGCGCTGTCCGACGTCTACGCCATGGGAGGTCGACCGCTCGTCGCAGTCAACCTGGTCGGCTGGCCGCGCGACGTACTGCCCCTGTCCTTGCTGACCGAGGTGCTGCGCGGCGGGCTCGACGTGGCCCGCGCGGCCGGCTGCCATGTTGCAGGTGGGCACAGCACCGACGACCCGGAGCCGAAGTACGGGATGGCCGTCACGGGCCTCGCGGACCCGCAGCGGCTGCTGCGCAACGACGCCGCCGTACCGGGAACGCCGATCAGCCTGACAAAGCCATTGGGGGTGGGCGTCCTCAACAACCGGCACAAGCAGACCGGGGAGGTCTTCCCACATGCGGTGGCCAGCATGGTCGCCTTGAACAGGGACGCCTCCGCGCACGCGCTCGCCGCCGGTGCCAGGGCCGCGACAGACGTGACCGGCTTCGGCCTGCTCGGGCACCTGTTCAAGATGGCCCGCGCCTCGGGGGTGACCGCAGTCATCGACGCCGCCTCGGTCGAGTATCTGGACGGCGCGCGGCAGGCGCTGAGGGACGGCTTCGTCAGCGGTGGCACCAAGCGCAACCTCGAGTGGGTACGCCCCCACCTCGACGCCACCGTCGACGAGGCCGAGCTGCTGCTGCTCGCCGATGCTCAGACCAGCGGCGGCCTGCTGGTGGCGGGTGAGGTGCCTGGCGCCCCCGTCATCGGGCACTTCACAGCACGCGGCGACGCGGCGCTGCGGGTGCGCTAGTCCACTACCCGCCGCAGCCCACCGTCGAGCCGGGTCGTCTGGGCGGTCGCGTCGAGGTGCTCGAGAAGCGGCACGGCGACCCTCCTTGTCGTCCCCAGCGCCTGGCGAGCCTGCGACAACGTGAACGGTTGAGGCAACGCGGCGAGCAGCCGCACTGCCGCGTCGGGCGCAGTCGGCAGCACGATCACACCACCCAGGCGCAACAGCCGCCCGGCTGCCTCCGCCGCTGCCAGGTGCCGGGGGCCCAACCCGAGAGCCTGGAGCTCCTGCGCTTCGGGCGCGGCGAACGGCTCGACGGCGAGTCGGCGTTCCAACTGCTGGACCGCCGGTTCCGCTGGGCCGAGCGACGGCACCGCGCCCGGGCGCCGCACGCGTCCTCGACGCTGCTCGAAGCCGGCGGTGCGCACGATCGGTCCGAGCAGGTCCGGATCAGGCAGGCCGAGCATCTGGCGGGCCGACTCCGCCGGCAGGCCGGCCTCCAACGGATGCGCGGCCGCATGCGCGTCGACGGCGTCGGCGAGCTCCGCGACCCACCGGTCCCAGGTCGGCTCGGCCACCAGCCAGCGCCCCAGGGCCTGGACGCCAGGGACTGGCCGCAGCTCGACACCGAGACTCGCCAGCTCCGCCGCAGCGACCACACCGCGTCGCACCACCTCGACAACAAGGTCCGGTACGCCGGTGGCTGACGCGAGCTCAACGGCGCGGGCGGCAGCAGCACCGCGACGCCGCAGTGCGGGCGGGTCGGCGTCGAGGACGTGCACCCCGGCGGTCACCCGCTGTTCGGCGGGGTCGCGAAGCAGCGCGCGGTCGCCGGCCCGCAACGGCAGGCTGCGCGCGAGCAGAAGGCGTGCGGTGTGCCCGCCCAGCGACCGCACCCGCACGGGCACCGCCGTCGTCCCGACGTGCAGGACCTGGTGCTCAGCCACCCCTTCGACGGCGGAGAGCCGCACGTCGAGGGAGTTCACCAGTCGCCAGGCACCGGCAGTCAGCAGCACGTCGCCGCGCCGGACCTCATCGCGCTCGACCCCGCGCACGTTGACGGCCACCCGGGCGACGGCCACCACGGCGTCGTGCGGTTCGCCCAGGCACTGCAGGCCTCGGACACGAGCCCGGCGATCTCCGAGGAGCAACTCGTCGCCGACGGCGAGAGTCCCTGCCGCAAGGGTCCCGGTGATCACGGTGCCCGCACCACGCACCGTGAAGGCTCGGTCGACCCAGAGCCGCACCGGGGCGTTCACGTCCGGTTCCGGCAACCGGGCGACCAGCGCGTCGAGCGCCGCGCGCAAGAGATCCAGGCCCTCACCTGTTGCGCCACTGACGGCCACCGCCGGAACGCGCCCGAGAGAGCTGTTCTCCAGCTTTCCCAGGGCTTCTGCGGTGGCCTGCCGTGGGTCGGCGAGGTCGCAGCGGGTGACGGCCAACAGCCCGTGCCGCAACCCGAGGGCGTCCACCGCCGCCAGGTGCTCCCGCGACTGCCGCCGCCAGCCCTCGTCCGCCGCAACGACGAACAGCACCGCCGGGGCGGGACCGAGACCGGCGAGCATGTTGCCGATGAAGCGCTGATGGCCTGGCACGTCGACGAATCCCAGCACCTCCCCCGATGGCAGCACGGTCCAGGCGTAACCGAGGTCGATGGTCATGCCCCGCCGGCGTTCCTCCGCCCAGCGGTCCGGTTCCATCCCCGTCAACGCTCGGACCAACGTCGACTTGCCGTGGTCGACATGACCGGCGGTGGCTAGGACGTGCACGCCAGCACGGCCGCGGCAAGCCTGGCGTCGTCGGCAGGCGGGACGCATCGGAGGTCGAGGAGCAGCCGGTCGTGACTCACTCTCCCGACCACGCAGGGGTCGGAGGTGCGCAGCTGCAAGGCGAGCTCGGCCGGCACGGCGACCGCCCAGCCGGGGAGCTCCAGACCAGGCGCGCCACCACCCCCGACAGCGCCGACCGACGGGACGACCACGCCGCTCACCAGATCTGCCAGGTCCTCGGTCCGCTTACGCAGCTGGGTGGGACGGAGGGCCTGCCACACCGGCACTTCCGGCCCTCGAAGGGTGGCCTCCAGTGCCGCGAGGGTGGTCTTGTCGCACCGGAACGCGCGGTACAGCGGATGCCTGCGGAGCAGCTCGAGTGCGTCCCGACGACCGAACACCAGGCCGGTCTGGGGTCCGCCGAGCAGCTTGTCGCCGGAGCAGGTGACCACGCTCGCACCCTGCCGCAGCGCGGTGGTCACATCCGGCTCGTCGGGCAGCAACGGGTGTGGTCGCAGCAAGCCGCTGCCGAGGTCGACTACCACGGGCACCGGGAGTCGACTGAGCTCGGCCACCGTGACCGACGACGTGAAGCCCTCCAGCCAGAAATTGCTGGGGTGCACCTTGAGCACGCACCCCGTGTCGCCCGTCACGACGTAGTCGCTGAAGCGCGTGCGGTTGGTCGTTCCGACCTCGCGGATCCGGGCGCCCGTCGCGGTGATCAACTCGTGCAGTCGGAACCCGTCCCCGATCTCCACCATCTCGCCACGGCTGACGACCACCTCCCGCCCCGCAGCCAGGGCGGTGGTCGCGAGGACGAGGGCCGCAGCGCCGTTGTTGACGACGAGCACCTGCTCGGCGTCCGGCACCGCCTCCCGCAGCGCCGCCAAGGCCCCGCGTCCACGGACGGCACGGGCGCCGGTCGTGACGTCGTACTCGATGTCGGTGTAACCCGACGCCTGGGCCATCGCCGCCACTGCCGCCGCCGACAGCGGCGCACGGCCCAGGTTGGTGTGCAGCACCACGCCCGTGCAGTTGAGCACCGACCGCAGCGTGGTCGCGCCCGTTGGGAGCAGCGCAACCGCGAGATCGGGCACCGCCTCCGGACCGACCACCCCGAGCCGGGCCTGCTCCTGGGCCTCGACGACCGCCGCCTTCACCACCAATCGGCCCAAGCGCTCACCGGCCGCGACAAGCCGAGGATCAGCGAGTACGGCATCCGTCCGGGGCACCGCGCGCCGAAGGTCCGTCACGCGTCGACCCTACGTCGTGTCGAGGGCCTCAGGAGGACTTGCGACGGGAGGTGCGGAGCGCCTCTCCGGTGCGCGCCAGGTGCTCCTGAACAGCAGTGTGGGCAGCGTCCTCGTCACCGGCGCGGAGGGCGTCCGCGATGGCCTGGTGCTCGGCCATCGCGCTCCGTAGACGCTCGGGTGAGTTCGCGACGTGCACCAGCGACATCCGAAGCTGCCGGTCCCGGAGCGACTCGTACAGCCCCGTCAGGATGTCGTTGCCGGCGGCGGCGACGAGCTGGAAGTGGAATGCCCGGTCGGCGACCGCGAAAGCCTCGAGGTCCACTGGACCGCTCTGAGCCGTGAGCATGCCTGCGAGCGTGTCGCCCAATGCGACCGCGGCGCCTGACGTCACAGCCTTCTCGACCGCGAACGTCTCGACCACGCGTCGTGCTTCCAGCACGTCGTCGACCTCACGCACGGATACCGGCACCACCAGCGCGCCCCGCTTGGGGTACAGCTTCAGCAGTCCTTCAGCCTGCAGGCGCAGGAAGGCCTCGCGCACCGGTGTTCGCGACACACCGACGACTGCCGCTACCTCGCCCTCGCTGAGGAGCTCGCCGCCTGGGTAGTCCCCTTGCAGCACCCCCTGCTTGACGGTCGCGTAGGCAAGGTCGGTCGCGCTGGTCACCGACGGTCGGTGAAGCGGATATCCAAGGAGCGTAGGTAGGTGTGCAGGCCGGCGTCCTGAACGGGGATCAGATGCGCCGGCGCCCCGGACTCGTTGTGGTGCGCGTGCCACTTCCCGGGCGGGGTGACGAACGCCCCGCCTGCCTGCCAGTCGACGCGCACCGGGTTCACGATCTCGCCGCGCTCGTCCAACCGATCACCGAGAAGCGTGTAGCAACCGGGCTCGCAGTCCAGGATCAGGTCGAGCGCCACCGACTGGTGCCGGTGCGGCCGTTGGACCTGGCCGGTGGGGAGCAACCCGAACATCGCCCACAGGACATGAGTGATGGTGAGGGTCTGCTCCTGCTCGGCGTTGGCCAGCAGCACGCTGACCCGGCTCTTGTCGTTGGCACCGGGCGCGTCCGCGATCCGCTGCAGCTCCGCGACCGCGTCGTCGCGCGCGAACTTCGTCGGGCGGAAGCGCGCGGTCGTGGCCTGCACGCCGAGATAGCGCATCAGCGGCTCGTCCGTGACCCAGTACAGCGCCGCATCGTCTTCTGCGTGGTGGGTGCTGACCGAACCCGCGGGCAGGGTCAGGAAGTCACCCTTGGACCAGCGCACCAGCGAGCCATTGACCGCGGAGAACCCGCGGCCGTGCAGGACGTAGTACAGCTGGGACGTGGCATTGGGTGCGCTCGACAGCTGCTCCCCGGCTCGGATGCGCAGGAAGCTCGCGAGCAAGGCCGGGCTGGTGGCCGGCCCGTCGTCGATGCCCAACTCGGTGGACAGGTCAAGCGGGACGACGCGGGTGGGGCCGTCGCAGTACAGCTCCGGGCCGAACGTCGCGGCGGGGATCCGGCTGATCGTGCCTACGGCCAGCGGGTCCGCCGCTTTGGAGTACTCGAAGTAACGGGCGTCGGCAGCCCAGTCCTCGAGGTAGCTGTCGGAACCGCCGCCAGTCGGATCAACGGCGCCGGTCGGATCGATCCGGGCGGAGTAGCTGTCCTGGTCGCGCGGCCGGTCTGGAGCGAGCGTCATGATGCATCCCTGTTGTATCTATGATGACCGCACCGTAGGCAGGCCCCTCGCGTCCGGTCAAGAGGTGCGCCGCGTGCGACTCGGCACTGGGCGTTCCTCCGCCTGGAGCAGCGGGAGGTAGCGGTACGGGACCACCTCGGACAGCGCGACGACGCTCGTCGACCGCACGATGGCGGGGCAGCGGTTGAGGTGCAGCAGCGTCGCCTGCAGCTCGCCCATGTTCGCGGCCGCGAGCCGGCACCAGACATCGCCGCCGCCCGTGGTGGCGCTGGCCTCCAGCACGCCAGGTATGCCCTCGAGGTGGCGCGCCACCTCCCCCAGGGCTCCTTGGGCGATCTCGAGCGTCACGAACGCCGAGACCGGATACCCCGCGGCGGGTAGGTCGAGGTCAGGGCCGTAACCCGTCACGACGCCCAGGTCTTCGAGCCGCTGCAGACGCGCCTGTGCCGTGGCCCGAGCGACGCCGAGCTGCCGAGAGAGCTCCAGCATTCCGGACCGCGGCTGTTGCCGAAGCGCCGCAAGCAGGCGAACGTCCAGGGAGTCCAGTGGCGGCTTGCTGACTGTCATGCTGAAGGCACCTCCTAGGCGCCAACCTATACAGATGTGCTAGCTGAACGCGCAGAGATTGCACTCTCAGCCGAGTTTCACTGCACTGTGCCGACATCGGATCGACGAGGGAGCACCACCGTGAACGAGCTGCAGCTCGTGGGAGCGATCGCGTACGACGAGTCCCACGACCCGTTCCCGGTCACGGGGATGGACCACGTTCGCTTCTACGTCGGCAACGCCCGGCAGGCCGCGCACTGGTACTCGACGGCCTTCGGGATGACGCTGGTGGCCTACCGCGGTCCTGAGACCGGCTCACGCGACCTGGTCGAGTACGTGCTCACCTCCGGCAAGGCGCGCTTCGTGCTCACCGGCGAAGCCCACGCCGGCACCGAGGTCGGGGAGCACCTGTTGGCTCACGGCGATGGTGTGATCGACCTGGCGTTGGAGGTCCCAGATGTCGACGCCGCAGTGGCGTACGCACGCCACCAGGGGGCGACGGTGCTGCAGGAACCGTCCTCGGTCCGGGACGAGCACGGCGAGGTCCGCAGCGCCGTCATCGCGACCTACGGCCAGACCCGACACAGCCTCATCGACCGGTCCCGGTACGAAGGCCCTTTCCTTCCTGGCTTCGTTGCCCGGGAGCCGCTCACTGTGAAGCCGGACAGTCACCCGAAGCGCTACTTCCAAGCAGTCGACCACTGCGTCGGCAACGTCGAGCTCGGCAAGATGGACGAGTGGGTCAGGTTCTACAACCGCGTCATGGGCTTCCAGAACCTGAAGGAGTTCATCGGCGACGACATCGCCACCGAGTACTCCGCGCTCATGAGCAAGGTGGTCGCGAGCGGCAACAACCGGGTGAAGTTCCCCCTCAACGAGCCGTCGCCCGGCAAGCGCAAGAGCCAGATCGACGAGTACCTCGAGTTCTACGGCGGCCCGGGCGTGCAGCACATCGCGCTGGCCACCGGCGACATCGTCGGGGCGATCCGGGCGATGCGCGAGATGGGAGTGGAGTTCCTCGAGACCCCCGACAGCTACTACGACACCTTGTCGGAGTGGGTCGGCGACACCCGCGTCCCGATCGACGTGCTTCGGGAGCTGCGCATCCTCGCGGATCGCGATGAGGACGGCTACCTGCTGCAGATCTTCACCAAGCCCGTGCAGGACCGCCCGACCGTGTTCTTCGAGCTGATCGAGCGACACGGCTCGCTCGGCTTCGGCAAGAACAACTTCAAGGCCCTGTTCGAGGCCATCGAGCGCGAGCAGGCCCTTCGCGGGAACCTGTGACGGAGATCCGATGAGCGAGCTGACCACCGAGCGCTCTTGGCTCGATCTGCCCGCCAGTCACGTCTTCGGGCTCCACAACCTGCCCTACGGCTGCTTCGTGACCAGATCAGACGACCGACCCCGGGTCGGAGTCGCCATCGGGGACCACGTCCTGGACCTCACCGCAGCCGCCGCCCGGCTCCTGCCGGAGTACGAGCAGCTGTTCACTCAGGGGTCCCTGGACCGCCTGCTCGCAGCCGGCGGATCTGCGTGGAGCTCGGTGCGGTGCGCCGTGCGAGCCTGGCTCACCGACGACAGAGTCCGCCCGGTCATCGAACCGTTGCTCATCCCGGTCGCGGAGGCGCTGATGCGCCTGCCCTTCACCGTCGCCGACTATGTGGACTTCTACGCCTCCGAGTGCCATGCCACCAACATCGGGCGCATCTTCCGGCCCGGCAGCGACCCGCTCCCACCGAACTGGAAGCATCTGCCCCTCGGCTACCACGGCCGGGCAGGGACCGTTGTGCCGTCGGGCACCGAGGTCGTACGCCCCTGCGGTCAGCACCAAACTCCTGACGGCGAGGTGGTGTTCGGCCCGTCGACGCGCCTCGACATCGAGGCCGAGCTGGGATTCGTGGTCGGCACGCCGTCGTCCCTCGGCACGTCGGTGCGCCTGGACGCGTTCTCCGAGCACGTGTTCGGGGTCTGCCTGCTGAACGACTGGTCGGCCCGCGACATCCAGGCCTGGGAGTACGTCCCTCTGGGCCCCTTCCTCGGCAAGTCCTTCGCGACGAGCATCTCGCCCTGGATCGTGCCGTTGGCTGCGCTGGACGCAGCGCGCGTGCGGCCACCCACCCGCGACCCGCAGCCCCTGCCCTACCTGGACGACACGGAGGCTGAGCCGTGGGGCCTGGATGTCCGGCTCGAAGTGCTGCTGAACGGCCACGTGGTGGCCCGGCCGCCGTTTCGCACCATGTACTGGACAGCTGCGCAGCAGCTCGCGCACCTGACCGTCAACGGCGCCTCCCTGCGCAGCGGCGACCTGTACGGCTCCGGCACGATCAGCGGTCCCGAGCGTGAGCAGCGCGGCTCACTCATCGAGCTGTCCTGGAACGGCACTGACCCCCTCGTCCTGCCGGACGGCAGCCGCCGGACGTTCCTCGAAGACGGCGACGAGGTGGTCATCACCGCGACCGCTCCCGGCCGGCAGGGGACCACGGTCGGCTTCGGAGCGGTGCGGGGCACCATCGTGGCCGCGGCAGGGTGACGGGGCCTGGCGCGCAGGTTTACCGCGGCGGTTCGGGCCGGTAGCGCAAGCCGTCCATCGCGACAGCGAGCACGTGCTTGATCTGCTCGGGCTCGGCGAAGCGGACCATCGAGATGCCGCTGACCAACCGCACCGCATCGCTGAACGTGACGTCCGGACGCACCGCTCCCGAGGCCTGCGCCCGCTTCAGCAGGGGCTCCCCCGCGGCGAAGATCACGTTGTGGCACGTGGCGAAGATCTCGGACTCCATGCCCAGTGTCGCCAGCAGCTCGGCCGACAGGGCCTTCTTCGTCGAGGCGTACTCAGCGAAGCGCTGCAGCCAGCCGACCAGGGCGTCCCAGGGGTCCAGCTCCGTCAACGCATCGGCTGACGCGCACAAGGCCTCGACCTCCTCGACGTAGGTGGCCTCGAGCAGGTCCTGCCGGGTCGGGAAGTGCCGGTAGAGCGTGCCGATGCCGACCTCGGCCCGGCGCGCGATGTCCTCCAGCGACGCCTCGGCACCGTTCTCGGTGAACGCGGCGCGGGCAGCCTCGATCAGCTTGTCGTAGTTGCGACGAGCGTCGGCGCGCTTGGGACGGCGCTCGAGTGCGCCCATCGTCGTCATCTCGCCGCGTCCTCTCACGTCGACCCGATCAGCCCTTGTAAACCGGAGGGTGTCTCCGTCTATACTCGGAGGAGGCCTCCACTTTAGCACCGCTCAGCGCTTCTTGAAGGGATCGTCCCATCGCATGACAGTCACCGTTACCCGCGACACGGCTGCACGGCAAGAACGCGGCTCCCGGTTGCGTCGCAGCAGCCCGTCCTCGCAGACCCTCATCCTGTTCGTCATCCTGACCTGCCAGTTGATGGTCGTGCTCGACGCCACCATCGTGAACGTGGCGCTGCCCGATATCCAGCGCGCGCTGCACTTCTCTCCCGCAAGCCTGTCCTGGGTGCTCAACGCCTACACCCTGACGTTCGGCGGCCTGCTGCTACTCGGCGCCCGCGCCGGCGACATCTTGGGCCGCCGCCGTACGTTCCTCACCGGCATCGGGGTCTTCATCGTTGCCTCACTGGTCGGCGGGTTCGCGCCGTCGGGCGGCTTCCTGCTCGCAGCCCGCGCCGCCCAGGGCATCGGTGGCGCCATCGCCGCGCCCTCGGCACTGGCCCTGCTGACCACGATGTTCTCCGAAGGTCGCGAACGGATGCGGGCGCTCGGCCTCTACACCGCGGTCTCCATCGGCGGCAGCGCGGTGGGTCTCGTCGTCGGCGGGATGCTCACGCAGTGGGTCTCGTGGCGTTGGGTGCTGTTCGTCAACGTGCCCATCGGCATCGGCGTCCTGGCCGTGGGACGCGCGGTGCTTCCCGAGACCCCGCGCCACGAGGGTCGCTTCGACCTCCCGGGTGCGCTCACCTCGACCTTCGGCATGGGCTCGCTCGTCTACGGGTTCGTGCGGGCCGCGACGGACGGCTGGAGCGATGCCCTCAGCGTGACGGCTTTCGTGGCCGGCGTGGTCCTGCTGGTCGGATTCGTCCACATCGAGAGGCACGCGCCCTCGCCCATCACACCCCTTCGCCTGCTGACGGATCGCAACCGCAGTAGTGCCAATGCCGCTCGTGGACTGCTGGTGGCCGGGATGTTCGGCATGTTCTTCTTCATGACGCAGTTCCTGCAGGACGTCCTCGGCTACAGCCCGCTCAAGACAGGCATCGCGTTCCTGCCCCTGACGGCGACCCTGTTTGCCGCGTCGCAGCTGAGCTCACGCCTCCTCGTCCACAAGGTCTCCGCGAAGCTGCTGATAGCCGGTGGCATCACGCTGTCGGCCGTGGGTCTGCTGCTTCTGACCCAGCTCTCGGCGAGCACCGGCTACCCCGAGGTGCTGCTGTCGCTGCTGCTCGTCGGAGCCGGGAACGGCTCGGCCTTCGTACCCCTGACCTCGGCCGCCCTCGTCGGGGTCGCGCCGGCGGACGCAGGAGCGGCCTCGGGACTGGTCAACGCCGTGCAGCAGGTGGGTGGCGCGCTCGGCGTCGCCGTTCTGGTCACCATCTTCGGGTCTGCCAGCCGGCACGCGGCCAGCCACCCGCAGCCGGGGTGGAACGCCCTGCAGCAGGCTCACCACGCGTTCGTCTACGGCGCGGACCGGGCGTTCCTGGCCTCGGCGATGTTCCTGGTCGCGGCCATCGCCCTCATCGCCATCGCGCTCCAAACGCATACGGCGGTCTCCGCCGATCGTTGACCGACCCGTCACGGACGGGAACCGCCGTACCGAGTCACCGCGCTCTCGATTCACGAGGACACTCAGCTCGTCGGGGACCCGCTACCTCGGATCTGCTGAAACCCGCCAGAACGCCGTCACGGGGTGCGTCTCAGGACCGCGATGAAGTCCCGGGTCGAGGTCGTGTCGTACCGACGGGGTGAGCGCTGCATGTCCGGCAGCAGGTTCGTCGGCTGCGGGTAGGTGACGAAGCTGGTCCACTCCGGGTTGATGTCGAGCTCCATCGCCCGCACGCTGCCCGCCCGCCGCAGCAGCTCCGCGAGGGTAGCGGCCGACAACCGGTTGCCGGAGACGTACACGAGGGCACCCGACGCCGTGACGCCGACTCCGGAGCGCCACACGTAGAGCGCGTTGCCGAGTGTCGCTCCCCAGCGGCCCTGCGTGTTGACATCGAGGCCGGGTGCGACGCGACCACCGTCGACGAGCAGGTCGAGGTTCTGCCTGACGGCCACCACTGTCGGGCCCGGTCCGACGTCGCGGCCCCACTGGCCAACGGTGGCACGGCCGTCGCTGCTGATCACCAGCGACGCGGCACCCTGGCGCAGCGCCCGGGCCGTGCGACCTCCCTCGACGAAGCCACCGCGTGCTGCATCCAACCGGAAGCCGCCGTTGAAGGCCGCCACGAGCGTGGGCCGCTCAGCCGCCGTGATCGCGCTCGGGACGGGCCACCCACCTCCACCGGGCTCCTGGATCCCGGGGTGAAGGACAAAGCGGAGCAAAGACGGGTCCATCCAGGCCACCCCGGCGGTGTAGGAGGTGTGCACCGCGTCCGGGCGCAGGAAGGCAACCTGCAGGGCCGGCTGCTGGTTCACGCTGCTGATGACGCGCCAGGTGCCCTCGCCCGGCAGCGCAGGAGAAGCAATCGGGACCAGGGGGCTGAGCCCGTGCTGGACGGGGCCGACCGGACGAACCACCGGCGGGGCCGACGACAGTGGCGAGTTCTTAGCGGGGGTACCGCCCACCGCCGGAGGGTGATAGGTCACACGCTCGATCCGGTCGATGACCGCGGACAGGCCGTGGCTCCGGGCCCATTCCGCGGCGCGCGCAGCCACGCTGTCCGTACCGGGCCCGGTGAGCGCCCTCCCCAGAGACACGCCAACGAGGAGGAGCAGGCCCACGACCACCAGGCGCACGGCACGCAGCGCGCGGCGACGCCGGCGAGGGGTCGGGTCCGGCAGGACGTCTTGTGCCGGCCTGATGTCTTCGGCGGTCACGCTGCTCCGATACCGGCCAGGAGCGACACCGGCCCGAGCACTGCTTCGAGGAGGCTCACTGCCACACGGTCCAGCCCCCAGCCTTGATGCAACCTGAATGTCGCTGCCAGCGCCCTCACAGGCACCTGTGCGGAGACACCAAGTGAACCAAGTGATCCTGGACCGGACTCAGGTGCAGGAGGAGGTTGCCGTGGCGCTACTGGACGGGTCATGCGACAGGCCCAGCACCTTGCCCGTTGTGCGACTTCTGCCTGATACGGGTGTTCTGCTGGACGCGCTACCCGGCTACTGGGACGCGCAGCTGGTCGCGACGCCGGCCGACCTGGTGGACGCGGCTCTCGTGGTGACCCGCACGGACGATCCCGAGACCGTCCGGCTGCTGTGTGACTCCCTGCCAGCGGCTCACGTACTCGTTCTGGTCTCGCCAGGGTGTCCGACGGAGACCGTCGTCGCCGTGCTGGAGGCCGGCGCCGACGGTTGCCTACGCGGGACCAACGCAGCGGAGGTCAACGGGCACTTGATCGCCATGGAGCGTCGGGTGACCCTCCAGGCCCGGCGATGACCTCGGTCGAAGCCGCCTCCCCGGAACCTTGCTCCGATCCACCCTGACCATCGACCTGGAGGTTGACGGCTGCGACGCGTCCACGCCCCGGTGCTCGCCGACACGGGCTGCAGTGGTCGTTTGCGCGCCGTCAGGTCGTTTCGACGACCTCACGTCCGGCCCGCACTGACCAGGACCGTTCAGACCCCCGTCATTCAGGCACCGTGCATGTCGGGCGAGGCACGGTCAGTGTGGCGCGTCGAAGCGCCACACCAGCGGCCGAGCACGAGAGGGGTAGCTCTGATGGGGGCCGGCGTACTGACGCGGCCCGGGCAACCCGGCTCACGCGACGCGCGGGTGCAGAGCACGTCGACCCTGACCCGTCGACGTGCCTGGTGGCTGCTTTCGGGATGGACGCTCTTCTGGGCCCTGGTGCACACGCCCGGCGGCGGCTACTCCTGGCACTACTTCAGCTTGGCTGCACGCCTCCTGACGGGCAGCGGCCCGGCAAGCGGCCTCCACGTCTACGCCGCCCACCCCGAACTCCAGATCGGCCCGCTCGCGATGGCGGTCGCGGTTCCGATCCGCGCCCTCGACCCAGCCCTGGGACGTGTCATCGCGCCGCTGCTCCTGACCGCCACCGGCCCGTTGCTGCTGGCCTGGCTGGTCCGCGCCCGCGAGCGGTATGTCGCTGCCACCTCGCCTCTGCTTCTGCTGTCCTCCGGGGTGCTGCTCCTGCCGGTCTGGACGGAGGTGACGACGCACTACACGCACCTCGATGACGTCCTCGCCCTGGCCTTCGCTGCCGGCGCCGCGGTCGCGGCTCGGTACGGGAGCGCACCAGTGACCGGCCTGCTGCTCGCGGCGGCCGTCGACTCCAAGCCGTGGGCAGCAGGCTTTGCGGCACTGCTGCTCGTCCTACCCCGGCACCGGCGCGCCGCAGCCGTGGTCGTACTCGCTGTCGGTGTCGCCGTGGCGTGGCTGCCGTTCATCCTTGGCGACCCTGGGACCTTGTCCCTCACGCACTTCAGCATCGACAACGTCGACGACTCCGCCTTGCGGGCCCTCGGCGTCACGTCGGCCGGAACCCCGTCGTGGGACCGTCCCGCGCAGCTGCTGCTCGGCCTGACTGCGGCCGTGCTCGCCCTGCGCCGCGGCCGCTGGCAGCACGTCCTGCTCGTGGTCGTCGCGGCCCGGCTGCTGCTCGACCCGGAGACCTATCCCTACTACACCTCAGGGCTCGTCCTCGCGGCTGTCGTCGCCGACCTGTTCAGCAACGACCGGAGGCTGCCCCTATGGACTCTGGGAACCGCGTCCTGGTACGTGATCAACGAGTTCGCCTTGCCGATCGCGCCACCCGCGGCACTGGGCTTCTTGCGGCTTGCCGTGTGCCTCACGCTGCTAGTCGCTGCCAGCCTCCTTCCGGCAAGGCCCGAGCTCCCTTCGGGTGACCTCAGGTAGCGATGTCAGGTAGCGATGTCAGGTAGCGCAGCCCCGACAGGTGCCGAACACCTCGACGGTGTGGGACACGTCAGTGAAGCCTGCCTTCTCGGCGACCTTGGCAGCCCAGCTCTCGACCTCTGGGCCATCGACCTCGACGGTCGCACCGCATCCCCGGCAGACCAGGTGGTGGTGATGACCGTTGTCCGCGCACAAGCGGTAGACCACCTCGCCGTCGCCGTTGTGCAGCACGTCGAGCACGCCCGCTTCTGTGAGCTGGGTGAGGTGGCGGTACACCGTGGTCAGGCCGACGGCTTGCCCCTGGCTGCGGAGATCGGCGTACAGGTCTTGCGCGCTCCGGAAGCCCGCCGCGGAGGCCAGGGCAGCCTCGACCGCAGCCGCCTGGCGGGTCGACCGGACGGCTGTCGAGCGTGCAGCCGTCGTACCCGCAGGTGCGGTCGGTAGCCGCTTGGCCATCACGCTGTGAGCCTCCCCCCGCGTAGCGGCTCCTCACGGGTGTGGGCCAGAGAGTTCCACACGATCTGCAGGATGTGGTCGTCCGAGAGGTGGTAGGCCACCTCTCGGCCGCGCCGCTGGGCGACGACCAGTCCGACCTCGCGGAGCGTTCTGAGGTGCTGCGACACCAGCGGCTGCGACACCTCCAAGGCGTCGACGAGCTGATGCACGCACCGTGGCCCAGCCCCCAGCAGGTCGAGCAGCGCGAGGCGTACCGGCGTCGACAGGGCCTTGAGCAGCTCAGCGGCCGCGGCGTAGTCGGCCAGCACCATCTCCGCCGGCTCCGGCTCGCTGCACGCCGGCGGCGCCCATGCGTCCTCGTGCATTGGTCCTCCCGGTCAGTCGCGCCTAGTCTGCTAACAGTAACCGAAACCATTCCCAACAAGGACGGTCATGGCTCTCAGCTCGCGTACTTCCCTCGCCGCCGCGCTCACGGCGCTGTTGGCTGGCGTGGTCCTGTCCGGGTGCTCCACCAACAGCACCACCACCACCGGGAGCAGCTCGGGCGTCCTCAACGTCGTCGCAGCGGAGAACTTCTGGGGAAGCCTTGCCAGCCAGGTCGGCGGGACGCACGTCAAGGTCACCAACATCATCAACAGTCCCGACGCGGATCCGCACAGCTACGAACCGACGGCCGCTGACGCCCGCGCGGTGAGCACCGCGGACCTGGTGCTGGTGAACGGCATCGGCTATGACAGCTGGGCCGGCAAACTCGTGGACGCCAATCCGCGCAGCAGTCGGACCCTCCTTGACGTCGGAAAGGTCCTTGGCATCCCCGACAACGGCAACCCGCACCGCTGGTACTCACCCGCCGACGTCCGCACCGTCATCGCGACGATCACCAAGGACCTGTCGGCGCTGGCCCCTGCCGACGCCAAGACGTTCCAGGCGCAGGAGCAGACCTTGCTCGCCACCACCCTCAAGCCGTACTTCGACACCATCGCCGCCATCAAGACCCGCTACGCGGGAACGCCGGTCGGGGCCTCGGAGAGCATCTTCGCCCCACTCGCCGATGGGCTCGGCCTGAAGCTCCTCACTCCCCCTTCCTTCCTGACCGCGATCAGCGAGGGCACCGACCCCACCTCGCGGGACAAGCTGACCATCGACGCCCAGATCGCCCAGCACCAGATCAAGCTCTTCGTCTACAACAGCCAGAACGCCACGCCGGACATCCAGCAGCAGGTCAAGGCCGCGCAGGCCGCGGGCATCCCGGTGGACACCGTGACCGAGACGCTCACCCCGGCCGGGGCGTCGTTTCAGCAGTGGCAGGTCGGTCAGCTGGGCAGGCTGAAGGACGCGCTGGCACGCGGCACCGGGCGATGACCGCAGCCCT
Organism: Frankiales bacterium; assembly: GCA_025966135.1. GTDB lineage: Bacteria > Actinomycetota > Actinomycetes > Mycobacteriales > SCTD01 > RYN-111. Next base: position 43,771 of record JAOPVP010000022.1, read on the forward strand.
CGAGTTGCGTGCCGGCGCTCTCGCCGTCGGCGGGCGCCTGCTGTGGTCCGAGCTGGAGCTGACCGTCGAGCCGGGTGAGTTCCTCGCCGTGCTCGGACCCAACGGCGTCGGCAAGTCCTCTCTGCTCAACGTGGTCCTGGGTCTGCGGCAGCTGCAACGCGGAGAGGTGACCGTCCTCGGCGGAGCGCCCCGTGACGCGGTGGACCGGGTCGGGTACCTGCCTCAGCGACGCAACTTCGACCCGAGCGTGCGCATCCGAGGACTGGACATCGTCCGGCTCGGCGTCGATGGGCACCGCTGGGGCGTACCGTTCCCGGGCCGCGCCTCGCGGGAGACGTGGCGCTGGGTGCGCGAGCTGGTGGATGACGTCGGCGCCTCCGCGTACGCCGACCGCCCGATCGGGCAGCTCTCCGGCGGCGAGCAACAGCGGCTGCTCATCGCTCAGGCACTCGCCCGCCGCCCCGAGCTGCTGCTGCTCGACGAGCCCCTGGACTCCCTCGACCTGCCCAACCAGGCCGCCGTCGCACAACTGGTCAGCAAGCTCTGCACGGAGCGCGGCGTCGCGGTCGTCATGGTCGCCCACGACGTCAACCCGATCCTCCCCTACCTCGACAAGGTCACCTACCTGGCACCGGGCGGGGCGGCATGCGGAACCCCGCAGGACGTCATCACCTCAGAGACGCTCACCGGACTGTTCGGTGTGTCCATCGAGGTGCTGCGCGCCAGCGACGGCCGCCTCGTGGTCGTCGGTCAGCCCGAAGCGCCCGCGCTCCACGGAGACCGGCACCACTGATGCTTTCTGAGATGTTCTCTTTCCCCTTCATGGTCAACGCGTACCGGGCGGGCACCATCGTGGCCGTCCTCGCCGGCGCGGTCGGGTACCTCATGGTGCTGCGGCAGCAGAGCTTCGTGGGCCACACCCTGTCCGCCGTCGGCTTCCCCGGCGCCGCCGGCGCTCTGCTGCTCGGGCTGACGGCGCCGCTCGGCTACTACGCGTTCTGCCTGGTCGCCGCCCTCGTCATCTCACGCGTGCATCACGCCGAGCGGAGCGCGCAGGCCGCTGTCGTCGGGACAGTGCAGGCCTTCGCCCTCGCCAGCGGTTACCTGTTCGTGGTCCTCTACAAAGGCGTGCTCAGCGGCACGACCGCGCTGCTGTTCGGAAGCTTCCTCGGCATCACCTCGACGCAGGTCGTCGTGATGGCCGGCGTCGCCACCGTCCTGCTGACTGCCCTCGTCATCCTCGGACGACCCTTGCTGTTCGCCTCGCTGGACCCCGATGCTGCCCGCGCCGCCGGGGTCCCGGTAGCACTCCTGGACCTGCTGTTCCTACTGCTGCTCGGTGCCACCGCTGCCGGCGTCGTGCAGATCACCGGGTCCCTGATGGTGTTCACCCTGCTGGTGCTCCCGGCTGCGGCCGCGCGCGAGCTCAGCTGCCGACCCGGGCGGGCCCTGGCCACGAGCATCCTGATCGCCCTGCTCGTCACGTGGACCGCGCTGGCCGTCGCGTACAGCTCGCCGTACCCGCTTGGCTTTTGGCTCTCCACCTTGGCTTTTGGGACCTTCCTGGCGGCCAAGGCAGTCTCCCGGGTGCGTGCCTGATGCTCACCCAGCCCTTCATGCAGCACGCCCTTCTCGCCGGCACGCCGATCGCGCTCGCCGCCGGCCTGGTGGGATGGTTCCTGGTGCTGCGCGCCCAGGTCTTCACGGCCGACGCACTGAGCCACGTCGCCTTCACCGGGGCCCTCGCCGCGCTCGCCGTCGGCATCGATCCGCGCCTGGGCCTGTTCGCCATCACCATCGCCGTAGGGCTCGCCCTGTCCGGCCTTGGCCCTCGCGGACAACCCGACGACACCATCATCGGCGGCGTGTTTGCCTGGGTGCTCGGGCTCGGCGTGCTGTTCCTAAGCATCTACACCAGCGGCAGCAGCGGCGGGAACGGCACCGCCGCCGTCGCGGTGCTCTTCGGCTCCGTCCTCGGACTGAGCCACGACCGTGCCCTCGTCGCCGCCCTCATCGCCGTCGTGTGCTTCCTGGCGATGCTGGCCCTCGCACGACCGCTGCTGATGGCCAGCATCGACCCCCGCGTCGCCGCGGCCCGCCGCCTTCCCGTCCGGCTCCTCGGTGCGGCTTTCCTCGGCGTCGTCGCGACCACCGCCGCCGAAGCCAGCCAGGTGGTCGGTGCCCTGCTCATCCTCGGTCTCGTGACAGCGCCGGCGGCCACCGCCAGTCGGCTCAGCACCCACCCGTACCGCGCCATGGCCCTGTCCTGCGCGCTCGCGGTCGGCGCCACCTGGGCCGGCCTCTTCTTGAGCTTCTACCTGCCGTCGACACCGCCCAGCTTCGCCATCCTCGCGGTCGCGACCGCGGCCTTCATCCTGACGTTTGCCCCCTGGCGGCACCATGCGGTGCTGGCGCTGGTGCACGGCCGGAGGTCGGAGGCATAGTGAAAGTTCCCCTCCGGCGGACACAGGCGAGTTGGCACTGCGTGCGGAGCGGCTCGTCGAAGAAGGAGAGCAGGATGTCGAATGACGCCGAGTTGACCCAGCTCGAGGCTCGACGAGGGGAGCTGCGCGGGCAGTACCTACGCCCGCCTGGGGAGCGGGAGTCGACGCCGGGGCGAGGAATCCACCACGCGGCGCTGATCTGCTCAGACGTCGAGCGGACGATCCAGTTCTACCAAGGCTTGCTCGGCTTCCCGTTGGTCGAGCTGGTCGAGAACCGGGACTACGCAGGCTCCTCGCACTTCTTCTTCGACCTCGGAAACCGGACCTTGTTGGGCTTCTTCGACTTCCCCGGGCTGGGGCTCGAGCCCGGCATCGAGGCGATCGGCGGGGTCCAGCACATCGCCATCTCGACTCCGCGGGACCGGTGGGAGCAGATCCGGGACCGGCTGGACGAGGCGGGCGTCACGTATGTCGGACCCGATCGCGGGATCAAGGAGTCGATGTACCTCAAGGACCCCGACGGCATCCAGATCGAGCTGCTCAGCGATCCGCTGATGTACTTCGGCGGCCACCAACTCGACGAGTAGCGGGAGGCTCGTCGGGCCTTCACCGAGAGAGGTGTCAGGCAATGAACGAGTGGAACGCAATGACGTACGAAGGGAAAGACACCATCCTGCGGGTGGTGCGCAACGAGGCCGCGCAGCTGTTCGCCCTCGCCGACCGCCCGGAAGCATGGGACGCCCCGACCGCCTGCGAGGGCTGGTCGACCCGTGACGTCGTGGCCCACATCGTCGACACGACCGAGGGCTACTTCCGGGCGTTCGACGCGGCCCGCGGCACCGGCGAGATCCCCGCCCCGCACGGGTTGGCAGCCATGGCACGGAAGGCCAACGAGGCGGCGACGTCGCTCCGGTCCGTCCCCCAGGCGGAGCTGATGGACCGGCTCCGCAACGACTTCCACAAGATGCAGGAGCTCCTCGACCCGATCGGACCGGAGGACTGGACCGGCCTGATGATCAGCCACCCCTACATGGGCCCGGTCCCGGCGTTCTTCTACGCGGCGGGTCAGCTCATGGACTACGGGGTGCACTCGTGGGACATCCGGCAGACCAGCGGACGAGCCCACGGCCTTGCCGGCGACGTCGCCGACCTGCTGGTGCCGTTCATGTTCGCCATCTGGCAGGGCACCGTCCGCGCCGAGGACGTCACTGAGCCCTTCACCATCGGCATCCGGGTCAGCGGTCGCAATGCCGGTGACTACCGGGTCTCGGTGAGCCGGGAGGGACTGACGTACGAACAAGGCGAGATCGACAGCCTGCCGGCCCACATCGAGTTCGACGCGGGCAGCCTGGTGCTGACTGCCTTCGGGCGTAGCAACTCCGGCACGGTGCGCGGCGAGATGGAGCTGGCGGAGCGCTACCTCAACTCGTTTTTCCGCATCTAGCCCTGGTAGTCCGTCGCCTGGTCGACCTGCGCGTAGATGTCGAGGCCGACCGGGTGCCGCATCTCCTCGGCCAGGTGGCCGAGGAGGCCGGCCGCTCGGGCGAGCAGGGCGAACCCGCGGAGGATCTCCACCGGGAAGCCCAAGTCGCACAGGACCGCGCCGCACACGCCGGCACCGTTGAGCGGCAGCGTGCGCCCCAGCAGCTCCGGGTGCACGCGCCCGATCGCCTGGAACAGCTGGAGGTGCGGTCCGAGCAGCCCCTCCTCGGCGGCGATCCTCACCAGCACCGGCGTCCGAGGGTCGCCGTTCTTGTGCACGGGATGGCCGAGTCCCGGCACGTACCTCCCCGCCGCGCGCTGCTGCCGTACGGCGTCGCGGGCGAGGTCGTCCCACTCCTCGACCGTGGCGGGCAGCCGGGCCTGACCCGCCAGGCCTGCGCTCAGGAAGCGGCCGACGTCCTCGGTCGCCCCGAGGAAGCGGGAACCGCCCCCGAGCAGACCCGCGGCCAGCGCCCCCTGCAGCGACTCGGGCGCTCCGGTGAGCGTGAGTCGGGCAGCGATCACGCTGGGAGTGAAGCCGTGATCGGCGAGGGCGACGAGAACCGCCTCGAAGAGCCGCAGCTCGCTGGGCGTGGGGCGCCGCATCGCCACGAGCCAGAAAGCGAGCTCGGCGAACCCGACCTGGCCCAGCAGGTCCTTGGTGAGGTCATGGCCCAGCAACCGGATGGACGACTCGTCGGAGTCGCCGATCGACGTCGGGAACCCGGTCATGGCACGTCCTCGGTGTCGGCGGTGTCGTACTCCCCGGGCGGGTGGCCGACCGGGAGCTTGTGCTTGGCCACGCGGGCCGTGGGGGTGCGGGGCAGAGCGTCGACCACCTGCCAATACCGCGGGACCTTGAACGCCGAGAGGCGCTGCGCAGTCCATCCCCGCAGCTCGGCGAAATCCAGGCTGCGACCCGGCTCCGGCACGACGAAGGCCTTCACCTCATCCTCGGAGAGCTCGGACGGAACGGCGACGACCGCCACCTCGAGGACATCGTGGTGGGTGAGGATCGCCTCCTCGACCTCGGTCGGCGACAGGTTCTGCCCGCGCCGGCGCAGCACCTCCTTCCGGCGCGAGACGAACGTGTACGTCCCGTCCGCATTCACGGTCACCAGGTCGCCGGTGTGCAGCCAACCGTCGACGACGGCGGCCGCGGTCTCCTCCGGCAGCTCCCAGTAGCCGGGCGTGACGGTCGGGTTGCGCAACAACAGCTCACCGGTCTGCCCGGCCTCCAGCTCCCCGCCGTCGTCGTCCACCACCCGAGCCTTGTTGACCGTGCCCAGCGTCGGGTGCTGTCGCGGGCTGCCCAGCGTGCCGAACGGACGCGTGCCATGTCGCCAGATCAGGCCGTAGGGCGACTCCGACAGCGCATACCCACAGACGACGCGCAGACCGAACCGCCGCTCGAACGCCTCCTGCCACTCCCGGGCAGGCGATGGGCCGGTGTAGCAGAGCCGCAAGTCCGTCGCGGCGTCATCGGGTCGGGCCGGCTGGCGCACCAGGATCTCCAGCATCGCGCCAATCGCGTTGAACTCCGTCGCCCGGTGCCGTCGCGCCGACTCGAGGAACCCACGTGCCGAGAAACGAGGCAGGAGAACGAGACCGGCTCCACAGGCCAGCGATCCCAGCACCGAGTAGGCAGGTGCGTTGACGTGGAACAACGGCAGTGAGGTCATCAAGCGGTCAGCGCTGGTGAGCTCCATCCAGTACGGAAATCCCTCGCCTGCCATGGCATAGGCGCGGTGCGTCTGCATGACCAGCTTCGACCGCCCCGTGGTGCCTGACGTCGGGATGAGCACCGCCAGGTCGTCGGGTTCGACCTCCAGCGGGAGATCGGCCGCAACCATCAGCTGCCAGGAGCCGACGAGGGCGTCGATGTCCAGCACCCCGACGGCTGCCGCCTCCACCCGCGGCCGCAAGGCTGCGTCGGTGACCAGCAGCCGGGGCCGGACCTGACGGACGAGACCGATGAGCTCGTCGCGGGTCCCGGAGGGATCGGTAGGCACCGTGACGGCACCGAGAGCGGCCAGGGCCAGCCAGCACAGCAGGTACGGCGGAGTCGTGCGCGCTGTGACGACCACGAGGTCACCCCGGCGTACGCCCGCCTCGCGCAGCCGCCCGGCGAGCCGGCCGACGTGGCCGGCCGTCCCCGCGAAGGTCTGCGTGCCGTCGTCAGTGCGCAGCCAGACCCCGTTGGGGTCGCGTTCGGCTGCGGCAGCCAGCAGCCCTGGGATGGTGTCGGGCATGGTCGGGCCAGTGTGACCGAGTGGTAGGGCAGGGGCAACGAGAGAGGTGCCGGGCCTGAGGGCGCCGGCCATCCTTGCGTCTGCTCGGCCTCAGCATGCAGGGGTGCACCTGAGCAGACGCAAAGGGGAGGTCGACCTCGACGTGACGACGAGTCACTCCGCAGCCGAGGCGCTCACGGTATCGCGGACCAGGTGAGCGCGGGCAGCTCGTAGCGCACGGCGGGAACGGCATACAGCGCCGCCACCGCGGTTCGCTGCGCAGCGAAGGCGGCAACCATCGCGGCCTCCTCGTCCGCGTGCACGGTGATGCCGGCGATGCCGAGGAGGGCCTGCACCGCCTCCTGCGAGCTGGGACTGGGACTGGGCGTGCTCATACATGGACTCCTTCGAGTTGCGAGACTCAGGCCGGTACGGCGAGGGCGGGCTGCGGCGCGCGCAGGTGCCAATCCGTGCCCCTCTGGAATGCATCACCCACGGCGAGCACATCGGCGTCGGCGAAGGGACGCCCGCTGATCTGCAGGCTCATGGGCAGCCCTTCGGCGGTGAAGCCGATGGGCACCGAAAGCGTGGGGTTCCCGACGGCGTTCCAGTACTGCGTGTGCAAGCCCCTCAGGGAGGCCATCGGGTCGACCGGATCCAGGGACGCCAGTGTCGGCGCGGGCCACGTGCTCGTCGGCGTGACGACGAAGTCCACGTCGGTGAGCAGTTCGCGCACCAGCTTCTGCCCAAGGCGCCGGATGCGCTGGGCCTGCACGTAGTCAGGCGCGGTGAAGAGCGCACCGCCGCCCACGAAGAAGCGCGCCCCGGCACCGTAGTCGGACCATCGCGACTGCAGGTCCGGCATGTGGTAAGCCGCGGACTCCGCGGTCATCGTGATGAACTGGGCTGTCGTGAGCTCGTCGTACAGGGGGAGCTCCACATCGACCAGCTGCGCACCAGCGTCGACGAGGACGCGCAGCGCGTCCTCTACCAGCCCTTCCATGTCTGGGTGCGCGTCGCCGGTCCGCACCAAGCGGTCGACGCCGATGCGCACGCCGCGCAGGTCGCCGGTGAGTGCCGCGACGTAGTCGTCGACCGCTCGGTCGCTGCTGGTGGGGTCGTCGGGATGCGGCCCCGCCATCACGGCGAGCATGAGTGCGCAATCGCGCGCACTCCGCGCCATGGGACCAATGCCGTCGAGGGTGTAGGCGAGCGGAACCGCCCCCGCCTTGGGGACGCGGCCGAAGGTGGCCTTCAAGCCGGTGGTGCCGCAGTACGCCGCCGGGATCCGGATGCTGCCGCCCGTGTCGCTGCCCAGGCCTCCAAGGAAAAGCCCTGCAGGGATGCCCGCGCCGGTGCCGGAGCTGGAGCCGCCGGGCCAGGTCATGGTGTCCCAGGGGTTGCGCGGGATCGGGAACGGCTTCTCGGCATCGGGGAAACCGATGGCGAACTCGCACGTCGTGGTCTTGCCGACCATGACTGCTCCGCCGCGGCGCAGCCGTTCCACCACCGGCGCGTCACCGTCACCCGTCCACTCGGGGTCAAGGACCAGGCTCTGTGCCGTTGTGGGACCCTCGAGGGTCGCAATGATGTCCTTGATCCCGAGCGGGATGCCGTGCAACGGACCGCGGTCGATCCCCGACGTCAACTCCGCGTCAGCAACGGCGGCAGCGGCTCGCGCCTCGACGTCGAACCGCTGCAGGTATACGCCCAGCAAGGGCTCCCACTGATCCGCCGCGGCGAACGCCGCATCGACCAGTTCCCTCGACGTCACGTCGCCCGCACGCAGCCCGGCAGCGGCGTCCGCGATGGTGAGGTAGCCCTCCACAGATGTGTCCTCTCGGCCCACGGCCCTCGGGTGGGCTCGTGGGCCGAGCGTTCACCGTCGTGGTTACGCGGTCATCACCGTGCCGTCTACACCGTGCTACGCCAGCTCCGCGGTGCCTCGACGAGCCCCTGACCTGCGGTTTCGTCGGGGATGGCGGGCGCTCCGCCACATCGCGGTCCCTGGTCTTTCCCCGCGCCCTCCGATTCGTCCCACGTCATGGCCGTGCGGCACGTGTCCGAATGTGGGACATGTGGCGAGGCTCATACGACGGCAACCTTGCGGCAGTTCTCCTGGGCCCGGGAGCACGACCTCACAGCACCCCATCGGCCAACGTAAGGACCACGATGGAACGTCTGATCAACATCGACAACGGTGGGACGCTCACCGACATCTGTGTCTGGGACGGCAAGGAGTTCACCTACACCAAGACACTGACGACGCCGTATGACCTCTCCAAGTGCCTGTTCGACGGCATCACGAAGGCATCCGAAGGCGTGTTCGGTGCGCCGAGCCTCGAATCGCTCCTGCACAGCACGAAGCACATCCGGTACTCCACGACCCAAGGGACCAACGCCCTGGTGGAGCGCAAGGGGCCGCGCATCGGCCTGATCACCGATGACCCAGCAGTTGTCGAGGAACTACGCGCTACCGAGCGGGAGGCCAGCCTCTTCGCTGAGCTCATCGGCCCGCGCGTCGCCGTCATCGATCCGCACGCCGACGAGGAGGCACTGAGCTTCGACCTGGTGCAGGCGGTCAACCAGCTGACCACCGACGGCGCCGCCCGCATCGTCGTCGCAGTGGGCGACGTCGGTGCTGAGGAAGAACGGCGGCTGCGGAGCATTCTTCTGCGCAAGTTCCCGCGCCACCTGCTGGGCTCCGTTCCGATCCTGTACTCCTGGGATCTCGCCGCTGACCGCGTCCGCTCCCGTCGGATCTGGTCCGGCGTGATCAACGCCTTCCTGCATCCGACCATGGAACGCTTCCTCTACAACGCCGAGGACCGCCTTCGCGCACACCGTGTACGGAACCCACTGCTCATCTACCGAAACGACGGCGCCTCCTCGCGCGTGGCCAAGTCGGTGGCGCTCAAGACATACTCGTCCGGCCCTCGTGGTGGGCTCGAGGGAACCCGCGCTCTCGCTCAGGCGTACGGCCTCAAGCACGTCCTGATGGTCGACGTCGGTGGGACGACCACCGACGTCGGCTCCGTCAAGGACTCCCGGATCGAGGTCGACCATCGTGGATCGATCAAGGGCGTACCGATCTCCTTCCCCATGAGCAGCGTGCACTCGGCCGGCGTGGGTGGCAGCTCGATCATCGGGCTGCATGAGGGCAACATCACGGTCGGCCCGGAGAGCGTCGGTGTCGCTCCCGGTCCGGCGTGCTTCGGCTTCGGCGGAAAGCACGCCACCATCACCGACGTCAACCTCTTGCTCGGCGTTCTCGATCCGACGACCTACCTCGACGGCAAGCTCGTCCTGGATCCGGAGCGGTCACGAGCGGTCATCACGAGCACCTTCGCCGAGCCGCTCGGGGTCAGCCTCGGCGAGGCTCTTGTCCGGATGGAGGCCGCCTACTTCACGACGATGGCGGGAGCGTTTGCGGGCGCCATAGAGCACCCGGAGAGCAGCACCATCGCGGCCTTCGGAGGTGCCGGGCCGATGAGTGCCTGTGGCGCTGCACGCCTCGCTGGTGTCAGGAGCGTGCTCGTACCCAAGCTCGCGGCCGTCTTCTCGGCGTTCGGGATCAGCTTCTCCGACCTCGGGCAGAGCTACGAGGGCGGCCTCCCGGAGCCCACCAGCGAGTCAGCGAAGGCCCTGCACGATGCGTTGCTGAATCGCGCGGAACGGGACATGTTCCAAGAGGGGTACGAGCTCGCGACGTGCACCCTTGAGTGGGCGGTCGCTGTGGAGCAAACGGACGGCACACTGGTCTCCGAGACCCCGTACACCTATGGCGACATTCCTGCTGTGGACGTCGGCCAGCATGGATCACTCAGGCTCAGGGTCACCGCACAGCTGCCCCACCCGAGTCTCGCAGACAACGAGGTGATGACGCCCCGGCCAGCAGTGGCGTGCGGCACGCGCAAGGTGCGTTCGAGCGCCAGCATGGTCGACGAGATCCCCGTCTACTCCCTGGAGGACCAGGAGGGCGGTGCCACCGCGCAAGGGCCGGCCATCGTCGAGGGCTCGTTCTTCACTACACGTGTGCTGGACGGTTGGAAGCTCGACGTCACGGCTGGGGGCGACCTCCTGCTCACCGACATCCACTGACCCGAACGGCCTTCAGCTCACGAAAGGCACATCAGCATGCGAGTTCCGATGACCGAGTACCTGCTCATCGACCTGGATACCGAGAGATGGCTGTGCCGGGTGTGTGACAACGACTTCGGCGACGCCAACGGCAACTACAAGGAGGGCACTCTCGTCTACGACCGTGACCCCCGCGAGATCCACCAGCCGATCATCGACCCGGAGAAGTACGAGTTCACCTTCTCCCCAGACCCCGCCTACTGCCGCATCCTCGAGTTCTACTGCCCAGGCTGCGCCACCCAGATCGAGACCGAATACGTCCCGCCGGGCCACCCGCCAACCGTCGACATGCTGTGGGACATCGCCTCCCTCCGCGCCCAGTGGGAACAACGGGCAACCGACCCCATGGTCGCCATCACCTACGGCCCCGGCGAGGACGTCCAGAGACACACCCACACGCCGCCGCAGACACCCATCAGTCGCTGATTCAGACAGGAGACCACCAGCATGAAGCGCATCTCCGTCGACATCGGCGGCACGTTCACCGACTGCTTCTTCGCCTGGGACGAGAAGTACGTCGAGGCCAAGGCCTTGACCACCCACCACAACCTGGCTCTCGGCTTCAACGAGGCCCTCGACCTTGCCTGTAGTCGCGCCGAGCTGGACCGAGACCAGGTCCTCTCGGAGGTCGACTCCGTCCGTTATGCCACGACCCTGGGCACCAACGCGCTCATCGAGCGGAAGGGTCCCAAGGTCGCTGCCATCGTGACTCACGGCTTCGAGGACACGATCCCGCTGTCACGCGGCCGCGGATACGGCGAGGGCCTCGACCCGTCGATGCAGCAGAACCTCGCAGCAGCCGAGCGCCCCGAGCCCCTCGTTCCCCGGCACCTCATCCGCTCGGTCAAGGAGCGCGTCAACTCCGCCGGCAAGGTCGTCGTCCCGCTGGACGAGAGCGACGTGCGCAACATGGTCCGCGAGTTGGTCGACCAGGGGGCGGAAGCGCTCGTGGTCTCCTTGACCAACGCGACCGAGAACCCCGGGCACGAGCTACGGATCCTGGAGGTCGTCCTGGAGGAGTTCCCGCCGCACGAGCTCGGTGCCATCCCCGTCCTGCTCGGGCATCAGGTATCCGGTCGCAAAGGTGAATACGTGCGCGCCACGTCCACCATCGTGGACGGCTTCCTGCACGAGATCATGTTCCACGCCCTGAGCCAGCTCGCGAACAACCTGCGCGAATCCGGCTACGACAAGCCCATGCTGGTCGTCCACAACTCCGGCGGCATGGCACAGATGAACTCCACCGATGCTCTGCAGACGATTCACTCAGGTCCGATTGCCGGCGTCAGTGCGGCCGAGCACCTCTCGAGCGAGACCGGGATCGGCCACGTGATCTCGACTGACATGGGAGGCACTTCCTTCGACATCGGCCTCGTGCCCGAGGGTGGGGTCAAGCACTACGACTTCCAACCCACGATCGACCGCTGGCTGGTGTCGGTGCCGATGATCCACCTGCTCACCCTGGGCGCAGGTGGCGGCTCCATCGCGTCCTACGATCGGATCCACCGGGGCGTCAAGCTGGGCCCGGAGTCGGCCGGCTCCGACCCCGGCCCTGCTTGCTACGACCGCGGCGGGCTGCGGGCAACTGTCACTGACGCCGACCTGCTGCTGGGCTACCTCGACCCCGACAACTACGCCAACGGGTTCATCAAGCTCAATCCCAGACGGTCCGTCTTCGCCATCGAGGAGACGCTCTGCGACGAGCTGGACATGGACGTCATCCAGGTCGCCAAGGAGATCAAGCGCGGCGTCGACGAGCAGATGGCCATCGGTATCGCGAAGGAGCTGCGCGTACGCGGCTACCTCCCGGAGGACTTCACGATGCTCGCCTACGGCGGTAACGGACCGTTGCACGCGTGTGGCATTGCCGACAGGGCCGGCATCAGGAGGATCCTCGCCCCGCCCTTTGCGTCCGTGTTCTCGGCGTTGGGCGCAGGCAACATGAAGCAGTTGCACATCCATGAGCGCGGCGCGCACGTCGTGATGTACAACGCCACGACCCGAGCGCTGTATGACAACTACGACGAGTTCAACCTCATCGTCGAGGAGCTCGAGCGCAAGGGGCAGGAGGACCTCGTTCGCCAAGGGTTCGACGCATCCGACGTCCGGTACCGGCTGGAGATGGACATGCGCTACGGCAACCAGCTCGTCACGACTGCGGTGGTGTTCGACCTCGACCGGATCCACGGGGTCGGCGACGTCCTGCAGATGATTCAGACCTTCTCCAACATCTACGGTCAGCGCTACGGCGAGGGCTCGGAGGCTCCCGAGGCCGGCATCCGCGTTCAGACCATCCGGGTTGCCTCGTTCGTCGACGGCGACGTCGTGAAGTTCGAGTCCCTCGACAACGAGGGGGCCCGCACGATCCCGACGCCGATGAGCCACCGCGACGTCTACTTCGTCGCTCACGACACCGCCGTGCACACGCCGATCTACGACGCCAGCGCGCTGACCCACCAGCACAGGGTCCCCGGCCCGGCCATCGTCACGACCGAGAACACCACCTATCTCGTCGAGCCCGGCTGGCGCCTGGAGCCCACCTCCCAAGGCGCCGTGTGGTTCCTGCGCGACTAGCCGACACGACACAAAGGACCTCAGAGATGACAGCAATCTACGACCACGAGAGCAAGTCGCTGACGGCCCAGGAGCAGGAGTGGGTCGACCAGTTCATGGACGACACCACGTTGTTCCTCGGACCAGACCCCGAGATCATGCGCGACCACAGCATTACCGCTCGGACCCAGTTCGAGGAGGAGTGCATCGCCAAGGGCATCGACCCGCTGCAGGTCGACCGCATCCGTAAACGACTGGCCGGGGCCCTCGATGAGGGCTACGAGATGTGCGAGGCCATGGGCGCTGCACCCGGTGCCAAGTGGGGCGACCTGACCACGGCCATCTACACCGCTTCAGGCGACGTGACATACCTGTCGTGTCACGGTGTGATCGCTTTCTCGGCGATCCTGCACCACCCGATCCGGTACATCATGAAGTACTGGAAAGACGAACCAACCGTGGGCATCCACCCGGGCGACGGCTTCATCCACAACGACGCGCGGTTCGGCAACGTCCACAACACCGACCAGTCGATGATCATGCCCGTCATGCGCGATGGGCGCATCATTGCCTGGGTGGCAGCCACGATCCACGAGGGGGAGAACGGCGCTTGCGAGCCCGGCGGGATGCCCTCCGGGTCCGAGACGCCGTTTGATGACGGGTTGCGGATGAGCCCGTTCAAGATCTTGGAGAGGGGCGAGTTGCGTCGCGACCTCGTGACCTTCCTGCAGCACTCGGTGCGTGACCCGAAGCTGCAGCTGGCGGACCTCAAGGTCAAGATCGGCGCCGTCCAGCGGATCATGGAGCGGGTCGACAAGACCATCGACGAGGTTGGCGTTGACGCGTTCGTCGCGGCCTTGCGCATCACGGTCGAGGACGTCGAGGAGGAGGTGCGCCGCCGCATCAGGGAGCTTCCGGACGGCACTGTGCACTTCAACCAGTTCATGGACTCGACGCTCAAGGAGAACATCCTCATCAAGTTCTCCTGCAAGGTGACCGTGAAGGGAGACAAGATGACCATTGACCTGCGCGGCACCGGTCCCGAGATCCTCAACCGCGCTATCAACTCTCCGTTGTGCTCGGTCAAGTCGATGTTCATGCAGGCGATCCTCGCGTTCTGGTGGCCGGACCTCCCGCGCTGCACCTCGGCCATGAGCCCCATCGAGATCATCTCCGATGAGCACACCTGGGCCGACGCCGGCTACGACGCCCCGATGGGCCAGTCGTTGCAGGCATCGTTCCGAGGCTTCTCGGCCTTGCAGTCGTCCTGGGCCAAGCTCCAGTTCGCCAACCCGGAGAAGTTCTCCAACGTGATCGCGCCATGGTTCAACCAGATCAACACCTTCCTGTGGGGCGGGTTGACGCAGCACGGTGACCAGGTGGGGAACCTCTGTGCGGACCTGAACGGCATGCCGGGTGGGGCCAAGGCCTTCCTGGACGGCGAAGACGCCGTCTCCCCGCTGTTCTGCGCCATGGCAGACACCGCCGAGCAGGAGGTGATGGAGGAGGAGGTGCCCTTCATGCAGCTGGTCTCCAAGCGGCTGGTCCGAGACAACATGGGCTTCGGCAAGCACACCGGCGGCATGGGCTACGAGATGATCGTGGCCAGCGAGGGGACACCGCTCTGGGGTTTCATGACGGTCACCTCAGGGGCCAAGTTCTCCTCCGTCTACGGCATGTTCGGAGGCTACGGCTGCGGCACCTACCCCCTCGCCCGCGTGAAGGGCATCAACGTCTACGACGTGCTCCGTCAGGACCCCAGCCGGTTCGACCTGTCGATCGAGAAGGTCATGAACGACCAGCCCTTCGAGGGCGGCCGGTACACGACCAGCCACATGGGGATGCAGTTCGACGTCGCGAAGGACGGCGAGCTGTACATGATGAGCCAGGGAGCCGGCGGCGGCTACGGGGACGTGCTCGAACGTGACCCGCTTGCCGTGGTTAAGGATGTCGAGCTCAACCGGATCACCGACCGGGTGGCCCGCGAGATCTTCGCCGTGGCCTACGACCCCACGACCTTCGTCCTGGACGTCGAAGGCACCAAGGAGCTTCGCTCCCAGGTCCGCAGTACAAGGCTCGAGCGCGGCAAGCCGTACGCCGAGTTCGTCAGGGAGTTCGTCACTCCCGAGCCGCCCAAGGACCTTCCCTACTACGGGTCCTGGGGCGACGACACCGACGAGCTCACCGCGACCGTGTTCGACATCGACGGGCCGCAGCGGGTGACCGCACCGATCTCGCAGATGCCGATCATCATGCTTCCGGACCGCCGGGACCTCAAGGTCGCGGAGCTCGAGGCACGGGTGCGCGAGCTCGAGGAGAAGCACGGCGAAGACGTGCGCCGCAAGTCCTGACCCGCGCAGGACGATGCCTCTCCACACCCCAGCCCGCCCTCACTTCCTTGGAGCCCCATGCCGATGGACTTCACCTCGATCATCTCCACGCCACCATCCGGACGGAGAACTGCGGTCGTCCTCGACTACCTGGAGTACGCCCAGGCGGTCATCTTGCAGGGCCAACCGATCCCGTGGGGAGACCCGAGCGCCTACTCCCAGTTCGTCGGCCAGGCGCAGGGTCTGCTGAGACCCGACACGACTCTGCTCGACCTCGGAGCCCTGTACGACTTCCTTCTCGCGTCCGACGACGCGCTGACGAACGCGATGTCAGCGAGGTCGCGCACCGGGTACGCCCTCAGAACGCTGTTGGCTGACGAGAAGACCGCGAGCGCTGCCCTTGAGCTGGCTAGCGTGGTGTCGCAGACGTCCGCGGCTCCGCTCGTGCTTCAGGTCCCCTCACCCCTGCTGTGGCTGGCGCGCACCCACGAGCTCAGCGGCGCCGGAACCGCGGGCGACCTCGACCTCGATCACGCGGAGAACGCGGCGATGTATGTCGCCGACTGGCTCCGCCGGCTGTCGGTGCTACCCGTGTCGATGCTGCTCCTCGATGAGCGTTGGACAGGGGCCGGGGTACTGCCGCTGGTTGACACTGCGGCCTACGTACCGGTCTCTAACGTCACCGATCACTATCGGTGGGCTCTTGCGCGCCGCACTCAGGATGGGATCACCACGCTGTTGTCCACAACGACGGGTACCTCGGTGCCGCAGGACTACTGGCTCTCCGACGTCGGGACCGCGCCCACTGGCGACTTTCTCCTTGCTGAGATCCCCGCCGACGCAGTGCCCGAGACGGTGCTGTCGCAGCTGGCGAAGCTGGACTGAGCAGCACAAGGTCATCGAGACAGCGTTCGAGGCCTAAGAAAGACGATCTGCGAACCGGTCGACCAGGCCGTTGGCCTCGTGGACCGTGACATCCTGCCGTTGTACGACACCCGACGACCGAGGTCACTGCAGCTCGCTGACCTGCTCGAAGCGCTTCCGGACTCCTTCTGCGCTCTCGCCGGAGGCCAGCAGCAGGCTCAGCAGCACACGCGCTTTCAGGCCGTCGAGGAATCCAGCCGACACCAGGCCGCGGCTCAGCAGATCCCTTTCGGATCCGGGGAACCCGTAGGTCTCTTGGAGCATCTGTCCTCCGCCCGTCCGGGAGGCGAGCACCACCGGCATCCGCTGGACCAGCCGCTCGAGCGACGGGACCACCTGGGCCGGCACATGGCCGCCGCCAAAGGCCTCCACTACCAGTCCCGCGTACCCCAGCGCTTCTACCTGGTCCACCAGCCGACCATCGTCGCCCAGCGAGATCGTGAGCAGCGCAACGGACGGGATGGCGACAGCGTCGGAGAGGGAGATCTTCGTGAGGGGCGCCGGCCGCAAGGCGATGCGCGGCCGGCCTTCCACGATCCACCCGAGCGGCCCAGCCGTCACCGAGCGGAAGGTCGCGGGACTGGACGTGTGCGTCTTCCGGACGAAGCGCGCGGCATGGATCTCGTCGTTCACGGCCACCACCGTCCCCAGGCCCCTGGCTCCGGCGGCGGCCGCCACCTGTACCGCCGCCAGCAGGTTCGCGGGCCCGTCGGCTCCCGCGAGCGTGGGGTTGCGCATCGCTCCTGTCACCACCACCGGGCGGTCACCGGAGACCAAGAGGTCCAAGGCGAACGACGTCTCTTCGATCGTGTCGGTGCCCTGTGTGACGACCACGCCAGTGGTTCCCTGGTCGAACCGGTGGGCGATCTCCTTCGCCAGCGCGGCCATGTCCTCCAGCGTCAGGTCTCCTGAGGCGGCCTGGCGGAAGGCCACCGTCTCGAGCTCGGCGGTCTCCTGGAGCTGCGGGACTGCGGCGACGAGCTCGCGGGCGCCGAGTCGGGGCGTCACGCCTCCTCCGTCCGACCCGGGGGCGTTGGTCGAAGCGATGGTCCCGCCGAGCGAGAACACCGTCACCGAAGGGAGGCTTGTCTGAGCAGTCACGCGGCCAGTCGCTCTCGCTAGATGTTGAGGAAGGTGTGGAAGGAACGCTCGAGGAGGGCGGTGTCGATGTCCTGCACGATCAGGACAAGTCGCGTGCCGGGCGGAGCTGATCGGTTGAGGTGCTCGGGCCGGTGGATCACATGCTGCACACCGTTGACCACGACCGGACCGACGTGCTCGACGTCGAGGATGCCCTTGACGCGCAGCACCTGCGGACCGTGGGTGTCCAGCAGGAGGCTCAGCCACACGGCGAACGCCTGCCAGTCCAGGCGTTCAGCCGTGACCAGCTCCAGCGTCCTGATCGAGCTGACATGAGCTGCATCAGCGTCGCCAGCTGCGTCGGACGAGGCGACCGTCTTGCCGAACACGATCGGGGGGAGCACTACCCGCAGCAGCTGGCCCTTGGCGGTCACGCTCACTCCCGCTGACGGGTTGAGCTGGCGCAGGCGGCTGACCAGGTGCTCGATCTCGTCCGAGCCGGCAAGGTCGGCCTTCGTGACCAGAACGTCGTCTGCGGCGAGCAGCTGTCGCATCGCAACCGGGTGCTGCTCGATGCTGTGCAGACCGGTGAGGGCATCGACCGTGACGCAGATCCGAGCCAACGCGAAATGATGCTTCAGGACGGGGTCCTGCGCGACCGTGAAGGCGATTGGCCCGGGGTCCGACAACCCGCTCGTCTCGATGATCACATGATCCCGCGTCGGCGCGAGTCCACGTTGCTCAGCATCAAGCACCTCCGCCAGCGCGCGCGCGAGCTCACCCCGTCGGGTGCAGCACCCGCAGCCGCCGGAGACCACGACCGGACTGTCATCAGCAGAGTCCAGGAGCAGGTCGTCGACCATCGCCTGCCCGAAGTCGTTGAGGATCACCGCCGGCGGGGTCACACCGGGCTTGCTCAGCTCCTCACGCAGCAGCGTGGTCTTGCCGGACCCGAGAAACCCGCTCAGCAGGGTGACCTGTCGCCGTCCTCCCGCCCGGAGCGGCGGCGCTCCGAGCGCGGGCAGGCCGAGCACGGTCACCGGTCGCTCCTTGGCGTGCTGGCCAAGACTTCCAGGAGCACCGGGTCGAGCACGTCCGGGCGGCGCGAGGAGAGCCGTTGCGCCGCCTGCCAGACAGCCGGCAGCCCGGCAGCCACCTCGGAAGCACCCTTGCGGTCCGCGATGACGACGTACCGTCCGGAGCCCGGGTCAGAGACCTCAAGCCCGTACGGCGACAGCACGGCTGCCAGGATCCGCTTGCGGCGATGCCGGGCACGCACCGGAAGATCGTTCGCGTCGCTGTCGTCGGAGATGACGTCGGCCCAGTGGGACTCCTCGGCTAGTTCGTAGCAGAGCACACACACGGCCTTCGCCCTCCTCGTGGCGCGCGGTCTCACGAACGACCTGGAAAGGGCGGGGCAAACGGCCTCGCCCCGTCCAGGACAGATCAGATCAGATCAGCCTGACTCAAGCGCTGCCCGGCAAGAAGGGGCTGCCGTCAGCACCCGGAAAGGCATAGCGCTTGCGGAAGTCGTCCGCCGCCCCCTCCATGGTGACCCAGCTGACGCCCTCATGTCCGTTGATGTACTCAATCATGCGCTCGAGCATCAGCAGCACCTGCGGGCGCCCGCTGACGTCCGGGTGGAGCGTGAAGGCGTAGACGCCGTAGTCCTGCTCGCGGTAGACCCAGTCGAACTGGTCCTTCCACCACGACTCGACGTCGCGCGGGTTGACCCAGCCGGCGCTGTTGGGTGCCTTCTTGATGAACATCATCGGCGGCAGGTCGTCCATGTACCAGTTGGCACCGATCTCGACGAGGTCGATCACCTCGCCACGCTCGAGGGGCTTCATCCAGGAGCTTGCCTCCTGGGAGTAGTCGATCTTGGTCCAGGTGTCACCGACGCGGGCGTAGAAGGGCGTGAAGTCGTGGAAGCCCTGGCCGTGGTCATAGGTGAAGCCGTACTTCTGCAGGAGCGAGGCGGTGATGTTGGACATCTCCCACCACGGCGGCACGTACCCACGGGGAGCACGACCGGTGACCTTCTCAATCAGCTCGACGCAGTAGGACAGGACGTCCTCCTCCTGCTTCGGCGTCATGGCGACGGGGTTCTCGTGCGAGTACCCGTGGGCGCCGATCTCGTGCCCCTGATCGACGATCCGCTTCACGGAGTCCGGGAAGGTCTCGATCGAGTGGCCGGGGATGAACCAGGTCGCGGGGAGGTCGTACTTCTTGAAGAGCTTCAGCAGTCGTGGCGTTCCGACCTCACCAGAGAACATCCCTCGCTGGATGTCCGACGGTGAGTCCTCACCACCGTAGGAGCCGAGCCATCCACCGACGGCGTCGACGTCGACACCGAATACGCACTTGATGTCCTTGGGCATGTCCATCTCCTCGAAATTTCGCTACCGCCGCTGTCGCGACGGGTTGGGCTGACAAAGAAGGGAAAACTGGGCGCTCAGGGCACGCCGTTGCCCGAGTTGGGGCCGAGGTCTGCCCGACGTACAGGTTGCCTCCGGGCTCGCTGGCGAGCAGTGCGGCCGTGGGAGCGAGCTCCTCCGGCACTCCGAAGCGTCCGAGCGGCAGCTCGGCGCGCCTTACGACCCTTTCAGGCTTCACCGACGCCCTCGATCATGGGGGCCTGCTGGGCCTGGTCGCCGGCACGCACGCATGGAACGCGAACGCCTGGCCCGTCCAGTCGCCCGTCCAGGGCGAGGGGTCGACCGTCCGAGTACAGGACCCCATGCCACCCGTCTCCGTCAGGTGACACGAAGGCATCCTTCTAGGCTGATGCCAATGAGACCCCGCAAGCTGTGGACGCAGATCCTGGCTAGCCAGTTGGCCGTGGTGCTCATCGCTGTGATGTGCGGCTTCGGCTTGTTCCTCCGGGATCTTCGACAGGATCTCGACCGCCAGTACGAGCAAAAAGCCCTCCTCATCGCCAGGGCCAGTGCCAATGGTCGACTGATGCGGTCAGCGATGGCGAGTGGCGATCCTCAGCATCAGGTGGCGGTCCTCGCGGAACGGATGCGCACGGCCACCGGCGCGTCGTACATCGTGGTCCTTGACCGCAACGGTGTGCAGCACTCGCATCCAGACCCTGCGCGTATCGGGCAAAGGGTGCGCGGGTCCGTCATCGCGCTGGACGGCACGGAGCACGTCGATGTCAATGACGGCACCCCTGGACGCTCAGCGAGCGGAGCGGTGCCCCTGCGCGGACCCGACGGCCGAGTCGTCGGACAGGTGTCGGCCGGTATTGCCGAGAACCGAGTGTCCAGCGCGGTTTGGCACTCCCTGCCAGCCCTCCTGCTGTGCGTCCTTGGCGCGCTGGGGGTCGGTGCTGCTGCCTCCCTGTTGATGGCAGGTCGACTCAAAAGGCGCACCTTCGGGCTGGACCTCGCCGCGATCGCCGACCTGCTGCAAGAACGCGAAGCAATGCTGCACGGGGTCGGCGAAGGCGTCATCACTGTCGATCCCATGGGGAATGTCTCACTCGTCAATGACGAGGCGCGTCGGCTGCTCGGGCTGCGCACGGACGGAGGGCCTCAGGGAGTGCGAGACCTGGCACCGCCGGGACGGCTGCGCGACGTACTGACGGGCGCCGCAGGCGAGAGGATCGACGAGACGGTACTCACCGGGCAGCACATCCTCATGGTCGGTCGCATGCCGGTCAGCCACGACGGACGGTTCCTGGGCGTGGTCATCACCCTTCGCGACCGCACAGAGGTGGTCGGTCTGCTCCGAGAGCTCGACAGCGCCCGCAGCTTCACGGATGCCTTGCGCGTTCAGCACCACGAGCACGCGAATCGCCTGCATGCGGTTGCCGGGTTGCTGGGTCTGGGACGAGTCGAGGAGGCGAACGACTACTTGTCTCGGCTTTCAGTCGCATCGCCGGCGCTGGCGGAGGAACTCCGCGAGCACATCGGCAACGAGGCAGTGGCCGGCCTACTGCTCGCGAAAGCGACAGTCGCGGCCGAGCGCGGGGTGAGGCTCACGTTTGCTGGCGACGGCAAGAACACGCGTCCGACCGATGGCATCGACCTCGTCGTGGTGACGGTGTTGGGGAACCTCGTGGACAACGCCATCGACGCGGCGGCGGATGGTGAGCGGCCGGCGGTGCACGTGGTCTTCAGCCACCTGGACAGCGGGGAGGTCGCGATCGAGGTCTCGGACAACGGCCCCGGCATCGACGGCGATGTGGATGCCCTCTTCCGCGACGGTTACAGCACCAAACCTCCACGCAACGGAATGCATCGCGGGCTCGGACTGGCACTTGTCGACCGGCTGGTCGCGCGGGCGGGCGGCACCATTACTGTGGAGGACGGACCTGGGGCGGTCTTCCGCATCACCCTTCCCTCGGGTCTGCGTCGGCCCGTCGCCACAGGCCCGGCCTCCGCGCCGTCCCACTCCACAACACCGTCCCACCCCATAACGCAGTCCCACTCCACAAGGTTGCCGTGATCCGCACCCTCGTTGTCGACGACGACCACCTCGCCGCCGACATCCTCGCCGCCACCATCAGCCAGGTCGCTGGCTTCTCCCTCTGCGGAGTCGCGCATACCGCTGCGCACGCGTTCGACGCGATCGGCGAGCGCGCGCCCGACCTCGTCCTGTTGGACCTCTACCTCCCTGACGAGGGCGGCTTGGCGCTGCTGCGACGTGTTCGCGCACTGCTCACGCCCCCGGACGTCATCGTCGTCAGCGCCGCACGCGATGTCGACAGCGTGCGTACCGCAATGCAACTTGGGGCGTTGCACTACCTGGTCAAGCCGGTCACCCCGAGCCGGCTCGGTGAACAGCTCACGGCCTACCGGGCGCTGCAGGAGAGCGTCGGCCAGCTTGCGGAAGCCTCGCAAGCCGACGTCGACAAGCTCTACGGCCTGATGCACGCCCCAGTCGCGGACCCGCTGCCCGTGGAGCCGGCGGGACCGACGATGACCCGGATCCTGCAAGCGCTCAGGACCGCCACGGCAGAGCTGACAGCGGCCGAACTGGCCGGGCAGGTCGGCGTCAGCCGGGCCACCGCACAGCGCTACCTCGCCCAGCTCCTCCGCGCCGGCGTGGTGGAGCTCGACGTCCATTACGGGGCTCCCGGCCGACCGGCGAATCGCTACCGCACACGCTGACTCAGCCCGGCGAAAAGCATGCGCTGAATGCACTAAAGACTATGAATGCGCAGATTGTCGAGCTTTCCCGCGTGCGCCCCTACTTTTGCCACAAGCTCCAGCAGGCAGCCGCCCAGCGACAAGTGGAAGGCGCAGCCGCACAGTGACTCTGCCCGCCCTTGAAGGACCCCTGGTCGACCACGGCTGCGGTTGGCGACACATTGTCGCCAGCTCGACCGACGTGGTGCTCGTCGTTGCGGCCGACGGGACGCTGCTGTGGGTCAGCCGGGGTGCTGGGAGACTGGCCACCAGCTGGCCCGAGGGCGTCATCGGGACCTCCGCCTGGTCGTTCGTCCACCCAGGGGACACGCCCCGAGTCCGAGCGCACTTCGACGAGGTCCTTCACTCGGCGACGCGCAGGGACCCAGTTGAGTTCCGACTCACGACGAAGGGCTTTGCGTGGGCCTGGGTCGAGGCCCGCATCGTCAACCTGACCCACGATGCACGCATCGGCGGCTTGGTTGTCTACCTGCACGACATCAGCCACCGTCGGTCGCTCCTCGAGGAGCTCGCGGTCAGCGAGCGGCGCTACCGCCGCATCGTCGAGGCGTCCGACGGGGGCATCGCCATTGTCGACGTCTACGGGACCATCACGTTTGCAAATCGACGGCTCGGCCAACTCGTGGGTGTCCGCGACGGGGACCTGATCGGCGCCAGCGTGCTCGACTACATCGATGCCGACGACGTGGCGCGGGTCACGGGCTGCATCGGGCGCGAGGTGCCGGAGCCCGAACGGCTCAGACTGCGCCTTCGCGACTCCAGCGGTCGGCTGCTGCACGTCGGCGTTGCTGTGCTGCCCTTCGAACGCGACGACACCGATGCGCCGACAACGCTGTTGATGGTGCGAGACGACACCGAACGCAACCAGTTCGAGCTAGACGTGCGCAACGCGAGCCTGCATGACGCGCAGACCGGCCTGCCGAACCGCATCCTGCTGATCGAGGAGATTCACCGGCTCACGACCGGCCTGCGGCCTGGGCAGCAAGCAGCCCTGCTGCTGCTCGACCTCGATCGGTTCAGCGCCATCAACGACGCCATCGGCACTCCAGCCGGCGATGCGGTGCTGGCCACCATTGCGACGCGACTCATTCACGAGGCCGACCGCGAGGACCTCGTCGCACGGGTCGGGGGCGACGAGTTCGCCATCATCTGCCCCTCGGTGACCACGGAGGCGCAGGCACGGGTACGGGCAAGCAGCCTTCAGCAGCTGGTCTCGGCACCGATGGTGGCAGGCGAGGAGACGCTACGACTGACGGCATCGATCGGCGTGTCGATGTCCGGCGTCGGCGACGCAGACGCCATCTTCCGGTCGGCCACCATGGCGCTGACGACGGCGAAAGGCAGTGGCCATCAGGGAACGCACGTGGTCACGAGCCAGCCAGCGCATGTGCGCGTCGATGAGTGGCGCCTGGAGTCCGAGCTTCGCGCCGCGATCGGCTCGAACCAGCTCACGTTGCACTACCAACCCATCGTCGACATGGCGAGCCGTCAGTTCATCGGCGCGGAGGCGCTCATGCGCTGGACGTCGCCGTTGCGGGGGCCGGTACCTCCGGATCAGTTCATCCCCCTCGCGGAGAAGGCCGGCCTGATCCAGGAACTCGGCGCCTGGGCCCTCAGGCAGGCTTGCCTCGACGCAATGGCATGGCCGGTGCGGTCCGACGGCCATCGGCCGACGGTGTCGGTGAACGTCTCCGCTGTTCAGCTGGCGGAGGACACGCTGCCGGCGACCATCCTGCAGTCCCTGATGGATGCCGGCCTCGACGCCTCCAACCTCGTGCTCGAGGTCACGGAGACAGGTGTGCTCGCCGACATGGACCAGGCGGTGGCCGCCCTCGCACAGCTGCAGCAGCTGGGTGTTCGGGTCTACATCGACGACTTCGGTACCGGCTACGCATCCTTGCTGTACATGCGGCACTTCCCCGTGGAGGGCCTCAAGATCGACCGCACCTTCGTCAGCGGCTTGGGAAAGTCCAAAGAGGACACGGCGATCGTCAACTCCACGATCTCGCTCGCTCGCGCCACCGGCCTGTGCGTCGTCGCCGAGGGAGTCGAGACCGAGGAGCAGGCCGAACTGCTGCAGCAAGGTGGCTGCAGCAGCGCGCAGGGATATCTCTACAGCCACCCCCTTACGCAAGGCGAATGGCTCGCGCTGCTTGACACGCAGACCAAGCCCCCAACACGCCGACGACCGCGGGTGGCAACGGCAGCAGCAGTCGGGCGCATCCTGGAGCTGCACGGCGCCGGCGCGTCGGTGACGACGATCGCAGCAGCGCTCAACCGGGAGCGCATGCCGGCACCAGGCAAGGCCGTTCGCTGGCACCGCAGCTCGGTTGCAGCCGTCCTCGGGCGACTACTCGGGCCCTCCACCGCCTGAGGGCACGAGCCCGAGCCCCGCTGACGTCAGCCTTGATCGTGTCGCTGCCCGAGGTCCAGCTGTGGATAGGCGGCATGCGCGACGACGGCAGCGACGCTGCTGGCATGCCACCGCGTTCCGCGCGGGGTGCGCCTGCCGGTGACGTTGAGTGCCGCGGCGATGGTGTGCGGGCTCGCGCCCTCCTCGTGCATCCGCAGAATCTCCGCCACCTCCCCGGCGGGCACTGCCGGGGTGGCCGCCCGCCGAGACGCTGGCGGGCTCTGCTCGTGCAGCCAGTCCGGTAGGGCCTCGCCCGGCATCGGCCGGCTGAACAGGTAGCCCTGCGCGTAGTCGCATCCCATCTTGCGCAGGAGCTCCAGCTGGCCCACGGTCTCAACACCTTCTGCCACGCAGGTGACTCCGACCCGATGCGCCAGCGACACGGTCGAGGCGACGATGACTCCGTCCTCCTCGTTCAGTCCGAGCCCGGCGACGAAGGAGCGATCGATCTTGATGGTGTCCACCGGAAAGTGCTTCAGGTACAGCAGGGACGAGTAGCCGGTGCCGAAGTCGTCGAGGGCAAGCCGGACGCCTAGCTCCTTCAGCCCGGTCAGCGCCGCAGCGGCGGCACCCATCTCGACCGCGAGGGCAGACTCGGTCACCTCGACGGAGATCAAGCCTGCCGGGCATCCGGTCTCAGCCAACAGCTCTGCAACAACCTCGACGAAGCCGTCCTGAACCAGCTGGTACGCCGACACGTTGACGGACACCAGGAACGGTGGCATTCCCCGGGTGGCCAGTTCTGCGGCGGTGCGGCAGGCGGTCCGGGTCACCCAGGTCCCGATGTCGTGGATGACGCCGGTGTTCTCCGCCAGACCGAGGAAGGCGGAGGGAGGAAGCAGCCCTTCCTTCGGGTGCTCCCAGCGCACGAGCGCTTCGGCGCCGACCGCCTGACGGGTCTTCAGGTCGATGATCGGCTGGTAGTGAACGCGCAGCTCGCCCCGCGGGAGGGCCTGCCGCAGATCAGCAATCAGACCGAGCCGTACGCGCTTGCGTTGCGGGCCGGGGACGAACCAGCGCACGTCCGCTCGGTCATCACCCATCGCCTGCCGGCACGCCTGCTCCGCCGACCGGAGCAACTCGGACAACGGCGCGCTGTCGGATACGGCGACACCAACCATCGCAGCGAGGTGCACCTTTCCGCCCGAGGGCCTGTCGACAGGTTTCGAGACCGCCGCCTGCACGTCACGGACGATGACCGCCAAGGCGTTCCTGACGTCGACCGCATCCAGGACGAGCGCGACCATCTCGTCCTGGCTGTGGAACGCCTCGGCCGGCTCAACGACGCGATGCAGCCGAGCCGCGATCACCTGTTGTGCCCAGGGAACGTGCCCGTGGTCGTCCCGGGCTTCCAGCAGCTCGAGCCCCTCGAAGCAGACGACGGCGACGCCCCGCTCGTGCCACGGCAGGAGCGGCTCACCCAGTCGACGGCGCAGCTCCGCTGGGCCTGGGAGACCGTCTGCAGCGTCCTGGTCAGCTCCGACTGGCTCCGCTCCGGAGTCGGGCTCCTGCAGCAACGGCAGCGCGTTCCACCCGGTCGCGTGCTGCGCGATGCAGATACCGCCGGTGACCTGACCGTCGGGACCCCGATGAGCGCGGTAGTGCACGTCCCAACGACGCCCCCCGTTCTGGAGGGTCACGTCCACCGCCTCACCCTCGAGGCAGGACGTCACGGCCTGGAGGATCTGCGGGTCATGGCCGTACAGCTCCTGCATGGTCTGCCCGACGGTGTCTTCGGGGTCGACGCCGAAACCGTCGAACCCTGACCCGGCGGCGTAGGTGACCCTGCCCTCGGCATCAAAGCTGATCAAGCACAGCGGCGTCGCAGCCAGCAGCGCGTCGAGACGGCGATCGACGAAACGCTGCTGCGTCACATCGACCGCGGACAGCAACCCCCCAAGGCGCCCTTCGGGTGACGGCATGGGGGCGATGTGGCACAGCCACACCCGCTCGCCAACAAGGACCTGCAACTGCGTCGCACGTCCGCTCAAAGAGGCCGTCACCGCATCGACCAGTGCCGACTGCTGAGGCAGCGCTTCGAGCAGCGCCATTCCCCGGATCGCGTCGGGGACCAACCCGGTTCCGACGTCACCACCACCGGCAGCCAAGGTCACGACCGCCTGGTGGTCGTAGGCCAGCACCAGGAGCGGCATCTTGGCGAGCCCATCGGACAGCAGACGGTCCTCGACCTCCCTGGGCGACAAAGGCCGCAACGTGGCGATCACACCGGAGAACTCACCGTGCTCGCGAAGGGCAGCAACGTGCACCCTCACCACCTGCTCGGCGCCGGTGTGGTCGAGACGGACCGCTTCGTACGGCCTCACCACCTGCCCCGCCGTGAGGCGGGTCCAGACCCGTTGGAACCGCTCGCCGTCGCTGGGCGGAACGATCCGGTCGATCTGCGCTCCGAGCATCTGCGGTCGGGACCAGCCCAACAACTGCTCCGCTGCCGGGTTCCACTCCGTGACCCGACCGTCCTGGTCGAGCACGACCACCGCGTCCGTGACCTGCGTGAGCACCGCAGAGAGCTCACGAGCCACCCGCTCAAGGCCTCCGAGCGACAGCGGGCGCAGCACCCCAACGGCGCCCACGACGAGATCGTCGACCAGAACCGGCTCGGCCGAGACCTCGACGACCAGCTCCTCGCTGCCCGGCCCTTCCAGGTGGAGCCGGGCCGTCCAGCTGCGCCCCAGGCTCACCAGTTCCAAGCCCTCGTTCAGGTCGTGACGCGACCCAGCATGCACGAGCTCCGCAAGCAGCCGGCCGCGGGCCGCCTCCGACGACCAACCGGTGACGCGGGACGCGTGCGAGTTCCAGGACGCGACCCTGCCGTCGGCCGCCATCGCGACCACGGCCCGGTCGTGGCCTTCGAGGGCAGCGGCTGCGGACAGAAGCTCAGTCGACTCACGCCCAGCCGCGTCCCGGCCGGGCGGGAGCGTCACCACAGACCTCCCTCGTCGTCACGCCTCGCGTCCGGCAGCTGAACAAGGGACGCTACCCGACTACGAGGGCCGCGCCCCCTGCAGGGTGGCCACAGCGTCTACGGGACAACTCTGGCAGATGCACCCAACAGACAGGGCCTCGTCGTCGTCCCGGACGTGCGGAGACCGCCCTCGTCAGGGCGGTCTCCGGTGATGGCCGTCAGGTGGCGACGATGGCTACCGGTCAGGTGCGGCCGGCCGCCCGGCGGCGTGCCGAGTCACCCATCATGGGGTTCGCGCTGCGGCCCATCGCCATCGCCAAGGAACCGATACCTACAAGCAGCAGGACCGCACCGGTCACCACGTTGTTCCACTCGTTGTCCGTGGTGCGCAGGTCGCCGGTTTGGATGACCCACGGCGAGACGATCGTCCAGACGCCGAGGACGGGCACCGTCCACGCCAACCGGTGAAGGCGGTCGAAGGCAGCGGTCAGTCCCAGGCCCAGCAACGCCGCGGCGGAACCGATGATGAGGTTGTTGAAGAGCACGGGCTGCTGCCCGTCGAACCCGACAACCCACGGCGAGATCGCGAGGTACAACCCGGCCAAGAACGTCGTGCCGCCGACGAGCTGCCCTGCGGCCGTCTCGGAGGCGGTCTCATAGCGTGCGTGCAGCGTCACGATGTCAGGGTGCGTCCCCATACTCAGCTGTTCGGTCATGACCACACACTCCTTCTGCGGCACCCGACCCGACCTGGGCTCAATGGCCCGCCCAACCGGGATACCTCCTGGAGGCCCGGACCGCAAGACGCCATCCCCCCCGAGGTGTCAACATTCGACAGGCTTGTCGCCGCAGCCGCCAGGGCTAGGTCGGACGCGGGGCTTGTGTCACATTGAGACTGGGCACTCCTGATCGTCAGATCCCCGCGAGGTGGAGGCATCAGATGAGGCACCAGAGCGCCACGGCACCGGGGCTGCAGGTCACCGAGGGCCAAGCACGAGCAGTCGCCGAGGCTGCGCGAGAAGCACAGTGGGGCCAGCCCTCCTTCGCCAAAGAGCTGTATCTAGGTCGCTTCCGACTCGACCTGGTGCATCCGCATCCGCGTCCGGCGCGGGACGACCAGACTGCGGGTGCGCAGTTCTTGGATCGGTTGCGGCGCTTCTGCGAGACCTGCGACGGACAGGTGGTGGAGCGAGATGCGCGCATCCCCGACTCGGTCGTGCAGGGCCTCGCCGAGCTCGGGGCTTTCGGCATCAAGATCCCCAGGGAGTACGGCGGACTGGGGCTGTCACAGGTGTCCTACAACCGGGCGCTGATCCTGGTGAGCTCTGTGCATCCCAGCATCTCGGCCCTGCTGAGCGCCCACCAGTCGATCGGGGTGCCCGAGCCGCTGAAACTGTTCGGCTCGCCGGAGCAGAAGCGTGCGTACCTGCCGCGGTGTGCGCGCGGCGCGATCAGCGCCTTTCTCCTGACTGAGCCCGATGTGGGGTCCGATCCTGCGCGACTACGGATGACCGCCAGGCCCGTGGCAGATGGCGGTTACCTGCTCGACGGCGTCAAGCTGTGGACCACCAACGGCGTCGTCGCCGAGCTGCTGGTGGTGATGGCACGGGTGCCAGACGTCGACGGCCTGCGGGCCGGCATCACCGCCTTCGTCGTCGAAGCGGACACGCCGGGTATCACCGTCGAGCACCGCAACGCGTTCATGGGACTACGCGGGCTTGAAAACGGCGTGACCCGTTTTCACCAGGTGCACGTACCAGCGCAGAACGTCATCGGGCAGGTCGGGGACGGGCTGCGGATCGCGCTCACCACTCTCAACACGGGGCGGCTGTCCATCCCGGCGACCTGCGTCGCGGCGTCCAAGTACGCCCTGAAGGTCGCTCGGGAATGGGGCCGCGAGCGGGTCCAATGGGGTCGGCCCGTCGGAGAGCATGCCGCCGTGGCCCAGAAGATCGCCTTCATCGCCGCCACCACCTTTGCGATGGAGGCCGTACTCGACCTCTCCGCCCAGATGGCCGATGAAGGGCGCAACGACATCCGGATCGAGTCAGCGCTGGCGAAGCTGTGGAGCAGCGAGATGGCTTGGCTGGTCGCGGACGAGCTGGTGCAGCTGCGCGGCGGTCGCGGCTATGAGACCGCCGAGTCGCTGGCCGCGCGCGGCGAGCGCCCCGTTCCCGCCGAGCAGCTGCTGCGGGACATGCGGATCAACCGCATCTTCGAGGGCTCGACGGAGATCATGCACCTGCTTGTGGCACGCGAAGCCGTCGACACCCATCTTTCCGTGGCCGGCGACCTCATCGATCCGGGGGCAAGCCTCAAGACCAAGGGCAAGGCCGCGGTACGAGCCGGTGGGTTCTACAGCCACTGGCTCCCCCATCTGGTGACGGTTCCGGGTCAGCACCCGCACAGCTACGCGGAGTTCGGCTCGCTCGCGGGCGAGCTGCAGTACGTCGAACGAGCCGCCCGTCGGCTGGCGCGTGCCACGTTCTACGGCATGGCCCGCTGGCAGGGCGGATTGGAACGCAGGCAGGGGTTCCTGGGCCGAGTGGTCGACATCGGTGCGGAGCTGTTCGCCATGTCCGCCAGCGTCGTGCGCGCCGAAATGCTGCGCACCGATGACCCAGCCGAGGGCGAGACGGCCTACGAGCTCGCGGAGGCCTTCTGCCAGCAGTCGAGGATCCGCACAGAAGCGCTGTTCAACCGGCTCTGGCACAACACAGACACGCAGGATCTCGACCTGGCGCAGCAGGTGATGCACGACCGGTTCACGTGGCTCGAGGAGGGCGTGCTCGACCCGGCCCCGGATGGTCCGTGGATCGCTCCCAGCGAGCCGGGTCCCAGCCGGGAACGCAACCTGGCCAGGCGATTCCTGCCATCCCACCACTGACGGCCTGTCACTCACGAGCAGCGACGACAGGCCTGCTCATGGGTGCTTCACGTGCGCAGTCGCTCCCAGCTGCGGAAGAAGGCTCTCCGGGAGACCAGCACGTGGGCCCGTTCGCGCTCGGCGAGGCGACCGCAGGTCAACGCCAGCCGATGGTCGTCCGAGTGCTCGTCTGCCAACGCGAGCACCCGGCTTGCGGCGACGGCGGCGTCCTGGTGCTCGCCTAACCGCTCCTGCACCAGCATGGCTGCCTTGACGACCTTGCGGACGTCCTTGCCCAGAGCCACCTCGGCGCTCTCCGCTGCGTACCGGGCGCGCTTGGCGAGGATCCGGGCCCGGTGCCACCGGGTATCGGGGTCGGTGAGCCGCAACCGGCGGGCGCGTCTGGCGAGGTGCCGCCAGGCCATGTCGACGAGCGCCGGCAGCACGTCGTCACAGCGGTCGGCGGCGCGCGGAGCGAACACCGGCGCCGTTGCCACGTCGTGGAGCAGCTGCAGCAAGGCGAGGTAACGCTCGGAGCGGAGCGCCCCCAGCGCCGCCTGGACAGCGACCTGCTCCTCACCGCCGAGCAGGACGTCGACGGCGGTGACGTCGAGCGGTTGGAGCGGATCCTCTTCAGCGGTGCACCGCAGCCGCTCGCGGAGCACCTCGAGGTCCCGAGCGGCGCCGAAGCTGCCTGCGAGCCAGGCCAGCTCTCCCCGCAGCGGCTCGACCCGCTCGTCGGCCAGCAGCGTGCGGAACGTCCGAAGGTCACTGCGCAGCCGCCGACAGGTGACGCGGAGCTGATGCACGGCATCGTCCAGCCCCCGGCGCACCGCGACGTCGTGCTGGACAAGAGCGGCCAGGCCGGTCGCCAGTGACCAGCACACCAGCTCCGCGGCCGGGTCCTTGCGACGCACCCGTCGGGGCATCGGCAGGTCGGGCGGCTCGGTGGCACGCGGGCCCAGGGCCCGCACCGCCTTGGGGATCTGGTCAGCGTTGCGTGCCCCCGCCTTGCGGAGCAAGGTCAGCACTGCTGCGGCGACCTTCGGCCCTCCCCCACGATCCTCCACCTCCAGCTCGCGCCAGCTGTCGACGACAGCCGTGCCCTGCACGACCTCGACCTGGTCGTCGACCACGTCGGCCAGCTCACCCCCCTCAGCGTCGTGCAGCAACGACGAGGTACGGCGGGTGCGCAGCTCCACCACCTTCCTCAGCGAGGCACCGCGAAGCGGCGCCGTGAGCAGGTCCAGCAGTTCCGCGGGCACCGCAGTGCCCGGTCCTTCGACATCTCGCTCCTCGCGGTCGAGGCCACCCGACGCGACCCGGCTCGACGGCAGGCCCAGCTTGAGCGTCCATCGCGGCCTGCCCTCTCCGGTGCGGTACCGCAGCGTCGTACCAGTCCGGGCAAGCCGCAGGTCATCGGTGTCGTAGTAGGTCGCGTGCAGGCGCAGCGTGCGGACCGTCACCCGGTCGACACCCTTGACCTCGGTCAGCGTCGGAACAACGAAGTGGTCCGGGACATCCAGCTTCGTCTCGACCTCGCGGGTCACCTTCACGTGCCCACCCTGTTCGCCCCCGTCGGACCGGCCCCAGGGTCAGCAAAGGCGGCTGCCGCGCGCATTCTACGGTCAGGGCTGGAGCGCAGAAGCCGCAAGCAGTCGCTCGACCTCCTCGTCACTGGTCTGGTCGAAGCGCCGGTACCACTGCCCGACGGCAGCGAAGCCCTCCGGCGCGTAGAGGCACACCAGATCGTCGACGACCCTGCGGAGACGGTCGAGGGTGTCCCGGGGGGCAACGGGTACGGCGAGCACCACCCGCTCCGGTACTGCGGCCCTCACGGACTTCAGCGCGGCCTCGGCGGTCACACCGGTGGCCAAGCCGTCGTCCACGACGACGACGGTGCGGCCGACCAGCCGGGGAAGCGGGCGGCCGTGCCGGTAGCGCAGCACCCGGCGGTCGAGCTCGTGACGCTCAGCCTCCGCCAGCCGGGCGAAACCAGCCGGCGAGAGGCCAACGGCAGCCACCGCGGCAACATCCATCACGACGGTTCCACCCTCAGCGATCGCGCCGATGCCGTACTCGAGTCGGCCTGGCGCGCCGACCTTTCGGGCGACGAGCACGTCCAGCGCACCGCTCAGCGCCACCGCGATCTCGTACCCCACCGGCACCCCACCGCGAGGGAGGGCGAGCACGACCGGGTCGCTCAGCGACTCGGTGCTGAGGCGCTCGCCGAGCTCGCGTCCCGCGTCCCGCCGGTCGCGGAACCGCATACGCCAGGGGCCCTTACCCCTCGCGGTGCTCCACCCTGGTCTCGGGCCCGGGATAGCAGACGGCCTCGTGCCCGTCCGACCACCTCACGACGTACGGCGGTGTGCCGTTGGGGCCGCGCACGTCGAGCACCTCGCCTGATTTCCCCGCCTCACCCACGTGCCGTCCAGGAATCGCAATCCGGTCACCCACCACTGCCTGCATGCTCTGCCTCCTCGCGGTCGCCCGCGTCGATCGTCGTACCGGCAGGAGGACTGCGCAAGGGGCGGACATGTCTGCGGACCGCTGGTTCCCGCCCTTATGGGCAGGATCCAGCGGTCCGCGGACGGGCAACCTCAGGGATCGACGGTGCAGCTCGACTGCGAGATCACGATGTCGATGCCCAGGAGGGTCTTGATGTGCAGGGCATTGACGACGAGCTTCTTCGTGTTGGGAGCCGGCGTGGTCAGGACTTGCTCGTTCAGGATCACCGTGGCCACACCCGGAATGGCGATCGTCATGTTCGGTGCCGGCTGGTAGTTCAGCAGGTGCTGCCCAGCCAGGTCGAGCTTGGCGAAGGTCGTCAGGCCGGAAAGGCTGGTCAGGCTGGATCCCGTGCACTCGCTGTGGACGGCTTGCGCAACCACTACGCCGACCAGGGCGTTCACGTCGGCGACGTCCGCGGAGCTCTTCACCACGACCGTCGGCCCGATGGTTGTCGTGGCCGACAGCACACCGGTGCTCAGCACGCTGGGCACGTTGATCCCCAGCGCCGTCAGGGTCGAGGTGCCCTCGGTGTTGCGCTGCACGTAGGGCAGCGGGCCGGAGTTGATGAGCAACGACCGGATCTGCTCCCCGAACGCGGAGCCGCTCAGGATGTACGCGACCGTGGTCGCGCTGGCGGTGTTGTTGGCCGGTACCGGGTCGGTCTCGTTCGAGCTGACCGTCGCG
Source organism: Frankiales bacterium (assembly GCA_025966135.1). GTDB lineage: Bacteria > Actinomycetota > Actinomycetes > Mycobacteriales > SCTD01 > RYN-111. Next base: position 77,517 of record JAOPVP010000022.1, read on the forward strand.
GTGTTCACGATGCTGGCGCCCTTGGCGTTCACCTTCACCTGGATGGTGACGGTGGCGCTGGCACCGTTGGCAAGGGTGCCTAGCGCGCACGTGACCGTTCCGGACGCCTGGGTGCAGCTGCCCTGGCTCGCCGAGGACGAGACGTAGCTGACCTGGGACGGCAGCGGGTCCACGACCTTCACTCCGGTGGCCGTGCTGGGCCCGGAGTTGCCGGCCGTGAGCGTGTACGTGACGGTCTGGCCGACCAGCACCGCGCTGGGTGAGCCGGTCTTGGTGAGGGACAGGTTCGCTGCCCCATTCACCGTGACGGTCACCGTGGAGGTGTTGTTCGCCGAGTTCGGGTCCGTCTCGTTCGACGTCACGGTCGCGGTGTTGGTCAGGGTGCCCACGGCCGCCGCAGTCGGGATGACCTTGATGGTGATCGTGGCCGTCCCGCCGGTGGCCAAGGTGCCCAGGGTGCACGTCACCGTGCCCGTGAGCGGCGCGCAGCTTCCCTGGGTCGCCGTCGCCGACACGTAGGTGACGTTCGCGGGCAACGGGTCGGAAACCACCACGCCCGTCGCGTCGTTGGGCCCGAGGCTGTTCACGGTCACCAGGTACGTCAGCGTCTGGCCTACCAGGACCGGGTTCGGCGACGCGGTCTTGGTGATGGACAGGTCCGCCGCCGGCTTGACCGTGACGGTCACGGTCGAGGTGTTGTTCGCGGTGTTCGGATCACTCTCGGTGGCCTTCACCGTCGCGGTGTTGCTGAGCCTGCCCACCGCTGCTGCGGTCGGCCGCACCACGATCTGGATGCTGGCACTGGCGCCGTTCGCGAGGCTGCCGAGACTGCACGTCACGACCGCACTCGCCAGCGCGCAGCTCCCCTGGCTCGGTGTCGCCGACACGTACGTGACGTTCGCCGGCAGCGGGTCGGTGACCACGACACCGGTCGCTGTGCCCGGGCCACCGCTGCTCACCGCGATCGTGTAGGTCAGTGCCTGACCCACCAGCACGGGGTCGGGCGAGGCCGTCTTGACGATCCGTAGGTCGGCGGTCTGGGCGTTGACCGTGGTCGTGACGGTGGCCGTGTTGTCGGCCTGGGCAGTGTCGGTCTCGTTGGCCTTGGCCGTCGCTGTGTTGGTGACGGTGCCCGGGGTGTTCGGGGTGACCGTGATGGTGATGGTGGCGCTGGCACCGTTGGCGAGGGTGCCGATGCTGCACGTCACCGTGCCGCCTGCCTGCCCGCAGGTGCCCTGGCTCGGCGACGCCGAGACGAAGCTGACACTCGCCGGCAGGGTGTCGGTGACGGTCACGCCGGTGGCCGTGCTCGGGCCGTTGTCGGTCACCTTGAGCGTGTAGGTGAGCGGCTGCCCCACGGTCACCGGGTCAGGTGAGGCCACCTTGGTGAGGGCGAGGTTGGCCGACGGCTGCACGGTCGTGGTCACGGACGAGGAGTTGTTGCTCGGGTTGTTGTCGAACTGGTTGCCCTTGACCGTGGCGGTGTTGGTGATCGTGCCCGCTGCAGCCGCGTTCGGGACGACCTTCACCGTGATGGTCGTGCTCGCCCCACTGGCGAGCGCACCAAGGCTGCAGGTCACGGTTCCACCCGCCTGGCCGCATGCGGGACTCGGGGTGACCGAGACGAAGCTGACGTTGGCCGGCAGCGGATCGGAGACGGTCAGACCGGTGGCATTGCTCGGACCGCTGTTCAGGACCGTCAGCGTGTACGTGAGGACCTGGCCCACGAGCACGGGGTTCGGCGACGCGGTCTTGACGATGGACAGGTCCGACTTCGGGATGTTGAGGTCGGCGCCAGTCAGCCTGTTCTCCAGACCGAAGTACGACGTCCCGCCGTTCGCCGGGATGGGCGCGTTGAAGTTGACCGTGCCGGTCGTCTTGGCGGTGTTGATGCCGGAGTAGCTCGTACCGGGCCCCTCGTAGAGCGTGGGACCGAACGGACAGGCGGCCGGATGCGGCTGGATGCTGCTGGCGCAGATCCCGTCCCCGTCGAAGCCGAAGATGTCCTTGGTCGACGACAGCTGCAAGCTGCTGACGGGGCTACCGAAGTTGTTGACGACGCCCACGAGCGTGTCCTCGTTGCCATCGTAAGGGCCCACCGCGGGGTCGGTCAGGATCGCGGTGGTCCCGTCAGCGTTGATCACGATGAGAATGCCGCAGCTGGGGCTGGCTCCGATGGCCGGGCACTCGGTGAAGGGCGGTGAGAGCGCTGGTGCCGCGAACCCCTCACCGACGAGGGAGGTCATGACCATCGCCAACGCCGCGACGACGGCCAGGCCGTGCCGCCTGGCCTTGCGATCACGGCGCGCCGGGGGTTTCGCGTGCTTGCCCGTGGACAGCATCGTGTTCTCCTCACAGTGGTCCCAAGACGGAGCCCTGGTGGCGGAAGCTGTTCCGGCGACTGCGGTGACACGCTGTGGGAGCGTCACCTCGTCGGAGCAGTCAGGACCACGTGCAGACACCGTGACCGGGCAAACCCCTCTAAACACCCCCCAACCGGCGTAGTTCGCCTCACTCCATGGCGCCTTGCGGCGCGTTGAGGGAACGGCTCAGGCAGGCTCGAGCTCAGGCCGGTACTGCGCGGTCCTCGACCCGCTTCGCCACCAGGTCCAGCACCACGTCGGGGTCGGTGCCCTTCTGCACGAACAGGTCCGCGCCCGCCCGACGGGCGCTGTCGCGGTCCGCCAGCGGGTCGGAACTGAAGACGACGACCACCACCCCCGGCGCCGCGCTGCGCAGGTCGTCGATCGAGGCGAGCCCGTCCTCGTCACCGAGGCCGACGTCCAGGAGCACAGCATCCGGGTGGTGCTGGCCGGCCAGCCGAACGGCGTCGGCGACACCCGCTGCGCTCACGACCAGGCCGTAGCGGGCGTCCTCACCTGCGACCAGCTCGAGCAGGAGACGCACGCTGAACTGGTCGTCCACGACAAGCAGGGAAAGCGCCACGCTGGACCCGTTTCGGTAGTGAGATTTCAGCATCATTCGCGGGGATCTCGGGCGACATAGCCCGAATGGGCCCTGCTCTGGGGGACGTCCGGGCTACCACGGACTATCCAACGGGTAAGAACGGATCCCAGCGGAACCCCAGGGGACCGCCGGTGCGCGAGGTCCACATTAGGCTGGAAGCATGACGCGGACCGGCCCGATCATCCTGGCCCACGCCTTCGGCCAACGCTACGAGCTCCCCCTCCCGCTTTATCTGTTCGTCGGCGGCGGGGCCCTCGTCGTCCTGCTGTCGTTCCTGCTCGTCCTTCGTCGTACGACGGACGGCTCCCGGCCGTTCGACGCCGAGGACGTCGTACCCGCCGCGCCGTTTCGTCCCGTGAGCGGCGTGCTGAGCATCCTGCTGACGTTCCTCGTGGCGGTCGTGGGGCTGACCGGTAGTCAGCAGGTCTCCGAGAACATCGCACCGGAGTTCTTCTGGGTACTCGTCTGGATCGGCGTGCCGCTGACCTGTGGGTTGCTCGGTGACTGGACGCGCTCGGTCAACCCCTTCGCCAACCTCGCCCGGCTCGGCGACAGCGCGGGCGTCCGCAAGCTGCTCCTGGCCCGGTCCAAGCCGCTGGGGTGGTCGGCGCGACTGGGCTGGTGGCCCTCCGTCGGGTTGTTCGTCCTGCTCGTCCTCGGCGAGCTGGTGTTCAACCTCGACAGCACGACTCCCGCCTTCGTCGGCGGCGTCCTGCTCGTCTACGGCGTGCTCTCCTTCTTCCTGGGCGTGCTCTTCGGGCCGAGCTGGACCGCTCACGGCGAGGTCTTCTCCGGCTTGTTCAACGCCTGGGGTCGGCTGGGCTTCTTCCGCATGGGTGCTCCCGGTCGCCGCGGTTTCACCGGCGGGCTCGACGTACCGTTCCAGGCCTCCGCGAGCCGGATCGTGTTCGTCCTGCTGCTCCTCGTGACCATCAACTTCGACGGCCTGCTCGCGACGCCGCAGTGGGCGTCCTACGAACAGCGGACGCTGGGGACCAACGGCACCGGCATCGAGGCCCTGCGCACCGGCTCACTCGCCGTGCTGGTCCTCGTGGTGCTCGGGGTATTCGTCGTCTTCGCCTGGACCGCAGCCCGAGCCGGTCGGTTCGCCGCCAGTCCCCTGGGCTCGCTGGCCGGGCTGCTGCCGAGCCTCGTTCCGATCGCCTTCGGCTACCTGATCGCCCACTACCTGCAGTACCTGCTCACCAACGGCCAGCTCGTCGCGCCGCTGATCGGCAACCCCGGCTTCGCCAACTGGCCGATCAAGCTCCCCTACCCGTTCAACGACACCTTCGAGGTCGACGTCACGCTGCTCCCGAACAGCTTCTACTGGTACCTGTCCGTGATCGTGATCGTGGCCGTGCACGTCGTTGCTGTGGTGATCGCGCACCGTCACCTTGTGGCCCGGGCCGGCGACGGGCACGCCGCTCGGCGCAGCGAGTACCCGTGGCTCGTGGCGATGGTGGCGTACACCGCGTTCAGCCTCTTCCTCATCGCCCAGCCGCTCACGCAGGAGAGCGGATCCGCGACCACCGTCAGCTCGAGCAGCACCACCAAGTGAAGCGTGCGTTGGTGGGAGCCCTGCTGGTCACCGTCGGTTGGCTCGCCAGCCCCGGTACGGCCCCGATCTACGACGGCGTCGGGAGCCCCGACGAGCCCTACAAGTACGTCGGGAAGAGCCCCGCCCCGGCAGCGGTCAGCGTCACCGTCCCGGACTCAGGTGGCGTCTCGGCATCCCTACAGCTCAAGAGCAGCGAGAACGGGCCGCAGGTCCTCGTCGACCTCGGCTCCGGCGCGTTCACGGCCGACGGGAAGACCGTCACACTCACCAGCACGCCGCTGACACCTGACGGCACTCCCCCACGCGGACGCCTCGACGGCAACGTCTACCGCCTCACCGCGAGCCCCGGCGCCGTCCTGCACCCGGAGAACACGCAGGGCTTCATCTTCCTGCGGGCTGCGGTCATGACCAAGCCCGACCCCGTGATCGTGCACCGCCGGGCCGCGACCGACCCCTGGGTGGAGATGAAGACCACCCGCGCCGGCACCGACATCCTGAGCACGCCGTTTCGCGACCTCGGCGAGTACTCCCTCGTGCAGCTCCCGGGCTCCACACCCCTCAACGCGGGAGGCCTGAGCCTGGTGAGGGTGCTGCTGCTCGGTGGCGGCGTGCTGCTCCTGCTCACCGTGACCGTGCTGGTCCTGCGCCGCCCCCGCCCCGAAGACGACTAACACGCCCTCCCACCCCAGCTTGCGTCCGCTCTTGCCCACACGTCGGCCGCTCGTTCGAGCAGACGCAAGGGGGTTCCTAGCGGAGGAACCAACCGACGAAGTCGGCGCCGACGTGGGTGACCGCCGGGGCCGCCGGGGTGCCGGTCGACTGCCTGAGCCCGCCCAGGACCAGGCCGACCGCGAGGTCGAGCGGGAGGACGTGCCAGCCGTACAGCGGGACGTGGAGCAGAGCGAAGCAGACGGCGCCGACGACGATCGCCGGGACAGGACCGGCCAGGTCGTCAACGGCGTCGTACAGCGTCCCGCGCAGGAAGATCTCCTCAGCGGTCGCGACCACGGTCACGACCGCTGCCCAGGTGGCAAAGCCCTCAGTTCCGTGGACCGGCCGGAAGGTGAGCAGTTGCGCGAACCCCACCGGGGCGCAGACGAGCGCCGCACCAGCCAGCCCGACGAGGAAGGCCTTGCGACTCAAGGGGACCCGCGTGCCGGATGCGAGCGAGAGCACGAGCAGGCAGGCGGCGAACACCAACCCGGCGGGTTGTGACTGCGCCACGCCGTCGCCCCCCACGACGACGCGAAGCCCCACTGACACGGCGAACCCGATCAGCAGGGCGGCGACCCGCTGCCTCACTCCGACGTGGCCTGCAGCCTGATCACGACAACCACGACGACCAGCAGCACCAGCCCGCCCAGCAGCACCATCGGCAGGATGGACGTGCCCTGGGCCGCCCCCTTCACCGGCACGAAGGCAAGCGCGAACTGGCCGGCCCCGGGAAAGGTCGAGACATACACGTCCTGGCCACCGCGCGAGGTCTTCAGCGCCTGCCAGGGCTTCGACGCGTCGCTGCGGTACTCCATCACCGGACCGGGTTGCTTGGCGGTGGTCGCCCGCAGGTAGAGCGTCGCCAGTGCGGCCTGGTCGGTCAGCGTCACCGGCCCGGCCTTGTCGGTGATGGTGAACAGGTAGACATTGCCGTCGATCGTTCCACCCGGTGGGTTCCCGGTCGGCGCCTGCGGGACCACCTTGACCTCGATCGCTGCGCCGGGCGCGGCCAGGCCCGCAGGGGGCATGAACAGCGACGCCTGCGGACCTTGCTCGGCCGTCTGCACGCTCATCCCGTTCGTGTTGCGGCCTTGGTGGACCGGGCTGGACGCAGCCCCGCTCGTCGGGCCAGCTGTCTGCTTCGCTGTGGCGGGCGCTGCGACGTAGCGATAGGGCTCATCGGGGGCGCCGACGCCGTCGTAGATCGGGACGGCGTTGGGTGTCACGAGCCAACCCAGGCTCACGAGAACGGCAGCGGCGGCCCAGCGGCGAGGTGCGGAGGTCACACACCCCAGTCCACCACAGCCTTCCGAGGACGGTGGATACCGACGCAGGCTGCCCGCGTGCGCGACGATGGCACCATGAGCACCGCGGAAGGACCCGGCATGACCGACCCGTTCAACCCGCCCACCGGCGACCAGCCCCAGCGGCCGGTCTCGCCGTACGGCACCCCGGTCTCCCCGCCGCCCTACCCGGCACCTCCTTACGGCGCACCCCAGTACGGCGCTCCTCTGTACGGCGCACCGATCGCAGGCCCGACGCGCAACGGCTTCGGCGTCGCTGCGCTCGTCCTCGGGATCGCGTCGCTCGTGCTGTTCTGGGTTCCCGCTCTCGATGTCGTCCTGGCCGTCCTGGCGATCGTCTTCGCTGCGCTCGGACGCAAGCGCGCCGCCCGCCACGAGGCCACCAACGGAGGAATGGCGATCGCCGGACTCGTGTGCGGGATCCTCGGTCTGATCGGCGCAGCGCTCATCACGGCGTTCGTCCTCTACTTCCACACGCAGATCACGCAGTACCAGCACTGCCTCAACCGAGCGGGCGCCGACCCGGCGGCGCGGACCGCCTGCAACGTGGAGTTCCAGAACGACGTGACGCGCTGACGCCTTGGTTCAAGCCTTCTTGCCGCGGCGACGGCGACGCAGGACCAGAAGGCCCATCACCCCTGCCACTGCCAGGACGTGCGTCTTAGCGATAGGTACCCCGGGCTGAGGGTCCGGGACCTGTCCCGGAAGGTGCGCGGTGGGCGACGGCGTAGCCACCGATGTGGGAGCCGGCGTCGACCACGACTTCTCCGGCGCGGCCTCCCCGGCGGGCTGGGTGGCCGGCGGTGTGGGCGAGGATGCCGGAGCAGCAACCTTCTTGGCCACCACCTTCTTGGCGGCGACCTTCTTGGCCACCACCTTCTTAGCGGCGACCGGCTTGGCTGCCGCCTTCGCCGGCGCCTCGGACGCGGCCTTCCGCGGCACGGCAGCGGGAGCAGGGGCGGGTGCGCCGGCACCATCCTGAGGGGAGCGCTTGCCGCGTGCGGGCCGCTCCTGAGCGACCGTCTGTGGCCGCTTGGTCGGTGTCAGCCGCACCGCGGGTCCCTCTGTGTCGTCCTTGTCCGCCACGCGGTCGCTCCTGTCCCTCGAACATCGTCTGCCCCATCATGGCCCAGGCTCTCGCGGGCGCACACCCGTGGGGTCTGCCAGATCGACCCTCTCAGGAACAGGCAGGTTTCGCTGCTCCTGTGGTTGGGTCAAGTTGCCACTGTTGCCCGTCACACGAGGTCCCTGTCACGCGAGGAGGCATCCGTGCCGACGATCCACCCAGGTCACGACCACAGACCACAGGACCTGACGGACACGACGTACGACGTGATCGTGGTGGGCGCGGGCCCGACCGGTGAGAACGTGGCCGACTACGCCGTGCGCGGCGGGCTCAGCGCCCTGCTCGTCGAGTCCGAACTCGTGGGGGGCGAGTGCTCCTACTGGGCCTGCATGCCCAGCAAGGCGATGCTGCGGCCGCTGGAGGCGCTGTCGGAGGCCCGGTCCCTCGGCGGCGTGCGGGAGGCCGTCACCGGACCGATCGACGTGGCCGCGGTGCTCGCCCGACGGGACTCCTTCACGCACGAGTGGCGCGACGACAGCCAGGCACAGTGGGCCGACGGCGCGGGCATCGCCCTGGCCCGCGGAGCCGGGAGGCTGACCGGCGTCAAGACGGTGGCGGCGGCGGGCCGCACCTTCACCGCACGGCACGCGGTAGTGCTCGCCACCGGGACGACCGCCCTCATCCCGCCCGTCGACGGACTGGTCGAGAGCCGCCCGTGGACGTCACGCGAGGCGACGAGTGCGTCAGCGGCGCCGGCGCGCCTGGCCATCATGGGCGGCGGCGTCGTCGGCGTGGAGATGGCCTTCGCCTGGCAGGGGCTGGGGTCGCAGGTGACGCTCTTCGAGCGGACCGACGGGGTGCTGGCCAACAACGAGCCGGAGGCGCGCTCCCGCATCACGAAGGCCTTGCGCGACAGGGGGGTCGACGTCCGGACCGGGGTGTCGGTCACGAAGGTCGTGCGTGACGGTGCCGTGACGGTCACGCTCGACGACGGCAGCACCGTGGAGGCCGACGAGATCCTGGTGGCGGTCGGGCGCCGGCCGAAGACCGACGACCTGGGACTGGAGACTGTCGGGCTGGAGCCGGGTAGCTGGCTGACGGTCGACGACACGCTGCTCGTGCAGGGAACGGACTGGCTGTACGCCGCCGGTGACGTCAACCACCGTGCGCTGCTCACGCACATGGGCAAGTACCAGGCCCGGGCTGCTGGCAGCGTCATCGCGGCCCGTGCGCTGGGGAAGCCGGTCGGTGGTGACTGGACGCAGCACGCCGCGACCGCCGACCACAACTGCGTGCCGCAGGTCATCTTCACCGACCCGCCTGTCGCCTCGGTCGGGCTCACTGTGGCGGCGGCACGCCAGCAGGGGCTCGAGGTCGCCACGGCCAGCTATGACATCGGCGACACGGCGGGCGGCTCGCTGTTCGTCGACGACAACCCGGGCTGGGCGCAGCTCGTCGTCGCCGACGGACGGCTCGTCGGCGCGACGTTCCTCGGCCCCGGGGTCACCGAGATGGTGCACGCCGCGACGGTCGCGATCGTGGGCGAGGTACCGCTGGACCGCCTCTGGCACGCCGTGCCGAGCTACCCGACGATGAGCGAGGTGTGGCTGCGGCTGCTCGACCAGCTCCCACACAGCTGATGCTCGACCTGCTCGACTGGCGGCGCACGGTCGCCGAGCTCTACGCGTCCGTCCGGGCACTACCGCCCGGACAGGGTCACGCGGTGTGGCGCGCAGGACGGGACGCGCTCTTCCGGGAGTCGACCCAAACCCCTCTGCTGCCCGGGGACCGGCGATCGGAGACGGGACTTCCGGTGGCGCCGTACGACCCTTCCTGGCGCGTCGTGGTGCCGCTGGAAGCGGCACCACCCGAACGAAAGCTGCTGGCCGGTGGCGTGTCCATGGACCGCATCGGGCTCCTGAGCACGCCGTGGGGAACGCTCGACGCCTGGTGGCTCACCGACTACTCCGGCGGCCTGTTCGTGCCGGTCCGCGACGCCTCCGGCGGGATCACCTCGTACGGCGGAGGCCGGTACCTACTCGACACGGCCAAGGGCGCGGATCTGGGGTCGGGGTCGCAAGGCGTGGTCGTCGACCTGAACTTCCTGTATCACCCGAGCTGTGCCTACAACCCGGCATGGGCATGCCCGCTGGCACCCCCCGGCAACGTGCTGCAGATCGATGTGCCGGTCGGGGAGCAGCTGCCCGGCCCTGATTCGTGACCCGCAAGAGGGGAGACTGTCGGTAGAGGTGGGCAGGCTGGCGGGAGCATGGGACGGTTGGCTCACGGCTGGCAGTCCCCCTGACGACGGGAGCTCCCATGGCCCTGGCCACCGCTTCGCTGTCCACGCTCGCCGACCGCTTCACGGAGGTCAGGGCACTCACCGAGTTGCTTGCGGCGCCGCTCTCCGCCGAGGACCAGACGGCGCAGTCGATGCCGGACGCCTCGCCGACGAAATGGCACCGCGCCCACACCACGTGGTTCTTCGAGGAGTTCGTGCTCGGCGAATCCTACGAGCCCTTTGACGACACCTACCGGTACCTGTTCAACAGCTACTACGAGGCGGTCGGGCCGCGGCACCCGCGCCCGGAGCGCGGTCTGGTGACCCGCCCGGGGATCGACGACATCAGGCGGTACCGCGAGCACGTCGACGCCGCGGTGCACGCCCTCCTCGGCAACGGCCTGTCCGAGCAGACCGCCGCGCTGCTCCTCCTCGGGACCCATCACGAGCAGCAGCACCAGGAGCTCCTGGTGATGGACATCAAGCACCTGCTCTCCCGGCACGCCTTCGGACCGGCGGTCATCAGCCGTCCGGACGAGAGCGATGTCGGCTCCGCCCCGCTCGCCTGGCGAGCCGTCGAGGGCGGGCTGCACCTCGTCGGCCACGACGCCAGCTCAGCGGGTCACGACAGTCGGTTCAGGTTCGACAACGAGGGTCCGCAGCACCGGGTGCACCTCGAAGACTTCGAGATCGCCTCGCGGGCTGTGACGGTCGAGGACTGGCTCGCATTCATGGACGACGGCGGCTACCGGCGACCCGGCCTCTGGCTGTCCGACGGGTGGCACGCGGTGCAGGAGCGTGGCTGGCGCTCCCCTGACTACTGGTGGGACGTCGACAGCACCTGGATGGTCTTCACGACCGCCGGCGTGCGACCGCTGCGCCGCGGGGAGCCGGTGTGCCACGTCTCGTTCTACGAAGCAGATGCCTACGCCCGCTGGGCGGGCGGACGGCTGCCGACCGAGTTCGAGTGGGAGGTGGCGGCACGGGCCGTCGAGGAGCAGCGAGGGGCACCCCGCGGCCAGCTGCTGGACACCGACCGCGTGCACCCTGGTCTGGCCGGCGAGCACATGGTCGGCGACGTCTGGGAGTGGACGGCCAGCGCGTATCTGCCGTACCCGGGCTTCTCACCCGCTCCTGGCGCGGTGGGTGAGTACAACGGCAAGTTCATGTCCGACCAGCACGTGCTGCGCGGCGCCTCGTGCGCGACACCAGCGGGTCATGAGCGGCTGACCTATCGCAACTTCTTCCCCGCAGCGTCCCGCTGGGCCTTCTCCGGACTCCGGCTGGCGCGCTGATGTCGCACTGGTCGGTCGAGGAGCGCACCGCGATCGATCCCGGTCGGCTCGCGGCGGACATCCGCCAGGCGCTCAGTCAGCGACCGGTGTCCATCCCGCCGAAGTGGTTCTACGACGAGAAGGGCAGCCAGCTCTTCGAAGCCATCACCGAGCTGCCGGAGTACTACCCGACGCGCACCGAGGAGGCGATCCTCCTGGCCCACGTCGCCGAGCTGCCGCTCGTCGACACTCTGGTCGAGCTCGGCGCCGGTTACTCGCGCAAGACCCGGCTGCTCCTGGAGGCGCTGACCCGCGGTGGTCGCGAGCTGCTGTTCGTGCCGCTCGACGTCTCCCCCCGACCGCTGCGCGACGCCGCCGAGCGGATCACGGCGGACTTCCCGACCGTCACGGTGCGGGGCGTCGTCGCCGACTTCGACGACGAGCTGGCTCCGTTGCCGGGTGAGCCGGGGTCGCGGATGGTGGCCTTCCTCGGCAGCACCATCGGCAACCTCACGCCGGTGCCGCGGGCGGCGTTCCTGGAACGGCTGCACCGGGCCACCGACCCGGGCGACTGGTTCCTGCTCGGGGCGGACCTCGTCAAGGATCCCGACCGGCTCGTCCGGGCCTACGACGACAGCGCCGGCGTCACCGCAGCGTTCAACAAGAACATGCTGCAGGTGCTCGCACGCGAGCTCGACGCCGACGTCGATCCCGACGACTTCGAGCACGTCGCGCGCTACGACCCAGACCTCGATCGCATCGAGATGTGGCTGCGGGCACGGCATGACGTCGTCGTCCGGCTGCACGCCCTGGACCTCGTGTGGCGGATCGCGCAGGGGGAGGAGATCCTCACGGAGACCAGCGCCAAGTTCCGCCTCGAAGGACTGCGCACGGAGCTGGCGGCGGCCGGGTTCGCGGTGGCCACGAGCTGGACCGATGACGCGGGCGACTTCTCCCTCACGCTGGCCCGACGCACCTGACGCAGGCCAGTGCGTAGTTGCAAGTGATGTGCAACTGCGGCAGGCTGGACGTGTTCGCCCACCCTGACCCCGGAGTTCTGCGTTGGCTGTCGATGAGACGTTGGCCCTCGAGGCGGCGACGGCGCCGCTGGTCGAGCACCCGCCGAAGCGCATGATCCACTTCGATCGCGACGAGAAGCTCCGGATCGGCCTGCTCGTGCTCGCCGTCACAGGGCTGCACGTTGTCGGGTTCGGGCTGTTCCAGTACTACAACGCGCAACCGAAGTACCACCAGATCGCCGACAGCAAGGGCACCCTGCTGTACGCCGGAGCGGCCTCGCTGGCGTACGTCTTCGGGCTCCGGCACGCGTTCGACGCCGACCACATCGCCGCCATCGACGACACGACCCGACTGCTGCTGCAGAAGGGCAAGAAGCCGCTCGCGGTGGGCTTCTTCTTCTCCCTGGGTCACTCGACCGTGGTCTTCGCCCTCTCCCTCGGGATTGCGCTGGCCGCCAAGGCCACAGCCCAGTTCCAGAGCTCCTTTGCGGGCATCGGCGGCGTGATCGGCGCGAGCATCTCCGGCGTCTTCCTCTACCTCGTGGCGGGCTTCAACTTCGTCATCCTGATGGGGATCATCAGGACCTGGAAGGAGATGAAGAGGGGGGACTACGCCCCGGAGCAGCTCGACGACCTGCTGGCGCAGCGCGGCATGATGAACCGGATCTTCAAGGGCCGCTACAACAAGTTCATCAACCACTCCTGGCAGATGTATCCGATCGGCTTCCTCTTCGGCCTCGGCTTCGACACCGCCTCGGAGATCGCGTTCCTGGCGCTGTCAGCGACCGCCGCAACCGCCGCGGTCGGGTCCGGCGTCACCCTGCCGCCGCTTGCCATCATCGCGCTGCCCATCATCTTCGCGGCGGGCATGTCGATGATGGACACCTTCGACGGTGTGTTCATGAGCAAGGCCTACAGCTGGGCCTTCACCAACCCGCTCCGGAAGATCTTCTACAACATCACCACGACCGGGCTGAGCATCTTCGTGGCCTTCGTGATCGGGACGATCGAGCTGCTCAACGTCATCAGCTCCAAGGCCGGCTTCTCGGACGTCCAGCCGTTCAGCTACATCAGCGGAATCGACCTGAACAAGATCGGGTACTTCATCGTCGGCGTCTTCCTGGTCACCTGGCTCGGCAGCGTGGCGATGTGGAGGCTCGGCAGGCTGGAACAGCGCTACACCGCGCACCTGCGGATGGATGGCCCTGTCGCGGACGTCGACTAGCCTCCCGTTCGTGACTGAGACCTCGCGCCTTTCGGCTGGTGACAAGGCTCCCGCGTTCGCGCTTCCCGACGCCGACGGCAACCTCGTGTCGCTGTCGTCGTACAAGGGCAAGAAGGTCGTGCTGTACGTCTACCCGGCCGCGATGACCCCGGGCTGCACGAAGCAGGCCTGCGACTTCCGGGACAACCTGCAGCGCTTCGTCGACGCGGGCTACGCCGTCATCGGGCTGTCCCCCGACAAGCCCGAGAAGCTCGCGAAGTTCCGCGACGCCGAGGCCCTTACGTTCCCGCTGCTGTCGGACGTCTCCAAGGAGACGCTCACGGCCTACGGGGCGTACGGCGAGAAGCAGCTCTACGGCAAGCTGGTCGTGGGGGTGATCCGGTCGACGTTCCTCATCGACGGGACCGGCAGCATCACCACGGCGTCGTACGGCGTGAAGGCCACCGGGCACGTGGCCAAGCTGTTGAAGGACAACGGCCTGTAGGCCGATGCGGCTGTTCGTGGCGGTGCGACCGCCCACCGCCGTCTTGGAGTCGCTGGCCGAGACGCTGGGACGCGAGGTCGACGACCGCTGGCACCTCACGCTGGCCTTCCTTGGCGAACAGCCCGGTCCCGAGGCCTTCCGCGACCCGCTGGCCGACGTCGCCGCGCACCAGCCACCGCTGGTCCTCTCCCTGACCGGCGGCCAGACCTTCGGAGGACGCGTCCTGTCCGCGGCCGTCACCGGGGACGTGCCCGCCCTGCAGGAGCTGGCCCTCCACGTGCGAGACGCCTGCCGCTCGGCGGGCGCAGACATCGAGGACCGGCGCTTCCGACCCCACCTCACCCTGGCCCGGGGTCGGGGGCTGTCCGTGCCGGCGGCGCTGGCCGCCTACCAGGGACCGCCCTGGGTGGTGGAGGGGTTCGACCTCGTGCACAGCCGGCTCGGTCGCCGTGCCGAGCACGCGGTTCTGAACAGCTTTCCCCTGGGTGGCTTCCGGACACAGTGATGCGGCGTGCGCCTCGCCTCGGGGCAAGCCGGCTGGGCGTCGCGGCAAGCTTGGAACGCGCCGCGCCGGGCGACATCCTCGTCCCGCTCCCAGCGGACGGGCCCAACCTGCTCGTCCGCGCCATGGTCGAGTGCGGGGTCCCGACGAGTGCTCCTGCTGCGGCCTGGGACCAAAGCGGAGGGCAGACTCGCACCCTTGTCGTCGACCGCATCAAGGGCGAGTGCTGGTCAACCGCTTGGGTAACCTACGTTTCCTGTGCCCGAACTGCCACGCGCAGACCTCGACGTGGTGCAGGCGCAAGGGGTCGTAGCCCAACTGGCAGGAGGCCGGCGCTTTAGGTGCGTCACAGTGCGAGTTCGAATCTCGTCGACCCCACGAGAACGTCATGGCGGTGACAACGGTGTCGTGCTGGCCCCGTCGACTCTCGGTCGGCGGCGCTGCATCGGCACCGGCGAGGTTGTCGGCGCCGAGAGGCTGCAGCAACGCGCTCACTCGTGCAGAGCGTCGTCGAGCTCGGCCACAACCTCGGCCTGACGATCGTCGCGGAAGGCGTCGAGAACGCCCACACCCTCACAGTTCTGGAGGGGTTTGGGTGCGACGTCGCGCAGGGCTACCAGCTTAGCCGCCCGATGACCTCACGAGCCTTCGACGCCTGGTACACCGAGTGCACTCCCGGGTCCAAGGGTCAGCCCACCCAAGACCCCCCGAGCGCCTCGCTCGTTGACCGCCACAACCCCACCTCAGCGTCGAGGCTGCAGCGCCTCGGCGAGCAACGGCGCCACGGCGCGGAAGGCCTGGCCGCGGTGGCTGATGGCGTCCTTGTCCTCCGGCGCCAGCTCAGCTGAGGTCACGTCGTACCCGATGGGCACGAAGATCGGGTCGTAGCCGAAGCCATTGCTGCCACGCGGCTCGCGGACCAGGGTGCCTCGGAGCTCCCCCGTCACGACCTCCGAGCGCCCGTCCGGCAGGGCGTAGGCAGCCGCGCAGACGAACGCCGCGCCGCGCCGCTCCACAGGCACGTCCGCGAGCTGTGCCAGGACCAGCGACAGGTTCGCCTGGTCGTCCCCGTGCCGCCCCGCCCAGCGCGCCGACAAGATCCCCGGCATCCCGTTCAAGGCATCGACGGTCAGCCCGCTGTCGTCGGCAACAGCTGGGAGCCCGGTCTCGCGCACCCCCTCGCGCGCCTTGGCCAGCGCGTTCACGGCGAACGACGCACCGGTCTCAGGTCCCGGCTCGTAGGGCGCCCCTTCCAAGGACAGCTGGTACGGCGCGAGGATCCGCTGGAGCTCCGCGACCTTCCCGAGGTTCTTGGTGGCCAGCACCACCCTCACGGGAGTGGCTGCGCCAGTACGGCGTTCTGGAGCTCGCTGAGCGAGCGGCAGCCGGCCAGCGCCAGGTCGAGCAGCGCATCCAGCTCCTTGCGGGAGAAGGGCGCGCCTTCGGCGGTCCCCTGCACCTCGATGATGTCGCCGTCTCCGGTGGCCACGACGTTCATGTCGGTGCCCGCGCGCACGTCCTCCGTGTAGGCGAGGTCCAGCAGCGGCTCGCCGTCGACGACACCGACCGAGACAGCCGACACCGAGCGGGCCAGGGCCTTCGAGCGGTCGAGGAAAGCGCAGGCATCCGCCAGCGCCACGTAGGCGCCGGTGATCGCCGCGGTACGCGTGCCACCGTCGGCCTGGAGGACGTCGCAGTCGACCGCGAGCGTGTTCTCCCCCAGCAGGGACAGGTCGACAGCCGCCCGCAGCGAGCGCCCCACCAGGCGGCTGATCTCGTGGGTGCGGCCACCGAGGCGGCCCTTGACCGACTCGCGGTCCGAGCGGGTGTGGGTGGCGCGGGGCAGCATGGCGTACTCGGCCGTGATCCAGCCCAGGCCCGAGCCCTTGCGCCAGCGCGGCACGCCCTCGGTGGCCGACACGGCCACGAGCACCCGGGTCCTGCCGAACTCCACCAGGCAAGAGCCCTCGGCGTGGTCCAGCCAACCACGGGTCATCGTCACCTGGCGGAGCTGGTCTTCGGTCCTGCCGTCTTCGCGAGTCATGCCCACGACCCTAGTCAGATGACATAGGTGGACCCCGGGTGCACCAGCTCCAGGTGCCCGTCGTAGGTCTCCTTGGCCTCCGCGAGCATCGCCTGCGGGTCATGGAACGGCATCAGGTGGGTGAGCAGCAGTCGCCGGGCCCCGGCCCGGGTCGCGTGGTCGCCCGCCTCCCGGCCGGTCAGGTGGATCCCGGGGGGCGGCACGGGGATCGACGGCCAGGACGCCTCGCACAAGAACGTGTCGGCGTCGCGGGCGAGCTCCACCAGGGTGTCGCAGCGGGCGGAGTCGCCGCTGTAGGTCAGCACCTTGCCGCCGGCCTCGAGCCGCAGGCCGTGGCACTCGATCGGGTGCTCCACGACGCCGACCGTGACCGTGAAGGGGCCGATCGTCATCGTTCCGGAGCCGGACTCCCGGAAGTCGTAGATCTCCTCGAGCCCGTCGACCGGCGGCTCCTCGAAGGCTGCCGCGATGCGCGCCGCCATGCCAGGTGGGCCGTACACGCGCAGTCGCGGCAGTATGCCCGACGGGTGGTAGCGGCGGGCGTAGAAGTAGGCCACCAGGTCGATGCAGTGATCGGCGTGCAGGTGCGAGATGTAGACCGCGTCGACGTCCCGCACGTCACAGTGCCGCTGCAGGTTGCCCAGCGCTCCTGCGCCGAGGTCCATCACCAGGCGGAAGCCGTCGTGCTCGACGAGGTATCCCGAGCACGGGGAATCAGGGCCGGGGAAGGTGCCCGCACACCCGAGAACCGTCAGCTGCACAGCTTCTCCCGACCCTCGCCCTGGATGTCCTGGACCGCACTGCCGGACACCTGCGCGATCTGCGGGCCCAGGAACCGGCGGCTGACCTTGGCGAACGACGCCGGGTCGCCGGTCGCGAGGAAGCGGTGCTGCGGCAGGGGGGCGTCCTCGCTTCGCTCCAGGCCCTCACGGACCAGAACGCGGTAGACGTCCTTGGCGGTCTCCTCCGCGCTGCTGACGAGGGTCACGCCCTCGCCGACCACGAGGCTGATCATGCCCGTCAGGAGCGGGTAGTGGGTGCAGCCGAGCACCAGCGTGTCCACGTCGGCGTCCATCACCGGCCCTAGGTAGTGGGTAGCCAGTTGGAGCAGCTGTCGCCCGGTGGTGACCCCCCGCTCCACGAAGTCCACGAAGCGCGGGCAGGCGGCGCTGGTGAGCTCGACGTGCGGCGCCGCGGCGAAGGCCTCGTCGTAGGCACCGCTGGCGACCGTCATCGCGGTGGCGATCAGCCCGACCTTGCCGTTGCGGGTGGCCGCCGCCGCCCGGCGCACCGCGGGGGCGATCACCTCCACGACCGGGACGTCGTACCGCTCCCGGGCGTCCCGAAGGCAGGCGCTCGAGGCGCTGTTGCAGGCGATCACGAGCATCTTCACCCCGCGACCGACGAGGTCGTCCAGGGCCGCCAGGGCGTGCCGCCGTACCTCGGCGATCGGCAGCGGGCCATAGGGGCCGTGCGCGGTGTCACCGACGTACAGCAGCTCCTCTTGTGGCAGCTGGTCGAGCAGCGCCCGCGCCACGGTCAAGCCACCCACGCCAGAGTCGAAGACCCCGATCGGCGCGTCACTCACAGTTGCCACAGTACGGCCGAAACACGCCAGGCACGGTCATCCCGTTGTCGGCTTGCCGACAGAACGGCGCTCTCTCGCGGCGCTCGCTCGCGCCTACGCTCTCCCACACCGCTGGGCTCCGGCGCTCTCCCACACTGCTGGGCTCCGGCGCTCTCTCGCTGCGCTCGCTCGCGCCTACGCCCAGAGCTGACCCTCGAGGGCCGCCTCGGCCTCTTCGAGGGTGCCGGCATAGGCGCCGGTCGACAGGTACTTCCAGCCACCGTCGCAGACGACGAACACGATGTCGCCGCGCTTGCCGTCCTCAACGCACTTCATCGCTTCACCGAGCGCGGCGTGCAGGATCGCCCCAGTGGAGATCCCGGCGAAGATCCCCTCCTCCTCGACCAGCTGCCGGGTGCGACGCAGCGCCTCGCGCGGGCCCACCGAGAAGCGCGACGACAGGACGGTCGGGTCGTACAGCTCGGGGACGAAGCCCTCGTCGATGTTGCGCAGGCCGTAGACCAGCTCGCCGTACCGCGGCTCGGCGGCGACGATGCGGACGCCCGGCTTGTTCTCACGCAGGTAGCGGCCGGTACCCATCAGGGTGCCGGTGGTACCGAGGCCGGCGACGAAGTGCGTGATCGACGGCAGGTCCTCGAGGATCTCGGGGCCGGTCGTCTCGTAGTGCGCCTGGGCATTCGCCGGGTTGCCGTACTGGTAGAGCATCACCCAGTCGGGGTTCTCCACGGCCAGCTGCTTGGCCATCGCGACGGCCTGGTTCGACCCGCCCGCAGCCGGGCTGGTGACGATCTCCGCGCCGTACATGGTCAGGAGCTGGCGGCGCTCGATGCTGGTGTTCTCCGGCATGACGCAGATCAGCCGGTAGCCGCGCATGCGGCAGACCATGGCCAGCGAGATCCCGGTGTTGCCGGACGTCGGCTCCAGGACGGTGACCCCGGGCCGCAGCAGCCCTTCCTTCTCGGCCTGCGCGACCATGTAGAGCGCCGCCCGGTCCTTGACCGACCCGGTGGGGTTGTGGGTCTCGAGCTTCGCCCAGAGACGCACGTCGGATGACGGCGACAGCCGAGGGAGCCCGACGAGCGGTGTGTGCCCGACGGACTCGATCAGCGAGTCGTAACGCGTCACCCGCCCGCGACCGCCGGCAGCACGGTGACGCTGTCGCCATCCTTGAGGGGCGTCTCGAGGGAGCCCAGGAAACGCACATCCTCGTCGTTGACGTAGATGTTCACGAACCGGTGCAGGTTGCCCTCGTCGGTGATCAGACGGCCCTTGATGCCGGCGTGCCGGCTGTCGAGGTCGTCGATGAGCCCCTGCAGCGTGTCGCCCTTGGCCTCGACGGCCTTCTCGCCGCCCGTGTAGGTGCGGAGGATCGTCGGGATACGGACCTCGATGGACATGCTTCTCCTGTGCTCGGCGGACTCCTACCAGTGAACACGACGCCCGCGTCGACGCATTCCTGAGGTGACGTTCCCTGTCAGGTTTCGGGCGATTCCCGGACCTCAGGTGATGGTCAGCGCTTCCTCGACGACCTCGCCGTCGGTGATCACGTACGCGCGGAGCTCATCCTCGTCGGACCGGGTCGACACGAGCAGCCAGTGCCCGAACCCGGCGGTGCGCGACCACAGGATGTCCGTGCGTGAGGGGTAGGCCTCGGTGGCGGTGTGCGAGTGGTAGACGATGAGTGGCTCCTCGTCAGCGTCGTCGAGGGCCCGGTAGACCTTCAGCCACTCGGCGCTGTCGAAGGTGAACCCGGTGGGCGAGCGCTCGGCGTTGTCCATCTCGAAGACCCGGGTCGCGACACCGTCCTTGCCGGCGATCACCCCGCAGCACTCGTCAGGATGGTCGCGGCGGGCATGCGCGAGGACCTGGTCGACCATGGCGCGGGGCAGGCTGAGAGCACTCGTAAGCACCCGCTCAGCCTACTTTTCCGCCGCGCCGGCATGCCGAGGTCACGGCGATGTCCGCGGTTCCAGACAGGACAGGAGCGACTCCTGGAGGTAGCCGAGCCAGCCGTAGACCTGCAAGGCGGAGTACGCCGGGTCGTTCTCGTCGTAGCCCTCGGGGTCGAGCTCCTCGGTCACCCCCAGCGCCGTCCCGAGGGCCAGGCGCAGGTCGTTGAGGCACCCCAACCAGGCGTCGGCCTGGTCCCGGTCGAGGGTCAGCTTCCCGCCGTCGGACGGGAGCGAGGCGAGCACGACCTTGGCGTTGGCCCGCTTGCTCGCCCGCAGGTCGGCGTCGGTGAAGCGCCGGAAGTCCCCCGCCGCAGCCGGATCGTCCCGGTAGGCGTCGGGCAGCAGCCGCGAGAGCACCGGGTCGTCCGGGGGGTGCACCTCACCGGGTGGCATCCCGACCAGCGCGGCCAACGGGTCCTCGGAGACCGCGGGCTCGTCGACGAGACCCAGCAGCTCCTCCCCGAGCTGCCGGAGGATCTGCACCTCGACCGCGTCGGGAACGGCGGTGACGCGGCTCTTGTGCCGGGTGAAACGCACGCGTGAGTCCTCACGTTGTCAGTCCTGCTGGAGCGTGGCCCACAGGCCCTTGGCGTGACAGCGGGCCACATCGGCCTCCATCTGCTCGCGCGTGCCGTTGCTCACCACCGCCCTCCCCTCATGGTGCACCTGCAGCATCAGCTGGGTGGCCTTGTCCCGGCTGTAGCCGAACAGCTCCATGAGCATGTGCGTCACGTAACTCATCAGGTTGACCGGGTCGTTCCACACGATCGTGACCCACGGCCGGTCGACCAGCTCGTCGGTGTCCGGGGTGTCGAGCTCCGCGGGGGCCGTCACGAGAGCTCCCTCTTGAGCACCTTGCCCGTGGCGTTGCGTGGCAGCGCGTCGACGAACCGGAACTCGCGGGGCACCGCGAACCGCGCCAGCTCGTTACGGACGAGGGACGCGAGCTCCTCCGGGGCGACGTCGCCGACCACGTGTGCGACGAGCCTCACGCCGAACACCGGGTCAGACGCCGCGGTGATCGCCACGTCCTTCACGTCGGGGTGTCCGAGCAGCACGTCCTCGACCTGGCCGGGGTAGACGTTCTCGCCCCCGATCACGACCATGTCGTCGTCGCGCCCGAGCACGGTGAGACGACCTGCAGGATCGAGGACCCCGAGGTCCCCGGTGGAGATGAGCCCGTCGAGACGGTCCTTGTCCGAGCCGTCGGTGTAACCACCGAAGGCGAGCGTGCTGCCCACGAACACCCTCCCTGGAATGCCCGCAGGGACCTCCGCACCCAGGTCGTCCACGACGCGCAGCGTGACGCCGTACGGCGCCTTGCCCGCGGTGTGGGGGTCGGCAGCCAAGTCGTCCGGACCGGCCACGGCGGCGTAGGCCACTTCGGTCGAACCGTAGAGGTTGTAGAGCACCGGGCCGAACGACTCCAGCACCCGGGTCGCGAGCTGCCCCGGCAGCGCGCTCCCACTCGACGCCACGACCCTCAGCGCCGACAGGTCGTACGACGACGGGTCGGCCGACAGCAGCAGGTCGAGCATCACCGGGACCACCATCAGGGCGGTCGCGCGGTGGCCCTCGACCGCCTGCAGCACGCCGGCCGGGTCGAACCGCTTCTGCAGCACGACGGTGGAGCCGAGCAGCATCGCCATGGCCAGGTGGCCGAGGCCCCAGGCATGGAAGACGGGCGAGGCGATGACGGTGGTTTCACCTGCCCGCAAAGGGATCCGCGACAAGACCGACACCGCGTCATCAATCGATGCGCCGCTGCGCGACGCCCCCCGGGGTGGCCCGGTGGTCCCGCTCGTGAGGAGGACGAGTCTGGTCACATGGCCGGTCTTGGGCGGGGCAGGCAGCGTGCTCGTGCCCGCCAGCGCACCGAGCTCCTGCGTCGTGACCATGACCCGTCCGGGTGCGGCGAGCGCGAGCAGATCGGTGAACTCCTCGTCGTGGACCACACCGGTGGCCCCTTCACGGTGGAGCACCTCGGCCAGCTGTCCCCCGGCCATGCCCGTGTTGAGGTAGAGCACATCCGCGCCGCATTTCGAGAGCGCAACCGACCCCTCGACGAAGCCGCGCCCGTTGCGTGCCAACAGGCCGACGGCATGCCCCTCGTGGACCCCTCGGGCACGCAGCTCGCCGGCCAGCCGGTCGGTGCGCTGGTCGACCTCGCGGTAGGTCAGCGCACCCTCGTCGTCGACGATCGCCACCCGTTGGGGATGACGGGCGGCCCCGGCGGCGTAGCCGGTGGCGGGGGTCAGCCCCCAGCGGGCAAGGGCCAGGGCCATGCCCAGCAGCCGGTCGGGCCGCGTCGGCGTGAGCAGCCCAGCCTGGGTGAGCACCCGGGCTCTGGTGAGATCCACACCTCCACCGTGCCATGCCTGTCCGACGCCCCATGAGGAGGTGCCCGTGCTAGCCCCTGTCGTCGACAGGCTCGGGGGTCAGCCCCGGGAGGCCGTCGAGGCTGTGGGCGTTGTTCTCGGCCCGGTAGGTGACCAGCCCCTCCGGGCCGCGGTTCTCGGCCCACCGGGTCAGCTGGTCACGCTCCCCCACCAGGTCCATGAGCGGCACGCCGTACCCGCAGGAGTCACTCACCCGGTCGACGTCGACGACGATCACCGCCCGGGTGGACAGGTGCGACGGGTGGCGGGCCACGACTTCGTCGTACTCCCGGCTGCCTGCCAGGCAGACCCGGCCGCGACCGTGCACGCGCAAGATCTTCGGGGGGCCGCTGAACGCGCACCACATCAGGGTGATGCGGCCGTTCTCCCGCAGGTGGGCGATGGTCTCCACGCCGCTGCCGGTGTAGTCGACCCACGCCACCTGTCGGGGCCCGAGCACCGACAGGCAGTCGAGGCCGCGCGGGGACAGGTTCACGTGCCCGTCACCGGCGAGCGGAGCGGTCGCCACGAAGAAGACCTGCTGCTCGCCGATCCACCTCACGTGGTCGTCCTCGAGACCGTCGTAGACCTTGGCCATGTCGGCCAGCGTAGAGCCGGGGTCGCCCGGTCACGCCACCTGCAGGACCGCCGCGCCCAGCACCCGTCCGGCGGCCAGGTCAGCCAGTGCCCGGTCCGCCTCCGACAAGGGGTAGGGCGTCGTCGTGACCTGAAGGCGATGCCGCCCGGCGAAGGCGAGCAGTTCCTCGCCGTCCCGCCGGGTGTTGGCCGTGACACTGCGCAGGCGCCGCTCCTGGAACAGGTGACGCTGGTAGCTCAGCGGCGGGATGTCGCTGAGGTGGATCCCGGCGATCGCCAGGGTGCCGCCGCGGTCGAGCGCCTCCAGCCCGAGCGGCACCAGCTCGCCGGCCGGGGCGAACAGGATCGCGGCGTCCAGCGGTTCAGGTGGCCGATCACGCACGTCGCCGGCCGAGGCGACGCCGAGCGACAGCGCCAGCTCGCGCGCCTGTGGGGAGCGGGTCAGTACATGCACCCGCGCTCCTTCGGCCAGGGCCACCTGGGTCGCCAGGTGGGCGCTCGCTCCGAACCCGTACACCCCGAGCCTCCCGCCCCTCGCCATGCCGGTGCACCGCAGCGCGCGGTACCCGATGATCCCGGCGCACAGCAACGGGGCGAGCTCCTGGTCGGAGTAGCCGCCGGGCAGCCGGTACGCGAAGTCGCTGGGCACCACGGCGTACTCCGCGAAGCCGCCGTCGGCGTCCCAGCCGGTGTACTGCGAGAAGGGGCACAGGTTCTCGTCGCCGCGCGTGCAGTAGACGCAGCGCCCGCACGTACGACGCAGCCAGGCGATGCCCACCCTGTCCCCGGCGGCCACCCGCGTCACCTCGGGCCCTGCACCCACGACCTCACCGACCACCTCGTGGCCCGGGATCACGCCCGTTCGGCGCAGCGGGAGGTCACCGTCGAGGAGGTGCAGGTCAGTGCGGCAGACACCGCAGGTCAGCACCCGGACGAGCAGCTCGTCCGGCCCGGGGTCCGGCACCGCCCGACGGTGCTCACGAAGCCGCGGCCGGTCCGCCTCCTCACGGTCGATCGACCATGCCGTCATCAGGGCCTTCACCACGGCCGTCACCTCCCGGAGACCGACACGATCGCGTCAGGCAAGATCCAAGATCATGCGGGTGTTGCCGAGGATGTTGGGCTTGACCCGCTCCAGGTCGAGGAACTCCGCGACGCCCTCGTCGTAGGACTTGCGGAGCTCGTCGTACACCTCCGGCGTGACGGGCGCACCCTCGAGCTCGCGGAAGCCGTGCCTCGCGAAGAACGCCGTCTCGAAGGTGAGGCAGAACAGCCGCTGCAAGCCGAGCTCGACGGCGTCGGCGACCAGCCGCTCGAGCAGCAGGTGACCGACGCCGAGCCCATGACAGCCGGAGGCGACGGCAAGCGTGCGCACCTCGCCAAGATCACGCCACAGCACGTGCAGTGCGCCGCAGCCGACCACCTCGTCGTCCCGCGCGGCGACCCGGAACTCCTGCACGTCCTCGTACAAGGTCACGGTGGCCTTGTCGAGCAGTCTGCCGTCCGTGCGGTAGTGGTCGATCAGCCCACGGATGGCGGGGACGTCGCTGGTCCGCGCGGGGCGCACGATCATGGGTCTCCCCTCGGGTGAGCTGATCGGGGTAAGCAGGCGGCCCGTGACCATGGCGGTCACGGGCCGAACCTCGTTGGTGTGGACAACTGGTGGAGGTGCCGGGAATCGAACCCGGGTCCTCCGGTACCAAAGCAGGGCTTCTCCGGGCGCAGCTGGCTGTGCTTTTCTCGGCCCTCCCGGTCGCGCCAGCACGCCGGGAACAGGCTCAGCCGCGGTAGGTCACCACCCGCCCCCGCGGCCAAAGCGGGTGGTGGTCCTCCTAGCGATGCCAGGTCCTGGGCCGGAGGCTCTCCCAGGCTGACAGCGACGCACTAGCTGCTAGGCAGCGAGGGCGTACGCGCGCGGACTGTTGTCGGCGCTTGATTTTTTTCCGACGTTTATTCGTTAACGAGATGATCGTCGGCTTCCTCGGCCCGCTTCCCCTGCCCCGACATCCGGAGTCGAGACCTGTCACCCCCTTCGGGTGTTGCTGTACAGATGAACACGTTACGCCGTCCTCGCCTTCCCGGGTGCGCCCGGACGGGCTGAGGGTCAGCCGGTGACGACGGACAGCCGACGGTCGCCGTCCGTTCGCGGCAGCGGCAGCCCCGGCAGGGCACCGCCGTTCAGCACGGCCCGCAGCCGCTCGGCGGGCATCGGCCGGCCGAGGTGGAATCCCTGGGCGACGTCGCAGCCCATGTTGGCGAGCGCGACGAGCAGCGCCGGCGACTCGACCCCCTCGGCCACAGCCCGGGCTCCCAGCGCGTGCGCGAGCTGCACGGTTGCCCGCACCAGCGCCAGGTCGTTGTCGTTCACGAGCATCCCGGCAACGAAGGAACGGTCGACCTTCAGCTCGTGCACCGACGTGCGCTGCAGGAACGCCAGCGAGGAGTAGCCGGTGCCGAAGTCGTCCACGCTGATCTCGACGCCCAGCCGACGGAGCTTGCCCAGCACCTCCTCGACCACCTCCAGCTCAGACGTGGCGGTGGTCTCTGTGATCTCGAGGACCAGGCGCTGCGGCGGCAGGCCGTGCCGGGCGAGGACGGCGGCCACGTCGTCCGGCAGCTGCCGGTCCATCAGGCTGCGCGCGCCCACGTTCACGGCGACCGACAGCGGTCGTGACGGGGTCTGCCAGGTCACGGCTTCCTCGACTGCCAGCTCGAGGATCCGCAGGGTGAAGGGCCGCACGAGGCCGGACTGCTCGGCCACGCCGACGAACTCGCTGGGCTGCAGCAGGCCGCGGAACGGGTGGTTCCAGCGGACCAGCGCCTCGGCGCCGATGACGGTGCGGCTCGTCAGGTCGACCTGAGGCTGGAAGTACACGACGAGCTGGTCGTCGAGGGCGGCGCGCAGCTCGCCGACCAGGGCAAGCCGGTTGACGCTCGTGTCGTCACGCAGCGCGTCGTAGCGGAGCCAGGCACCGCGCTCGGCCTTGGCCTGGTACATCGCGACATCGCAGCGACGGAACAGCTCCTCGGCGTTCGAGGCGTCGTCGGGGAAGCAGGCGATACCCATGCTGGCCTCGACCGACAGGTGCAGGCCCTCGTACACAACCGGCTCGGCGAGCAGGGCCAGCACCTGGGCCGCGATCGGCTCGGCTGCCTCCGGGTCGGTCAGCCCCGTCAGGAGGATGGCGAACTCGTCACCTCCCAGACGTGCCACCAGGTCCTCGGCACGTACCGAGCGGCGCAGCCGCTGCGAGACCTCCTGCAGCAGCACGTCACCGGCCGCGTGTCCCAAGGTGTCGTTGATCTCCTTGAAGCGGTCGAGGTCCAGCAGCAGCAGCGCCGTCGTGCCCTTGGCGGCCTCGAGCGCCGCGGTGGTTCGGACGTTCAGCAGGACGCGGTTCGCCAGACCGGTCAGCGGGTCGTGGTTGGCCTCGTGGGCGTGCAGCGCGGCCTCGGCGCAGACGTCGTCGTACAGCAGGACGTTGAGCAAGGTGGTGCTGACGGCGTGCGCGAAGGTCGACAGCAGCTGGCGCTCGCGGCTCGACAGCCGGACCGGGGCGTCGAACGACAACCGCAGGCCGCCCAGTCGTCCGGTGGGACCGGTCAGTGGCGCGACCACGCACGAGGCGAGAGAGGCACGCGCGCCCACGGAACGCTCCACGAACGGTGCACGCGACTCGCCCCGGTCGGGCGAGCAGAGCAGCACGCCCTCGGTGTCGAGGGAGTAGACGCGATCGGGTCGACTGCCCCGCGCCGGAAGCACCAGCACGACGTTCTCGGTGCGGAACATCCGCCGGGCATGCGAGAGCGCCGCCCGTGCGACCTCCACCTCCTCCAGCTTGTTGAGCTCACGGGCCGCAGCCTCGAGCTGCTGCCAGGCGTCGCTGTCCTGGCTCGCTTTCAGGTAGGCCCGGTAGACCGCCCACACCGCGAGCATCGCGGGAGGCATGGCCCACAGCAGGGTCGGGCTGTGTGCTGCGAGCACGAGGACCCCGAAGGCGCAGGTGACGTTGCCCGCCCAGACGACCACGGCCAGCTGCATGCTGTCGGCGATGACGCTGACCCAGCTTCGGTGCGTCGACACCGCGACGACCATGCCGGTGAGCAGCGCGCTGATGAGGCTGAACACGCTGACCGCTGCGAGCAGCGCCAGCGCGTCCCGCTCTTCCCACACCTGGTACGGCGTCGACGTCGCCACCGTGACGACCAAGGCCGCCAATCCCGCAGAGAGCGTGAACGAGGCTCCGTTGAACAGCGCCTTGAGCAGCGACCGCCGGGCGAGCAGGTGCACCGCCATGACGAGTGGCCCTGACAGCAGGACGAGCCCTGCGGGGGACACGAGGACGAAGCCCACCAGCAGACACGCCTCCCCCCAGGTGAAGGAGTACTGGTCGCCACCGAAGCGCAGATGAAGCAGCGCCCGCTCCGACAGCGGGACGGCGAACAGCAGCAGCAACCACTGCCCCGGGTGCACTGGCGGCTGCTGCAGCACCTGCCACAGGGCCAGCGCCATGACGACGACCGCGGCCAGCACCGTCGTACCGACGACGGTGTGCAGCCGTGCCGGCCGATCCGTCGCGGTCCTGGTCATCGGCACCTCATCCGATCGCCGTACAGGAGCTCACCCCGAGGGTCGGTCCGGCCGGCAAGGCCAGGGCCGCTGCCGACACCAGCAGCGTCGAGCACCGGCGTCGGGGCGCCATGGGATATCTCCTCCGTAACAGTGTCATTACTGTCTGTAGTCAGAGCCTGGACGGCAGGGCGGATAAAGGGCATGGCCCGTTGGTGCCATCTCGGCTGCGCCGACGGGCGCAGAAAACGTTCCATAAGCGGCACATGGGACGGCCGGGACGGTCACCTTTTGCCCGGAAGCGGGAGTGCGTGCCGGAGATCAGCCGGGGCTGCCGAGGCTGCCGAGGCGCAGCAACCGGGCCGCGTTGTCGTACAGCACGCCGCGCATCCACCCGTCGCCGAGATCCAGCCGCTGGAGAGCCTCGAGCTGGTGGGCGTAGGGGTAGGGCGTGTTGGGGAAGTCGCTGCCGAGCAGCACCCGGTCGGCAAGGTCCAGCAGCGCGGGGCGGAGCGCACGCGGAAACGGCATCCCGGCCTCCGTGAAGTCGGTGAAGGCCATCGTCGTGTCCAGGTGCACGCGCGGGTAGCTCGCCGCGAGGCCGAGGAAGTCGCCGTACTCCGGCATGCCCATGTGGGCGATGACCGCGGTGAGCGAGGGGTGCCGCGCCAGTACCTCCCCGAACGGCCCCGGCCCGGTGAACGCGCCGGGAGTAGGGCCCGAACCGCAGTGGGTGACGACCGGGATGCCGGCGTCGGCGAGCAGACCCCATACGTCGTCGAGGAGCGGGTCTCGCGGGTCGTAGGCCCCCACCTGCACGTGCACCTTGACCAGTTGCGCGCCGGCCGACAGGGCCTCGCTGACATAGCCGAGCACCCCGGGCTCGGGGTAGAGCGTCAGGGTGTGGAGCACGTCGCTGTGCTGGTTGGCGAAGTCCGTCGCCCAGGCGTTGAGCCACGCCGCCATCCCGGGCTTGTGGGCGTAGACCAGCGAGGGGAAGGCCCGCACACCCATGGTCCGCAGCCGCTCGAGCCGGTCCGATTCCTCGGTGCGGTAGGCGATAGGCCACCGCGACCCGGTCAGCGGGCCGACGGAATCGAAGTAGGCCCAGACCTTGTCCATGACCCGCCGTGGCATGAAGTGCACGTGCACGTCGACCAGACCGGGCAACCCAAGGCCCTGCCAGAAGGCGGGGACGTCGTCGTCGAGCACTAGCGCTTGGAGCGGGTGGCAGCACGGCCCTTGACGGCCCGGCCGATCGCCTTCTGGATCTCCCGCTTGGCGTCGCGCTCCGACAGCGCCTGCCGCTTGTCGTGTGCCTTGCGCCCCTTGGCCAGCGCGATCTCGACCTTCGCGTGCCCGTCGCTGAAATACAGCTGCAGCGGGATGATCGCGAGCCCGGACTCCTTGGTCTTCACCGAGAGCTTGATGATCTCCTCCTTGTGCAGGAGGAGCTTGCGCTGGCGCCTCGGCGCGTGGTTGTTCCAGGTCCCCTCGGTGTACTCCGGGATGTGCGCGCCCATCAGCCAGGCCTCGCCGTCCTGAATCACGGCGTAGGCGTCGATGAGCGAGCAGCGACCCTGGCGCAGCGACTTGACCTCGGTGCCGGTGAGCACGATCCCGGCCTCGAAGGTGTCGAGCAGGTCGTAGTCGTGACGGGCCTTCTTGTTCTGCGCGACGAGCTTGCCGCGCCCCGTCTCGCGACCCGAGGCTGGGCGGGTCATCCCCGACCTCCGGTGTCCGCGAGCAGGCCGGTCAGCACCTCCACGGCCCGCTTCTGGGCGAGGTCACCCACGCTCGGGCCGGCAACCTCGATGTCGGGCTCGATGCCGACGCCCTCGACCGAACGACCGGAAGGCAAGTAGTAGCGGGCCACGGTCAGGGCCAGCGAGCTGCCGTCCGGCAGGGTGTGCGGCTCCTGCACGCTGCCCTTGCCGAACGTCCGTGACCCGACGACGACCGCGCGACCACGGTCCTGGAGCGCCCCGGCCACCACCTCGGCGGCGCTGGCGGTGCCGCCATCGACGAGCACGACCAGGGGGGTGCGGGTGTCCCCTCGCCCTTCGGCGTCGAGGTGCTGCGGCTCCTCGCCCCGCCGGGTGTAGGTGACGACGTGGCCTCCGTTGAGGAAGACACTGGCGGTCTCGACGGCCTCCGACAGCAGACCGCCCGGGTCGCCGCGCAGGTCCAGGACGATCCCGGTGGCGTGCTTGGCCTGGAGCTGCTGGACGGCGTCGCGCACCTGTCGTCCCACGCCGCGGCTGAAGGCCGGGACGGCGATCCGCCCGACCCGACCGCTGAGCATGGCGGACGTCACCTCGAGAGCAGGCACCTGCTCCCGGGTCAGCGTGAGGGTGCGCAGCGACGCGCCACGACCCAGCGCCAGGGTCACCGTGGTCCCCGAGGTGCCGCGCAGCGAGGCCGCGACATCGGCGGCCACCAACCCACTCGTGATCCGGTCATCGACCGCACGGAGCTCGTCGCCGACCCGCACGCCGGCCTGCTGCGCGGCGCTTCCGGCAGCGACGTGGGAGACCAGCAGCTGGCTTCCCTGACGTCGCAGCCACAGCCCGACACCGGCGTACGAACCGTCCGCGGACGAGCCGTCGCCCCAGCTGCCCCACTGGTCACCGGCGGCGTTCAGCATCGCCTTGATCGCCGCGGCGTCGAGCGCCTGACGATCCACCGGCTTCAGCGACGACCCTGCGATCTGGGCCGCGGCGGCGTCGAGCACGCCGGCGGTCGGCTGCTTGGCCGGCGTGCTGCCCGCCCCGGCGACCACGCCGAGGACGAACGCCGTGCCCAGGGCTGCTGCCCCAGCGAGCCCCAACCCGGCCCTGTGGGTCACGGTGCGCAGTTGCGGGGTCACGGTCGCAGTCTACGGCGCCTGAGGGGTCAGGACCTCAGACGCGAAGGTGCCGACGAAGGGTGACAAACGAGGCGGCGCTCGAGAGGACAACTCCACCCAGGACCAGCAGCGGGATGACGGCAAACACGTCGTTCCAGCCGATGAAGTTGGTGAACTTCACGAGCGGTCTCAGCTGCTGGTCGATCAACCCCCACTTGCCCACCGCGACCAGCCCCGACGCGAGCACACCGCCGATGAGGCCGGCGAGCGCGCCCTCGAGGAGGAAGGGCAGCTGGATGTAGAGGTTGCTGGCACCGACGAGCCGCATGATGCCGGTCTCGCGTCGTCGGCTGAAGGCGGAGACCCGGATGGTGTTGCTGATGAGCAGGATGGCTGCGAGCAGCTGGATGCCGGCGACCACCAGCGCCACCCGCTGGAAGGCGTTCAGCACCTTGAAGATCGGGTCGAGCAGCTTCTTGAGGTCCTGCACGGAGTCCACCCCCGGCCTGTCCTGGAAGGCGCTGGCCACCACCGGGAACTGCTGGGGGTCCTTCAGCTTCACGCGGAAGGACTCGGGCAGCGCGTCCGGGCTGACGTTGTTGACCAGGTCGGGGGAGTCCTGGAACTGCTTCTTGAAGCGTGCGTAGGCGTCGGCCTTGGACTCGTAGTAGACCGTCTGCACCTGGGGCATGGCGTGCAGGTCCTTGTTGAGCTGGTCGCGCTGCTGCTGGGTGACGTCCTTGCCCGCACAGTTGGCCGAGCTGCTGTTGGTGCCGCAGAGGTAGATGGTCACCTCGACCTTGTCGTACCAGTAGCCCTTCATGACGTTGACCTGCGTCCGCGTCAGCAGCCCGGCCCCCATCAGCGCCAGACTGATCATGACGGTCAGGACGACGGCGATCGTCATGGTCAGGTTGCGGCGTAGGCCGATACCGATCTCGCTGAGGATGAACTGGGCGCGCACGGGTGAGTCCTCGGGGTCGTCTCGGGGCGGGGGTCAGTGCCGGGGTCAGGCGTGGTCAGGCGCCGTAGCCGTAGACGCCGCGGGTCTGGTCCCGGATGACCTTGCCCATCGACAGCTCCACGACACGACGTCGCATGGAGTCGACGATCGCGGCGTCGTGAGTGGCCATCACGACCGTGGTGCCGGTGCGGTTGATGCGGTCGAGCAGCTTCATGATGCCGACGCTGGTGCTGGGGTCCAGGTTGCCGGTGGGCTCGTCCGCGATCAAGATCATCGGGCGGTTCACGAACGCCCGGGCCACGGCCACCCGCTGCTGCTCGCCGCCTGACAGCTCATCAGGCATCCGCTGCTCCTTGCCGTCGAGCCCGACCAGCTCGAGGACCTCAGGCACCACCTTGTCGATGGCGCTCTGCGGCTTGCCGATCACCTCGAGGGCGAACGCGACGTTCTGGTGCACGGTCTTGTTGGGCAGCAACCGGAAGTCCTGGAAGACGCACCCGATGGACCGCCGGAGGGCTGGGACCTTCCAGTGCGACAGCCGCGCGAGGTCCTTGCCGGCGACATGCACCCTCCCGGCGGTGGGGATCTCCTCCTTGAGCAGCAGCCGCAGGAAGGTCGACTTGCCCGAGCCGCTCGACCCGACGAGGAAGACGAACTCCCCCTTCTCGATGTCGACGTCGATCCCGTCCAGCGCTGGGCGGGTGCTCGTGGGGTAGCTCTTGGAGACCTTCTCAAGGCGTATCACGGAGTCAGTCTAGGTCGAATGACAGATGACCGACCCGCCTACTGCTTAGGCTGACGGTGTTGCACACTGAGGAGCCGGACCGAAAAGAGGTACGACGGTGGGCTGGGAAGATCTCGTCTGCGCAGCCTGCGCGGGACGCGTCGTCGAGGGTCGCTGCGCCACCTGTCGCGCCTCCCGCGAGCAGTTCCGGGGCCAGCGCCCGGCGCTTCCGGCCGCCCCGCTGCTGATCGCCGCCGCCCTGCTCCTCGCGCTGCTGATGGTCCTCGCCCACTAGGCCGGCCCTCGCCGTACCCGCCCTTCGCCGTACCCGCCCTTTCGCACTTCCCTCCCTCGGCCCTGTTGGGCGCACCCTCATCAGGCGCAGGTCCGCCTGTCCGGCCAGGGCCACGGGAGGGAAGATCTGACGGTGACCCGGTCAGGCGTCGGCCTCGTCGTGGGTGCGGCGCCAGCGGATCATGGCCTCCACGAGCTCGTCGATGTCGCCGTCCAGCACACCTTGGGTGTTGCTGGTCTCAACGGAGGTCCGGAGGTCCTTGACCATCTGGTAGGGGTGCAGCACGTAGTTGCGGATCTGCGAGCCCATGGCGTTGGCGCTCTTGTCGCCGCGGACCTTGTTCATCTCCGCGAGCTCTTCCTCGCGCTTGCGCTCCAGCAGCTTGGTCTGGAGCACGACCATCGCGGCGGCGCGGTTCTGGATCTGCGACCGCTCGTTCTGGCAGGAGACCACGATGCCCGTCGGCAGGTGCGTGATGCGTACGGCGGAGTCGGTGGTGTTGACGCCCTGGCCGCCAGGCCCGGAGGACCGGAAGACGTCGACGCGCAGGTCCTTCTCGTCGACCTCGACGAAGTCGGTGGTCTCGACGACCGGCGTCACGTCCACCGCCGCGAAGGTGGTCTGCCGGCGGGCCTGGTTGTCGAACGGGCTGATCCGCACCAGCCGATGAACGCCGTGCTCGCCGGCGAGCATGCCGTAGGCATAGGGCACCTTGACCTGGAAGACGACGCTCTTGACGCCCGCCTCCTCGGCTTCCTGCCACTCGAAGACGTCCAGCTCGTAGCCGTGCCGCTCCGCCCAGCGGTAGTACATCCGCCACAGCATGAGGGCCCAGTCCTGCGCCTCGGTACCGCCCTGACCGGGACTGATCTGGACGAGGGCGAACCGCTCGTCGTACTCCCCTGACAGCAGCGTGCGGACCTCGAAGGAACCGATCTCCTTCGTCAGCGCCGCCAGCTCGCGGTCGGCCTCCAGCTCGGTTCCCTCGTCGCCCTCCTCGGCCGCCATCTCGTAGAGCACGGCCAGATCCTCGAGCCGGGAGCGGTAGGTCTCGAGGCGCTTGATGTCGGCCTGCACGACCGACATCCGGCCGGTGATCTTCTGGGCCTTCTCCTGGTCGTCCCACAGGCCGGGCATCGCGGCCTGCTCACCGAGGTCCACCAGCTCCTCGCGCAGCTTGGGCAGGTCGAGGACCTTCTCGATGCTGGTCACGGTGGCGTCGAGGGCGTTGAGTTCGGCGGATCGGTCGGCAGCCACGATCTGTCAGCCTAGCCGCGGGCGGCTGCCGGGAACGTGGTGCTCCTACGGCGCGACGGGTGAGCGTGCCCGTGCGACCGCGTGCACCTGGACCTTGCCGATCCCCAGCCAGCCGCCGAACGGGACGGTGATCGTGCGGTAGGCGTCGACGACAGCCTCCTGCTTGCCGGCGCCTTCCACGGTGGCGACCAACCGCAGCCCCGGCAGGCTGTCGTCCGCATCACCCGCGTAGGTAGCGACGACGTCCTGCACGGCGACCTCGTCCAGCGGGAGGCGGCTGGCGAGGGCGCCGCCGTGGTCGTTGATGGCGGCGCGGTCCGGTTGCTGCGCGGCGGCGAGAGCGGCCCCGTCGGCAGCGCTGGAGACGCCGCGCTTGGCCAGGATCACGGCGCTGATATCCACGACGACCGCGACGAGCAGCAGCAGGACGACGGCCAGGCCGAGGGTGAGGAACAGCACGGTGCCCTCGTCCTGGGTCCTGGGCTGGCGGACCATCAGGGAGCCTTGAAGACGTCGACGTACTCGAGGTGGCTTGCCGTGACCGGGATCGTGCCACCGGCGCCCTTGCCGAAGACGGCACCGAGCAACGGCAGCTTGACGCGGTAGGTGATCGTGACCCGGACCCGACTCCCTGGCGTGAGGCAGGCACCGCCCAGGCACTCGAACGTCGGCGGGCCGGCGTCGGTGATCCCCTGGTCCCTCAGCGCGAGGCCGACGGCGGCGGTGGCCCGCCGCTCGGCCTCATCGACGGTGGTCGCGCGGGTGTAGGCCCGGCCGGCCTGGCGCGCGGCCTCGGTAGTGCCGAACGCGGCCCGCTGGACGAGGAAGACCGTGAGGAGCACGTAGACCAGCGGCACCATCAGCAGGACCGACAAGTACGTGAACTCCACCAGCGCGTTCCCCTCCTCCCCTCCGCAACGTCTGCTCCACCTCCGCGCGGGTGGGTGCACCTGAGCGGACGCCAGGGGGGTCACCGGGACTCCTCGAGGGCGTGGCCGTGCACCGTGATCGTCAACGGGCCGGCCGGCAGGAACACCAGCGGGAGCGGTCCGGTGCAGCGGATGTCGACCACCGGCGCACCCTCGACGGTGCCGCCCTCAACCGGGCGGCAGGCCATCGTGCCGGCGACCCGATCCCCCAAGGCCTGGGCGACCGCCTGGTTCGCCCGCACCGCCCCCTCGTTCGGGCTGCGGTCGGCGGCGGCGCCGTAGCGAGCGCCCTCGGCCGCCGAGGCGACCAGCACGTTGCGGACATGGAGCACCAGGCCGACCTGGAGGACCAGCAGGAACAGCGCCAGCACGAGCACACTGACGAGCACGAAGTCGACGACCGCCGCGCCGTCGTCGCCACGCGGGCGCGCCACTAGGGAGACTTCACCGAGTTCAGCGCATGGGTGAGGATGTCCTTGAGCTGCTCGTTGGCCACGCCCCAGATGAGCGTGACGAGCCCGGCGGTCATGATCGTGATGAGAACCCAGCCTGGGATGTCACCGCGGTCGGGTTCGGAACGCGCCGCGAGAGCCCGCGCTTGGAGCCGCGCGGCGATCCTGGATGTGGGCGACGAGGACATGACCTACCTGCTTCCCGAGACGGCTGGGGGTGCGTCGAAGATGCGGATCGGACCTGCTGCCTGCCGAACAGTGTGCCGCGAACGGGCGTCGCTTACCGCATGAAATCGGGACGGAACTAAGCGCTCGACCCTCATCCGGCCACCAGACGCAGGCCATAGAAGCCCGGGAACAGCGCAAAGAGGACTGTCACGGGCAGCACGAGGAACACCACGGGAACCATCATCGCGATCTCACGCCGGCCGGCTGACTCCAGGAGCCGGCGCTTCCCGGCCTCGCGGACGTCCACCGCCTGCGCGCGCAGCACCTCGGCGAGCGGAGTGCCGCGCTCAACAGCGATCGCGACACCGTCCACGAACCTCGCCAACGGCGCGAGCGACGTGCGGTGGGCGATGCCCTCGAGCGCCTGCA
This sequence comes from Frankiales bacterium, assembly GCA_025966135.1. Taxonomy (GTDB): domain Bacteria; phylum Actinomycetota; class Actinomycetes; order Mycobacteriales; family SCTD01; genus RYN-111. The sequence continues at coordinate 113,109 of JAOPVP010000022.1, forward strand.
CGAGCGAGGCACCGGCCCGGGCGTCCGTGAGCGCCCGACCCAGCTCCCGGCTCAGCTCTCCGGCGGAGATGCGCGTGACCCGCTCCAGAGCTCCGACCGGCCCTTCGCCGGCCGTCACGGCCAGGGCGAGCAGCTCCGCGATGGTCGGGAACTCCTCCAGCATCCGCTCCTCGCGGCGGGCCACCTGCATGGTCAGGTAGCGGTCGCGGGCCAGCACACCGAGGACCGTGAACAGCCCAGCCGAGATCAGCAGCGTCACCGGGCTGGTGCCCGTCCGGAGCACCACCGACAGCAGCGCCAGCCCGAAGGCCGCCGTGAGCCCGAACCCACCCCAGAGCACCTGCTCGGCACGGAACTGCTCGACGGTCATGCCACCGCCGACCTGCTCCAGCCGTCGCCGGACGCCGGCGAGGCCGCCGACCCACTTCTCGACGCCCTTGATGAGGTCGCCGAGCACCGGCCCGAGAAGCCGTTCGAAGGTCGGGAAGGGGGTCAGCCCCGGCCGCTCGTACAGCAGTCGGGACGGACGGGGCGTGTCCCGCAGGTACGGCGCCAGGCGGGCGTCCAGCCGCGGCCGGCGGGTCAACGGCGTGCCCGTGACCGCCAGGTACAGCCCGGTGCCGCCAACGGCGCCCAGGCCGAGACCCGCCAACGCGGTGCTCATCGCAGGACGCGGCGTTCGACCGGGAGCTTGGCGACCCGGATCATGACCCGGTAGGCCAGGAAGCTGGTGACACCTCCGACCAGCAGCACCAGCGCCCCGGCAGGCTGCTGGTAGGCAGCGACCGCGCTGGGCTGGGTCGCCAGCAGGAGCAGCAGGATCCAGGGCGCCGCCAGCGCGAGTCGGGCGGCGTTGACCGTCCAGCCCTGACGCGTCTCCAGCTCTGCGCGGGTGCGGGCGTCCTCGCGCAGAAACGTCGACAGGGTCCGGAGCAGCCGGCCGAGGTCGGTGCCGCCGACCTCGCGGGCCATGCGCAACGCCTCCACGACCCGGTCCCCGACCGGATCTGCCAGGTTGCCCTTGAGCCGGTCCAGCGACTCGGCGAAGCGCCCGGTCGCGCGGTAGTCCTCACCGAAGTGGCGGAATGCCGACCGCAGCTGCTCCGGACCCCGATTCCCCAGCTGCGTAAGGGCTTCCGGCAGCGACAGACCGGCACGTACGCCGCTGGCCAGGTTGTCGACGGCCTCGGGCCAGACCTCACGCAGCTCGACGGCCCGCTGCGCGCGGCGACGCCGGACCAGCGTGATTGGGAGCAGGGACGCGAAGCCGCCGAAGGCCAGCCCGATGACGAGCACCCCGCTGGTGCCGAGGACCACGACGAAGGCCGCGAGCCCGGACACGACCGAGGCACCGATCAGCTGACCAGGGCTGACCCCCTCGATACCGGCCTGCTGCAGCAGCTCACGGCTTCGGTCCTGCCAGGAACGTCCGGGCTTGGCCGGGGTCGGGGGCACAGTCCTGGCCCGGTAGACCAGGAGGAGGCCAAGACCGAGCAGCAACCCGAGGAACGCACCCATCAGCGGTCCTGGGACAGCAGCCGGGGCAGGTCGATGCCTGCCCACTCGAACCGCTCCTGGTGCGGCGGGTAGCCGTCCGCGCGGCTCAGCCGCCCGTTGCGGGTCACGAACATGTCAGCCACCTCGACCACGTCGCCCTCCACCCGACCGGGTACGGCGACGACCTCGCGGACCCGGCGGTGACCGGCTCCGTCCTTCGCGATGTGGACGACGACGTCGACACAGCTGGCCACGGTCGGCACGACGAACTTCTGGCTGACGTTGTCCCCGGCGAGCAACGGGAGGGTGCACAGCTTCACGATCGCCTCGCGCGCGGAGTTGGCGTGGATCGAGCACATGCCAGGCAGGCCGCTGTTGAGAGCGATCAGAAGGTCCAGGCACTCCTCTTGCCGCACCTCACCGACGATGATGCGATCGGGGCGCATGCGCAGCGCTTCTTTGACCAGGCGGCGGAGCTGGATCTCACCGGTGCCCTCTAGGTTGGCCTGCCGGGTCTGCATGGCGACCACGTCCGGCTGCCCGACCTGCAGCTCGAAGACCTCCTCGCAGGTGATGACCCGCTCGCGTCCGGGGATCGCGCCGGCAAGGCAGTTGAGCAAGGTGGTCTTCCCGGCCTGGGTGCCGCCGGCGACGATGATGTTGAGCCCCGCCTCGACCGTGGCTTCCAGGAACCTGGCAGCCTGCGGCGTCACGGTCTGCAAGGCGACGAGCTCGTCCAGGGTGTTGGCGCTCAGCACGAACTTGCGGATGTTGACGCTCATGTGCCGACGGGTGATGTCGGGGATGACGACGTGCAGCCGGGAACCGTCCGGGAGCATCGCGTCGACGAAAGGGGTGCTCAGATCCACGCGACGGCCGGTGGTCTTGAGCATCTTCTCCACCAGGTCGCGGACCTGGCCCTCGTCGAGGATCGTGGTCGTCAGCTCGGAGCGGCCGCGCCTGGCGACGAACACGCGGCCGGGCTCGTTGATCCAGATCTCCTCGACGCTCGGGTCGTCGAGGTGGCGTTGCAACGGACCGAAGCCGGCGACCGCGTCGTAGACGGCACGAGCGGCCCGTCCGGCGTCGGGGAGCGGAGCCAGCGTGGAGGTGAGCGCGCGGTCGTCGTAGTCCGCCACGACCTCGTCGACCAACCGTCGTACGGCGCTGCGGTCGAGGAACGGGTCGATGCCGCGCCGGCGCACGAGCTCACGGACCTCGAGCTCCACCGCGTCGACGCCCGACACCCGGCCCCCCTCGACCCTTTCGTCCGATTGGGACCGTAATGGCACCAAGCCTCCTTCCGCTACCGCCTCTGCTGGGGCTGTGGACATCCGGGCAGTTCTGAGCGCCGAATCCCGGCGCCGCCAGGAGAGAGGCGCGCGGCCGCAAACGGGTGCGGGCGACGCGGGTAACTACCCGTTTCCTGGCCCTCAGCTCGCGAGGCGCGTACGGGTATCACGCCGGTCCACGACGACTCACCACGCTAGATGGCACCACCATCTGCGGTCTCGGATCGAGTTCCTGTCGGCCTTGCCCATCGAGCTCGATTGTCTGTGAAGGGAAAGGGACATGGGCGACTACTACTCCGAAGAGAACCACGGTCCGCATCAGTACTTCGAGTTGGGCGACTACGAGCTGGAGAGCGGAATCACCCTTCCCAACGCACGGATCGGCTACAAGACGCATGGAAAACTGAACGACGCCAAGGACAATGTCGTCCTCTTCCCCCACATGTGGTCAGGGACACCGAAGGCGATGGAGATCTTCATCGGCGCGGACCGGCCGCTCGACCCCGGCAAGTACTTCATCATCCTGCCCGGCCAGTTCGCCAACGGCTTCTCGTCCTCGCCCAGCAACACCCCACCACCGTTCAACGGTGGCGCCTTTCCGAACGTCACGATCGGCGACGACGTACGCGCCCAGCACCGGCTGCTGACCGAGGTGTACGGCATCGAGCGCCTGGAACTGGTCCTAGGCTGGTCGATGGGCGCCGAGCAGACCTACGAGTGGGCGGTGCGCTTCCCCGACATGGTGAAGAGAGCACTGCCGTTCGCGGGCACCGCGAAGACCACCCCGCACGACTACATCTTCGTGCGCTCGCACGAGGACGCCCTGAAGTCCGATCCCGCCTGGAACAACGGCTTCTACCGCGATCCGAGCAAGGTGCACGTCGGGCTGCGCCGCCATGCCCAGACCTGGTCGGTGATGGGGCTGTGCCAGCAGTTCTACCGCGAGGAGGCCTGGAGGGAGGTGGGGTTCTCCTCGCTCGAGGACTTCCTGCACCGCTTCTGGGAGGCCTACTTCTTGCCGATGGATCCGAACAACCTGATCTGGATGGGCTGGAAATGGCGCCACGGGGACGTCAGCCTGCACACCGGTGGCGACCTCGCGGCCGCGCTCGGACGGATCAAGGCGAAGACCTACGTCGTCCCGTTCTCGCACGACATGTTCTTCCCGCCGGAGGACTGCGAGGCCGAGCAGAAGCTCATTCCCAACAGCGAGTTCCGGGTGATCGACAGCCTCTGGGCGCATTTCACGATGTTCTGCATGACCGACTCGGAGCGTCAGCAGCTGGACGCGTGCATCGCCGATCTGCTCAACGAAGCGGTCACCTGACCGTCAGAAGGGCATCCGCAGGAAGGGCGAGCTGTAGTCGGGTGCCGTGGACAGCACCTGGTCCACGTCGTCGTCGGACAGCTCTGCGGCACGTTCGGTCGCCGACACGATGCGTCCCAAGAGGCCCACGTCGCCGGCTGTCGCGATCCCGGTCACGCCGGGTTGGCGCAGCGCGAAGGCGACGCAGGCATCGATGTGCTGCGGGTCGTCCCAGGGCTCGTACCAGGTGGAGTACTGCTGGTCTGCCGTCTCGGGCCAGTTGCGGCGGGCCACGGTCTTGATGGTCATCAGACCAGCGTCCTGCCTGGCCACCTCGTCGACCAGGGCCAGGAAGTCCGCCCGGTAGTCGGGGCGCTGCGCCAGTACGTGGTTCCACGGGGTGAGGACCGTCTCGAACGGGAAGCGGCGCAGCGCCTCGAGGTGCGTCGCGGGCGCCTCGTGCCCATGCCCGGTGATGCCGATCGCCCCGACGAGCCCCTCCTCGCGGGCCCTCACCGCAGCCTCGAGCGCCCCGCCAGGCCCGGTCGCCCGGTCCAGATCCGCGAGGTCGCCAACGGCGTGCAGCTGCAGCAGGTCCACGCGGTCCACCTGCATCCGCTCGAGCGAGGCGTTGATCTGCGCCCAGGCCGCGTCGCGTTCCCGCTCCCCCGTCTTGGTGGCCAGGAACGCGTCGTCACCCAGCTGGCCGCGCCACGGCGCGAACCGCAGCTCCGCGTCGCCGTAGGCCGCCGCGACGTCGAAGTGGTTGATCCCAGCCGCGATGGCCTGCTCGATGGAGTCGTCGGCAACGTCCTGCGGGACGTCGCTGAGGGCTGCGCCTCCGTAGATGAGGACGCTGCTCGCGTGCCCAATCCGGCCAAGTCGACGCTGTTCCATGGCATGCCCTCTCGACGAGCTACCTGAGATCCTCTCACGCCGCGGAGGATGGCCAGAGGTGCCCGGCGGGTCGGCAAGCCTTCAGCGGGTAGGTGTCCACCAGCGGCCGACTCGTGCGAGGAGGCAGCGTCGATAGGAGCGACAACATGAGCGAGGTCAGGAACCATCGGACGATCTGGCTGGCCGTCGTGCTGGCCATCCTTGCGGCAGTCGTGATCCTGATCGCGATGTACGGCGGCGGCAGTGCAGCGCCTGGCGGCGGTGGGTACTAGGGCCGCATCACAACCAGCCCGTGAGCCAACCTGACGGTCAGCGCAGTTGGACGAGCAGGCTGATCAGGACCAGGAAGCCGATCACGCCCGCCAGCCCGATCAACCAGGTGATGTTGTCGCGCGCGTCCTCGTGGGCGCCGTCCCCGATCAGATCGGTCAGCGTCTTGCCCCGGCCGCTGCGGGTCGGCACGTCCTCCTCAGGCCGGAAGCGGTCCGGGTCCTGAGACATGTCCAGCGGCTCCGTCATGGCAGGGGCACCTATCCCATGTGGGGGTAGCGGTGGTCGTGCGGGGGCAGCAGCGTCGTCTTGAGCGTGCGCGGCGAGGTCCACCGCAGCAGGTTGAGCACCGAACCGGCCTTGTCGTTGGTGCCGGAGGCACGGGCCCCGCCGAAGGGCTGCTGTCCGACGACCGCCCCGGTCGGCTTGTCGTTGATGTAGTAGTTGCCGGCCGCGAACCGCAGGGCCTGCGTTGCCTCGGCGACGGCGTACGGGTCCTGCGCGAAGACCGAACCGGTCAGGGCATAGGGCGAGCTGCTGTCCACCAACGGGAGCACCTGGTCCCAGTCGTCGTAGACGTAGACGCCCAGGACCGGTCCGAAGTACTCGCGCGTCATCACCTCATGCAGCGGATTGCTGGTCTCGATGACTGTCGGGTCGACGAAGAACCCCTCGGCGTCGTCGGCCCGGCCCCCTGTCAGCACCGTGAGTTCGCGGTCCGCCTGGGCCGCCGTGACGACGCTGTGGAGCCGCGACCAGGCGCGCCGGTCGATCACCGCACCGCCGAAGTGCGACAGGTCCGTCACGTCACCGTAGGTCAGCGTCCGGACCCGGTCGACGAGGGAGTCCCGCAGACCGCCCTCCCACAGCGACCTGGGCACGTAGGCCCGAGAGGCCGCCGAGCACTTCTGCCCCTGGTACTCGAAAGCGCCTCGTACCAAAGCGATCTCGAGCGCAACAACGTCCGCGGACGGGTGCGCGAGGACGAAGTCCTTGCCACCGGTCTCCCCCACCAACCGCGGGTAGCTGCGGTAGCCGGCGATGTTGTTGCCGACCTGCTGCCACAGGTGCTGGAAGGTCGCGGTGGATCCCGTGAAGTGGACCCCGGCGAGCGAAGGGTGCTCCAACGCTGCAGAGGATGCCGTGCCGAAGCCGGTGACCATGTTGATGACGCCGGACGGCAGCCCCGCCGCCTCCAGCAGTCGCATCGTGAAGTGCGCGGCGAGCTGCTGCGTCGGCGACGGCTTCCACACCACGGTGTTGCCCATCAGGGCAGGCGCGAGCGGCAGGTTGCCCGCGATCGCGGTGAAGTTGAACGGCGTGATCGCCAGCACGAAACCCTCGAGCGGACGGTGGTCCAGCCGGTTCCACACCCCGGATGACGACACCGGCTGCTCCGCCAGGATTTCCCGGCCGAACGCGACGTTGAAGCGCAGGAAGTCGATGAGCTCGCAGGCGCTGTCGATCTCGGCCTGGTAGACGCTCTTGCTCTGTCCCAGCATCGTCGCGCCGTTCAGGGTGTCGCGCCACGGCCCGCTCAGCAGCTCCGCTGCCTTCAGCAGCACGGCAGCCCTGTCGTCGTACGGCGTCTGTCTCCAGGCAGGCGCGGCCCGCAAGGCGGCGTCGACCGCGGCCTGCCACTCCTGCGCGCTCGCCTCGGCCGTCGTTCCCAGCACCGCGGCGTGCCGGTGTGGCTGCACCACGTCGATGCGCTGCCCTGAGGCCATCACCTGACGACCGTCGACCGTCGTCGTGAGGTCCAGCTGGTCGCTGGCGAGCTCCTTCAGACGAGCCTCGATCGAGGCTCGCTCCGGGCTGCCGGGGGCGTACTGCCGGATCGGCTCGTTCACGGGGGTGGGGACCACGGTGGTGGCGTCGAGCACGGGGATCTCCCTGTCGTCGCGATGGGGCGGGCGGTATCCCCATGCTGCCACTGCCACCGCTCTGCCGCGTCGTCAGCCGAGCTCGAGCAGCGGCCCGATCTCCTGGCTGGCGTACCACTGCAGCTCGTGGCCCTCTGCCTGCTCCATCCGGAAGGCCGCGTCCTCCGAGCCGAGGTCGGCTTCGATGACAGCATCGGCCGCAACGGTCACGTCGGGAATGGCCGAGGGGTCGTCGACGTGCACGGCGTGCACCAGCTTCAGGGCCACCGGGTCGCTGATCCGCACGGCCGCCCGGTCCACGTGCGTCGCCGGTTCCACGACCGGGTCGGGAACCTCGACGACCACGACCACCCTTCGGCGTACGGCGTCCTGGTCGGCGTCGAGCAGGCGCACGGAGGCCTTGGCAGCCAGGGTGAGGGCGATGTACTCCAGCTCCTCGAGGTCGCCCTCGGCGTACCACTCGCGGAGGGCCGGGGTCACCGCGTAGCCGGGCAGGGGTGGTTCACCCACCACGCCGGTGTCCAGCAACGAGCGCAGCGCGGTCAGGGTCGAGGGCAGGTAGACGCGCACCCCCCCAGGGTGTCAGGCGGAAGCGGCCAGGCCGCCACGCAACGCCGCAGCCGAGGTCCTGAGCGAGGTCTCGAGCACCTCGGTACGCCGCCGCGGTTCCATCATGTTGGCGCCGATGACCGCGAGGTCCTCCGCGGTCGGGCCGAGGAAGGTCACCTTCGTGCCCTGGCCCGCAACCTTCTTGATCTCGCCCACGACCCGCTTGGTGACGAGCCTGCGGAAGCGGCGCTCGATGCGGGCCGCGACCGAGTCAGGGGTGTCGTAGGACAGCGAGGTCATCGGGGACAGCACGACCACCTCGTCCAGCCGCAGCTTCGCGACCAGGTCCACCGACGTCGGCGAGCAGACGCCCCCGTCGACGTACCGGTGCCGGCCGATCCTCACCGGGCTGTACCAGCCCGGGATCGCGCAGGAGGCCATGACCGCGTCCCTCAGCTCAGCCGGCGGCGCACCTGGGCGGCCGAACGGCACCCGACGGCCGGTCTCGTAGTCCATCGCGACCACCCAGGCGGCCGGGTGCGGCGCCCAGCCGCCTTGGGGCAACACGCCGTCGACCAGCCGGCCGATCGGCTCGATCGAGCCGCGGCCCTGCGGCAACGCAGCCGCAAGTGCCCCCAGGGGCGTGGTCTTCCAGGGCCGGAGCGCGGAGTTCACGAGCCCGCGCGGCGACCCGACGAACGGCCGGGGCAACGGCGGCAGGGCCCCACCGGAGTCGGAGTCCGGGTCGAAGTCGATGCGCGGGTCGGCCTTGCCGTTCTGGTGGTCCAGCAGCTCCTGCACGCTGATACCGCACGACAGCGCCGCGAGCAGGACCGAACCGGCGGACGTGCCGATCATCACCTCCGCCTCGCGCGGGTCCCAGCCCAGCTGGTCCTCGACGGCGGACAGGGCGCCGATCGTCCAGGCGGCGCCCAGGACGCCCCCAGCGCCCAGCACCAGCCCGCGCCGCGCGGTCACAGCGTCGTCCCGACGAGCTCGGCGAGGGACTCCTCGATGCAGGTGGCAAGAACGTCGATGTCCGGCATGGCATCTCTATCGGCATTCAGGCCGTAGTAGACACCTCCGTCGTAGGACGTAAGTCCGATGCTGACGGCCTGGTTCTTGGCCAGCGGGACGACCGGGTACATCGACAGCATCCGCGCGCCGGCGGCGTACAGCGGGAACTGGGGGCCTGGAACGTTGGTGACCACGAGGTTGAACAGCCGCCGCGTCATGACGCTGGCGGTCCGCGCACCCAGCGCGTGGATCGTCGGAGGGGCGAAACCCGTCAGCTGCACGAGGGCGTCGGCACCGACCGCGGAGCCGCTTTCCTTGTGCGCGCGCATCGCGAAGCAGACCTGGTGCAGCCGCATGACCGCGCTGCCCTCGCCGATGGGAAGGTCGACGAAGTACGACGACACCCGGTTGCCGAGCTCGCCCTTCTGGGCGTCCGGCCGGACGCTGACCGGGACCATGGCCCGGATCACGGTGGTGGGCGTGACCTTCTCGCCGCGGGTAAGCAGCCAGGTCCGCAACGCGCCGCTGACGGTCGCGAGCACGACGTCGTTCACGGTGCCGCCGTGCGCCTTGCGGACACGCTTGTAGTCCTCCAGGGCGGTGGTGGCCATCCCGAACCGGCGCTGCTCACCGATCGGCACGTTGAGGGGGGTGTCGGGCGCCTGGTGGGCCATCACCCTCGCCTGCGCCAGCACGCCGCTCGCGACGGTGGCGACCTTGCCTGCGGTCGCCCGGGCGTCGACGACGGCCGCCCGGGCGGTGTCGATCACGCCGGTGGGCTTGGCGATGAAGTCGGTGACCGCACCGACGACGAGGCTCAGGGCACCTGGCTCGGGGCTCGGCGTCCAGCCGTCCTCAAGCACCTCGCGGGGCGTCGGCTCGAGGTCCAGGATGACGGTCCCGATGTCGACCGCTGAGACGCCGTCGACCATGGCGTGGTGGGTCTTGGTGATGATCGCGACCTTGCCGTCCTCGAGGCCCTCCACGAGGTAGATCTCCCAGAGCGGGCGATTGCGGTCGAGCAGTCGGCTCTGGAGCCGACCGACCAGCTCCTGAAGCTGCGCCCGGTTGCCCGGCTTGGGGAGGGCGCTGCGACGCACGTGGTAAGTGACATCGAAGTCGGGGTCATCGACCCAGACCGGGTTGGCGAGCCGGCCCGGGACCGACTTGACCTTCTGCCGGTAGCGCGGGACGAGGCCGATGCGCTGGCTGATCAGCTCGACCAGTCGGTCGTAGTCGAAGCCGTCGGGCGGGGGGTCGAAGACGCAGACGCCCCCGACGTGCATCGGCGTGCTGGGCGTCTCCATGTAGATGAAGGAGACGTCCAGAGGGCTGAGCCGGTCGGTCACGAAGTCTCCTACCAGTGGCGTGAAACGCATGGAAACACACGCAAGCGACGCCCGCAGTCAGGCAGGGCAGGCCGAGGCTGTCGGCGATGGGGTCGCGCTCGGTGCAGCAGCGGCGGCCGCGACCTGCGCGGGCGTCGCCAAGCGCCGGAAGCCGCTGCCGAGGACGACCCGCAACGAGCCGCGCGGGGCCTTGGAGTTGGCGACCAGCCTTGCCCCCAGGACCCAGTGGCCGAGGACGGTCGCCGCGGGCTGCGCCCCCGGGCCGTAGGTCACCGTCGAGGCACCGGAGAGGGCAGCTGGCGCGTTGCTCTCGCCCCGCACCACGAAGCCCTGCCCGACGAGCACCTCGCCCACCGACTTGGCCAGACCGTTGCGCGACGTCCCGTTCAGCAGCACCAGGCTGACCTGCTGCGGCTTCGGCGGCTGCGCCGTGCCGGTCGCCGCGGGCTGGGATGACGGGGAAGCGGTCGCCGTCGGACACGGGCTCGTGGTGGGGCTCATCGTGAGGTGCAGCTTGTCGTACAGGCCCAACTGGTAGACCGCTCCCGCCGCGGCGAGCACGACCAGAAGGCCCACCGCGATCCGCAGACCGCGCCGGCGCCGGCGCCGGCCGTAGCTACCGCCGTACCGTCGACGACGTGCAGGGGCCAGGTCGCCGCCAGGAATCCTCACCGCCCCAACCCTACGGGGGGCCCAGTTGGCGGTCTTTCCCGGCGTGGGAGGGTGCGACAGAACTGTCGCTCTCGTGAAAGGTGCTGCTACGTGGACTTCGAGCTGTCTCCGAAGGCGAGGGAGTATGTCGGCCGCCTCCAGGACTTCATGGACGAGAAGGTCTACCCAGCCGAGGAACCGTACGAGGAGTACCGCCGGAAGCAGGGCTACAACGACCACAGCGTTCCGCCCGTGGTCGAGGACCTGAAGGTCGAGGCCCGCGCGCGCGGCCTCTGGAACCTCTTCCTGCCCGACGTCTCGGGGCTGTCGAACCTCGACTACGCCTCCATCGCGGAACTGTCCGGCCGGTCGATCCACCTGGCCCCGGAGGCGATGAACTGCGCCGCGCCTGACACGGGCAACATGGAAGTGCTCCACATGTTCGGCACCGCCGAGCAGAAGGCGCAGTGGCTGCGCCCGCTCATGGAGGGCGAGATCCGGTCGGCCTTCGCGATGACCGAGCCCGACGTCGCCTCGTCGGACGCGACCAACATCTCCACCTCGATCGTCCGGGACGGCGACGACTACGTCATCAACGGCCGCAAGTGGTGGATCTCCGGTGCCGCCGACCCGCGCTGCAAGATCCTCATCGCGATGGGCAAGACCGACCCCGACGAGTCGGTGCACCGCCAGCAGTCGATGATCCTCGTCCCGCTCGACACGGCCGGCGTCGACAACATCCGCCCGCTCCCGGTCTTCGGCTACCAGGACCAGCATGGTCACAACGAGCTGCGCTTCACCGATGTCCGCGTCCCCGCCTCGAACCTGATCGGTAACGAGGGTGACGGCTTCATGATCGCCCAGGCACGGCTCGGACCCGGTCGCATCCACCACTGCATGCGCGCCATCGGTGTCGCCGAGCGGGCGCTCGAGCTGATGTGCCAGCGGGCCGCCTCCCGGGTCGCGTTCGGCAAGGAGCTGGCGCGGCAGGGCGTGGTGCAGGAGCAGATCGCCGAGTCCCGGATGGAGATCGAGCAGGCCAGGCTCCTGACGTTGAAGGCCGCCTGGCTGATCGACAATGTGGGTGCCCGCGGCGCCCGCGCCGAGATCGCCGCCATCAAGGTGATCGCCCCCCGCATCGCTCTGAAGGTCATCGACCGGGCCATCCAGGTGCACGGCGGCGGCGGCGTCTCCGACGACTTCCCGCTCGCCTCCATGTGGGCTGGGATGCGCACGCTCCGCCTCGCCGACGGACCCGACGAGGTGCACGTCCGCACGGTGGCAAGGGTCGAGCTCGGCAAGTACCTCCCGCGCACCTGAACCGGCAGCCGGCTCAACCCGGACCCCAGCATGCGGGGAACCCTCAGCGGCGCAGGAGGCGGCGTTTCTTGGCGGGCGCGGAAGCACCCACCAACGAGGCGGCGAGTGCCTGAAGCGCCTGGCGGGCAGGCGATCCGGCCGCGGCTTCGGTGAGCGTGCGGCCCGCCGCGACGGCCACGTCGACCCCGGTGACGTCGAGCGGCACGAACGCGACCTCCTCGACGCCGGCGTAGCGGGACAGCGCCGCACGTACCTCCGCCTCGGCGTTGCCCGGCACCGCGCCGGCCCGCAGCCGGTTGACGACCACGGTCGGCTGGACGCCGGGGACGGCTTCCTTGAGCGCGGCCAGTCCGCGGACCAGGCGCTGGAGGCCGACCGGATCGGCGGTCCCGACCGCGAGCACCACGCTGGCCCGCTCGAGGATGGCCAGGGTGGCGCCGTTGCGACGCGGTGCCATCGTGTCGAAGGACAGCTCCTCGTCCTGCTCGAGGCAGAACCCGCAGTCCACGACGGTCGTCGCCGCCAGCGAGGTGCCCAGAGACAGGACTTGCTCCAGGGCTGCGGGCCGCAGCTCGGGCCAGCGGTCCGCCCGGCCGATACCGCTGAGCACCCGTAGGGTCGGGCTCAGCTGTCGGGCCAGGCCCGACAACGCAGCCAGGTCGAGCGCCCCGGCGTTGACGAGCCGGCAGGCGGCGGCGAGCCCTGGGGACTCGTCCAGCAGTCCCAGCAGCTGGGCGACGACTCCGCCGTACACATCGGCGTCGACCAGGAGCGTGGGCCAGCCGAACGCGGACAGCTCGCTGGCCAGGCCGACCGCCACGGTGGTGCGCCCGGGCGCGCCGGTCGGGCCCCAGACGGCGACGACGCGGGCGGTGCCGGGCACGACCTGTGGAGCGGGCTCCGGGAGGCGCAGCGGATGGTCGGGCAGCGCCGCGCGCGGATCCGCGAGGCCCGCCAGGTCCGCGGGAGACGGGGTCAGCGCGACGACCGCTTCCACGACGGCCGCAGAGATCGCCTCCGGTCTCGCGTCGGAAGGCAGAACGTTGACGACCCCGAGCTGGCGAAGCCGGCGCTCAGCGTCCTCATCGCCCGGGGGCACCAGACCGACCACGGCGACGCCTGCGACAGCCAGCCGCGTGAGTGCGTCGCGATCGAGGCGACGGAGGTCGGCGGACAGCAGCGCGGCGCGCGCTTGGCCGGTGGCGGCGGTGCCGAGCAGGTCCGCGAGGTCGACACAGCGCCGGACCACGCTGACCCCGAGGTCACCGCGCTCGAGGGCGGCGACCAGGTCTGCCTCCCAGACGGCGCCGGAGACGGCGGTCAGGACCGGGACCAGCATCAGGGCACCTGGGCACTCGTGAGCGGCCCCTGCTGCGTACGGGGCACGCGGACCAGGTCGATCCGCCCCTCGCCCATCGCCGCGACGAGGGCCAGCACGTCGCCGGGATCGACGCTCAGGACGACAGGCTGGTCCTGGCCGCTCGACCCGAGGCCACCGCTGCGCACCACGCGGGACACGGTGAGGGCCTGCAGGACCAGTCTGGGGGCAAACGGATCGAGGCCTTTGGTGGGCAGGCGTTTGGCCGCCTTGTCGTCAGGTGTGACGTAGACGTCGACCTGCTCCCCGCGGGCCAGGTCGGGAGGCAGGTGCCCGGTCGGCACCGGCAGCGTGATGTCCCGACGCGCGACCACAGTGCCCGGCTCGTTGAGGGAGCCGACTGGCAGCAGCTCGTCCCTGCTGATGCTGCGCCGGACGACGTAGCCGACGGGCTTGGCTCCCGCGACGTACAGCGGGCTGGTGCCGAACAGCCGCACCCGACCCACCTGCAGGTCACCGGACGCGAGCACCGTGCCGGGCGCGAGGTCGCGAGTGGCCACCCACACCTGCTGCGAGGTGTCGGCGCCGGCGAGCACCTTGGCACCCACGAGCACGCTCACGAGCACGAGCAGCACACCCAGGACCAGCCGACCGTCGAGCCAGCTGGGGGAACCCAGTCTGGTCGCCTTCGGCGACCCGGGAACCTCGCTCACGCAGATCCTCCTCCCGCACTGAATGCTGCATGGTGTCGTATCGGGGCAAGCTGGGCACCCGCTCTGTGGAAACGCAGCCTTCTGACGCCCACCCATGGCAGACTGGTAAGGACTTAGGCAAGCGCAGGCAAGCACATCCAACGCGAAAGGACATATCGTGCCGGATCCGAGGTTCCTGCAGCTGTCCGACGTCGCGGACGTCCTCAACATCTCCGCCTCGCAGACCTACGCGCTCGTGCGCAGCGGCGAGCTGCCGGCCATCAAGATCGGCGGCCGAGGGCAGTGGCGCGTGGAGCGCACCGCGCTCGAGGCCTACATCACGCGCTGCTACGCCGAGACCAAGGCCTTCGTGAGCACCCACCCCCTCGGCGGCGATGGCGAGCCCCTCCCTCCGGACTGACTTCGGGTACGGCGACGGGCTTGCCCTGACCCGCGCTACCTGCCGCTGCGGACGGCACTGAGAGCCGTCAGCGGCAGGACCCGCACCTGACGCACAGCCGCCGCCCGGCGCGCCTCCCCCGACGCGTGCTCGGCGAGGTCCACGTGGTCGGCGCCCACCCGGTCGAGCGTGCCAGCCAGCGTGGTTCCGTCCACGAGCACCACCTGCACGCCCGCGCGATCGCGGGCGAGTGCCCTCAGCGCCCACCGCAGGTCGAGCCGACGCCCGACCTCGCCCTCGCTGCCAGGGGCGTCGCTGCGCGCGCCCACGCCGCTGACCCCGAGCACGACCGCCGCGCTGACCAGCAGCTCCCGCCGATCTGCCTCCTCGAGCAGCAGCCAGTCGACACCCACGTCGAGCAGCCGCCCCTGCGCCGTCCCCACCCCCCGGCAGGTCACCCCCAGGGTCGTTCCGATCGCGGGACGAAGGCGGTCGACCAGGCGCAACAAGCCGTGCTCGCGACGGGTGCGGTCGGTGACCTCGCCCGCCAGCTCCGCAGCCTCGGCGGCCTCGAGCTGGGCGTCGAGGTCGGCAAACAGGTCGTCCCAGCGCATTCCCGCAGCCTGCCCGAGCGCCCGGTCCGCGTGCAATGTCCCTGTTGGCCCTGTGCAAACCCACTTGACCGCAGGTTGTCAGCCCTTTACAAAGGCAAACACAGGTAAACGTAGGTTGTGGGGGGTAACGGGATGGCAGCCAATGAGATCGGGTTGATCAGCACACTGCAGGCCCTCGGGCTCCTCGTCCTTGTCCCTGCAGTCGCCGGCCTCAGCTCCTCGCCCTTGGGCGCCTGGGCCACGCTGTCCGAGCTCTCGACCGTCAGCGACCCGATCGCTCCGCTGCTGGCGGTCCTCACGCTGGCGGCGTGGGCGTGCAGCGGTTGGCTGCTCCTGGTAGCCGCCACCACCTGGGGTGGTCGCCTGCCGGGCGTGGCCGGGCGAGCCGCCCGTCGTACCAGCGAGCGGGTGGCCCCGGCCTCGGTGCGCGCCCTCGTCCGCGTGGCCCTCGGCGCGACGGTCGCCGCCTCCGCCCTCGGCGCCCCCGGCGCTGCGTTCGCCGACCAGCGTCCCCCGGCCGGCTCCTACGACTGGCCCGGCACGACGGTCGACGCCACCCGCCCGACCACGGTCGCG
Organism: Frankiales bacterium; assembly: GCA_025966135.1. GTDB lineage: Bacteria > Actinomycetota > Actinomycetes > Mycobacteriales > SCTD01 > RYN-111. The sequence continues at coordinate 128,740 of JAOPVP010000022.1, forward strand.
GCCCAGCCCACTGCCAGGCCCGCGCCCCACACCGCGCTGCCCGGTCGCGAGGCAGTACCGAGCAGCCTGGTGGTGCAGCCTGGCGACTCGCTATGGGCGATCGCCGCCCGCCACCTCGGCTCCCAGGTCTCCGACGCGCAGGTCGCTCGGGCCTGGCCGCGCTGGTGGGCAGCCAACCGCGCCGTCGTCGGCGACGACCCCGACCTCATCCAGCCGGGCGCTCGCCTCGTGCCGCCCGCCCGGAACCAGACCCGACCTCACTCAGGAGACCTGCCATGACAGCTCTGACGACCGAACCCCTGGCCGCTGCCGAACGGCCTGCTCTGCGGCTCGTCGCGGCGCCCGCCTCCGCCCCGCCGTACGACGACGAGCCCGGCGACGCGCCCCTCCTACGGCTGGTCGCCCCACTCACCGTCGTCCCGGACCCGGTCCTGCTCGATGACGACGCCTGGCTCGCTGCGGAACGCACCCCCAGTACGCAACTGCCTGCCGTACAAGCCTTCGCGCGGGTCCTGGTGCAGGGTGTGCTCGAGGTCCTCGCAGGCGTCCGACCCCTCAAGCAGCTGCAACGCGACACCACGCCGGAGCTCTATGCCTCACTCGCCGGCAGCCTGGCCGGTCGCCCACGTGCGACCGGCGCTCGCCCGAACCGCCGCGCGGTCCGGACCCTTCACGTGCAGGAGCGCCCCGAGGGGATCGCTGAGGTCTGCGCGACCGTCCAGCGCGGTGCCCGGACCGTCGCGCTCGCCCTGCGCCTCGAGGGCCTCGACGGCCGGTGGAAGTGCACCGAGCTCGTAGGCATCTGACCTCCGTCAGCACCACCCCAGAACCCCGCTGCGTCTGCTCTTGTGCACACGTCGGCCGCGCGTGCGGGCAGCTCGTGGGTACCGGCCTTCGGCGGCGCGTCAGGTGCCGGTGGCCCCAGGTGCTCCGTGGCAGCGCTTGTACTTGCGGCCCGAGCCGCACGGGCACGCGGCGTTGCGCGACGGACCTTCGCTGGTCACCTGGCCGGTGAGGGGGTTGACGGCGGGCGTTCCGCTCGTCGAGACACCACCCTCGCTGTTGGGCGCGGAGTACTGCAGCCCGGTCTGTCGTCCCGGGCGCCCGAAGGCCTCCGGAAGCACGGTGCGGGCCGGCGGCTCCGTAGCCGGTGACGTGGCCGGTGACGTGGCCGGTGACGTGGCTGGCGCAGGTACCTCGGGGGCAGGTGCCTCCGAGGCAGCGGCGACCTCGGCCTTGGCTGCAGGCGCCTCGGCCGCTGCCGGTTCCACGACCGGCTCGGGAGGTGGGGCCGGGGTCTCCTGGGCCTGCGTCAACCCACCTGTCGGCGACGCGGGAACCTCGTGCTCGGGGGTCGGCTCGGCACCGGAGAGCAGGTGTTCGACCATGACCTCGCCGGCCGCCTCACCCGGACCTGTCGCGATGAGATCGGCAGGCGGCGCAGGAGCCTCCTCGACCTGGACCTCGACGTTGAACAGGAACCCGACGGACTCCTCCTTGATGGCGTCCATCATGGAGGCGAACATGTCGAAGCCTTCGCGCTGGTACTCGACCAGGGGGTCCCGCTGGCCCATCGCGCGCAGGCCAATGCCCTCCTGCAGGTAGTCCATCTCGTAGAGATGCTCGCGCCACTTGCGGTCGAGGACCGACAGCAGCACCCGGCGCTCGAGCTCGCGCATCACGGGCTCACCGGTCGGCGCCACGCCAAGGCTCTCCTCGCGGCGGTCGTAGGCCTGCTGCGCGTCGGCCTTGAGCTCCTCGACGAGGTACTCCGAGGACAGCGTCTCCCGCTCGGCCTCGACGACCTCGAGCGGGATGCCGACCGGGTAGAGCGTCTTGAGCGCGGTCCAGAGCTGGGCGAGGTCCCAGTCCTCCGGGTAACCCTCCCCGGTCTCCGCCAAGACGTAGCTCTCGACGGTCTCGTCGACCATCGCACGGACCTGCTCGTGCAGGTCGGCCCCGTTCAGGACCTTGCGGCGCTCGTCGTAGATGACGGTGCGCTGACGGTTGAGGACCTCGTCGTACTTGAGAACGTTCTTGCGGATCTCGAAGTTCTGCGCCTCGACCTGGGACTGGGCGGAGCGGATGGCGCGGGACACCATCTTCGACTCGATCGGGACGTCCTCGGGGATGTTGAGGCGGGTCATGATCGACTCGACGGCTCCTGCGTTGAACAGGCGCATCAGGTCGTCACCGAGCGAGAGGTAGAACCGGGACAGGCCGGGGTCGCCCTGGCGGCCGGACCGACCGCGCAGCTGGTTGTCGATGCGTCGCGACTCGTGCCGCTCGGTGCCGAGGACGTAGAGCCCACCGGCGCCGACGACCTCGTCGTGCTCGGCGGCCACGGCGGACTTGGCCTTCTCGAGGGCGCCCGGCCAGGCCGCTTCGTACTCCTCCGGGTTGTCGACCGGCGACAGCCCACGGTTGCGCAGCTCGGCGGCGGCGATGAACTCGGGGTTGCCGCCGAGCATGATGTCGGTGCCTCGGCCTGCCATGTTGGTGGCGACCGTGACGGCGCCCTTGCGGCCCGCCTGGGCAACGATGACGGCCTCGCGGTCGTGCTGCTTGGCGTTGAGGACCTCGTGCGGGATGCCGCGCTTACGGAGGAGCTGCGAGAGGTACTCGCTCTTCTCGACCGACACGGTGCCGACCAGGACAGGCTGCCCCGCCTCGTGCTTGTCGGCGATGTCCTCGACGACCGCGTCGTACTTGGAGGCCTCGGTCTTGTAGACGACGTCGGGGTCGTCCGCGCGGCACATCGGCCGGTTCGTCGGGATCTGGACCACGCCCAGCTTGTAGGTCTGGTCGAACTCCGCGGCCTCGGTCGTCGCGGTACCCGTCATGCCGGAGAGCTTGTTGTAGAGCCGGAAGTAGTTCTGCAGCGTGATCGTGGCGAGGGTCTGGTTCTCGTCCTTGATCGGGACGCCCTCCTTCGCCTCGATCGACTGGTGCATGCCCTCGTTGTAACGACGGCCGGCCAGGATGCGGCCGGTGAACTCGTCGACGATCAGCACCTCGCCATCGGTGACGACGTAGTCCTTGTCCTTCTTGTAGAGCGTCTGCGCCTTCAGGGCGTTGTTGAGGTAGCCGACCAGCGGCGTGTTGACGGCCTCGTACAAGTTCTCGATGCCGAGCTGGTCCTCGACCTTCTCGACGCCCGACTCGGTGACACCGACGGTGCGCTTCTTCTCGTCGACTTCGTAGTCCACGTCGCGTACCAGGCGCGGCACGATGCGGGCGAACTCCTGGTACCACTTGGTCGCCATGTCGGCGGGCCCGCTGATGATGAGCGGCGTACGCGCCTCGTCGATGAGGATGGAGTCCACCTCGTCGACGATGGCGTAGTGGTGGCCGCGCTGGACGAGCTCCTCATTGCTCCACGCCATGTTGTCGCGCAGGTAGTCGAAGCCGAACTCGTTGTTGGTGCCGTAGGTGATGTCGTAGCCGTACTGCGTCTTGCGCTGGTCGGGCGACTCGTTGGCGAGGATGACCCCGACCTCGAGGCCGAGGAAGCGGTGCACCCGTCCCATGGTCTCGGCGTCGCGGCGGGCCAGGTAGTCGTTGACCGTGACGACGTGCACGCCCTTGCCCTCGAGCGCGTTGAGATAGGCCGGGAGCACGCAGGTCAGGGTCTTGCCCTCCCCGGTCTTCATCTCGGCGATGTTGCCCAGGTGCAGCGCCGCACCGCCCATGACCTGGACGTCGAAGTGCCGCTGGCCGAGGGTGCGCCACGCCGCCTCGCGGGCGACGGCGAACGCCTCCACGAGCAGGTCGTCGACAGTCTCGCCGTCGGCGAGCCGCTTCTTGAAGACGTCGGTCTCGGCGCGCAGCTCCGCGTCCGAGAGCTTCTTGATCTCGTCCTCGATGTCGTTGACGGCGTCGGAGATCGCCTTGAGCCGGCGGAGGGTCTTGCCCTCACCGGCGCGGAGGATCTTGGAAAGGACCACGCGAACTCGACTCCCTCATGGACCAGCGCGTCAGGAAGGACACGTCTTGGGGCGATCCTAGGCGGCAAACGGCTCGCGCCTCACGCACGCGCCCTGAGAGGGTGGCCCGATGGAGCTCATGGAGATCAGTGCGGGCCGCCTCCATCTGCGCCCCTGGAACCGGTACGACGAGGACGCTGTGCTCGCGGCCTGTCAGGACCCCGAGATCCAGCGTTGGACATCGGTGCCCCATCCGTACACCCGTCAGCTCGCCCGCACCTGGGTCACGATCACCGCGCCGGGCATGTGGGCCGACGGCACGGGGACGCCGTTCGCGGTCCTGAACGCCACGACCGGTGCCTTGTTGGCCTCGGTGGGGCTGCATCGCCTCGACGGCGACCAGGCCAGTGTCGGTTACTGGTGCGCTCCGGAGGCGCGTGGGGACGGCGTCGTCACCGAGGCCGTCGGCGCGGTCTGCCGCTGGGGCTTCGGTGCCCTCGGCCTGGACCGGATCACCTGGTACGCCGAGATCGACAACTTCGCCTCCCGCGCGGTCGCGGAGAAGAACGGTTTCCAGGTGGAGGGGGTACGACGCCGGCACGTCTCCCACCGGGACTGTTGGATCGGCTCGCTCTGCGCCGCCGACGAGGTCACCGACCGGCGGCAGCTCCCCGCGCCCCCGACGCTCACTGACGGGATCGTGACCCTGCGCGGCTGGCGCCCTGAGGACGCCGCCGACGCGGCGCGTGCCTGCGACGACCCGGTCACCGCACGCTGGCTGCCCGTGGCCACGCCATACACGCTCGCCGACGCCACGTCGTACATCTCGGGGCACATCATGACGGCGTGGGGCGACGGCACGGCCGCGGAGCTGGCCGTCACCGACGCGAGGACGGGCGAACTGCTCGGTGCGTTGGGCCTCAAGCTCCACAACCGACGGCTCGGGCACGGCGAAGTGGGCTACTGGACGGCACCGTGGGCGCGCGGGCGGGGCGTCGCGGGACGTGCGGCGGTGCTTGGCGCCCGCTGGGGGCTGGAGGTGCTGGGGCTTCACCGGGTGGAGCTCGTCGCCGACGTCGACAACCTCGCGTCGCAGCGGGCGGCAGAGAAGGCGGGTTTCGTGCGAGAGGGGGTCGCGCGAGGGTCCCGCACCGACCGGTTCGGGACCCCGCGCGACGTGGTGGTGTTCAGCCTGCTGAGCGACGGCTGCTGACGAACCGCAGGACCGAGCGCACGAGGCCCACGACACCCAGCACGACACAGAGCAAGGCGACCGTGGCGGCCGCGTCGACCTGCACCGCACCGCTGTCGTCCAGGAGGTAGAGGCCCGCGCCCGTGAGGGCCAGCAGACCGGTGATGAGGGACAGCAACTCGACAGGGCGGCGCTCAGCCACGACGCACCTCCACCAGGCCGGTGCGGACGCTGAGGTTCAGGCGGACCTGCGGCGTCCCGGGAGGCCCGAGGTCAGCGTGCTTGTCGACGTGCTGACCGTTGGTGTCGCTGCCGAGCACCTTGACATCACCTAGCCGCGCTGTGGCATCGAGCGAGACCCGCAGGCCGTCCGGGACGAGCACGAGTAGGTGGCCGACGTCTACCCGGGCGTCGATGTCGATCGTGCCTGTCTCGCGGGGTGGCAGGTCACGGAGGTCGAGCGTCGCCTCCCCCACACCGAGGCGGTAGCTGCTCGCTGCCACCGGTCGCCAGCTGCGGTCGCCCACACCGGCGTCGACGACGGGACGGACGGCAGCGGTACCCGCGAGGCCGAGGCCGAGCAGGATGGCGAGGGCCACAAGGCCCGGGGACCGGCCCAGGAACGACCCGGCGACCAGCCCGACGCCCACGACACCCAGAGCCGCTGCGAGAACCACTTCGGCGGGGATGCTCGCCTGTCCGGAGGCGCCGAGGAGCAAGAGCGCACCGGCGACGAGCAGGGCGAGGCTCGCGGTGATCCCCACGAGCGGCGACCGCGGGCGTGACGGCGGTGGCGTCCAGGGGACGGTCACCGAGGGAGCCGAGGTGGGGGACGCGGTCGGGGGCGTGGTCGCCACACCCTCCGCGGCCGGCGCCGCAGCCGGGCGCGGGTGGTCGCTGCGTCCGCGCCACCACAGCAGGGCCAGGCCGCCGAGCACGGCGACGGTAAGGATGCCGTCGGTGTCCTTGACGAGGCCCGCAGCGGTGGCCACCAGGAGGACGACCAGGACGAGCTGCCCGCGGCTGAGGTGTCGATCGGGACCGTGGAACAGACGGTCGGCGATCGAGTGCTCCTGCCCCTCCTCGGGGATGGCCACGATACCGGCGAGGTAGAGGACGATGCCCAGGCCGCCGAAGAATGTCAGCACCACGAACAGCACACGCCACAACACCAGGTCGGTGCCGGTGGTGCGGGCGAGCGCGGCGCAGACGCCCTTGATGGCGGCGTCGCGGGGCCGCTCGAGGCGGGGAGAGGTGGCGAACGATTGCGTGGTCTCAGTCATGGCTCCAGCGTCCGCGGATCGGTGGTCCCGCACATCGGGGCCCGACCCTGGACTGGACGTCAGGGTGACGTCGTCGCGGGGGTCAGGGTGTCACCCTGAGGTCTCCCGGCGGCGGACGCGAGAAGGTGATGTCGTGACCGCCGCCCCGCTGCCCGTGCGCCGACTCGCCCGCGCGTCCGACGGCCGGGTGCTGGCCGGGGTCGCAGCCGGGCTGGCAGAGCTCACCGGGCTGCCGGTGGCAGCCCTGCGGATCGCCTTCGTGGTGCTGTCGGCAGCCAGCGGGCTGGGGATCGCGGTCTACGCGGTGTTCTGGGTGTTCCTGCCGCAAGCGGATGGGACGACGTTCCGGGCGGACCGGCGGGCGCAGGCGCAGCTGCTGGTGCTGCTGACGCTGACCGTCCTGGCCCTGGCGGTGCTCGTCCCGCTGGGGCTGCTGCCCGGCGGGGCCACAGCGGCCCCACTGTTGGCCGCGGTGGCCGGCGTGGCCCTGGTGTGGCAGCAGGCCGACGTCACCCAGCGGCAACGCTGGCGGACCTCGGCGACAGGCAGCCGCGGCGCCGTCGTCCGGCTCGGTATCGGCGGGTTGCTTCTCGTCGGCGGTCTGGTCGGCTTCCTCGGCAGCCGCGGCCAGCTCGCGGTGGCCCGTGCCGGGCTGCTGTCGACGGCCGTGGTGGTCGTCGGCTTGGTGCTGCTGTCCTCGCCGTGGTGGTTCGGGCTGACGACAGATCTGCGTGCGGAGCGTCGCGAGCGGATCCGGTCACAGGAGCGCGCCGAGGTCGCGGCGCACCTGCACGACTCGGTGCTGCAGACGCTGACCCTCATCCAGAAGGCCTCCGCGGAACCCGCGGAGGTCCAGCGCCTGGCGCGCGGTCAGGAACGCGAGCTGCGCGCCTGGCTGTACTCCGCGCGCCACACGTCTGGCACCCTCGAGCTGGCTCTCGAGGCCGTCGGCGCCGAGGTCGAGGAAGCCCACCGAGTGCCCGTGCAGATCGTGGTCGTCGGTGACGTCGACCTTGACGAGCAGGTGACTGCCCTCGTCGCCGCGACCCGCGAGGCGGTCGTCAACGCCGCTCGGCACTCAGGGGCCGCGTCCGTCGACGTCTACGCCGAGGCCGAGCCGTCGCTGGTCAGCGTCTTCGTCAGGGACCGTGGCTGCGGCTTCGACCCGGCGTCGGTGCCCGAGGACCGGCATGGGCTGTCGGGGTCGGTGCAGGGCCGCATGTCACGCCATGGCGGCACAGCCGTCATCCGGTCCGCGCCCGGCGAGGGCACTGAGGTGCACCTGGAGCTGCCCCGTGGCTGACCTCGTGAGCCTCGTCCTGGTCGACGACCACCGGCTGTTCCGCTCCGGCGTGCGCGCCGAGATCGGCGCGTTGGTCGACGTGGTGGGCGAGGCCTCGACCGTCGTGGAGGCCGTGGACGTCATCCTGCGCCTGCTGCCCCGGGTGGTCCTGCTCGACGTGCACATGCCCGATGGCGGCGGCCAAGCCGTCCTCGCAGGCGTGGGTGATCGTGCGCCGGACACGCACTTCCTGGCGCTGTCGGTGTCCGACGCCGCCGAAGATGTGATCGGCGTCATCCGCGCCGGCGCTCGCGGCTACGTCACCAAGTCGATCGCCGCCGACGAGCTCGCCGACGCCGTCCGTCGGGTAGCCGACGGGGACGCGTTCTTCTCCCCGCGCCTGGCCGGCTTCGTGCTCGACGCCTTCCGCTCCG
>JAOPVP010000028.1 GCA_025966135.1 Frankiales bacterium
CAGCGGGCTGGGCTGGGCGGGAAGGGATTGCGCGCGTCGTCGGTTTGGGCTGGTGTGACTGGCGTCTACGTCCTCCTGGCCGCTCTCGCGGTGTCGGCTGCCGTCGCCGCGTGGTACCGCGCCTCGAACGGCCGGCTTAAGAGCCCAACGGGCGATAACCGCGAGGACCTTCGGCCGCTGATACCGGTGGCCGGTGAGAGGGCGACTCTCCTGCAGTTCAGCAGCGCGTTCTGCGCACCCTGCCGCGCCACCAGACGCATCCTCGGCGACGTCGCGGCGATCGCCCCGGGCGTCACGCACGTGGAGATCGACGCCGAAAGCAACCTCGAGCTCGTCCGGAAGCTGAACATCCTCAAGACCCCCACCACCCTCGTCCTCGACGAGCGCGGTCGCGAGGTGGTCCGGGCCAGCGGACAGCCCAAGAAGGCCGATGTTCTCCGGGCCCTGGGTCAGGCAGTACCCTCGTGAGCATGCATCTCGTTCTGGTCAAGCGGAGGTCGATCGACCTCTGCCGTGCCCAGAGCTGCCTGTGTCGCGCCTCGTGAGTTGAGCCGAAGCCCGGACACACTCGAGAGGCAACCCATGATCGACCCACGTGGCCCCCGTTTTGGGGCCTGGATCACCACGTTCGTGCTCGTCATCACCCTCCTGCTCAGTGGCAACCCCACGGTCGCGGGCGTCCTCTTGGCGCTTCAGGCCGTCGTGTTCGCCCTGGGAAGCCGAGGGAGATCGCCGTACCAAGTCCTTTTCAAGACGTTCGTCAGGCCCCGTCTGCAGCCGCCGGCGGAGCTCGAGGACGAGGCGCCTCCGCGCTTCGCGCAGACCGTCGGCCTCGGGTTCGCGTTCGCAGGCACTGTCGCCTTCCTGGCCGGCGCGACTCTGACGGGTCAGATCTTCACCGGGTTCGCCCTCGTGGCGGCCCTGCTCAACGCAGCCGTCGGGCTCTGCCTCGGCTGCGAGGTCTACCTGTTGTCCAAGCGCTTTACTACTAGAGGAGCTACTTCATGAGCCGCGCTGACGTCCTTGTCGACGCCGATTGGGCCGAGGCCCACTTGTCCGACCCGAAGGTCGTCCTCATCGAGGTGGACGAAGACGTGTCCGCCTACGACGGTGGCCACATCGCGGGTGCCATCCGCCTCGACTGGAAGACCGAGCTGCAGGACCAGGTCCGCCGTGACTTCGTGAACAAGGAGCAGTTCGAGGAGCTCCTGTCACAGAAGGGCGTCGGCAATGACGACACCGTCGTGCTGTACGGCGGCAACAACAACTGGTTCGCTGCCTACGCGTACTGGTACTTCAAGCTCTACGGGCACCAGGACGTCAAGCTGCTTGACGGTGGCCGCAAGAAGTGGGAGCTCGATGGTCGCGCCCTGACCGCCGACGTGCCTTCGCGGGACAAGACGTCATACACCGCGCAGGACCAGGACCTGTCGATCCGGGCCTTCCGCGACGAGACCGTCGCTGCCATCGGCGTGAAGAACCTGGTCGACGTCCGTAGCCCTGATGAGTTCAGCGGCAAGCTGCTCGCCCCGGCGCACCTGCCGCAGGAGCAGAGCCAGCGAGCCGGCCACATCCCCACGGCGGTCAACGTTCCGTGGAGCAAGGCCGCGAACGATGACGGCACGTTCCGCAGCGACGAGGAGCTGGCCGAGCTCTACAAGGAGGCCGGCCTCGACACCTCGAAGCAGACCATCGCGTACTGCCGCATCGGTGAGCGCTCCAGCCACACCTGGTTTGCGCTGCACGAGCTGCTCGGCCACAAGGACGTCAAGAACTACGACGGCTCCTGGACCGAGTACGGCTCGCTTGTCGGCGTCCCGGTTGCGAAGGACGTCTGAGGCCATGTGCGGCGCACCTGTTCAAACCCTCGACCTGGAAGGCATTGACGTGGCCAAGGAGTCCATCGTGCAGGGGACTGTCGTCAAGGACGGCTCCCCCGTCGGCGGGGCGTACGTCCGCCTGCTCGACAGCAGCGGCGAGTTCACCGCTGAGGTGCAGACCAGCGCGACCGGAGCGTTCCGCTTCTTCGCGGCCCCTGGTGACTGGACCCTGCGCACCCTGACCAGCGGTGGCTCCACCGACACCTCGGCGGCCGCCGTCCTCGGCGCGGTCGTCGAGCTCACCGTCGAGGTCTAGCAGCACCTGCACGACAAAGGCCCGCCGATCCTCACGGGGACCAGCGGGCCTTCGTCGTGTCAGCACAGGAGGCCCGCCGACGAGGTGAGAACGGTGCTGGCCGTGGACCAGTTGGCGAAGCGGGCCGTGACCCGCACGGAGTAGGAGCCGCTCAGGAACCCGACGGTGAAGGTCTTCGTCTGGGTCGTGTTGTCGTTGAACGTCTGGCTCGCCGTCAGCGGCGCCATCGTGGCGGAGGCGGACAGCTCGACCAGCTGGCTCGTGACGAACGTGCTGCTCGAGACCGTCCAGTTGACGCGCACGGTGCTGCTGAGGGTGCACCGCGTGACCGAGGTGACGGTCGGAGCGGCGATCGTGGTCGTGCTGAAGGACGACACCGCGGCGTGCGCCGTCCTGTTGGTGAACGTCGCCCACGCCGAAGGGACCGACAGCCCGAAGCAGCTGACGGTCAGTACAAGCAGCAGCAGGCGCCGCGTTCGCGTCACGGCGCACGGCGTCGCAGCGAGACCAGGACCCCGGTGACCACGCAGCCGAGGACGAACCCGCCCCGGGCGCTAGCGGTCCACGCCGCGATTCGACCGAGTAAGGGAGCCGTCCACACCAGTCGGCCGCCGGAGGCGACGGTCACCGGATCGGGGTCGATCGTCTTGTTCGCGTCGCCCTTCAGGACCAGCTGTGCCAGGTCACCACTGCGGCTCAACGACCGCACGCGGTGGGTCACCGTGACGCCGTCGGGGCGCTTGACGGCCACCACGTCCCCGACTCGGATCGCCGACGCCGGGATCTTCTGGATCAGCACCATACTGCCGGTCGGGATGGTCGGCTCCATTGAGCCGGACCGCACGACCAACGGATGCAGTCCGTGCGTCGCGGCATAGACGGTGACGGCGGTCATCGACAGCCCGAGCAGCGAGGCGAGGTTCAGCAGGGTTCCCAGCACGACCCGAGAAGCCTTGCTGGCAAGGCGATCTGATGCCAAGGCCTCCGGCTCGGGGCGGACGTGGCGGCCCCCGAGCTGCGGATCCGCCGCGGCCCGGGGCACGGGGAGGGCCGCGACTGCCGGCCGAGGTGAGCGCGGCTCTGTCGCTGGCCGAGGTGAGGGCAGCGCGACGATGCTCGCCGTCCTGCTCGGTGAGGGCAGCCAGTCGCGCCCGACCGGCGGAGCGACGCGGGCCACGAGCTAGCTCTGGGTGGCGGTGAAGGTCATCGTCGAGGTGGTCGTCGCGCCCTGGACGGAGTTGGCCGTGGCCGACGGCAGCAGGACGTAGGCGCAGAGGGTCTCGCTGGCACCGGCCGCAAGGGTCCGCGCGGAGATGGCGGCGGCGGACAGTGCCCCTTCGGCGACGACCGTCGTACCGGCGGCGTACCCCGCGGCGTCGCAGGTGCCGCCGACGAGCTTCATGCCGAACGTCAGCTGACCCGCCAGGCCCTTGCCGTCGGTGTTGGTCGTCGCGGAGGCCATGGCGTAGCTGTAACTGAGGCTGCCGCTGTTGGCCACGGTCAGCGGCGCGTACTGGCTGTCGCCCGGCTTCAAAGCGGACAAGTTCAGTGCGGTCCATGCGTAGCTGGTCGTGGCATCGCCGTTCAGCCGCAGATCGACGGTGCCGGCTGTGAACGTGGCCACCGCCGCCTGGGTGTCGGAGAAGGTTGCGAAAGTCCCGGCCCACAAGGCACCCGAGAGGGTGCCGAGGGCAAGGACGGCCTTGCAAGCGACAGACGTGCGCATTGTGAGCTCCCCAAGATCGTCTATCTGTTGATCTTTCAGATCGGTCAGTTGTGATAGGTCTGGCTAGGCCATTCGGGTGGTCTACGGCTGGTCACGCGTTCTTCCGCGCCCTCAGCCGGTTGTCATGTGCTAATGGGCGTCGTGCTAGTGGCGTCGTCGTACGGCGACGACGAAGCCGAGCGTTGCCAGGGCAAGGACGCCCACGGCGATCAGGACGATGAGCAGTGGCAGCGGGACCAGTGGCCCCGGCTGGAGGTAGACGACGGTGGCCGCCTGCTGGACCACCGAGCCGTTCGTCACCTCCACGACGATGGCGCCGTACACCTGGCCCTTGGGGCGCCCCTTGGAGCCCGGGTGGACCGTGAACGACCCGAGCCTGGTCTCGTGTGCCTTCAGCGAGACCTTCTGGTCCGGGAAGCCCAGGTACGGCGACGACCCTGCCACCCCGATCGTGAAGGCGCCCTGGCCGTCGCGCTGAGCCATCGTCGAGTACAGCCGCGCGGTGGCCGTCTTGTCGGTGACGTTGCGCAGTGCGTACTGCACCGTGACGTCCCCGTTGGGCGGCACCTTGGCGTGGAAGGCCGTGAGTTGCTTGCCGTCGACGAGCGAGGGATAGGGGCTGATGTCGACCCCACCGGTCCCCGCCGCCTGCGCGGGGCCTGCGAGCAGGAACAGGAAGAGCACGACGACCGCCGGGCGCACGAGGCGCCCGGCGATCGGGCGTCGGAAGATCACGGGCGGAGGCTAGCTCTGGACGAACGTGACGGTCATCGTCCCGCCGTAGGTGCCGGGCACGGGCGTGTTGGGGGCGGTGGCCTTGAGGGTCGGGAAGGCGTACGCGCTGCCCGTGATGCCCTGCAGGTCACCGATCACCGGGAGCGACGGCGTGATCGAGGTGAACACCGAGTTGAGCAGTGTCGACTGGTCGGCGCTGGTGAGGGTGTTGAGCACCGCGCCGAGCTGTGACAGCACGGGGGCGCCTGCGGATTGCAGAACGCTGGTGAGCGCGGACAGCTGGGTCAGGCTGCCGACGCCCGTGGCGCTGGTCAGCGGGCCCGTGAGCTGACCGGTCAGCTGGGCGAGCAGGTCGGTGGCGAACGTCGCGTTGAGGTTCGAACCGGTGACACCCTTCATGAGCGGCAGCGAGCTCGCCACGGCCCCGGCGGCGGAGGCCGCACCCGCCGTGTCGAACGCGCCGACACCGCTGGCGAACGAGGGGTTGGTGAACGTGCCCCCCGTCGCGCCGGACAGCGCGGTCGGCAGCTTGGTGAGGTCCGTGACGGTCGACGTCACGGTCTGCAGCGCGGCGTCGACGGTGGCGGTGACCGGCGCGCCAGACACTCCAAGCGTCGAGCACAGGTTGGTCAGCGCGCTGTTGCTGCCGAGGACCACGCCCAGGATGCTCAGGCCGAGGATGCTCTTGAGCGGGCTGCTGAGGCCGGAGCAGGAGCTCATGGTCCCGGACAGCGACAGCTTGGGCAGGTCGGCGACGCTCAGGCCGGCGATCCCGAGTGGCTGGTTGCCGTAGACCACGGAGACGGCCGACGACGGCACCTTGACGTTGTAGTTGTAGTCCGACGCGGTGTTGCCGGGGCCGGTCTTGAGGTAGAGGTTGCTCAGCGTCGCGAAGACGTCGTAGTTGCCGCCCGCGGCGGTCGGCAGGAACGAGCTGTCCGTGACGTGAGTGCGGAACGGCTGCGTGCCTCCGGTCCCCAGGTTGAGCGCCGTGAGGGCGCTCCCCGTGATGTCCTCGACCGCGAACTGGCGGGTTCCTCCCAGGCCGACCAAGGTCACGGGGACCGAGGTGGCGGCGAGTGCCGGGGTGGCGACGGCAGCGAAAGTGGCCGTCACGATGAGCAAGGCAAGGCTGCGCTTGGCGGCCATCTTAGATCCTCCGGGCTTTAGGGGTGGGCCGACGGCCCGTGACGAGGAGCAGCACGCCGACCGCGAGCAGCAGCGTGATGACGACCAGCGCGGTGGTGAAGTCGAAACCTGTGAAAGGCAGGTGCGGTCGCGGATTGGTCACGACGGCAATGGGCGTGCTGATCGGCGAGGGCGCGCTGGTGGTCGGGAGGACCACCAAAGTCACGGGTGTTCCCCCGCCGGTGCTGCCGCTGTCTGCCATATGTCCGCTCCGCATCCTTGCTGGTGATAAGGACAAGGTCGGCGGAAGGGGCACAGATACTGATGGTGATTGGGGGTGGTTTCGAACCAGGTCTATGTGACTAGTTTCGGGCGCATTCAGCCGCCCGCACGCTCAGTAGACGAGGGCTTGTACGTAGTCCTCGAGGGATTCGGCGACGAACGAGGCCGCCCCGGCGATCCTGACGCCGGGAAGTAGTCCTCCGGCCGACAGGCCCCGGCGCTGCACGCACTGCGTGCAGGCCGTAATAGTCCCTGCGGCGAACACCGTGGCCAGCAGTGCAGAGGCCGGCGGCGACTCCGGCAGGACCAGGTCACGGTCGGGGGTGACGAGCCAGACGGCCTCCCCGGTGAGCCACAGGGAGACGGTGACTCCGGACGCCGCTGCGACGGAGGCGACGGTGAGCCCCTGCATGCACCGTTCGGGCGCTTCGTCACCAGCTGTCACTTTCACAACGAGGGAGCGGGGCATGTCGTGAGTGTAGGAAGAGAGCCGGCGGCCGATACCGCCTGGGAAGGGGGTGGCCCATGCGTCGCCATTCGTGGACTTGCGTGCTCGTCCTGTCCCTTACCCTGCTGTCGGTCGAGGTGAAGCAGGCGCCGGTCGCTTCAGCCAGCGCTCCCGGGCTGGCCATCACGGCCCCGACGAGCGTGTCCCTCGGTTCGGTCGCCTCGACCGGGGGCACGCTTGCCGCCAGTCTCGGCAACGTGACGGTGTCGACCGCAGGCCTGCTGAGCATTGGTGCGGCGTGGACGGCGACGGCCTCGGCGTCGGCTTTCACGACCGGCGGTGGCTCGGCCGCCGAGACCATCCCGGCTGCGAACGTGAGCTACCTGTCCGGTCCCAGCACAGCCAGCTCCGGGATCAACCTCAGCAGTTGTGCGGCCGGCCAACTGGTGTCGGCTGTGTCGATCGGCGCGTCGCAGACCGGCTTCGGCTGTGCGGGACTCGGCATCGCCTTGGGGGGCACGTCGCTGACGTGGCGGCCGACGATCACGATCACCCTGCCGGCGGCGGTCGTGGCCGGCACATACCAAGGCACCATCACGCACTCCGTTGCCTGACCCGTTGCCTGAGCCCGTTCCCTGAGCCACCTGCGGGGTCCCTGACGTTCGGCCACACGCCGACGCAGCTAGTCATGGACCACATTTCGATATGGCCCGAACAAGCCATGTGGTCTGGTGCTGCCGAGCCGATCCAAAGGTAAGGCGACTCCCACAGGGGTCGAGGATCCCTCGAAAGGGACATCTCATGCGCAACACTCTGCTCGTGACCTCCACCGCCCTGGTCGTCGGTGCCCTCACGGGGCTCGCGGGGCAGGCCTCCGCGGCAAGCACGACCACCACCTTCTCGGTCGATGCCGGACCTCTGGGCGTCACCGCTCCCTCCAACAGCGCCCTGGGCAGTGCCGCGCCCGGCAGCACCGCGTCTGCCTCGTTGGGCAGCGTCACGGTCAACGACACCCGCGCCTCGATCACGGGGAGCTGGACGGCCACGGTCGTGTCCTCGGCCTTCACCACCGGCACCGCGACCGCGAACGAGACCATCCCGGCCACCGCGGTCAAGTACTGGTCGGGCGCGGCCACCGGCACCACCGGCTTGGGCGTGTTCACGCCCGGTCAGCTGACGTCGCTGCTCGCCGTGACCATCGACACCGCGCAGACCGCCTTCGGGCGGGCCGTCGCGGTTGGCAACAGCTCCGCCACGTGGGCTCCCACCGTCACGGTGACCATTCCGACGACGGCAGTCAGCGGCACCTACAGCGGCACGATCACCCACTCGGTTGCCTGACGGTGCGCCGTCATCTCGCCGCGCTCGCGGTCGTGGCCGGGGTCCTCACCCCGGCCGCAGCCGTGTCAGCGACCCCTTTCAGCGCGGCGGCTGACGGCCAGTTGGGGATCCGGCTGCTGGATGCGCCGACGGACCGGCGGGACGATCCCCGAGCCCGCATCTACATCGTCGACCACGTGCACGGCGGGGATGTCGTCTCACGCCACATCGCGGTGTCGAACACCACCGCCGGGTCGATGCAGGTCGAGACGTACGCCGCCGGCGCAAGCGTGTCCGGCGGCGCTTTCGTGTTCGCGGACGGTCGGACCGGCAACGAGCTGAGCAGTTGGACCGCTGTCACGCCCTCGCCCTTGGTCGTCCCCGCGGGCGGCCAGGCGGACGCGCGCGTGACCATCACCGTGCCGCGGGACGCCACTGATGGAGAGCGTTACGGCGTCGTCTGGGCGCAGGCCACTTCGACCGGCGCCGGAAACGTGCACACGGTCAGCCGGGTGGGCATCCGGATCTACCTGTCGGTGGGGGAAGGCAAGGAACCGCGGTCGTCCTTCACCGTGGACACCTTGCAGGCCGAGCGGCGGCCCGACGGTGTCCCCGTGGTCCTGGCCCGCGTGCACAACACCGGCGCGCGTGCCCTCGACATGCGTGGCACCTTGCAGCTCAGGTCCGCGGACGGGCTGTCGGCCGGTCCCTACGACGCGACGCTCGGCACCACGCTGGCGCCGGGCGAGAGCGAGCCCGTACGGATCGTCGTCCCCAAGGTCGTCAACGGCGGCCCCTGGACAGCCACGCTGACGCTGAGCTCGGGCCAACTCCAGCGGCGCGTGCAGGGCGTCATCACCTTCCCGGACACCGCCGGCACCGCCTCGGTTCCCGTGCGCGCCACCGACGTCCCGCTGTACAAGAACCGCAGCCTCGTGGGCATCGTGGCCGCGGTCCTGATCGGCCTGCTGAGCCTGGCACTGCTCGCGATCGGCCTGCTGGCTCTCCTCCGGCGACGTCAGGAGCAGGAGCAGACCCGCGGTTCGGTAGTGTCGGGGGCGTGAAGCTCGAGTACTTCTACACCGGCCTGCTCATCGCCGTCTTCGCCTTCGTGACGTGGTTCTCCGTCTACGTGGTCTACAAGCTCTTCCAGGGCCAGCGCTAACCGCTCGCACCCGGTCTCGCGCGACGTTCAGCTGACGCGCGCCGTCCACGCCCATATCGAAGCCCATATCGAATCTGGTGTCGCGACACCAGATTCGAGATGACTCGGGGTCCACAGTGTCACCCCAGCCCACCCCTCGGCCCACCCGGACCCTCCAGGGTGGGCGGCAGCGTTAACCGGGGTTAGCATCCGGGCTGTGGACTTCTCCCTGAGCGTTGAGCAAGAGGCCCTGTACGCCAGCATGTTGCGATTGGGCAGGGACGTGATCGCCCCCGGCGCGGCCGAGCGCGACCAGAAAGGCGTCTGGGACCCGGCCGTCTGGAAGGGCCTTGCCTCAGCGGGCGTGGCCGGGATGCCGATCCCCGAGGAGTACGGCGGATCCGGCGGCTCGATCATCGACTGCTGCCTCGTGAACGAGGCTCTCGGCGAAGGTGGCCGCGACGGCGGCCTCGGCCTGAGCCTCGGCGCCCACTGGGTCATCGGCTCGGTGCCGATCTGGCTGCACGGCACCGAGGAGCAGAAGCGCAGGTGGCTGCCGGGGCTGTGCAGCGGCGAACTGATGGGTGCCTGGGCGAGCACGGAGCCCGAGGCCGGCTCCGACTCCGGCGCGATCACGACCTCAGCCGTGCGGGACGGCGAGGACTGGGTCCTCAACGGGACCAAGATCTTCATCACCAACGGCCCGATCGCGGACGTCTGCACGGTGCTCGCCAAGGCGCCCGAAGGGCCGACGGCGTTCCTTGTCGACGCCAAGAACAACAGGGGTTTCAAGGTCGGCCGCGAGCTCGACAAGCTCGGCTGCCGGAGCAGCCCGACGGCGGAGATCCACCTCGACGACTGCCGGGTCAGCGACGCCGACCGGCTCGGCGACGTCGGGAACGCGCTGTGGAAGATCGCCTTCGAGTGCTTCGACTGGGAGCGCACCGTCATGCTCGCCGGCATCGTCGGCGGGATGCGTTCCACCCTCGACGAGACGATCCGCTACGCCAAGCAGCGCGAGCAGTTCGGCAAGCCGATCGCCCACCACCAGGTCATCGCGCACAAGATCGCGCAGATGGAGATCAACTACCAGGTCGTCAGGAACGCGGTCTACAAGGCGGCCTGGCTCAAGCAGGTGGGCAAGGAGCACACGGTCGAGGCGAGCATCGCCAAGGCCCTCGCCGGCGAGCTGTCGGTCACCAACGCGCTGGAGTCGATCCAGGTGCACGGCGGCTACGGCTACCTCAAGGACTTCCCGGCCGAGCGGGCCTTGCGCGACGCCAAGCTGGCCAGCCTCGGTGGAGGCACGACCGAGATCCAGAAGATGATCATCAGTCGCACCATCCTGGCCTGAATCGGTCGGTCGTAGGCTGCGGAGCGTGACAACCCCGACGCTTCACCCGTCCCTTGAGCACCTCGCGTTCCTGGTCGGGGAGTGGCAGGGGCTGGGGGTCGTCGGTTACCCGACCATCACCGAGTCGCGGTACGAGCAGGAGGTCTCCTTCTCCCACGACGGCCGGCCCTTCCTGGCTTACATCTCCAAGAGCTGGCTGATCGACGACGACGGCGCGCGGATCCGGCCGGCCGGGGCGGAGACCGGCTTCTGGCGCCCCGGCAAGCAGCCGCGCGACGTCGAGGTGATGCTGGCCCACCCCACCGGGATCGTGGAGATCTACGTCGGCGAGGCCGTCTTCACCCAGATCGAGCTGGCCTCAGAGGTGGTCGCACGCACCGAGACCGCCAAGGACGTCAAGGCGTTCAAGCGGCTCTACGGCCTCGTCGAGGGTGACCTGGCCTATGCGGTCGACATGGCAGCCCTGGGACACGCCCTTCAACCGCACCTGTCCGCCCGTCTGCAGAAGGTCGGCTGAAAGGTCGACCACTAGCCGGAACGGTGTTCCGGCTTCGACCCGTGCAGTGGTGCGCTGCGCCCACGATCGAAGGATGTCCGTGGCAGCAGGTCAGAGATGGGCCGCACCGTCACGGTCCCACGCCGCCAGGGTGAGGACATTCGGACGCGATCGGTGAGCGGAAGGGCGAGGAGCAGCAGTGCCCCGATCGCCCAGCCTGCCAGCACGTCCGACAGCCAGTGCGTGTCGAGGAACAGCGTGCCGATGCCCACGCATCCCGCAATCGTCAGCAGCACGACCCGGCCGACCGCGGCACTGAGCCGCCGGGGGTCGTAGCGCTGCTGCAACCAGAGCACCGTTCCCCAGGTGACAAGGCTGTTGCTGGCGTGTCCGGACGGGAACTCGGTGCCGCCGGCGAACATCGTGGGCGCGCCTTGGTTCGGGGACAGGCGGCCCAGAAGCAGCTTGAGGGAACCCACCACGAGGTTCAGCGCGAGGAGCGCCGTGATCATGATCAGGAGCGGGCGCCACGAGCGCGCTCGCCACGACAGCCAGGCCGCATAGGCGAGCGCCACGCCGCTGATGGCGCCGCGCAGCCCGAGGTCCACCACGAGCGAGACGGCACTGCGGCGCACCACCTCCAGGCCGTGGGGGGCGCTCCGGTGCACCCAGAGGTCGAGCGCGACGAGGCCGCCGCCCTGATGGATCGCCCCGAGCGTCAGCAGACCGAACGTGAGCAGCAGTCCAGCCGCGACCACGATCTCCCGCGGGCAACGCGACAGCCAGGTGCGCGGCCGGAGGACGCCCGTTGCTTGGTGCACAGCCTAGGTTCCCATGCCCGGCCTGACAGGCGCGTGACTCCCCCTGGGCTCAGGCCAGCACGACGCAGTTGCGGCCTCGCCGCTTGGCGGCCAGGAGGGCCCGGTCGGCAGCGGCCAGCAGGGCGGTCTCGGAGCAGCCACTGTCACCGAGGGCCACGCCGACGGTGATCGAGCTGAGCACCGCCGGTCCGTCGACGTTCAGCGCCCGTCGGGAGGCCCTACGGGTGCGCTCGGCGACAGACATGGCCTGGGCCTCGTCGACACCCTGCAGGATCAGGACGAACTCGTCGCCGCCGAGCCGCCCCGCGCAGTCCCCGGGCCGCAGCACCGCCACCAGGTCCTTGGCGAGGTCCAGCAGCAGCGCGTCGCCAGCCGGGTGGCCGAGGGTGTCGTTGACGCGCTTGAAGTTGTCGACGTCGCAGTACAGCACTGCCGTCCTGCCGGGCTGCCTCAGCGCCTCGCGCAGGTGCTTCATCACGGCCGCGTGGTTGTTGAGTCCTGTCAGGGAGTCCGTGGCGGCGCGCCGTTCCAGTTCCTGCGCCGCCTCCCGGCTCGCGGTCACGTCCTCCAGCTGCGCCAGCACATGCATCTCGCCGTACCCGGTCCTGAGGGCAGTGAGCGACAGGCGACCCCAGACCGTCCGGCCGTCGGCGTGCACGTACCTCTTCTCGAACCGCACCACGTCCGTGCCATCGATCTGGAGGTTTCGGCCGATCTGCTCAGCCATCGGCACGTCTTCGGGGTGCGTGAACTCCTTGAAGTGCTTGCCGATCAGGTCCTCGAGCCGCCGGCCGAGGAAGGCGCAGTACGCCGGGTTGGCCCTTTGCAGCCGTCGGTCCTCCCCGAACACCGCCATCCCCATCGGCGCCTGCTCGAAGGTCTTGCGCATCATCCGCTCGTTGCGCTCGAGTCGCGCATGCATCCGCGCGTGGTCCAGCGCCAACGCAGCCTGTACGGCGAACAGCTCCAGCAGCTCGCACTGGTTGGCGTCCGGGCGCCGCCCGTTGGTGGGCCGGTCGACACCGAGCACGCCGAGCAGTCGCCCGTCCATGCCGATGAGCGGGGCGAACACCAGGTCCTGGGGATGCCAGGCCCCCGGATCCCACTGCGCCGCGCCGTGGGGCGACATGGTGCTGTGCTCCACGATCCGCAGGGCACCGACTTCTCTGCCGAGACCGAGCAGGATGTCCCAGTTCTCGCGGCTGGCCCTGGTGCCGAGCAGGTTCTGGCCCGGGCCTGCCACGGCGACCGCCTCAAGGTCGCCCGCGACCGTGACCAGGTTCAGCACTGCGAGTTCGAACTCGAGCAACTCGACGACCGCTTCGGTGATCTGCTCGAGGGTGCGTGGCAGGTCCAGCGTGGAGCCGATCCGCTTGGCTACGTCGATGATGAACCTCGACATGCTGGGCCGCATGAGTGGAAGCGGACCCCCCGAGCTCATGCCCCCACCGTCCACTACGTGGGCAGGGCAGCAACAGACTCGTTGGGACTAGTCAGTCGGACGCATGGGCGAGGGGGGCTGCTCCTATGGATGTCAGGCGATGACGAGCGTGTTACGGCCCGCCGCCTTGGCCGCGTAGACCGCGCCGTCGGCCCGCGCGAGGGTCGTCGACGGCGCATCACCTTGGCGGTGCACGGCGATTCCGACGCTGAACGTCACCGGCCCCTTCCACAGGCCTCGGAGTCGCTTGACGACGGTCTCGGCCGGCCCGGTCATGTCCACGCTCGCGGCGCTCGGCAGGACCAGTGCGAACTCCTCGCCGCCGTACCGGGCGGCGCAGTCACCCTCCCGGACGCTCTCCTTGAGCGCTTGGGCGAAATCCGTCAGCGCGTCGTCGCCGGCCTGGTGGCCGTGCTCGTCGTTGAGCTGCTTGAAGTGATCGAGATCGAGGAACACCACCGCGCCGCCGGGGCGCAGACGATCGAGTGACTCGAGGAACGTGCGCCGGTTGGCCAGCCCGGTGAGGGCGTCCGTGCGGGCCTGGTGCTGGAGGTGCCCGACGTTGCGGAGCCGCTCGAGCAGCGTGCCCGCCTGTTCGGACAGCAGGCTGACCACCTGCTCCTCGAAGTGGCTGAGGTGCTGCCGCTGTGTCTTCCACGCGACGATCACGCAGCCCAGGTAGCCGCCCTCACCGGGGACCGGGATGAACAGCAGAGACCGGAATCCGAGCTGCGCGACGAGTTGCCGGACGGCGTCCTGGACGATCATGGGCGAGCCGGTGGCGTTGCCTTCGAAGATCGCCCGTCCCTCGTTGAGGGCGAGAGCCAGACCGCTCCCTCCGGTGCGATCGATGGCCAGGCTGCCCAGGGCCCTGCGGACGCCACGTTGGCCGCGGTTGACGTACGTGAGGGAGCCCGGCCTGTCGGCCACCATGACGATCACGCTGTCCGGCGCGAGCAGGGTGTGGGCCAGCCCTGCAACCTTGTCGGCGGCGTCCTCCTCGGTGGCCATCTGATGCAGGCTCGTGACCGCCGCGAGCAGCCTGGCGGTGCCCTTGTTGGCTTCCTCCGCCCGACCGATGGCGCGGGCGAGGACCTCCCCGATGATCACGCTGAGGAAGGCGGCGCCGATGATGTCGCCGCTACCGCGGCTCGGCTCGTTGCCCAGGAGGGCCAGGCTCACCGACAGCAGGTTGACCGGGGCGACCCAGACCCAGGAACCCTTGCCCTGGGTGAGACCGACGTACAGGCTCGCGAACTCGTAGAAGAGGACGAAATGGGCCAAGGCGCCGGCCCAGGAGCCCAGCAGCGTGACGAGGGCGATCCCCCACAGCAACGGCAGCCGCGTCACCCAGACCGGGAACCGGTGCCAGGGCAGCAGCAGCATCGCAATCGCGCTGACCAGGGTGAGGATGGCGACGCCGACCACGGCGGGCTTGTCCGTGTTCTGCGGCAGGAAGTTGACGCTGCCAAGCAGCACCAGACCGCCGATGACGTAGAGGATCACGGCGAGTCGGGCGCCCTGCAGTCGAGGGTCGAGGACGATCTTGGAAAGCCCCGCAGCCAGCCCAGAGCGGCGTTCCAGTACGAGCCGTCGTCGGCCGGGACTGGAACGCCGGGCCTGCGTAGCAGCCCGTTCCACGTGCCCTCGCTCTCGGTGATCTCGGTGGTGGAGCAAGGGCTCCGTGGCATGGCGAACCCCCGGGCACTTCCTCGTTGCTCCGGGGGTTGGACCGGTAGAACGAGGGCCGGCTGGACGAGTGCCGGCACCCGGGGGAACTGGTGCCTGTCGAGGATTCGCCGTACGCCGTCCCGGCGTGCGGTGCTTCCGCGGTCCTAGAACGGCGTCCTAGCGGACAGCCACCTCACGAGTCCTAGAAGTACACAACTAGGGACCACCTCCTCTCACGTGTAGGACTACGGTACGACGGCTTCCGGCCTCCGTCACCTTTGAATTGCCCGCCATCCCCCCTTTTTCGGGGGATCGAAGGATCAGCACGGGTCAAATCCCCCGCGATCTACCCATGCCGATTCCGTGGATCATGCTTAGGCTTCGGTTGTGGAGGGTGACCGCCCACCCGCGCCTTGGATCGACGTGCTCGGTGAGGACGACGAGCGCCGCGTGCTCAGCCCGGAGGTCCGCCGTCGGTTGAGGGTCGCGGTGGCGGTCCTGTGCGTGGCAGCGACGGTGGTGGGCGCCGTGATCTTGGTGACCGACTACCGCGCGCAGGCACGACGCCAGGCTCTGCTCGAGCGGCGAGCCGACGCGCTGGTGCTGGCCGGACAGACGATCGGGATCGGGGCGCGGGTCCCCAGGGACTCTGTGGTGGCCTGGACGCAGGGTGTTCAGGTCAACACCCGCGACGGCACGCCGTTCGAGCTCCTGTCCCTGGTGATCGACGGGCCGTGGACCGTGGACGCGATCGAACCCGAGCGACCCTCGGACAGTCATTCCGTGACCGTGGCGCTGGTCGCCAGCTGCGCGACCGTCGCCCGGCTCCAGCCTCCGACGTCGGCGCAGGTGGGGGCGAGGCGCCCGGGTAGGCGAGCCGTCGTGAATCGCATCGAGTTCGACGGCGCCACCTTGCTGGGACGACCCCGCGCGGACTGTCACCTGGCCCCGCTGCCGACGTCGTGCCCGCCGCGTTTTCTCAGGGATGGGCCGGTCGGGTGCATCTCTCGCAGCCGAACGGATGTGCAGCCGACCATCGGGGTCCGTTGGTGCCATGCCGGACACGGACGGACGAGTCGCCGGTCACCCATTGGGCTGTTACCCAAGGTTTCTGCGCGGCCGATCTACGTCGTGTGACCCCCTACCGGCTGGAGACTCCGTTGGCACCGATGGCCCTGCTCGAGAGCGGCATCCCCTTGTCGCTGCTGCTCGACATCGCCTGCGGACCGCAGTCCGCAGACCTGCTGAGCCACGAGCAGGCCGCGGAGTACGACGACGACTGTGCTCAGGCCTCGCGATGGGCCGGCTGACACGGTCAGCTGGCACCGTCCGCTAGGACAGGGAGGCCTCAAAGGCTTCACGAAGGTCCTTGGTCACCGGGCCGATGCCCAGCTCTCGACCGTCGAGCGCGGTCACGGGCGCGACCCCCCGGACGCTGGACAGCAGCATCACCTCGTCGGCCTCGTGCAGCTCGGCGGCCGGGATCCGACGAACCGTCGCGGGTACCCGCTCCAGGTCCAGCACCCCCTGCAACGTCGTACCGGCAAGGATCCCGACGCTCGACGGTGGCGTGAAGAGGACCCCGTCGCGGACGATCGCGACCGTGGCCGTCGGTGCCTCCAGCACCTCTCCGTCACTCGAGACCCAGATCGCGTCGTCGGCGCCCTCGTCGTGGGCGTAGCGCAGGGTCGCCATGTTCACCGCGTACGACGTCGACTTCACACCGCCGAGCAACCACGGAGCCTCGGCCCGCTGCAGGGCTGTCACGCCGAGGGTCAGCGTCATGACCCGCACCCCGTGCTCCCTGGCGCGCAGCGTCTCCTCGGGTACGTCGGTGACGACCGCGAACCCCAAGGGCGGCGGTCCCTTCGTGCAGACCAGGCGCAGGACCCCGTCGTCCTTTCCCTGACACGCCGCCTCGGCCAGCGCCTCCCAGCCGCGCGGGAGCGCGATGTCGAGGCGCTCGGCGGAGGCGGCGAGGCGGCGCAGGTGCGCATCCAGGAAGACCGCGCGTCCGGCGGCGATGCGGGCGGTCTCGAACACCGACTCGCCGCGCAGCACTCCGAGGTCGTCGGCCCGCACGACCGGAGTGGTCGCATCGACGCGGCGGAGGCCGTCCAGCAGCAGTACCTGGGTCACGCCATCACGTTATCTGTCGACGGAGCGCGGACGACGTAGCCTCCTGCCATGGGTCGCAGTGTGGAGACCGGAGCTCTCTGGCAGGCGGAGCTGCGGGCGCGCGGCTACCGCCTGACACCTCAGCGCCAGCTCGTCCTGGAGGCCGTGGGCGAACTCGGTCACGCGACGCCCGAGGAGATCTCGTCCGCCGTCCGTCGTACGGCGAGCGGCGTCAACATCTCCACCGTCTACCGCACCCTCGAGCTGCTCGAGGAGCTGGGTCTGGTTCGGCACACGCACCTGAGCCATGGGGCGCCCACCTACTCGGTGGCGGGCAACAACGACCACGTCCACCTGGTCTGTCGCGACTGCGACGCGGTGGAGGAGGCCTCCACCGAGCTGGTGGCCGACCTCGTGCAACGGCTGGCCCAGGAGAAGGGCTTCACGGTCGACGTGGGTCACGTCGCGCTGTTCGGGCGTTGCCGCAGCTGCTCACAGGCCTGACACAGGGACGAAAACCTCCTGGCTCGGGCGGGCAGGAAGCCGGTACACGGGCGCCGAATAAACCTGGGCAGCCCCCCGCCCAGCACGTAGGAGTCGTCCATGGCCCGCGCTTGCCTCGTCCGCCGCACGACTGCCCTTGTCGGGGCGACTGCCCTGGTGTCGGTGGCCGGGCTGGCCTCCGGTGCCCTCGTCGGTGTCGCGAACGCGCAGACCGCGACCAGCGTGTCGCCCAGTGCCGTGAGCAACGCCAGCACCTCGGCGACGGCGTTCACGGTCAACGGCGTCGGGTTCGTGCCGCTGACCGCAAGCGTCTCGTTGGTGCCGACCAAGGCGGGTGACGAGGTCGGCAGCATCGCGGCCACCGTCGACACGGTCAACTCCAGCGCGACGGCGCTGAAGGTCACCGCCCCGCTGACCATGGTGGCGCCCGAGCCGTACGACGTGGTGGTCGCGCAGCCGGGCAGCCCGGCAAGCACCTGCCACGGCTGCCTCACCGTGACCAACCCGGGCAGACCGACCGTGACGGGTGTCGTCAAGGACACCGGGGCCGGGTTCATGACCATCAGCGGCACCAACTTCGCGGTCGGCGCGAAGGTCTCCTTCCTCAAGCCGGACCTCTCGGTCGACCCCTCCATGACGTTCGCGGCCGGCCGCGACGGCCTCGACCCGACTGGCCAGCCGACGCACACGGCCGGTTACGTGTCCACGACGACCCTCAAGGGTCACTACGCGCCAGGCCCGAACCCGGCCGCCGGCAGGCACCTCCTGAAGGTGACCAACCTCGACGGCCAGGGGAGCGCGCAGTACGTCGAGTTCTGGCAGCCCATCTACGGCAGCACCGTCCCGTCGGCCCTCGGCCAAGGCGCGAACGACGTGCCGGTGACCGTCCGCGGCGACGGCATCCGCAGCGGCTCGGTGCTGACCATCACGCAGTTCAGCTCGAGCCAGTCCGACCTCGCAGTCGGCCCCTCGACGGTCGCGGCGGACAACAAGAGCATCACGGCGCCGGTGTCCGTCGACACGAACGGGGGCGCCTCTGGCCGAGAGGTCGTCGTGTTCGGTCCGGACGGCGGCTACTCCGGCACCGGCAACCTGAGCATCACCGCGGGACCCAACCCCAGCGGTGGCCTGGATGTCACCAGCTTCGGTCAAGGCGCCAAGCTGGTCCCGGCCACGATCACCGGTACCGGCTTCCAGCAAGGAATCGTTTTCGGCGCCAGTGGCGGCGGTATCAGCATCGCCACCCAGACCGTCTCGCTCGACGGCCAGACGGCAACCGTGACAGTGACCGTGGCGCCCGACGCACCCGTCGGTGGTCGGACCACCCTGACTGCCACCAACCCCGACCACGGCGTCGGCACCCAGTTCGGTGACGGCACCCCGCTGGGATCGCCGTTCCCGTTGACGGTCGACGCGGCCCCCGTGCTCACGAGCACCTCCCCCAGCGCGACAACGGCGCCGCAGACGGGCAAGCAGGTCACGCTCACCGGCACCGGCTTCGACGCATCCAACGGCATGACGGTGTCCTTCGGCAGCGGCATCACCACGACCGACGTCTCCGTCCTCAGCGCCACCTCGGCAGTCGCGACGGTCGACGTCGCCGCCGGAACGACGGCGGGTCCGCGCGACGTCGTGCTGACCAACAACGGCGACAAGGGCAGCTCCACGTGCCTGCAGTGCTTCGGCATCGACTCGCTGAGCGTCGCCCCGGCCGCGGCCGCCAACACCAGCAACTCCGTCGACCTGACGTTCACGGCGTCCGCGTCGTCGTCGCTCACCGGCGCGACGACGGTCGTGCTGCGCAAGACCGGCTCCCCGTCGTATCAGCCGGACATCACGGGGCAGATCCACCCCACGCCCACCGCAACGTCGGCGACCGCGACGTTCGACCTCACCAACGCGGCCCCGGGTCTCTACAACGTCGTGGTGACCGCGCCCGGCGGCCCGTTGTCGTGCACCGGCTGCTTCACGATCACAGGCACGGACTTCACCGTCACCGGCGTGACCCCCGCCACGGGTGGCCAGGGCGCGACGGACTTCCGCATCTCCCTCCACGGCACCGGCTTCGTCCGCGGTGAGACGGTCACCATCCCCGGTACGACGGTGAGCGGCGTGACCTTCGTGGACGCCACCACGCTGCAGGCCAAGATCACGATCCCGGCCGATGCGACGCCAGGCCAGGTCGACGTCACCGTCAGCAGCGCTGACGGAGCCTTCACGCACACGATCACCAACGGCTACACCATCGTCGCCGGCCCGACCGTGACCAGCGCGTCCACCCCCGCCTCCAACCACAAGAACCTCGGCCAGGGTGCGGTCAACAAGCAGGTGTCGATCGTCGGCAGCGGCTTCACGGCCGGCGCGCGGGTCAGCTTCTCGGGCGAGGACGTGACCGCGACGACGGTGTTCATCGACGCGACTCACCTCACGGCCACGGTCACGGTCGGCGGCACCGCGGCGACCGGCGACCGCGACGTCGTCGTCCTCAACACCGACAACGGTGGCACCGGCAGCAAGGCCGGTCTCGTCACCGTCACGGCGAGACCGGTCCCCTCGTTGGTCTCCCCAACCTCGCTGGTGGCCGGCAAGAGCACCCAGCTGACGATCAGCGGCCAAGGCTTCCAGAGCGACGCAACTCCCGTGATCGCAGGCGTGACCTTCTCCGGGACCGCGCTCGACAGCAACGGTGCCCTCACCGCGACCGCCACCGCGGCGTCGAACGCGGTCCCTGGTGCACGAGCCGTCACGGTGACCAACACCGACGGCGGCACCGGCACCTGCTCCTGCAGTTTCACGGTGGTCATCCCGACGACGTTGACCAGTGCCCTGGCCTCCAAGGCCGTGTCGGGCGGGCTGGTGACCCCGTCCGGCAGGTTGACCAACAGCAACACCGGCGGTGCCGTCGCCGGGGCCCGCCTCGTGCTGACGTTCAGCACGGCAGTCCGGGCGCCGGTCACGCGCTACGCCACGACCAACGCGTCGGGCGGCTGGTCCTATCCCTTCCGTCCGGTCTACACGACCAAGGTGGCGGTCTCCTATCCCGGCGACAGCAGCCACCTGGCCTCGGCCGCGCCGAGCCCGACCGTCGGTGTCGCGCCGCGGATCACAGTGACGAGCCCGAAGTACGGGTCGTCGTCCCGCGCCTCCACGGTGCTTGCGATCAAGGGCACCACCTCGCCGAACAAGGCCGGCCGCCTGATCTACCTCTACCGCACCGTCAACGGGCATCTGCAGAGCTACGGACGCGCGAGGGTGGCCAGTAACGGCACGTTCGCCTTCTCCCTCAAGCCCGGACGCGGCACCTACTACTTCAGGGTCGGCATCGGTGCCACGCCCGGGAACATCGGCGGTTACTCCGCGCGGCTCCAGGTCAAGCGCACCTAGGGGAATCCCCGGCGCGGCCTGCGCTTTGATGAAGGTGTGAACCCTGTCGCTGCCGACCCGCCCGACGCCGCTGTCGCCGGCCACTACGGCGACCCCTACCTCGAGCAGCGGAGGCTGTCCGAGGGCGTGGGGGCGGTCGACCTCTCGCACCGGCCGGTCGTCCGGATCACCGGACCGGACCGGTTGTCCTGGCTCCACTCGTTGCTGTCACAGCACGTAAGCTCGTTGACGCCAGGAGAGTCCACCGAGGCCCTGGTGTTGTCGCCGAACGGCCACGTCGAGCACCACTTGCACCTGGTCGATGACGGCTCGCAGACGCTGGCCCACGTGGAGCCAGGTACGGCTGCGGAGCTCATCGACTTCCTCGACAAGATGCGCTTTCTGCTCCGGGTGGAGGTGTCCCTGGCCGACGAGTTGACCGTCCGGTGGCACCCCGGCGAGGTCGACGGCCTGACGACCCGCACCGGCTTCGGCTCCTACGCGCTGGTCCCACGAGGTTCTTCGTACGACGGGCCCTGGGCGGGCGTGATGGCCCACGAGGCCCTGCGGGTGGCCGCCCGACGGCCGCGCCTCGGGATGGACACCGACCACCGCACGCTCCCGCACGAGGTCGGCTGGTTGGTGCAGGCGGTGCATCTCGACAAGGGCTGCTACCGCGGCCAGGAGACGGTCGCCCGCATCTACAACCTCGGTCGGCCGCCGCGGCGGTTGGTGCTGCTGCACCTCGACGGCAGTGACTCCGAGCTTCCCGCGGTCGGCTCGGCGGTGGTTCTCGGCGACCGTGAGGTCGGCCGGGTCGGCAGCGTGGTCCGGCACTTCGAGCTGGGGCCGGTGGCGCTCGCCCTCGTGAAGCGCACCGTCCCCGACGATGCTGCGCTCCTCGCCGGTGGCGTGCCTGCTGCGATCGACCCCGCCGAGGAGGCCGACGTACCGGAGTCTCCTGCCCGCGCCGCGGCCGAGGCCCGCACGAACCTCCTGCGCCGACCCCGCTGAGTCTCGTCGACGGCGATTGACGGAAGTTCCGCCGTGCCAGGCCGCGGTGGAACTTCCGTGAAGGCCCACGCTGCTGGGCCGCATCGGCGCGCAGCTGGTCAGGGTAGGCGGATGGTGGGGAACTGCGAGCGCGTGATGACCTTGCCAACGGTCGACGCGGTCCAGCGGCTGCCCTGCACAGTGCGGAGCCCGTCCTGGTTCAGCGCGGCAGCGATGGTGTTCGGGCTCGCGCCCTCAGCGTGCAGCCGCAGGATGTGTCCCGTCTCGGGGGCGATCTGGTAGGACGAGGGAACCCTCGGCCGGCGTGGTCGCGTGGGCAGGTGGCCCGGTACCCATTGGTGGAGCTGCTCGAGGGTGATGGGGCGGCTGAACATGTAGCCCTGGGCGAAGTCGCAGCCCATCTGCTGAAGCAGCGCGAGCTGGTCCACCGTCTCGACGCCCTCGGCGACGCAGCGAACTCCGATCCTGTGTGCCAGGGCGATTGTCGAGGAGACGATCGTGGTGTCGTCGACGTCGGTGCCCAGACCCCGCACGAAGGACATGTCGATCTTGATGCGGTCGACCGGGAAGTGCTTGAGGTACAGCAGCGAGGAGTAGCCGGTCCCGAAGTCGTCCAGGGCGAGGGTGACGCCCAGTGCCTTGATGGCCTCCAAGGTGGCCGTCGCCGCGTCCAGATCGCTTGTGAGGGCGGTCTCCGTCACCTCGATGTCGATGAGCGAGGGGTCGCAGCCAGTGTCCTGGAGTGCCTCGGCCAGCATCTGAACGACCCCTGGATCGCTGAGCTGCCGGGCGGACAGGTTGATGCTGACGGTGTGCGGCCCGCCGCCGCGCAGCGCCAGCTCGGCCGCGGCGTGACAGGCGTGTTGGGCCACCCAGGCGCCGAGCGGCACGATCTCGCCGGTGTCTTCGGCGTGGTCGATGAAGTCCACCGGCCCGAGCAGGCCCAGCCCCGGCCGTTCCCAGCGGACCAGGGCCTCGACGCCGACGAAGTGGTTGTCGGTGAGCTCGACGATGGGTTGGAAGAGCAGTCGCAGCTCGTCTCGTTCGATGCCGCGTGTCAAGTCGCTCACGAGGAGCAGGTCGACGGCAGGAGCGACGCCTGTGGTGGCGAGGCCTGGCTTGACGGTCAGGTGCGTCCGGTCGTCTCCGACAGTGAGCGGTTCGCGGAAGGCGCGGAAGACGGCGCTGGTCCGAAAGTCCCTGGCTGCGTCGGTGTCGCGGTTGAGCTCGAGGGCTTGCCCCGGTTCCACCGCGACACGACCAGCCGATGCCGCCAGGTCCTGACGCAGCTGGCGGAGCACTTCATCCCCGGCGTCCGGGCCGCAGGTCTGGTTGACGAGGGCGTCGGTGTCCACGTCCAACACCCACACCGCCGGTGTGCCAGCCGCCTCGAGACGTCCGCTGGTGCGGCCAGGTCTGCCGGCGGCACGCGTTGGCGACCACTCGGGTGCGGACAGATCCCGCAAGGTCGCGACGGTGCCGGCGAACGCGCCGTGATCTGTCACGGCGGAGATCTCCGTGTGGACCGACCTTCGGGAACCGTTGCTGTGCAACCGCACCGTGTCGTGCGGCAGGACCCCTTCACCAGCGGCAAGCCGTGTCCACACGTCGTCGAACTGCACGAGCCCCTCGGGGGGGATGGAGCGACGCACCGGTGCATCGAGGATCTCCCTGCGAGACCACCCGAACATCGCCTCTGCAGCAGGGTTCCACTCCCGCACGCGTCCCTCGACGTCGACCGCCACGATGGCGTCTGTCGAGTTCTCCAGGAGCGCCGTCAGCTGGAGCAGCCTCATCGTGGCCGTACGGCGGTACGGAGCCAACGCAGGCCGTGTGACACGCCAGTCGTGGCTTCCAGGGCAAAGCGGCTACCAGGGCAGATGCGACTGTGAACGCGTGCAGCCATCGGACGTCCTGACGTCCGGCACAGCGCGGTGATGCCAGTTGGCATCGACTCGCTTACTGCACCGTCAATGCGCTCTCAATGCGCCCAACCTTAACGCGCGTCAGGTGAAATCCGTGCTTACTCCGCGACCTGTCATGCGTACCCAGCCTCGAACCTCTGCACATCTTCTCGTCGAGTCAGCGCTCTAAAACTCCCGGCGACGTCCCACGGCCTGCTGCCATGCGGTCGTGGCGAGCCAGGTCCCCACCCGTGCCGGGTCCTCGAGCCGGTCGAGGTGGTCGGCCAGGGCTAGCCAGGTGCCCTGCGAGACGTCAGCAGCGTCCTCAGCGCGCAGTTGCTGTTGGTCGGCGACGGCCCAGACCACGGGCGCGTACGTCCTGACCAGCTCTTCCCAAGCTCGGCGGTCTCCTTCTGCGGCGGCGGTGACGAGATGCTCGTTCCGCAGCAGCCGCGACCGTACAGATCCTTCGGTCATCAGCCCGGACCGCCGTACGTGTCGTTCCGAATCCAGTTGTCGGTCTTCATGTCGCCGCCTTCACAAGCGCAAGATCAGGTGCTGCAGGGCTGCTAGGCCGTGCGGTCGTGGACGACCACGACCCGGTGCCATTCACATACCCGGCACAAGAAAATCCACGTTCCCGAGGGATGCCGGGCGCCCCGGACGGCCCACGGCTCGTGGCACGCAGGGCAGGCGTGTGCGTGGGTCAGGCGGCGGCGGGTCTGTCGTTGACGGGGGATGGTGGAAGGCATGCCCCGGAGTCTCCGCAGCCATCCTGTAGCGGTCTAGGGCGTATCAGGTAGTGGCATTCGCGACCAAACGGATAATCCGCCGGGCCTGGTAGGACCCCGAACTTCGCTGGGTACGACGCTGGGTTCAGCGGCCGAACAGGCCCTTCTTCTTCTTGGCGGGCGCGGCTGCGGCCGGCGGTCGCGCCGGGGAGGGTGCTGGCCGGGGCGGTGCGGGTGCCGGCTCGTCCTCCATGCCCAACGACGACAGCTCACGGAACAGCGAGGCCATGTCGGTGTCGGGGGAGCGGTACATGGTGTCTGGCTCGTCCTCGATCCGGCCCGTGGGCTGTTGCTCGATCTCCTGCTCGACCACGGTCAAGGGCAGAGTCTCGACGAGCATGTCGCCGGAGGACGACGCGGCGGCGCTGAGTTCGGCGAAGGCGTCGCTGACGTTGGCACGCTGCGCCGCGAGGCGGCCGTTCTCCGCGTTCTCCGCGTCGGCTGCGGCCTGCGCTGCGAGCAGGGCCTGGACAGCGTCTTCCTCGGCCTCCCGGGCGACTGCTGCGGCGGCCTCGGCGGTGGCCTGCTGCTCGGCAGCGAAGCGGAGCTCCTGCTCGGCGGCCCGCTGTGCTTGCTCGTCCGCGAGTCGTTGGGCTTCCTCGTCGGCAAGCCGCTGCGCCTCGGCGGCAGCCAGCTCGGCCTCGGCGTGCGCGAGTTGTTCAGCGGCAAGCCGGACGGCCTCCTCCTCGAAGAGCCGGTCGGCTTCGGCCTGCGCGGCCGCCTGCTCCTCGGCGAGCCGCGCTTCTTCGGCGGCCCGCTGTGCTTGCTCTTCCGCGAGTCGTTGGGCTTCCTCGTCGGCAAGCCTCTGCGCCTCGGCGGCAGCCAGCTCGGCCTCGGCGTGCGCGAGTTGTTCAGCGGCAAGCCGGACGGCCTCCTCCTCGAAGAGCCGGTCGGCTTCGGCTTGCGCCGCCGCCTGTTCCTCGGCGAGCCGCGCTTCTTCGGCCAGCCGAGCGGCCTCGGCTTGCTCTTCGTCCCGGCGTGCGACGTCTCGTCGTACCTCGGCGAGGTTGACGATCTCAGCCTCGTGGTCCGAGGCGCGCGCGGCCTCGGCGGCAGCGGCCTCGGCGGCGCGGGCGGCCTCCAGCTCGGCCTGCGCCTTCGCGAGCTCCGCGGCGTCCTGCTCCCGGCGCTTGGCGCTGAGCTCGGCGCGGGCCGCGGCCTTGGCGGCGCGGTCGACCTCGGACGGCGAAGGGGGCCGGGGGATGTTCTTGCGGGTACGTGGCTTCGGCGCGGCGAACAACGACTCGTCGGTCGTGCTGGGTCCGAGCAGCGCGGACAGGGCCGCCGAGACCCGGTCGATCGAGCTGTCCACGTCCTCGTCGAAGTACGGCTCAAAGACCGCCTCGTCCACCGTCGACGGCGCGGCGCTGCCGTGGTCCTGGCGGAGGGCGGCGGCGATGAGGTTCGCGACCTCGGCCGGCGAGGGCTCCTCGGCCTGCTGCGGGATGACGACCTCGTCCGCGGCGGGTGCGAAGGCCGCGGCGAGCCGGGACACGACTGACCCATCAGTGCGCGGGCTCTCGGGCCCCATCAGCACCTCTTCGACCTGGAGCAGGCCGGCGCGGACCAGGGAGAACACGACCTGCCCGGCTTCATGGAGCGTGAAGCCACACTCCCCTGCCAGTTCCGCGACGCTGCGGACGCCGTCGACCTTGCACAGCAGTGACCAGGCCTCGGGATCGATGGACATCTCGGAGTCGCCCTGGCCGGCCGCGGAGAGCACGGGTACGGCGTCAGGCCCGTGCACCGTCTCGGTGAGGGTCTCCCACAGCGTGGCCCGCAGGGCGACGTCGGTGAGGAGGTCTTCCACGGCGGTGGGCGGCGCGACGTCCTCGCGGGTGCGCTCGTTGACGCGGAACTTCCAGGTGCCTGTGGGCCAGCGCAGGAGGTCGGCGGTCTGCTCGCGGACCTGCTCGTGGACGAACGCCTCGACGACCGGCTGATCGACGTACCCGAGGTGGACCAGCAGCTCACCGAGGCGCCAGCCCTGGAGCTCGGTGCGCTGCGCCTCGAGCGCCTCGGCCAGGGCCTCGGGGCCGAGTGAGCCCGACGACACCAGTCGCGCCCCCAGCTGGGGGCGGCGGCCGGGGACCTGCGTGGCGTACACCAGGCCACCACGCAGATAGACCCGAGCTTCCTCGCCGATCCCGTCCATGACGTACAGGCAGCCGGACGCCGCACCGTCGGCAAGCTGACGGAGGACCGCGGGGAGGGGCATCGACACGAGGTCGCCCTTGAGCACGCTGGTCCTCCTTTCATCTGTACCGCGGTAGTAGGTGTCCTCGGCAGGCGCGAAGCCGTTGTTGAGCCGTCCGGCCCAACCGGCTCAGAATCTGACACGATGTGGCCCGTGCATGTCACCGGAGCGTGGGAGGAACGGCCGTGAGCGCCGACGGAACGCCTGCAGAGGGCACCCGCCGCATCGACCGGGTGCTCGCTGAGGGCTATCTCGCGGGCTTGGGTGAGGTCCCGCTCGCCGACGTCCGGTCGTTGCGGGACGAGGCCGAGCAGGAAGAGGTCGACCTTTCCTACATCCGGCGCCTCATCCAGGGCCGGATGGACATCGTCCGCGCCGAGCTGAACCGCCGTGAGGGCACCGGCCCCGGCGGCACGCTCGTCGAGGGGCTGGCCCGGACGCTCGCCGACGAGCCACGTGGCCCAGCTCGCGGCCTCGGGCGCCACACGACTGTCGAGCCGTCCCGAGTGGACAGCCACCGCCGGTACGTCGAAGCCCTCGTCGCGGACGTGGACCTCACGGACACGGGGGCGCGCAGTTCGGATGAGTTGCACCACGCCATGCGGGTGCTGTCCGAGGAGGAACAGGTCCTGTCGGCCAAGCGTCGGGAGGTCCAGGTCGTCATGGACGCCTGCAGCGCGGAGATCACCCGCAGGTACCGCGACGGTGAGGCGGACGTCAGCTCGCTGCTGACCGCTGACGGAGAGGTGTGACCCTGCTCACTCTCTGACGGGAGCGACGTCGCCCGCGCGCGGGTGTCGGGCGGTCTCGCACGGGGCAGGGTCACGGGGGTGCAGACCGTCCAGAGCCTCGGTGGGGGGCGCTACGAGCTCGGCCCGGTCCTCGGACGCGGGGGCATGGCGCAGGTAAGGCGCGCCACCGACACCGTGCTCGGACGCGACGTGGCCGTGAAACTGTTCCGGGAGGACCTCGACGAGCAGTCCGCCGCCCGGGTCCGTACCGAGATGCAGACCCTCGCCTCCCTCATGCACCCGGGTCTCGTGGCCGTCCACGACGCGGGTACCGAGCTCGACGAGCACGGTGTCGCCCAGCCATTCCTGGTCATGGAGCTCGTGGACGGCCCCACGCTGGCTGCCTGCGAGTCGCTCAGCCCCGAGCGTGTCGCCCAGGTCGGCGCGGAGCTCGCGGTCGCCCTCGACTACGTCCATGCGCAGGGCGTGGTGCACCGGGACGTCAAACCGGCCAACATCCTGCTCAGCCCGTCCGGGGTGAAGCTCGCCGACTTCGGTATCGCCCGGATCGTCGACGGGGTCCGCCACACCTCCACCGGTCTCACCGTCGGTACGGCGCCCTACCTCTCTCCCGAGCAGGTCACCGGTGATCCCATCGGGCCGGCCGCCGACGTCTACGCCCTCGGGCTGGTTCTTCTCGAGAGCCTGACCGGGCGGCGCGAGTTCACCGGCGGTCCGGTCGAGACGGCCCTCGCGCGACTGCACCGCGACCCCGACGTACCCGACTCGCTTCCGGTTCCCTGGCCGTCGCTGCTGCGCGCGATGACGGCCCGCCAGCCGTCGGCCCGCCCGGCAGCCGCCCGGGTGGCAGCCGTCCTCCGCGGGGAGGTCGGGTTGTCGCAGACCACCGATCGTGCCGACACCGCTCGGGTCCACGTCGCTCGCGTCCTGGCGCGAGACCCCGACACCGACCGCACCCGTGTCCTGCCGCGCGACCCCGACACCGACCGCACCCGTGTCCTGCCGCGCGACCCGGGCACGCAAGTCCTCACCCTCAGGCCCCCTCGGCGGAGGTGGCGCAGCCGCGTGCTCCTTCCGCTGGCCGCTGCGGCCGTAGGTCTGGCCTTGCTGGCTGCGCTCATCTCGGCTCTGCAGTCTGAACGCCCAGGGCCGAAGCAGCCCGCGTCCTCGACGTCGACGCATGCTCCAGCCACCTCCCCGCTGGAGCAGCACCTGTCCGAGCTCGACCAGGCTGTGCACCCGTGAGGCGGACCTTCGTCCTGCTCCTCGGTGCGGGCCTGCTCGCCGGCTGCGGCGGCAGCCCGAGCACGGACCTGTCCACCTCCGCTGCTTCGGCGCTGCAGAAGGACACCGCCTCGCTCGCCGCGGCGGCCCGGTCCGGCAACGGAGCGGCCGTGCAGGCTGCTGTGGTGGCGCTGCGAGCTGAGGTGGCCGCACAACGCACGCGCAATGGGCTGTCGTCGGCGCGTGCACAACGGGTACTGGCGGCGGCCGACCGCGTCGCCGCGGACGTCCCGGTGCCGACCCCTACCCCGACCGTGTCGCCGACCCCGACACCGGTGACCCCGAGCCGCCCGGAGCGCGGCAAGCGCCACAAGCACAGCGACGGCGGCGGCAACCAGGACTGACGGTCGGGCCGAGCCCCGGTGGCGTCGTCAGACGACCCGGTCGGCCCGCGGGTGGAGCAGGTAGTCGGCGGCGGTGAAGCGCGCCAGCTGACGCATGAAGGTGAACGTGAACGTCGGCCACAGCGTGGTGTTGCGCCCGTGACCGTCGAGGTACCAGGACTGGCAGCCGCCACGGTTCCACACCGTCTTGCGCAACTCCTGCTGCAGTCGGGCGTTGTAGGCCTCCTGCACCTCGGCCCGCGGCTCGATCGCCCCGAAGCCGCCGGCCTCCAGGGCCTCCAGCACCTTCACCAGGTGGCCGACCTGGGCCTCGATCATGAGCACGATCGAGTTGTGGCCGAGCCCGGTGTTGGGCCCGACGAGGACGAACAGGTTCGGGAAGCCCGACACCGCGATCCCGTGGAGGGCTTGCATCCCGCCGGTGCTCCAGTGCTCCTTCAAGGAGGTCCCGTCGGCGTGGATCCGGTCAGCCACCGGGGGGTCGGTTGCCCTGAAGCCGGTGCCGAACACGATGGCGTCGACCTCGTGCGTCGTTCGCGTCCCGTCGGCAGCCTCGGTGACGATGCCGTTCGTCACGACCTCGACGATCCGGTCGGTGACGACGGCGGCGTTGCTCTGCGCGAGTGCCGGGTAGTAGGTGTTGGACAGCAGCACCCGCTTGCACCCTAGGGTGAACGTCGGGGTCAGCTTCTCCCGCAGCACCGGGTCGGCGACGTGCCGGGCCAGGTTGCGGCGCGCGAGCCTCTCAGCAGTGCGCATCAACCGCGGGTGGAAGCGAAACCCGATGATGTGGCTCTCGCGTCCCCAGTAGATCGCGGTCCGCACTGCCCTTTGCAGCAAGGGGATCCGGGCATAGAGCTTCTGCTCTGCCGTCGTGATCTGCCGGTCGAAGCGGGGCAGCACCCACGGCGCCGTCCGCTGGAACAGCAGCAGCGCGCCGACTTCCCGCTGCAGGTGCGGCACGAACTGGATCGCCGAGGCCCCGGTGCCGATGACGGCCACGCGGCGCCCGGCAGCGGACCAGGAGTGGTCCCACTGCGCGGAGTGGAAGGTCGTACCCTCGAAGCTCGAGAGTCCTTTGATGTCAGGGGTTGTGGGTTCGGACAGCGGCCCCGCCCCGACCACCACGACGTCGGCGGTCAGGGTGCCGTGCACCGTCTCGACGGTCCAGCGCTGCGTCTCGCCATCCCAGTCCGCCGACAGCACCTCGGCGCCGAGCCGCAGGTGCGGCTGCACCCCGAACTCACGTGCCGTCCGCTGCAAGTAGGCGTGGATCTCCGGCTGGGGGCTGAAGCTTCGCGACCAGCTCGGGTTGGGCGCGAACGAGAAGCTGTACAGGTGCGAGGGCACGTCGCAGGCGCACCCCGGATAGCTGTTGTCGCGCCAGGTGCCGCCGACGTCCTGGGCCCGTTCGAGCACGACGAAGTCGTTGCGGCCAGCGCGCTTGAGGGCGATCGCCGTACCGAGTCCGGCGAAGCCGGAGCCGATGATGGCGACCGAGACGTGCTGAGGGAGCGCGGTCACGCGTCAATCCCTTCCGCGGTACGGCGAAGCAGGGGCAGGCGGGTCAGGCCGAGGGCCAGCGGCGACAGCGGCGTGACCGCCGAGCGGTCGAGGCGGCGCAGGCCGAACGAGAGGGTCGCGATCCACAGCAGAGCGAGGAGAGTCAGGACGGCGTACGCGACACGTTTGAGCGTCGCGGAGCCGCCGACTGCCTCGCGTTGCAGGATCTGCTGGTCCGGGACGAACGAGCGGGTGAACGTCGGCGAGGCCGCGACCGCCGCGGCCGGGATCCCCTTGTCCTCAGGCAGGTAGACCGGGATCGCCTGCTGTGCTGAGGATGTGGCCAGTCGGAGCACCGACTTGTAGTCGCCAGCGATCGGCACCGGACGCTGCGTCCGGTAGACGCCCGGGCCGATCCGGTCGAACAGGGTGATCTGCAGGCCGGTGCCGCCCACCAGGGCACGACTGCCCTGCCACGAGGTGACGTTGAACCACGCGACGTCGGTGGCGATGGACGCAGGGTGCAGCGTGACGGTCAGGTCGGCCGTGCTCGGGCCGGCGGCGGTGACGACCACGTCGGCTGTGTAGCTGGTGTGGCTTCCGATGGGCAGCGCGACGGCGACGACCACGAGGCTGCCGGCGAACGCCAGGCCTGCGGCGAGACGCGGCGTGGCGCTGCGGGTGGCCTGCACGGGCAGCAGCGCGCGGCCGATCATGGCACCGAGCGCGCCACCGGAGACGGCCGCGACGAGGGCGAGCAGGTAGGCCTCCGGGAACAGGACGGGCTGCCAGGGCAGCACGAACGCGACCTGGCCGTAGCCCCACTCGACGGCCACTCCGACGGTGCCGATGAGGGCTCCGGCGACGACGCCGTACCGCACCTGCTTGCGGGGGTCGACGAGGAGCGCGGCGCCTTCGACGAGGAGCGCCTCGGCCAGGTACAGCGGCAGGTGAGGCACCGACAGCCCCATGGCCGCGATCAGGAGGGCCCACAGGCCGCGCAGCACCAGGAAGACGACAGCGGCCCGCACCGCCCCGCCGGGGCCGATCCTCACCCGCGCTGCGACCAGACCGACGCCGGCAGCGAGCGCGATGAGGATCGGGTGGTAGACGGAGTTGAACTGCGGTACGCCCATGTCGAACTCGTCTTGCAGCGTGGACAGGCCGACCAGTAATGCCCCGGCCATACCGACGGCCGAGGGGCGCAGGAGGCGGGCCACCAGCGTGTTGGCGCCGCGGGCACCGCCGCCGCGCCGACGGCCCTCCTCGACGAGCACCCAGCTCGCGAGAGTGGTGAGCGAGGCGCCGCCGATCATCTGGAGGTGCGTGGGGCTCCACAGCGTCACGTCCTGGCCGAACGTCGCGTGCCAGAGGTCGTCGAGCGGGAAACCGGCGAGCGAGACCGACCCGCAGAGCAGCACCAGAACGGCACCGAGCGAGCACCGCAGGCCGCCGGGCAGGGCCACCGCCGCACCGCCGTCGGTGTTGCGGTCCAGGGTGATGGCCAAAACGCCCGCGAGGGCAAGGCCGCACAGGCCGACGAGGATCGGCCAATGGGCCGGCGTGCCGAACGGCGAGTTGTCGCGCCCGTTGTCGATGTGGACGGCGACGTCCCAGTAGAACCCGAAGCCGGCGAGGAACAGCGACAGGGAGCTGACGATCGCCGGGACGGACGCCCAGGCGGGGAGCCCGGACTCGCGTTCGGACCACGCGGCGGCGCGCTCGAGGAGGGGGAGTCGTCCCCGGCGGTACAGCGCGCACAGCACGAGCACGGCGACCGCGACGATCGCGAGCACCGCGGTGACGGGCAGGACCTGCGCGAGGTCGACGCCCCGGGCCGGCTTGACGGGCTGCGTCACCGGACTCCTCCGTCGTTCATCGTGACAATGATCGTTGTCACGTTAGGCGAGGTACATTGCGACAGTCAACCTTGTGTCCGCTGAGCTGGCTCGGCGCACTCGGAGGTCGCGCAGACGGAAGGGACTGGGGAGTGGTCGAGTACCGCATCGACGACCTGGCGCGAGCTGCCGGTACGACGGTGCGCAACGTCCGCGTCTACCAGGACCGCGGCTTGCTGCCCCCACCGCGCCGCGAGGGCCGTACCGGCATCTACGGCGAGCCCCACCTGGCCCGGCTCCGCCTGATCGGCCAGCTGCTCGAACGGGGCTACACGTTCGCGCACATCGGGGAGTTCCTCGAGGCCTGGCAGCGTGGGCGCAACCTCAGCGACCTGCTCGGGCTCGAGCAGGTGCTCACCACGCCGTGGTCGGACGAGGTCGACGACTACGTCAACGCAGAGCAGCTCGTGGAGCGGTTCGGCGAGATCTCCGACACCGATCTCGAGACGCTCCTCGCCCAGGAGCTGCTGGTCCGTGACGGCGACCGGTACCGGGTGCCGTCGCCACGCCTGCTGCACGCGGGCTCGGAACTGGTCCGGGCCGGACTCCCACTCTCGGTCGTCCTGGAGCTGTCGGGCTCTCTTGCCAAGGACATGGAGGCGTCCGCCAAGCGGCTCGTCGACGCGGTCACCGCCCACGCGGTGCTCCCGCGCGCCTCCGCGTCCGACGCCTCGATGACCGAGCTCGCCGAGCTGATCACCCACCTCAAGCCCTTGGCCCAGCTCGCGGTCGACGCGCACCTCGCGCGGGCCATGGAGCAGCAGGTCCGCCAGGCGGTCGAGGCGCACATGCAGTCCGCAGCGGACGGCCCGGCTGCCGCGTCTTGAGGCGATTGGCCGAGTCGGGACAGGCCACCTGGCCCTGTCTCCGGGTGCCTTGTATCAAGGCGGACAGCCGCCGCTCGGAGTCAAGCAGTGACCAACGCTGCCCTGGGAGGTCTGGTCGTGGCACTGGCACTACGCACGGTGACGCTTGCCTTCCGTACGGCGCTGCCGGCGCGAACAGGGGTCCTTGCCGACGTGGAGCCATGGCCGGTCGATCCACGCCTAGAGCCGACCCAGAGCCGTCGTCATGGCCACTGAGACAGCCCCTGAGACAGCCGCTGAGAGACGAGGTCGGCCGTGAGCGAGACCGAGAACCCCCGTAGTGGGGTGCTCCCCCAGGTGCTGCGTCTCGGGATGGGGTTCCAGGACGACGACCGGCCGTGGGTGCTCGATGCACTGGCCGCCCTCGTGCCCCACCTGGCGCGGTGGAACCCCGCCGACGTGGAGGTGGAGATCGCGGTGAAGGACCGCGACGGCAAGGAGCAGCAGGTCACCCTGAAGGCGGACCTGCCCGGATACCCGCCCCTGGTGGCGAAGGCCGCGGATCGCGACCTGGACAAGGCCATCGCTGAGGCGAAGCGCGAGCTCATCAGGCAGGTCGAGGACGAGAAGAGCAAGCGCGAGCCGAAGGACAACCGGC
The DNA here is from genome assembly GCA_025966135.1 of Frankiales bacterium. Lineage (GTDB taxonomy): Bacteria > Actinomycetota > Actinomycetes > Mycobacteriales > SCTD01 > RYN-111. The sequence goes on from JAOPVP010000028.1 coordinate 33,839, forward strand.
TGCTGCGCAAGAAGCCGACCTGACGATGCCCGGCGGGCTCTGGACGTCGACGGCGCGGTCAGCCGACGTGCGCCTCCCGTCGGCGGTTCTTGGTGCGGTACATCTCCCGGTCGGCGCGGTCGAGCACTGCTTCCAGCGTCTCCCCCGCGTGCGCGGTGGCGATGCCGGATGACCACTCTGCAGGGGAGTGCAGCAAGAGCCGCGCCATCAGCTTCTCGGCCGCGGGCCGATCGGTGCGCGGCAGGACCAGGACGAACTCGTCCCCGCCGTGCCTGGCGAGCAGGTCGTTGGCTCGCAGGCTCGTGCGCCAGGACTGCACGATGTCGAGGAGGAGTTGGTCTCCAGCTGCGTGTCCACCGCGGTCGTTGACGAGCTTGAACCCGTCAAGGTCGATGACGACCACTGTCAGCGGCTTGCCCTCGCGTTGCGCCACTGCCACCTCGCGTTGGCCTTGGACCCGCAGTCCGTCGCGGTTCAGAAGGCCAGTGAGCGGGTCGGTGACTGCTTGCCGCGCGAGCTGTGCGGCTTGCACCGCTACCGCCTCGGCGGTGGCGGTGATGGTGAACGCGATCAGCAACCAGAGCTTCGGAGCCCCGGAGAAGGGGTTGCACGCAAGGCCCGCAGCGAACGCCACGCTGATGAGCGCGACGTAGAGACGTGTCGTGCGGCGGGAGAAGTAGAAGGCGGAGTAGACCGGGACCCAGCCGTAGACGACGGAGACTCCGACGGTGCCTTGCGGCGTCGCGGCACAGGCCACAATCGACGTGACGGCCGCGATGGCGGCCAGTGAGGCGACGTGCAGCCACCCGTCCTGTGGGGCCCACCAGACAGTGGCGAGCAATGCCAGCGCCGCAACGGCGATGAAAGCGGTGAGCGTGAAAGGCGCGTCCTCGCTCACCGGCGCGGCCGCTGCCAGGCCGGCTGTCCCGGCCAGCACCGCGCAGAGTGCGGCCATCCCCCTGACCGCCGCCGGTCGAGGTCCCTGCCTCATGCGCCGCATGTTCAGCTGTCTGCGGTTCTCTGCGTGCGCACCCTGCCTACGTCGTCCGGATCGCTGAGGATCTTGATCGCTCCGGGACCGGGAATTTCCGCTTCCGGCCTCACACCGGGGTCATGTCGCACTGTGGGTGAGGTCACCCCTTGCTTGCTAGCAGGCTGCTTGCAACTGCTAGCACCTCGGGCTAGCGTGATGGTCGTCAAGCAGATCGACTCCTCACGGAAGGAGACCTCCGGTGTCGGCCATCGATGTCCGCCAGCTCGGGGACTTCATCCGGGAGCAGCGGGAGGCCGCCAAGATCTCCCTCCGAGAGCTCGCCAAGTCGGCCGGTGTCAGCAATCCCTACCTCAGCCAGATCGAGCGGGGCCTGCGCAAGCCGAGTGCCGAGATCCTGCAGCAGATCGCCAAGGGTCTGCGGATCTCTGCCGAGGCGCTGTACGTCCAGGCCGGCATCCTCGATCACCGCGATGCCAGCCTCGTCGTCGACGCCCTTCTCGCCGACCCGGTGCTGACCGAGCGCCAGCGCCAGGTGCTGCTCGAGATCTACGACAGCTTCCGCAAGGAGAGCGCCGCCGCGGCGGCGGCTCCGGCCCCTGCGCCGGCCAAGAGAACTACTGCCAAGAAGGCGCCGGCTGTTCCGCCACCCGCCGACGCCCCTGATCGTTCCTGACCGTCCCCCCAACGCCATGGAGGCACCCGCATGAGCACGCTGACCGACAAGCTTCCCAAGCTGCACGCCGTCAAGCTCCCCGACGTCAAGCTGCCCGACGTCAAGGTCATCGACCTCGACGAGGCCAAGAAGCCGCTGTTCGCCGCGGTCGGCGTCGTCGACCTGTACGTCGAGCAGTTCAAGGACATCCCGGCCGAGGCTCGCAAGGCCCAGGGGAAGGTCCAGGCCAAGGTCGAGGCAACCCGTGCGGCGCGCACCGCCCAGTTCAAGACCCTCCCGACCCAGGTCAAGGACCTGCGCGCCGGGGCGAAGACCCGCGTCGCGAAGGCGCAGACCGACGCGACGGCGCTCTACGGCAAGCTCGCCGCCCGGGGCGAGAAGCTCGTGACGCAGATTCGCCGCCAGCCGGCGACCGAGGCCGCCATTGCCGAGGGCAAGGCCGCCGTCAAGAAGGCCGAGGCCGCTGCGACCTCCGCCAAGAAGGCCACCAAGTCGACGGAGAAGGCTGTCGAGGGCGCTGCCAGCAAGATCGGCTGACCCGTCGTCTCCATGCACCCGCGACCCCCGGGCTGCTGCCGGTTCCTCGGCAGCGGCGACGGGGGTCGCGGGCATGGTGAGCGAAGATGGACCCGTGACCCTCCTCTATGACCCGGCCAACCTGCTGCTCACCGTCCTCAGCCTCGGGTTGCTGGCGCTGAAGATCTGGGCGCTCGTCGACTGCGCGACCCGTCCGGCGCCGATGTTCGAGGCCCACAACAAGCTCACCAAGCAGCACTGGCTGCTCATCCTCGCCGTCGTCCTCGTGCTCGGTCTGCTGTTCTCCGGGGTCCTCAACCTGTTCTCGCTGGTCGGCGCGGTCGCGGCGATCGTCTACCTGGTGGATGTCCGTCCGGCGGTCTCAGGTTCCGCCAACCCTTGGAACTGACGACCCTCGTCACCGGTGCGGGCGGCCCGGTCACCGTTGTCGCCCACGGCCTGGGGGCCTCGCTCACCGAGACGCGCCCGCTCGTCAGCGGCGTCCCCGGCACCCGAGTGCTGCTGCAGGCCCGCGGTCACGGAACGGCCCCCGCACCCGTCCACCCCGGGTACGGCGAGCTCGCCGCTGACCTGGCCCGGGTCGCAGACGAGCACGGTGCCACCCAGGCGCTCGGTGTCTCGATGGGCGCGGCCACGATCTTGCACCTGCTCGCTCACGTTCCCGACCGCTTCGAGAAGGTGGTGCTGTTCCTGCCCGCCGCACTCGACACGCCCCGCAAGGACGACGCCGTACGTCGGGTCGGTTCGCTGTCCGCGGCGCTCGCCGCCGCCGATCCCCCGGCCGTCACCGCGGCAGTGCGCGCCGAGCTCCCGCCGGGCCTCGGCACGGCTGCCGATGCCTACGTCGCGGCCCGGGCCGCCTTCCTGCTCGCCTCACCGGGGCTGCCGGCGCTGCTTGCGGCCCTCCCCGAAGACGTCCCCGTCCGGGACCGCAGTGCCCTGGCCTCGGTGACCGCGGACGTGCTTGTCCTCGCCCAGGAGGGCGACCCGCTGCACCCGGCGCAGGTCGCTCGTGAGCTGGCCGGTGTGCTGCCACGGGCCCGCCTGGTCGTCTTCGACGCACCGGGGGTGCTCTTCCGTGAACGCGCCCGGCTGCGCGCCCTCATCGCCGGCCACCTCGGCGCTTGAGGTTTGGTCATGCTCGCCCACAGATGTCCTGGTTCGGGCATCACCCCGACGGGTGAAGCATCAGGACAGCCGTTACCCGCCCTCAGAGGGCTCGTTGCTTGGAGTGTCGCCGCACCAACAACGTGAAGGGCACCACTCCCATGACGTACATCGCCACCGTCACCGCCGATCTCGAGCTTCGTCTGGTCGTGCCCGGTGGCCCGTCGCTCCCCGTCCTCGCCGGGCTCCGCTACGACAGCGACGACCCCTGGGCCGTTCGCGTCGCCTTCCAGACAGGTGGCGAGGGTGACGGCATCGTCGAGTGGATGTTCGCCCGCCAGCTGCTCACCGACGGCGTCGCCAAGGCCTGCGGCGAGGGTGACATCCGGGTCTGGCCCTCCATGCAGGGCTCCGACCACTTCGTGAACCTCGCCATGGCTTCCCCCTCCGGCGCGGCCCTGTTCGAGATCGACCGCGACGCCCTGGTGGAGTTCCTGCAGCAGACCTACCTCGCCGTTCCCACCGGCCACGAGAGCGACGCCGTCGACTTCGACGCCGAGCTGGCGGAGCTGCTCGGCGGCAGGTAGCTCAGCCGGTCCGCAACGCGGCGACCAGCTCCTCGCTCCCTGAGAGGTCAAGGGACGCGAGCGGCACCCGGCCCCACAGCGGCGACGTCGTCGCCCAGTTCCACGGGTCCAGCGTGCCTGGCTGTCGGTGAGGCGCACCTGCACGACCCCCATCGCCGTAGGGAGACGACGTCGTACGGGTCGTAGCCCGTCATGGCTGCATGCCGGCGGTCAGGTCGAGGTCGTCCGGCGGTTGCTCCGGGGTCTTCCAGCCGATGAAGGGCTTGCCGAAGAACGCGTGCAGCACGTTGGCCTTGTCCACCATGACCGTCCAGGCCGACAGGAACGCGGCGGTGTCCTGTGCTTTGATCGCCGCCGTGACGGGCGCGTAGTCGTCGCGCAGGTAGGCGGTCATCTCGGGCTCGTACTTCGGACGGGAGTCAGCCGACAGGGCGAGCTGCTTGGCGGCGCTCTTGCTGAAGTAGGCAGCCAGTGGCCAGTTGCCCGCCAGCGCTGCGTGATAGCAGCGATGCAGTCGCGGGCCGACCTCCGCCATGAGGCGATCCATCCCGGGCTGCATGCGCGCGAGCTCGTCGATCGTCAGGTCGCGCTTGCTGTTGCTGACCCGGTGCGTGTGGCTGTCGTCGATGTGGGTGTGCTGCGTCATCTGCTCAGTCTGGCGCTACCGATGTCCAGGGCACGGTCAGCTCACCGTCCCGGTGTCGTCGCTGCCCGGTCTGCTCCCACTCCAGCGCCTCGCACGTCGCGACCCAGCGCTGGCGGTTCCCGTAGGTCGCGTACGGCGCGCACCGGTCCCATGCGTGGTCGAGGGCGCGGAGCAGAGCGTGCACCGGCCGGCCTGGCACGTTGTGGTGGATCAGTGCCTTGGGCAGCCGTTCGGCCAGGTCGCCCGGCCGGTCCAGGCTCGGCAGGTGCGCCGCGAGGGTGAGGGTCTGGGGACCGTCCTGCGTCAGCGTCACCCAGGCCGCCCGTCGGCCGAGCTCGTCGCACGTCCCTTCCAGGAGCAGTCCACCTCGCTGCAGCCCTGCGGTCAGCGTCTGCCAGGCCTGCGCGGCGGCGGCTTCGTCGTACTGGCGCAGGACGTTGAGCGCGCGGACGACCAGCGGCCGGAGGCCGGCGAGCTCGAAGCCTCCCCGCCGGAAGCTGAGCCCGTCGGCCATGGCCGACTGGGCGTCAGCCACCCGCTGCGGGTCGATCTCGAGGCCGACGACCTCCAGGTCGGGGCGGACGGCGCGCAGGCGCTGGTGCAGCTCGACGGCGGTCACCGGGGTGGCGCCGTAGCCGAGGTCGATGACGAGCGGGTCCTCCGCCTGCTGCAGGAGGTCGGCGTGCACCGCGGCGAGGTGGCGGTCGATGCGCCGGAGCCGGTTGGGGTTGGTGGTGCCGCGGGTCGGCAGCCCAAGCGCCCGCGCCCGCCCCGCGGCGTACCGCTTCACCTTCGCCACCCAACCTCCTTGCGTCTGCTCGGCCACGCGGCCGACGGGTGCACAAGAGCAGACGCAAGGGCCTAGGGGCGCCTGATGACCTTGTGGCTGGCGGCCTGCTGCTGTGGGGTGACCTGGACCAGGTCGATGTTGACGTGTCGCGGCCGGGTGGCGACCCAGACGATGACGTCGGCGATGTCCTCGGCGACGAGCGCGTCGACGCCGGCGTAGACCGCGTCGCTGCGGGCCTGGTCACCGGCGAAGCGGGTGAGGCTGAACTCCGGGGTCTTGACCATGCCGGGCGCGACCTCGCTGACCCGCAGGCCGTGCTCGACCTCCTCCAAGCGCAGGATCTGGCGCAGCGCGGCCACCGCGTGCTTGGCCGCGACATAGCCCCCGCCGCCCTCGTACACCCAGTAGCCCGCGGTCGAGCCGGTCATGACGACGTGGCCCTTCGCGGCGCGCAGGGCGGGGAGGAGCGCCTGGACGGAACGAACCAGACCGAGGACGTTCACGTCGTACATGCGGGCCCAGGCGTCGATGTCGGCGTCGCTGAGCGGGTCGAGGTCGAAGGCGCCGCCGGCGTTCGCCACGAGCAGGTCACAGGCAGCCACGCTGTCGGCGAGCGCCTGGGTGCTCAGGGGGTCGGTCACGTCGAGCTGCTGCGGGCGGATGCCCTCGTGCTCAGCCGCGAGCTCCTCGAGGCGGTCGAGCCGGCGGGCCGCGGCGATGACCTCCCAGCCCTGCTTGGCGAGCAGGACGGCGGTGGCTGCGCCGATTCCGCTGCTGGCTCCGGTCACGACGGCGGTGCGGGTCATGGCACTGAGATTAGTCGGCGCCCGGTTGCGGGTCGGAAGCATCCGGCTCGCGACGTGGTTGCACGTTCCGGCAGGATGGGCGGGTGAGGGAGGTGCCGGTGTCTCGAGGTCGGGTGCGCAGCGTGCGGCCGCGCCGTGCCGCGGTGCTGTCGGTCCACACCTCGCCGCTCGAGCAGCCCGGTACGGGCGACGCCGGCGGCATGAACGTGTACGTCGTCGAGACCTCCAAGCGCCTCGCCGATCTCGGCGTCGAGGTCGAGATCTTCACCCGGGCCACCTCCTCCGACCTGCCGCCCGTCTGCGAGCTGGCTCCCGGCGTCACGGTCAGGCACCTCACGGCCGGCCCCTTCGAGGGGTTGTGCAAGGAGGACCTGCCGTCGCAGCTGTGCGCCCTCACCAGCGGTCTCCTGCGGGTCGAGGCCCAGCACGAGGCCGGTTACTTCGACCTTGTCCACTCGCACTACTGGCTGTCGGGTCAGGTCGGGTGGCTCGCCACCGAGCGCTGGGGTGTGCCGCTGGTGCACACCGCGCACACCCTCGCCAAGGTCAAGAACCTGGCGCTGGCCGACGGTGACACCCCTGAGCCGTTGCGGCGCGTGGTCGGTGAGGAGCAGGTCATCGCCGCAGCTGCCCGCCTGGTCGCCAACACCACGCAGGAGGCGCGGGACCTCGTGCACCTCTACGACGCCGACGCCTCGCGGGTCGTGACGATCGCTCCCGGCGTCGACCTCGAGCAGTTCCGCCCCGGTGAGGCGTCGGCTGCTCGTACGCGCCTCGGGGTCCCGCCGGATGCTGTCCTGTTGCTGTTCGTCGGGCGCCTGCAGCCGCTGAAGGCGCCCGACGTGCTGCTCCAGGCAGCCCAGCGGCTCCTCGAGCAGGACCCGTCCCTGGCCGGCCGTCTGCAGGTGGCCGTCGTCGGAGGCCCCAGCGGATCCGGCTTCGACGAGCCCACCTTCCTGCACCGCCTCGCCGCTGAGCTGGACGTGACCGTCCGCTTCGAGCCGCCCGCCGAACCCGACCGCTTGCGCGACTGGTACGTCGCCGCGGACCTGGTGGCCGTCCCGTCCCACAACGAGTCCTTCGGGCTGGTGGCCCTCGAGGCGCAGGCGTGCGGCACCCCCGTCGTCGCCACCCGGGTCGGGGGGCTGCGCACCACCGTCCGGGATGGCGTCAGCGGTCTGCTGGTCGACGGGCACTCCGCGGAGGACTGGGCCGGCGCGCTTGAGCAGGGCCTGGCCCACCGGTCGAGGCTGTCCCTCGGCGCCCTCGAGCACGCGTCGGGATACTCGTGGGGCCGCACCGCACACGGCCTGCTCACGACCTATCGCGACGTCCTCACGCCGTCGAGCCTGGCCGCCACCTCGTGAGCGCGGCTGAGGTCATCCGGACCGCCCTGAAACAGGCAGAGCTCGACTTCGCCGAGCCGCAGCCGGAGCAGTTCTTCGTCAAGCTGCCCGGCACCCACAAGCTGTTCACCAACTGCTGGCTCGTCGTCGGTCAGCACGGGCTGCTCGTCGAGGCCTTCGTCTGCCGCCAGCCCGACGAGAACCACCAGGAGTTCTACGCCTTCCTGCTCCGCCGCAACGCCAAGAGCTTCGCCGTCTCGTTCGCACTGGACAAGGCCGGCGACGTCTACCTGGTGGGCCGGCTGCCGCTGTCCTCGGTCACGCCGGAGGACGTCGACCGGATCCTGGGCTCCGTCCTGCAGTACGCCGACGAGACCTTCGACCTGCTGCTCGAGATCGGGTTCGCCAGCTCCATCCGGCGCGAGTGGGAGTGGCGCCAAAAGCGCGGCGAGTCGACGGCCAACCTGCAGGCCTTCGCCCGCTTCGCCGCTCCCGACGCCTGAACCCGGCAACGCGTACGGGAGAATGTCACCCATGGCGACCCTGGTGCTGCTCCGGCACGGCGAGAGCGAGTGGAACTCCAAGAACCTGTTCACCGGTTGGGTCGACGTCGATCTCACCGGGCTCGGCGAGGAGCAGGCACGCCTCGGCGGCCTGCAGCTCAAGGAGTCGGGCCTGCTCCCGACGGTGCTCCACACCTCGCTGCTCACCCGGGCGATCCGGACCTCCACCATCGCCCTCGAGGCCTGCGAGCGCTCCTGGGTCCCCGTCAGGCGGCACTGGCGACTCAACGAGCGCCATTACGGTGCGTTGCAGGGCAAGGACAAGAAGGAGACGCTCGCGATCTACGGCGAGGAGCAGTTCATGCTCTGGCGCCGTTCGTACGACGTCCCGCCGCCTCCGCTCGAGTCCGGGTCGGAGTGGGACAACGCCTCTGACCCCCGCTACGCCAAGCTCGCCCGCGACCTGGTGCCGGCCACCGAGTGCCTCGCCGACGTGGTCGACCGGCTGCTTCCCTACTGGTACGACGAGATCGTCCCTGACCTGCGCGCCGGCGAGACGGTGCTTGTCGCCGCCCACGGCAACTCGCTGCGGGCCCTGGTGATGCACCTCGACGGGCTGTCGCCCGAGCAGGTCGTGGAGCTCAACATCCCAACCGGCCAGCCGCTCCGGTACGACCTGGACGACGACCTCCAGCCGGTCGTGCCGGGTGGTGCGTACCTCGACCCTGAGGCTGCTGCTGCTGCTGCCGCCGCCGTCGCCAACCAGGGTCGCTAGCTCTTCGCGAAGGGCCGGTGGCCTAGGCCTGGGCGGCGACCGTGGCCGGGTGCTGGGGGAGGCCGACGCGCTCGGTGCACAGGCGCACGAGCTCGGCGTAGGCCTCAGCCCCGATCAGCGCTGTGAGCTCGGGGCCGTAGGACACGACGACCGGGTCGGCGCCGACGTGCGCCTCGGGCGACGACGTGCACCACCAGTGCAGGTCCTCGCCGCCAGGCCCCCAGCCGCGACGGTCGAACTCCCCGAGCGTCGTCAGGGTCACCGTCGTCTCGTCGGGTCGCTCGACCACCTCTTGCAACCGTCGTACGGGCAGCTGCCAGCAGACGTCGGGCTTGGTGTCGAGCGGGTGCAGCCCGATGCGCAGCGCCAAGGCGTGCAGGGAGCAGCCCTCGCCCCCCGGGAACCCAGGTCGGTTGAGGAAGATGCAGGCACCGTCGACGGTCCGGGTCTTGCGGGCCGGCTCGCCCTCGAGCTCGTCGGCGACCGACATACCCTTGCTGCGCCCGACTTCGGCGTACTGCCAGTCCTTCTTCTTCAGCATCTTGGCGAACTTGTGGACGCGCGCCTCATCCGCTTCGTCGCTGTAGAACGCGCCGTGGCTGCAGCAGCCGTCGTCGGCGCGGCCCTCGATGACGCCGTGGCAGCCGGCGCCGTAGATGCAGGTCCACGAAGACATCAGCCAGGTCAGGTCGGCGCGGATGACCTGGGTGGGGTCGGACGGGTCGGTGAACTCGACGAAGTCCCGGGGGAAGTCGGGCTCCACCTCGCGCAGTCGGGGCATCCCGAGATCTGACGTGGTCACAGCAGCTGTCTTTGTCACAGTGCCTTCACCGGTCGCAGTTCCACCCGACGAGCCTAGCCCTGGTGCGGCGCGGGAAGCCGCCCGGCGACGTACGCTCCCGGGGCGATGACCGACATGTCGAGCAGACCGGTACGCGTTCCCACCGCGCGGGTGGCCCTGTCGACTGCCTCCGCCTACCCGGAGTCGACGGCGAACGCCTTCGAGATGGCGGCCCGGTTGGGCTACGACGGCGTCGAGGTGATGGTCTGGACCGACCCGGTGAGCCAGGACATCGATGCCCTCGAGCGGCTGTCGGACTACCACCAGGTGCCGATCCTGGCGATCCACGCGCCGTGCCTGATCATCACCCAGCGGGTCTGGGGCAACGACCCGTGGATCAAGCTGGTGAAGGCCAAGGACGCGGCCGAGCGGCTCGGCGCCGAGACGGTGGTGGTGCACCCGCCGTTCCGGTGGCAGCGCGACTACGTGCGACAGTTCGTCGGCGGCATCCAGCAGATGGAGTCCGAGACCGACGTCCGCTTCGCGGTGGAGAACATGTTCCCGCTACGGGCCCGGGGTCGGGAGATCTCGCCGTACGGGCTGGACTGGGACCCGACGCAGGAGGGCTTCCTCGACTTCACGCTGGACCTGTCGCACACGTCGGTGTCTCGGAGCGACGCGATGGCGCTGCGCCGGTCGATGGGTGAGCGCCTCACCCACGTCCACATCGCCGACGGCCTGGGTTCGGCCCGAGACGAGCACCTGATACCGGGCCGCGGGGACCAGCCCTGCGCGGAGCTGCTCGAAGGCCTGGCCCGCGAGGACTTCGGCGGGCTGGTGGTCGTCGAGGTCAACACCCGCGGGTGCGAGGACCGGGACGACCGCGAGGCCGACCTCGCGGAGGCCCTCGCCTTCACCCGCCTCAACCTCGTCGCCCCGGCGGACGCATGGCCGCAGTAGACCGGCCCGGTTCGCCGACCGCGTTCGAAGAGGTCGTCGACGACTACGACGCCGCCCGCCCGCACTACCCCCAGGCCCTGTACGACGTGCTGCCGCCGCTCGGGGCGGTTCTCGAGCTCGGCGCCGGCACCGGCATCGCGTCGGCGTGCCTGGCACGGCTGGCCCGGTCGTTGGTGGTCACCGACCTCGGGCCCCGGATGCTGGCCCGCGGGCTGACGAAGCACACCTGGCCCGGGGTGCGCTGCCGGGCTGAGGCCCTGCCGTTCCGGGACGGGTCCTTCGACTCCGTCTGCGGCGCCCAGATGTGGCACTGGACCGCAGATCCCGCCGCTGCCGAGGTCGCTCGGGTGCTGCGCCCTGACGGGCGGTTGCTGCTGTGGTGGAACGAGGTCTCCTCCGACGCACCGTGGTGGCTCAGGCAGCAGGAGCGGCTGGAGGCCGGCAACCCGCACTACCACCGCGACTACCGGTTGCGGGACTACGCGGCGGAGGTGGGTGCGCCGTTCGCGTGGACAGAGCCGATCGTGTTGCCCTGGACCCGAACGCTGTCCCTGGACGTCTACGAGCGCTGGCTCCGCTCCAAGTCCTACGTGCAGGAGCTGTCCGACTTCGAGGGCTTCGTCGCGGCCAGCCGTGCCGACCTGCTCGAGGCCTTCCCCCACGGTCAGGTCGTGGAGCCGTTCCAGACCCGTCTCTGGGTCCTGTCCAAGGAGCAGCCGTGAAGGTCCTGCGCGCCCCCGACTCCTGTTTCGAGGCAGTCCCCGACTTCCCGTGGGAGCCGCGTTATGCGGCTGCTTCGGAGGGGCTGCGGATGGCCTACATCGACGAGGGAACCGGCCCGGTCGTGCTGCTGCTGCACGGTGAACCGTCGTGGTCGTTCCTCTACCGGAAGATGATCCCGCGGTTCCTCGAGGCCGGTTGCCGGGTCGTCGCTCCTGACCTCATCGGCTTCGGTCGCTCCGACAAGCCGGGGGCTGTCGAGGACTACAGCTACGCCGGTCACGTTGAGTGGCTGCGGTCGGTGCTCTTCGACGCGCTCGACCTGACTGACATCACCTTGGTCTGCCAGGACTGGGGCGGGCTGCTCGGGATCCGGCTGGCGGCTGAACACCCGTCGCGGTTCGCCCGGATCGCGGCGGCCAACACCGGGCTGCCCGACGGCCGGCGCAAGCTGCCCCAGGCCTGGTGGAAGTTCCGCGACTTCGTGGCCCGCACCGAGGACCTTCCCATCGGCTTCCTCGTCAGCGCCGCCGTGGTCGACCCGATGCCGGCCGAGGTGGCGGCGGCCTACGAGGCGCCGTTCCCAGATCCGTCGTACAAGCACGGCGCACGCGCCTTCCCGGACCTGATCCCACAGGACCCCGACAACCCGGCGACCCCGGCGAACCAACGGGCCTGGGAGGTGATGGAGCGGTGGGACAAGCCCTTCCTGTGCGCCTTCTCCGACTCCGACCCCATCACCGCCGGTGGCGAGCGGATGCTGATCGGCAAGATCCCGGGGGCTGCGGGCCAGCCGCACACGACGATCGAGGGTGCCGGCCACTTCCTGCAGGAGGACCGCGGTCCCGAGCTCGCCACGGTCGTCCTCGACTGGATGCGGGGCTTGCGCGCCCTCTGAACGCCCCGTTACGTCTGCTCGTCCGTGCGGCCGACGTGTGCAGGGGAGCAGACGCAAGCGGGGGTCAGCGGAGCTCGAGCACGCCCGACGACGGGCGGCGGGGGCCGCCGCGCGACAGCCACGCGCCCAGGCCCGGTGCGCGGAAGGCGCCGGCCAGCACGGCGTCGCGCACAGCGGACCCGTGCTGGGCCTGCAGCACCGCGCCGACGAGCAGCGACAGCCGGGTCATCTCGCGGACGTGCGGTGCCCGTAGCCGTTGGTACTCCGCGACCCGACCGGCGGGCAGCAGCGCCCCGAGCGCCCAGGCATCCCGGATCCCGGCACCGAGCCCCTGGCCGGCGAACGGCGGCATCGTGTGTGCCGCGTCGCCCGCGAGCAGCACCCGCCCGTTGGCCCACGAAGCCGCTCGGCGGGCACCGAAGCGGTACTCGACGGACCGCACGACCTCGAGCGGGACAACCGGCGCCACCGCCCCCGGGCGCAGCAGGAACTCCCACCGGTGCCCGCCCGGCATCGGCATGTCGACGGACGGCATCGCCGGGTCACAGGTGTAGGTGAAGCCGTCGTGGAAGGAGCCGACCGTGTCGACGACCAGCCACCGTTGGGCCAGATCCCTTCCGTGCCAGGCGATCCCGGTCAGCCGTCGGACCGCGGACCCCGCGCCGTCACACCCCACCAGCCAGGACGCCCGCACTCGCTCGGAAGACCCCAACCTCACCGTCACCCCCGAGGCGTCCTGCTCCAACCCGGTGACCTCGGTGCCCAGCCTGACGGGGCAGGTCAGCGCCTGCCGCAACGACGCCTCCAACGAGGGCTGGTGGAAGAAGGCAAGCCCGCAGTAGCCCCGAGCAGACGAGGGAAACAGGATCCGTCCCAGTTCCCGGGCGCCGGACACGAAGCGCACCTCCCGGTGATGGAGCATCGGGGCGAGGACCCCAGGGACGGTGCGGTCCAGCAGCTCCTGCACCTCGTCGTCCGCCGCGATCGCCCGGGGCAGGGGGTAGACCGAGGAGGAGCGCTCGACGACGAGCACCGACATCCCGGCCGCGGTGAGGCGCAACGCGAGCACGGCACCCACCGGGCCGAGGCCCGCGACGACGACGTCGTACCGCTGCATGAGGACTAGCCTTCCCGACGTGCTCCGACAGGTCATCCTCGCCGCCTCCCGCAGCGCGGCCACCCGCCACCTGGTGGAACGCGTGCCGGTCAGCCGGGCGGTGGTGCACCGCTTCGTGCCGGGAGCCTCGGTGGATGACGCCGTGCGAGCCACCCGTGAGCTGGTGGGCACCGGTCGCACGGTCACCCTCGACCACCTCGGCGAGGACACCCGCGACGCCGGCCAGGCCATGGCGACCGTCAAGGCCTACGTCGAGCTGCTGGAACATTTGCACGACGCCGGTCTGACCCAGGGTGGCCGGGCCGAGGTCAGCGTGAAGCTGTCGGCTGTCGGCCAGGCCCTCGACGAGAACCTCGCGCGCGAAGGCGCCACCCTCATCTGCGAGGCCGCCAAGAGCGCGGGTACGACGGTGACGCTCGACATGGAGGACCACACCACCACCGACTCCACCCTGGGCATCCTTCGGGAGCTGCGGAAGGACTTCCCGACGACGGGGGCGGTGCTGCAGGCCTACCTGCGCCGCACCGAGGCGGACTGCCGCGACCTGGCCGTCGCGGGTTCCCGGGTGCGGTTGTGCAAGGGCGCCTACAAGGAGCCGGCGTCGGTGGCGTTCCAGAACAAGCACGACGTGGACAACAGCTACGTCCGCTGCCTGACAGTCCTCTTCCAGGGCGACGGGTATCCCATGGTGGCCTCCCACGACCCGCGGATGATCGCCATCGCGGGCGAGCTGGCCAGGGCCCGGGCCAAGGGCAGCTACGAGTACCAGATGCTGTTCGGGATCCGTTCCGCCGAGCAGCAGCGACTCGCGGCCGCCGGGGAAACGGTGCGCGTCTACGTGCCGTACGGCGACGAGTGGTACGGATACTTCATGCGCCGCCTCGCCGAACGCCCTGCCAACGTCGCCTTCTTCCTGCGCGCCCTGGCCTCCCGCTCATGACGACATTCGCGTTGGTCGGAGTGGGCAAGCTGGGCGAGGCTCTCCTGTCCGGTCTGCTGCGCTCCGGTCGTCCCAAGGAGCAGGTCATCGCGGCCGAGCGGTACGAGATCCGGGCCAAGGAGATCTCCGACCTGTACGGCGTCCGGACCGCCACCCCGGTCGAGGCGGTCGCGGAGGCCGACGTGGTCCTGCTGGCCGTGAAGCCGCAGGACATGCGGACAGCCCTGCGGGACCTCGCGCCCGGTGTCAGGCCACAGACGCTGGTCGTGTCCATGGCCGCCGGCATCACGACCGCGGTCCTCGAGGAGGAGCTGCCCGCCGGCACCCACGTCGTCCGGGTCATGACCAACACCCCGGTCTTCGTCGACGAGGCGATGTCGGCGATCTCCCCTGGGACGCACGCGACCGAGGAGCACCTGGCCCTGGTAGAGGACCTGCTGCGACCGGTCGGTCGGGTCATCCGCGTGCCGGAGCACCAGCAAGACGCGGTCACAGCGCTGTCGGGCAGCGGTCCCGGCTACTTCTTCTACTTCGTCGAGGCGATGATCGACGCCGGCATCCTGCTCGGCCTGCCGCGGGCTGTGGCGGCCGAGCTCATCGTGCAGACAGCTGTCGGCTCGGCCAAGATGCTGCAGGAGTCCGACGAGCACCCGGTGGTGCTGCGCGAGGCCGTGATGTCACCGGCCGGCACGACCATCAGTGCGATCCGCGTCATGGAGGACCACGGGGTCCGGGCGGCCATGCTCGCCGCCCTCGAGGCGGCGCGGGACCGGTCCAGGGAGCTCGCCGGCGGCTGACGACCCTGCGGAGGTGGCACGCTGGGGGCGTGAGCGACAGCACCCTGGTGGTCTGGGACGACGGCCTCAGCAGCTACGACTTCGGCCGGGACCACCCCATGCAGCCGATCCGCCTCGACCTGACGATGGCCCTGGCCCGCCAGCTCGGTGTCCTGGACACCGCCGGCGTGGAGGTCCGGGCGCCGCAGCCTGCCGCCGACGACGTCCTCGCGCTCGTACACGACCCCCTGTACGTCGCGTCCGTCCGGCGCGCTCCCGACGACCTGCTCGGGCGGCTGTCCCTGCGCTGGGGGCTGGGGACCGCTGACAACCCGGTCTTCCCGCACATGCACGAGGTGTCCGCTCTGGTCACCGGGGCGTCGGTCGACGCCGCCCGCGCGGTCTGGGAGGGCACCCACCAGCACGCGGTGAACATCTCCGGCGGGCTGCACCATGCGATGCGGGACCGGGCCTCGGGCTTCTGCGTCTACGACGACCCGGCGGTCGCCATCGCCTGGCTGCTCGCCAGCGGCGCGCAGCGGGTCGCGTACGTGGACGTCGACGTCCACCACGGCGACGGCGTGCAGGCCGCCTTCTACGACGACCCACGGGTCCTCACGGTGTCGCTGCACGAGAGCGGACGCACGCTCTTCCCCGGCACCGGCTGGGCGTCCGAGAGCGGTACCGGGGACGGCGTCGGGACCTGCGTCAACGTCCCGCTCCCGGCCGGCACCGGCGACGCCTTCTGGCTGCGGGCGTTCGACGCCGTGGTCCCATCCGTGCTGCGGGCCTTCGGGCCGCAGGTGCTGGTCACCCAGCACGGCTGTGACACCCACGCCCTGGACCCGCTGGCCAACCTGCGGCTGAGCATCGACGGGCAGCGGGTCGCCTGCGGCGCGCTGCACCGGCTCGCGCACGAGCTCTGCGGCGGACGCTGGCTCGCCCTGGGAGGCGGTGGGTACGAGCCGGTCCAGGTCGTGCCGCGGGCCTGGACCCACCTGCTTGCCGAGGCCGCTGGGATCCGGGTCGACGGCGCCACCCCCGACGACTGGCGGGCTGAGGCTGCCGAGCGTGGCCATGAGCCGGCCCCGACCTCGCTGACCGACGGAGCCCCCGCGCTGTGGACGCCCTGGGAGGGCGGTCACGGCAACGACGACCCGGTCGACCGGTCGGTGCTCGCCACCAGGCAGGAGATCTTCCCCCTCCTCGGCCTCGACCCACTGGTGGCGGCCGGCTGACCGCCGTACCCGGTTGTCTCGCGGACTAGGCCGAATGGGTGACTACCTGCGTCCCACCTGTCCCGATACGATCACAGGGCACGTGCGTGTCCAGTGCCTCGGTGGGGAAGCCGAGAGCCGCGACGCGTGCCGACAGGTGTGTGCCAGCCATGACGTCCAGCAACCTCTCTGAGATCAAGTTTCTCACCGTGGCCGAGGTGGCCGCCGTGATGCGCGTGTCGCGGATGACTGTGTACCGCCTCGTCCACGCCGGCGAGCTCGCCAGCGTCCGGGTCGGACGGTCCTTCCGGGTCCCCGAGAACGCCGTCCACGACTACCTCCGCCGGGCCTTCACCGAGGCCGGCTGACCGCGTCCCCTAGACTCAGCCCTTCCATACACGATCTGAGCAGGGGTTCCTCGTGGGTTCCGTCATCAAGAAGCGCCGCAAGCGGATGGCCAAGAAGAAGCACCGCAAGCTGCTGAAGAAGACCCGCGTCCAGCGCCGCAACAAGAAGTAGCCTCGTGCGCGGACCGGTGACCTCCTCTCGGTGGGAGACGGGTCGTGGTCCGTCTGCGAGGGAGAGCCCGTGTTCCTGACGTTCCTGTCCGATCTGGGTTACGAGGACGCGTCACTCGGTGTCTGCAAGGGCGTCATCGCCCGCATCGCACCTGACGTGACGGTCGTCGACGTGCTGCACCTGGTGCACGCCCAGGATGTGGAGCAGGGTGCGGGTGTGCTCGCTAACGCCGTGCCGTACCTCCCGGCGCCCGCCGTGCACCTGGCCCTCGTCGACCCTTTCCGGACCCTGCCCGCCCGCGGCATCGCGGTGCGCACCGCGGATGGTTCGACGTTCGTCGCACCCGACAACGGGCTCACCAGCCAGGCCTGGAAGCCCGCGGGTGGTGCGGTGGCCGCATACGTCCTCGACGACCCGACGCTGTGGCTGCCCGACGCCGCGCGCACCTTCCGCGCCCGGGACGTCTTCTCGCCGGTGGCGGCCCGCCTCGCCGCGGGGCTCCCCATCGAGCGGGTGGGCACCGCGATCCCGGTCGCGGAGCTCGAGCGCCTCGAGCTCCGGCCGCCGGCGATCGACGACGACCACGTGCACGCCGAGGTCGAGCAGGTCGACCACTTCGGCAACCTGACTCTCAACGTTCAGCGCCAGCACCTCGAGGCGGCCGGTATCCAGCTCGGTGACGACGTCGAGCTGCGCTGCGGCGGCAAGACGCTGAGCGTCCGCTTCACCCTCACGTACGGCGAGGTCCCGCGTGGCCGCCTAGCCCTGTGCGAGGACTCCTTTCGAACCATCACGGTGGCCGTCAACCAGGGCAGCGCTGCGACGGCGTTGCGAGCCCGCCGGGCAGACCCGATCGTCATCGCCCGCAAGCATGTCGAGGCGCCGGCCTCCAACGGGCCGGTGCGGCTCTACAGCCAGGCGCCCTCGACCGCCACGGCGTGAGCCGGCCCACTGACGCGAGACTGATCCGGATGGCGTACTGACCGGTAGAGTCGGGGCTTCGAAGCGACCTGCGAGGAGCGTCCCCGTGAAGCCACGCGTCGTTCTCGTCACCGGTGTCAGCCGCTATCTCGGCACCCGTCTGGCCAGCACGCTGGCCGCCGACCCCTCGATCGAGCGCGTCATCGGGGTGGACACCGTGCCGCCTCGCCCGGAGGCCTCCCACGTGCTCGGACGCACGGAGTTCGTGCGCGCCGACATCCGCAACCCGCTGATCGCCAAGGTGATCGCCCAGGCGGAGGTCGACACCGTCGTGCACATGAACGTCATCGCGACGCCGCTGGGCGCCGGCGGCCGCACGGCGATGAAGGAGATCAACGTCATCGGGACGATGCAGCTGCTGGCCGCCTGCCAGAAGGCGCCGTCCATGCGCAAGCTCGTCGTCAAGAGCACGACCGCGGTCTACGGCTCCTCGCCGCGCGACCCGGCACTGTTCACCGAGGACAGCGAGCCCAAGTCGTCGCCGAAGTCCGGCTACGCCAAGGACGCCGTCGAGGTCGAGGGGTACGTCCGCGGCTTCGGTCGGCGACGCCCCGACGTCACGCTGACGCTGCTGCGCTTCACCAACTTCATCGGTCCGGTCATCGAGACGCCGCTGACCCGCTACCTGTCACTCCCGGTCGTTCCCACGGTCCTCGGTTTCGACCCGCGCATCCAGCTCTGCCACGAGGACGACGGCATCGAGGTACTGCGGCGCTGCGTCCTCGAGGACCACCCGGGCATCTTCAACGTCGGGGGGAGCGGCGTGCTGCTGCTCTCCCAAGCGGTACGGCGAGTAGGTCGCCTCGCATGGCCGGTGCCCTCGCCCATGGTGTCCCTGGTGGGCCGGGCCTTCCGACGGGCCGGGCTGGTCGACTTCTCCCCGGAGCAGATGCGCTACCTCGAGCACGGCCGCGTCGCCGACGTCAGCCGCCTCTCTGCTCGGCTCGGCTGGACGCCCCGCTCCACCGCCGAGGCCATGCAGGCCTTCGTCGAGCGCTCGCCCCGCATCCTCAACCCCGAGACCGTCGCAGCAGCCGAGGAACGGTTGCTCAGCCTTCTCACCCGTCGCCGCACCATCACCACCAAGGAGCCCGTCCGTGCCTGAGGCCAGGGTCATCCCGCTGCGTGCGGTCGCCGGCGACGACGTACGCAAGGGCAAGCGTCCCGAGGCCGACCTGCCGGTCTCCGACCCGCCGCCGCCCAGCCCCCCGGTCGCCGAGCCGGGCGAGTGGGAGCAGAAGGTCGCCGGCGGGCTCGCGTTCCTGCGCCGTCGGATCACCGGGGACTACGACGTCGATGACTTCGGCTTCGACAAGGACCTCACCGAGCACGTCTTCATGCCGCCGCTGCGGCCGCTCTACGAGAAGTGGTTCCGGGTCGAGACTCGCGGGCTCGACAACGTCCCCGACGTCGGTGGCGCTCTCATCGTGGGCAACCACTCCGGGACCATCCCGGTCGACGCGCTGATGACCACGCTCGCACTGCACGACCACCACCCGGCCCACCGCTGCATGCGACTGCTGGGTGCCGACCTGGTCTTCACGGTCCCGGGCCTGGCGCCGATCGCCCGCAAGACCGGCAACACGCTGGCCTGCAACGCCGACGCCGAGCGGTTGCTGTGCGGCGACGAGCTCGTCGGCGTCTTCCCCGAGGGCTTCAAGGGCATCGGCAAGCCCTTCTCCGAGCGGTACAAGCTGCAGCGCTTCGGTCGTGGGGGCTTCGTCTCCGCCGCCCTGCGCACTGGCAAGCCGATCATCCCGGTCTCGATCGTTGGCGCCGAGGAGATCTACCCGCTCATCGGCAACAACAAGACCCTCGCCCGACTCCTCGGCCTGCCGTACGTGCCGATCACGCCGCTGTTCCCGTGGTTGGGCTTGCTGGGAGCGATCCCGCTGCCGAGCAAGTGGATCATCGAGTTCGGCGAGCCGATCGAGACCGCCCACCTCGGCGGCGCAGCCGCGGCCGAGGACCCGATGCTCGTGTTCAACCTGACCGACCAGGTCCGCGAGACGATCCAGTCCACGCTCTACACGCTCCTCATGCAGCGCCGCTCCGTCTTCTTCTGACCTCGGCTTCCTCCCTTGCGTCTGCTCACGGGTGCGGCCGACGTGTCCGGCGGAGCGGACACAAGGGGGTGTACGGCGGTTAGTGGAAGGCGCGGCGGGCGCGGGCGAGCAAGCTGTGGCTGGCGACGTGCCGGCGGCGCAGCGCGAGGCCGGCCATCACACCACCCACGAGCATCCCTGTTCCGGCCGTCGCGGGGACACCGACCTTCGCGGCCTTGCGCCCGGTGCGGAAGTCCCTGACCTCCCAGCCGTTCTCGCGGGCGGCGAGGCGCAGCCCGGTGTCGGGGTTGATGGCGACGGCGTGACCGACGGCCGACAGCATCGGGACGTCGTTCACGGAGTCCGAGTAGGCCGTGCAGCGACCCAGGTCGAGGCCTTCGCGCTCGGCGAGTGCCTTGACTGCCTCCGCCTTCGACGGCCCGTGCAGCGGCTCGCCGACCAGGCGGCCGGTGTAGCGACCGTCCTCGACCTCGGCGACGGTGCCGAGTGCGCCGGTCAGCCCGAGCCGTCTCGCGATGATCCGAGCCAACTCGACGGGGGTGGCGGTCACGAGGAAGACGCGCTGGCCGGCGTCGAGGTGGGACTGGGCGAGGGCCCGGGTGCCGGACCAGATCCGCTGCGCCATCAGCTCGTCGTAGATCTCCTCGCCGTACGTGACGATGTCGCTGACGCTCTTGCCGGCCACCAGCGAGAGCGCCTTCTCGCGTGCCTCGGCGACGGCCTCAAGGTCCTCCTTGCCCCGCACCCGGAAGCGCAGCTGCTGCCAGCCGAAGCGGAGCAGGTCGCCTGTCGTCACCAGCCCTCGGCCGGCCATCCCCTTGCCGAAGAAGTAGATCGAGGCACCGCGGATCATGGTGTTGTCGACGTCGAAGAAAGCGGCCGCGCTCGGGTCGGCCACCACCGCCAGCGAGGCCTCGACCTCCGCGGCCGCGGCAGAGGCAGCGCCGGCGAGGACGGCACTCACGCCGTCACCCTCGGACCTCTTGCGCAGTCGCATCACGCCGTCACCCTAGGGCAGCCACGCGCGGACAAACACCCTTGAAAGGCGGACAGCCACCCGCGAAGGCGACCCCTGGAGCAGCCCGAAGCCCCGGTTCCGCAACGGGAACCGGGGCTTCGGGGGTGGATGTCGCGCCTACTGGCGAGGCCTTGCTCGGTGGCTCTAGTCGGCGAGGTGGGCCAGGCGACGACGACGGGCCACCATGGCCAGACCGACGAGGCCAGTCGCGATCGCACCCGTCAACGGCAGGTTGGCGCCGGTGCGCGGGAGCATCGGGGTCGAGTCGATCGTGACCGGCTCTCCGACCGTGTGCACCAGCGTGACCGGGGTGGCCGCGACGAGTGCGTTGCTGTTGACCATGCTCAGGCGCACCAGCGGCGCGGCTGCCTTGAGCGGGTTGATGGCGATGGCGGCGCCGGAGGCGTGAGCCTCGGCGCTGCGGCCGTCGGCGGACACCTTCGAGGTGCCCACGCCGTCCTGCACGCTGATGCCCAGCAGGCTGATTGCGCCCTGGAGCTGCGAGAGCGCACCGTTGACCGCATCGGTGACAGAGCCCGGGATGATGTTGCCAAGGGCGTCACCCAGGTGGATCCCGGTCTTGTCGAGGATCAGGTCCGCCACACCCGCGACCTTGACGTGCACGATCTGCGACGACGGCGTCGGTGCGCTGGCCTTGCCGGCCACACCGGCCGCGGTGGCGGTGGCGGTGCTGGTGAGGGCCTGGACAGTGACGAGACCACCGAGCACCTGGACGTCGGACAGCGCGTTGCTGGACGTCGCGGTGACGGCGTCGCCCGCCCGGACGATGGAACGGTCGCTGTTGAGCTTGGCGATGTGCAGCAGCGAGCCGGTGTCGGCCAGCGCGGTGGGCAGGCCCTGCAGCGTGTTGAGGGTGCTGCTCAATGTGGAGGAGACCTGGTTGATGGCGGAGGCGACGGGCGCCGCCGCGCCAGGCAGCTGGCCGCTCAGGGTGTTCAGCGTGTTGGTGACCGTGGCGGCGACCGGGGCGGACGTGCTGCCGGCGGAGCCGACGCTGCTGCCGAGGGCGCTGGTCAGCTGGCTGATGACCGGCCCGAGGGCCGTCGAGAGGCCGGGGACGCTGAGGTCGATGTTCGCGACGGCGCTGTGGCTCGCGGACAGGACGCCGTTCAGGGTGGTCGTGGGGTCGTTGACCAGGCTCGTGGATGGCAGGACGTCGAGCTTGAGGCCGTTCTGGTCGATGTGGACCAGACCACCCGGCGCGGGCTTGCGGTCGCCCTTGAGGTCGGCCGACGACTTGTAGCCGGCGAGCAGGTTGGAGACGACCGGGATGTTGCTGTCGGCTGAGCCGAGGGCCGCGAGGGCGTTGCCCGTGACCGCGGAGGTGAGCGTGCTCACGGTGCCGTCGGTCAGGGAGATGTCCTGAACGATGTGCTGTGGGAGCAGGTTGCCTGGCAGGGCGACCGGAAGGTTGATCTCGAGGCGAAGAACGCTGCCGACGGCCTGGCCGTACTGCAGCGGAGCGCCCTTGCTCGTGCTGGTCGCGGCGCTTGCCGTGCCGGCGCCGGCAGCGACGAGCGTGCCGGTGGCGAGGGCCAGGGCGGTCAGCCGCGCGACCCGTCCGTTGCTGGTCATGTGAGTCCCCTTGTTCACGATGATCACCTGTCGGTGACTTGTCTCGGTGCTACGGACGTTTCGCTTCGAACCGGACCGATCGCTTCCGGGGGCGTGCCGTCTTGTCACCCCCAACGACGCCCCCTTCGCTTGGTGACGCGGGGTAGGCGAGAAGTTTCTCACGTACCACTGGATAAACCGGGCACAGAATCAGTAACGGGGACAGAACGACCAGGCGAGGTAGTCCGATGGGACTATCAAGTCCGGTTTGAAAGGACGGGCGAGGGATGGCCCGGGCGGCTTCCTGCCATCACCCTCCGTAGCATTCCAAGCGCGGTTCGGGGGGTCTTGCCATCACGGTGGGTCAAGACGCGGCATCCGTCGCGACGGCCGGCGTTTCTCCTGCCGCACCAGCCGGACTTTCTCGGCGCCCCAGCCGTCCTGGGTCGGAAGGGCCCCTGTTACCTGCGGTAACAGGGGCAACCGCATCGGCGACCCTCGACGCACCGAAGGTCGCCGAGGGAGCCGACGTCAGCAAACGTCAGCGAACGTCACCAGCGGGTGCTCAGCGGGCGGACGAGTCCGCGGGGAGGAGGGGGAGGAGGGAGGCCAGCGGCGGGAGCGGGATGCCGCTCGGCAGGATCGGCGGCAGCGACGGGATGATCGGCGGCAGCGAGGGGAGCGGGAACGGGAACGGGGACGGGCTCGGGGTCGACGTCGGAGACGGCGTCGGCGAGGGGGTCTCCGTGGGCGAGTCGGTGGGCGTCGCGTCCGGCGCGGGCGGCTGCGAGGGCGACGGGTCGACCGACGGCGTCGGGTCCGACGACGCCGGCTGGACGCAGGTGCACGGCGGCACGTTGTTGTCGTTGCTCGGGGAGGCGGTGGCGCCGGGCATCGGGACCGGCTCGCTCGGGAGCGTCGGGCCACCGCCCTGCGGGAAGCACGAGCTGGTACAGGTGCCGATCGACAGCAGCTGGCCCGCCGTACTGCCGACCTCGGTCACGAGCTGCAGCGACTGCCGGGCGATCCGCTGCGAGCCCGCAGGGAGGTCGGGGATGATCGAGGTCAGGCGGACCTGCTGCTGCGACGAGAAAGTCGTGAGGATCCGCAGCGGCGCCGGTTTGCCGCTCGTCCGGTAGGCCTTCTCGAGCAGCGAGCGGCCGCTGCTGGTCTCGGCGTCGAAGTCCGACAGGGTCGTGTTGATCCTGGCCTGGACAGAGCTGCCGAGCGTGGCTCCGGCGGCCAGCGGTCCGGTGCTGCCGCCACCGAGCGAGAGCTCACGCTCCCCGTGCGCGAGAGCCCGAACCTCGCGCAGCCGGGTAGCCGCGAACTCGAGGTGCTTCGAACCCTTGGAGATGTCCCCCTGGGCCATCGTCAGCTGGACGTCCTCCGCGCCGCGCTTGAGGCCGTAGAACGGCTGACCCGGCAGCGAACGCGACGCGGCCACCCCCACGCCGGTGAAGGCGATGACGCCGGCCATCGCGCCCGCGGTCACGCCGATCCGGCGCTGAGCCTTGTTGCTCTGGGTCCAGGAGACGGCGGCCTCGAGGGCCTTCGACCCTGCCGGAGCGGGAGCGGCCAGGGGCGGGAGCGTGGCTGCCTGGACGGTCGCGACGGCCACCAGACGGGCGCGCAGTGCGGTCCGGAACTCCGGGCGGGGGATGCTGGGTGCGTCGAACGACGGTGCGACGGCGCGCAGCCGGGTCGCGAGGGACGCATGCCCGCCGGTCAACGTGGCGGGGCCGGAGACCGCGCCGTCCAACAGCCGGGCCAGCTCCTCGATCCGGGCGCGGGTGCCCAGCGGGTTCATGACCGGGCTCCTCTCGTGACGGCACCACGGACCTCGAAGCCCGTCAGCCCGACCAACGAGGCGCAGGGCTCAACGGTGACGGGGATGGGGTGAAAACGGCCCAGAATGACTATCAGTGCTCGGGTCGTCACAGTTCCACCCCCTCGGGCAGCAGCCGGCCGAGGGTGCGGATGGCGCGGTACTGCAAGGCCTTGACCGCGCCGTCGTTCTTGCCCATCACCTGTGCGGTCTCGGAAACCGACAGTCCCTGCAGGAAACGCAGCACGATG
Organism: Frankiales bacterium; assembly: GCA_025966135.1. Taxonomy (GTDB): domain Bacteria; phylum Actinomycetota; class Actinomycetes; order Mycobacteriales; family SCTD01; genus RYN-111. The sequence continues at coordinate 58,250 of JAOPVP010000028.1, forward strand.
CACTCCTGCTGCTCGGCGTTGAGCTGCTTCACGACCTGGAGCAGCACCTTGTTCTGCATGGCCTCGAGGACCTCGCGCTCCGGACCGGCCTGCACAGGCGCCGCGCCCGACTCCGTCACGTCCTCGGTGGTCAGCTCGAGGCGGTAACGACCGCTCTTGTAGTGGTCGGCGATGAGGTTGCGGGCGATGGTCACGAACCAGGCGCCGACGTCACGACCCTGCCAGGTGAAGGAGTTGATGCGACGCAGCGCGCGCAGGAAGGTCTCGCTGGTCAGGTCCTCCGCGAGCTGCGAGCTCGCCACCCGGTACACGACATAGCGGTAGACCTGGTCGACGTACTTGTCGTACAGCTCCCCGAAGGCCTCGGCGTCGCCGGTCTGGGCGCGCTGGACGAGACCGATCGCGATCGCCGTGTCGCCCTCGGGCGCGGCGTGCTCCACCTCGACCTCAGGCCGGCTCGGAGACGGCACGACGGCGGTCTCTGCTGGCGCGATCCGTGCCGTCGAGGTCAGCGCGAAGGCAGGCGAGCGCTCTCCGTCCAGCAGGTCCCGACTGGTCATCTCCGCCCGGGCGTTGCGCATGAGCTCGTCACGGCGACTGTCGGACACGGCCGCGTTGAGCACGGACTGGCCCTGCTCGGGACGCGGGCCGGGTCGGCTCACGGGCCCGGCTCCGGCCACGGTGCAGCAGCGGCGTGCGTGGCAGGCGCCACGGCCGCACGGCACAGCACCGGTACCCGCATCGTGCTCCGTTCCATACCAGCGCCCCTGCCGATATGTGAGGTCTGCCCCATCGTAGGCGCCGGACAGCGCGTTGGTAGGGGATAACTGGACACCTTGCCTGTCGGCACCTACCCGGCACTCCCTGAGGCTCTCAGCCGCCTCGGCTGACAGCCAGGGTCAGGCGGGTGAGCTCGCGCTCCAGGCGCGGTAAGCCTTCTACCTTCCCCAGGCACAGCGCGGCGCCGGCTTCCCGGGCCGCGCGCTCCACCTCGGCGTCGACGTAGGCGGTGTACAGCACGACCTGCTGACCGGGGCGGGCCGCACGCAGTCTCCGGGTGGACTCGAGGCCGTCCATCCCCGGCATCCGCAGATCCATCACGACGACGTGCGGATCGCTCGCGGCGGCCATCTCGAGAGCCTGCTCGCCGCTGTCCGCCGCACCGACCACGTCGAAACCATCGAGGCGGAGCATGTCGGACACCACCTCGCGGATGTGCTCGGTGTCGTCGACGACGAGTACGCGCACGCCGTGCTCTTCCACGCCGTCCCCCCTGGCCGGCGAGCGATTCCGCTCGCGCCGTTGGGACGTACCCTGCCCCCATGGTCGCGCCCGGTCCAGTCCCGGCCTCTCGACGGTCTGGCGTGGCGCGCCCCGGGCCGGCGGCGGCCATCCGCCGACGGCGCCGCCGGCGGCGCAGCCGGGTGGTCGCCCGGGTCGTTCTGGTTGGTGTCCTGTCAGCAGTGGTGGGCACCGCGACGTTCATCGGCGGCCTGCTCGCCGCCCCGATCGACTTCGCTGTCGCCCCGCCGCCCACGGCGGCGCTGCTCCTTGCCGCGGACGGTCGCCAGTTCGCCACGATCATGCCGCCGGAGCGGCGAGAGCTGGTCACGGCCGCCGACATCCCGCAGGTCATGCGGGACGCGATCATCTCCGCGGAGGACGAGCGCTTCCTCCAGCACAGCGGCGTGGACCCGCTCGCCACGATCCGCGCGGCCTTCCGCGACCTCACCGGCGGCGTCTCCCAGGGCGGCTCCACCCTCACCCAGCAGTACGTGAAGAACGCCTACGTCGGCAACGAGCGCTCGGCGCTGCGCAAGATCCGCGAGGCCGCGCTGGCCGTCCGCCTCGAGCAGAAGCTCAGCAAGGAGGCGATCCTCACCGACTACCTCAACGCCCTCTACCTCGGCAACGGCCTGTACGGCGTCCAGGCGGCGGCGAAGTACTACTTCGGGGTCCCGGTGAAGGACCTCGACCTCAACAAGCGGACCGGCAGGCGCGACGAGACCCTCGCCCTGGCCCGAGCCTCGATCATGGCGGGCATCGCGCCCGCACCGTCTGCCTGGAACCCGGTGAAGGACTTCGCGACCGCCCGGATCCGCCAGCAGTACACGCTGAATCGGATGGTCGTCGGCGGGTATGCGAGTCCGCAGCAGGCAAGCGACGCCTACCAGGTCGACGTCCATCCGCTCCGCATCTCGCCCGCCGAGCCGTCCACGGTGGCACCCGAGTTCGCCGACTTCGTCAAGGGCAGGCTCAAGGCGAGTGCCGGGTACGACGAGGACGTCTTCTTCCGGGGCGGTCTACGGGTCAAGACCACCCTGGACCTGGACCTGCAGATGGCCTTCAACCAGGCTCTCAAGGAGGTGCTGCCCGACGCCAAGGACCCGCAGGCGGCGATCGTCGCGGTCGACTACCGCAACGGCGATGTGAAAGCGATGGCCACAGCCCGCCGGATGCCGCAGCGGGTCGACAACCAGACCGGCAAGGTCAACCGGCCGGCAGTCAAGGGCTACGAGCAGAAGCTCGGCTTCAACCTCGCGACCAACGCGCAGCGCTCGACCGGCTCGACCATCAAGCCGTTCACGCTCGCGGAGGCGCTCCTGCAGGGCCAGACGCTGTCCACCTCGCGGTACGTCCCCAACTGCCTCGACCTGCCCAACCTTGGCAAGACCTACCACTTCTGCAACTCCGACAAGGCCGAGGCGGGCACCTTCTCGCTGCGCCGTGCGCTGGCGGACTCGGTCAACACCGTCTACGTGCCACTGGCCACGGAGGTGGGGCGTGGGAAGGTCGCGGCGCTCGCGCAGCGCGCGGGCCTGACAGGCCAGATCGCGTCGGGCAACCTGTCGTTCGGCCTTGGCGCGGGTGTCGAGGTGACCCCGCTGTCGGAGGCCGTCGCCTACGGCACGCTTGCCAACGGCGGCGTCCACACCAGCCCTCGCACCTTCACCGAGATCCGCACGGGGGCGGTGGGCACCGACCCCGGTCAGGTCATCGAGCGGTCCGGGCCGAGCCCGTCGCGGCGCGTGCTGCCAACTGGTGTCGCCGCCGAGGTGGTCAGCGCCATGACCGACGTCGTCACCTCCGGCACCGGCACCGCTGCCCGGCAGCCCTACACCGTCTTCGGCAAGACCGGGACGACCGACGACGCCACGGACGCCTGGTTCACCGGTTGCATCCCTGACCAGCACATCTGCGTCGCGACCTGGATGGGTTACGAGGACATCGTCTGCTCGACCAAGAGCTGGCACGTCGTCGGCTCGGCCTGTGGTGGCATGAGGAACCTGCACGGCGTCAAGCAGGTCTACGGCGGCACCCTGCCGGCCAAGATCTTCGCCCGCGCGCAGGAGGTCCTCCGTCAGATCAAGGCGGATCGGGTGGCCCGCGCCGCAGGGCTGCCGACAGCGGTGCCGACGGTCAGCGAACGTCCGTCGGCCGCGCCCAGGGCCACTCCCGCGGCAGCCGTCCCGAGCCGGACCGCGGTCCCGAGGCCCACCAGGACGCTCGGGCCGACGACCGCGCCGACCAGCCCGCCGCCCGTGATCGTCCCGCCCCCGCCGAGCCCGCCCCCACCGTCGCCTTCCGGCTAGCCCGCCCAAGCTGTGCGATGCTGCGCCCGCTGCAGCCTGAGCAGACAGGGGATCCCGTGACCGCGCGCACCACCGGCAACCTGGCCGACCTCGTCCGTGCGGCTGCTGCGGCCACGCCGGACAAGGTGGCGTTGGTCCGCGATGACGAGACCACGACCTGGAGCCGTCTCGACGCCCTCGTGTCCGCGGCAGCGCGTGGCCTGCTGGAGCTGGGGTTGGAGGCCGGCGACCGGGTCGCTGTGCACCTGGGCAACGTCCCGGACTTCCCCGTCGTCTATTTCGGCGCCCTGCGCGCCGGACTCGTCGCCCTCCCCGTCAACACCGGTTACACCGGCCGTGAGCTGACGCAGGTCCTCTCGGACA
>JAOPVP010000049.1 GCA_025966135.1 Frankiales bacterium
GGTGAGTGAGAGTCACATCGACGAGAACACCAAATTGGTGATCATGGCTCTGACCTGCGGTTTTGCGCAGTCTGGCCTGTGGGGAGTGGAGCGGGCGACGAGAATCGAACTCGCACTGTCAGCTTGGGAAGCTGATGTTCTACCATTGAACTACGCCCGCGATGATGCACTTGAGAGTGTAGCGGTCAGCGTTTGACTAGGCTCCGGGCGTGCTGCTCTCCGACCGTGACCTCAAGGCTGCCATTACTGACGGCAGGCTCGGCCTCTCGCCGTACGACGAGGCGATGATCCAGCCCAGCAGCATCGACGTTCGGCTCGACCGGTACTTCCGGGTGTTCGCCAACCACCGGTACACCCACATCGACCCGTCCGAGCAGCAGGACGACCTGACGGAGCTCGTCGAGCCCGACGGCGACGAGCCGTTCATCCTGCACCCCGGCGAGTTCGTCCTCGGTTCCACGCTGGAGGTCATCTCGCTGTCCGAGGACCTGGCCTCTCGACTGGAGGGCAAGAGCAGCCTGGGACGCCTTGGGCTCCTCACGCACTCGACGGCGGGTTTCATCGATCCCGGCTTCTCCGGGCACGTGACGCTGGAGCTGTCGAACGTGGCGAACCTGCCGATCAAGCTCTACCCGGGCATGAAGATCGGGCAGATCTGCGTCCTGCAGCTGTCCTCGCCGTCAGAGCATCCCTACGGATCGTCGATCTACGGCTCGCGCTACCAGGATCAGCGTGGCCCCACGCCGTCTCGTTCGTACCTGCGCTTCAGCCGCGCCCACACCCGCGAGTAGGCGCGAGGATCGGTGCAGCGCGCCGTAGAGAGGGAGGGACGGCTCGTGCTCCGTACGACGCGGCAGGACGGCGACATGGAGGGGGGCCGATGAGCAAGCTGGGTCACGTCGCGGGGCGGCTCGTGCGGCGCGCAGACCAGACCATCCGCCAGGCGCGGAGAGCCGCGCTGGTGGCACAGATTCGCAAGGCCGCCTGGTTGGCGGGGGCCACTGTCGAGCTGGACCTCCGCGACGACCTGGTCGTCGGCGTCGGTGTGCGTGTCATGGTCGAGCCCGGTACCCACAGCGTGCTCAGGCTGGGAGCGCAGTCACGGATCGACGATCGCGTGTTCATCATGCTCAAGGGCGGAAAGCTTCTGGCTGGGGACCGCGTCGAGCTGCGCCGGGACGTCGTGGTCAACGTGACGGGCACCTTGAGAATCGACGGGGACACTCCCATCTCCTGGGGATCGGTCATCCACTGCAGCAACGACATCTGGCTGGAACGGATGGCCGGCGTTGCGGAGCAGGTCACGATCGCCGACTCCAGCCACTTCTTCACCAACCCCGACGAGCACTTCTGGCACAACGTGCGGAAGGGGTCGGTGCGCGTCGGGCAGAACACCTGGATCTGCCCCAAGGCCACCCTCACCCGCGGCACCGACGTCGGCAACCACTGCATCGTCGCCGCCGGCTCGGTGGTGACGGGTGTCGTGCCCGACGGTCACATGGCCAGCGGGGTCCCAGCCGTCGTACGGCCGTTGTCTTTGCCTTGGTCCCCTAGCCCCGGGTGAGCCGTTGGCCCTGCGGGGCCTCGATGACGCGGCCTTCGATGGAGATCACGGCCTGCAGGTCCACCAGGCCCGTGGCGTGCACCCCGACGGACGTGACGTAGAACGACTCGGCGGGCGTGGTGCCGACCATCGTCTTGCCGTCGCTGTCGTGCAACGCCACGGTGGCTGTGTAGCCGCCGGCCAGTAGGCGGTTGTCGAGGGTGATCTCGGCTTCGAGGGGCCGGCCTGGGCCGTGGACCCCGTCGTACGCGCCCGGAGTGGTGAAGGTGGTGTAGGCGGGTGAACCGAGCCCGATGGGCGCGAGCATGATGCCGAGCAGGGGCCCGCGCACCTCGGTGTCGAACGACGCCTCGACGCGGAGCACGATGTCGTCTCCGGTCGCGAACGTCCGTTGCCGGGTGCCGTTGGTGTCGACCAGGTCGAGCACGACTTCCGCGCCACCGACGAAGGTCGGTCCGGAGCCTTCCTGGAGAGCCAGCGAGGAGCGGTCGCGGGACTCGGCCTGCATGACCTCGTGCATGCGACCGATGGCTTGCTCGGTCGGGCCGTCGTAGACCATCCGGCCACGGGAGAGCAGCACTGCACGAGGCGCGGTGCGGTCAAGGGTGTGCAGGTTGTGCGTGACGATGATGATGGTCGTGCCCGCAGCCTGGATCTCCCGCATCTTGTCCATGCACTTGAGCTGGAAGGCGAGGTCGCCGACCGCCAGGATCTCATCGAGCACGAGGACGTCGGGATCGGTGTGGATGGCCACAGCGAAGGCCAGCCGCAGGAACATGCCGGAGGAGTAGAACTTCACCGGGGTGTCGAGGAAGCCCTCGATCTCGCTGAAGTCGACGATAGCGTCGTAGTCGCGACGGATCCGGGCCTCGCTCATGCCCAGCAGACGCCCGTTGGTGAAGACGTTCTCGCGCCCGGTCAGCTCAGCGTTGAAGCCAACACCGATGCCGATCAGGGGCGCGACCCGGCCGACGACGCGCACGGTGCCGGTGGTCGGCGCGGAGACACCGGAGAGCATGCGCAGCAACGTCGTCTTCCCCGAGCCGTTGCGCCCGATCACCCCGATCGTCTCGCCCTGGGCGATCGAGAGGTCGATGTCCCGCAGCGCCCAGAGCTCCGTGGTCTTCTTGCGCCGACCGACGGTCGACAGCCGGCGCAGCAACGTCTCGTCGCGCTGCTCGGTCTGCACGTAGCGCTTGCCGACCGCCGTGAGGCTGACGGCGTTCTCAGAGCCGGTCACAGGCCACCCGCTCCAGGCGTGCGTAGACGGTGAGGACGAGCACGAACAGCACCACGACCCAGCCGACGGTGACGGCCACGGCCGGCCCCACGTAGGCGGTGTCGCCGGTGACGGCAAGGCGCACGAGCTGGACGACTCCCGTGGCCGGGTTCGCGACGATGTACGGCACGATGCTGTGCGGCAGCGCTCGAATCCCGCTCGAGCCCCGCAGGAAGTAGATGATCGGGGTGGCGTAGAAGAGCACGAGCAGCCCAGCCTGAACGATGTAGCGGATGTCGCGTGAGTAGACGTGCAGCATGCTCAGCAGGGCGCCGGCCGTGATCGCGAGCGACCAGGCCAAGAGCACCGCGACCGGTGCGAGCAGCACCCACCAGCCGGGTCCGCCGCCGGTGAGGAGCGTGATGACCAGTGCCATGCCGAGGGAGATGAGCAGCCCGGGCAGATTGGCCGTCGGCGTGATGGTCGGCAGGACGAGCCGGGGGAAGTAGATGCGGCCCGCGATGGCAGCGCTGTCCACGATCGAGGTGCTCGAGGCGGTGAGGGAGCTCGACAAGAAGCTGAAGGCCGTGACGCCGCAGATGACATAGGGCACGTAGACCTTGGTGAGCCCGCCGCCGGTGAGCCTGCTGAAGACCACAGCGATGACGACGCCCTGCAGCAGGGGAAGGAAGACACTCCAGGCCAGGCCCAGTGACGCGCTGCGGTACCGGGACCGGTAGTCCTGCTTGGCGAGCATGGACAGCAGGTCCCGGTGAGCCCAGAAGTCCTTGAGCAGCGCCCGCACCTTGGTGCGCTCCCCGGTGAGCTCGAGGACGGGGAGTGGCGCGGCGGTGGTCAGGTCAGCTCCTCAGGCTTCCAGGTCGGGGGAGCGTACCGTTCGCGCTCCCCCTCTCTGGAGACAACGACGTGCATGTCCTTCTCTCGCACCCTTTCTTCTGGCCGCACGTGGCGAGGGGGGCCGAGCGTGAGGTCCACGACATCGGCGCCGGCCTTGCCCGCCGCGGCCACCGGGTCGACCTCGTCACCGGACAGCCGCATGGCCTGACATCGACGACGGTGATGGACGGCATGCGCGTGCGGTACGTGCGGACGCCGCTCCCTCGGCTGCTTGCGCGCCGCGGCCTGCAACGTGAGGGCGCCTTCGGGGCCGTCGTCGCCGGGGCAGCGCTCTTCTCGCGCGCGGACGTGATCGCCTGCTACCACTACGCCGACGCCGTAGGCGCGGCGGCCGCGGCAGGCAGGCGCCCGGTGGTTCTCAAGCTGACGGGCACGGTCCCGCGGGACCGCGTGCAGGGTGTTCCGGTCGAACGGCGGCTGCTGACCCGTGCGTTCGACGTCGCCGACGAGATCTGGGTCAACTCGCAGTACGCCGTCGACGCGATGGTCGACTGGGGTCGACCGATGCACGTGCTCCCGGCGGGTCTGGACGACACGACGTTCGTCCCGTCGGCGCCGCGGGCCAGCCGACCCACGGTGCTGTGCGCGTCTACGCCGGACGAGCCCCGCAAGCGCGTCGTCGACCTCGTCGACGCGTGGCCGGCCGTTCTCGACGCCCTGCCGGAGGCGCGCCTCGTGCTCGCCGGCGCTGCTTGCTCGCAGACCCGTGCCGCGCTGCGCGAGCGGTTGCCCGAGAAGTCGCGGGCAACCGTGTCCTTCGCCGGGGTCCTGACCGGCGCTGATCTCGCCGAGGCCTACAGCTGCGCCCATGCGGTGGTGGCCCCGTCGGTGTACGAGGCACTTGGCCTCGTCACGCTTGAAGCGCTGGCATGTGGCACTCCCGTCGCCGGCGCCCGGTCGGGGGCGACGCCGGAGCTGCTGGATCGGCCGGGTACCGGCGTGCTGTTCGAGCCGCTCGACCCGCAGTCCTGTGCGGAGGCCGTCGTGAGCGCGGTGGCCCTCGCGGACCAGCCGGGCGTGGAGGAGCGCTGCAGGCAGTCCGCGTTGCGCTGGGCGCTCGACACCGTCGTCGAGCAGGTGGACACGCGGTTGTCCCGCCTCACCGGGGCGTGAAGGAACAGGCGCCGCGGTCGCGGAGCCAGGAGGCCACCTCCGCGGCCAGGGCACGTCCGACCGCCTCGTGCGTCTCGGGCGAGTAGTGCATGGCATCCAGCATCGCGCCGTCGCCGAGCGCCGAGGTGATCTCGCTGACGCGCACCAGCCGCACCTCGGCGTCGCTGGCTTCCGCCACGACGCGCGCGATCACCTGCTGGTAGATCGCATGGCGCTCCGCCATGCCCGGGAGGAAGAACTCCAGTGCCGCACCCGGCGGGTCGAGGTCGAGGACCAGCACCAGGGGCCTGGCTTCGAGCCGGACGTTGCGGATCAGGCGGGTGAGCTGCCCAGCAAATCGGTGGGGCGTCACCTGCCAGGTCCGCAGTCCCACCAGGGGGGCGACGCGTCGGCGATAACCCCGAACGGCTCGCCAGAGCTTCGGGGCGACGAGGGCCCGGTAGCCCTTCGCGGTCCGGGTCGCCGCCTGGTGTTGCACCATCAGGTGCCGGATCAGCCATACGGGTGCGAGCCAGGGCTGGTACTCGTTGAGCCCGAACTGCACGATCAGCACGTCAGGGGCATGAACCCGCACCCTGGACTCGTAGTTGCGCATGGCGCGGTGCAGGAAGTCGAACCACTGGGACTCGAGGTGCGGTATGACCGGCACGCCCTCGCCGGCGAGCAGGTCGGCGAGGACCTCGACGTACGTGCCTTGTGCGCGGTCGGTCCGAACCGGGATCTGAAGTGTCGCGACGCTGTTGGCGAAGGCCACCACCGACAACGGCCGGCGGTGCTGTGGCCAGGGCAGCTGCGGGCCCGGGAGTGGCTTGGTCACGTGCTCAGCCAGGTGCAGATCTCATCTGCCAGGAGCCTGGCGGTGAGGGCGTGGCCCGCGGGAGAGCGGTGCAGCCCGTCGGGCAGCTGCGTCGAGGGGTCGGTGAGCGCCGCGCCTGCCGGCACCAGCAGAACCCCCTTGTCATAGCAGTCAGCGAGGGTGGACAGCAGCCCGTTGTAGCGCTGCACGCGGGCAGCTGTGCCGGGCAGCCAGTGCTCCACTCGAGGCCCCGGCGGGTCGATGTCAAGGAGCAGCACGAGCGCGCCGCAGTCCTTGCGTGCCATGTCGATGGTGCGCGTCATGTCGGCGACGAAGCGGGAGGGGCGCAGGCGGTAGGTGCGTCCGCTGTCGTGGGCGCTGCCCCACTGCTGGTAGTCCCGCAGGACCTTCCACACCTTGGGCATCAGCCGGTTCCGGTACAGGTGCGTGCCGGGACGTGACGTGCGGTGCCAGGTCGTGAGGTGCCGCACCACCGGTGTGGGGAGCAGGTTGGACTGGCACTCCGCCATGCCGTAGTTGACGACGAGCACGTCAGGGAAGTGGTCGCGCACGTCGCGCTCGTAGTGCGGGAGCGCGTCACAGATGCGCCCGAACCACGTCCCGGCGTGCGACACGACGGCCGGTACACCGCGCTCGGCCAACAGCGGGACCAGCTGTTCGCCGTACGTCCCGCCGTCGCGAGGGCCGTGGCGCGGCTCGACGAGCACGCTCGCCGAGCTGCCGAGCACGTGCACGCGTAGCGGACGCCCAGGCCCGAGCCGGGTCGGAGGCGCAATCACGGGGACATCTTCCCTGCTCGTCACAGCAGCACCGACCGATGACGCGCCGAGCCGGCGGTGAGGACCGCGACCTCGGCGAGGTCGTTGACGGCGAGCTGCAGACCGGCCCCGACCCCGGCCTGGCGCATCCGGCGCACCAGCACAGGCACGGCACCCAGCAACGCCCGCCGATCGCGCGCGGCGAGCAACAGTGCGAGCAGAGCCATCACGGCCGTTGGATGGCTGTCCTTCCAGAACCACCGGCGGTAGGCGAACTGCCTCAGCGCTGGATGACGGCGCACCACGAGTGGCAACCCCGCCCACCTCGGTAGCGAACGCAGTTGCTCGGGGAAGGTCACGGGGCGAACCGCGTGCCACACAAGGGCGTCCGCGGCCCATCCGTGGCTGGCGCCGGCCTCACGCACCCGCCACGCGAGGTCGGTGTCCTCGCCCCCATGCAGCTGCTCGTCGAAGCCATCGACGCGCTCGAGCCAGGTGCGGCGCAGCAGCAGGTTGCATCCGGGGTAGAAGCCGGGCTCGGTGGACGTGACGGTCCGGGACCACAGGCCGGATGCCTCGTCCTCCGGGTGCGGGGAGACGGGACCTGCGACGAAGTCGGAGCCGTCGGCGACCAGGGCGGCGAGCCACCCGGGAGCCGGCTCGCAGTCGTCGTCCGTGAAAGCGACCAGGTCCGTCGTCGCAGCGCGCCAGCCGGCGTTGCGCTTGGCGGAGACGCCGCGCTCGCTGATCTCGAGTCCTCGCACACCGAGTTCGTCCAACAGCGCGACGACCTCGCGGTTGCCGTCATGCACGACGAGCACGTCGTTGCCCGTGAGGCCGCGCAGGCAACGGCGAAGCAGGTCGACTCGATCGACGGTGGGCACCACGACCGTGATGCTCACAGCACCACCGACCGGTGCTTCGCCGAGCCGCGCACCAGAGCCACGCTGACGGCCAGGTCGAAGAGCGCTTCGGAGCCGGCATCGAGGGCGGCGCCGCGCGAGACGCCGCGCATACGGTGCCGCCACAAGAACGGGACACCGGCGAGCAGCACGGCGGGTCGTCTCGTCGCGAGCATCCCGGCCAGGCCGAGCAGCAGCGCGCCGGTCTCGGCCGACCGTGGACGAAGAAAGACCCGGTGCCACAGGAGATCGCGCTGCTCGGGAAAGGCCTTGAGCAACGCAGGCCAGTTGGCGTAGCCGCGCGCCCTGCGCAGGTGCCATCCGAACCCAGGCGTCGTCACCACGTGCTCGACGACGGCGTCGGGGGCCCAGGCGTCTCTCCACCCACCCCGCAGGACCGCCCATCCGGCGGCCGTGTCCTCACCGAAGAAACCGACCTCGCTGTCGAACCCCCTTGTTTGCAGGAGAGCCTCGCGTCGGTAGAAGACGTTGCAGGCCTCGAACAGCCCGGACCGCGAGGTGATGTCCTGGGTGACGCTCCAGCGGACGGTCGGTTCGACCTCGGGCACCGTTTTGCCCTGCACCACGCCGATGTCGTCGGAGAAGGCAGCCAAGCCGGCGGCCAGCCATCCGGGGAGGGGGCGGCAGTCGCTGTCGGTGAAGGCCACCACGTCCCCGGTTGCGAGCGCGACGGCGCGGTTGCGGATGTGCCCGAGCGAGCCGCTGTCCTGCTCCACCGTCAACGTCGGGTGGCGCGCAGCCTGCTCCAGCAAGGCCTCCCAGGTGCCGTCGGTGGAGCCGTTGTCGATGACCACGATCTGGTCCGGCTGCTCCGCGAGAACGGCCTCGAGGCAGCGCAGCATCAGGTCGTGTCGATCCTTCACGACCACGCACACCGTGATGGTCATCGGGCGTACACCTCGAGGAGGCGGGGGACCACGGAGGAATCCCAGTCGTAGTCCCGTGCCCGCTCGCGACAGGCCTCGGCGGTGCCGCTGCGCTGCGCCAGCTCGAGCGCCTCTGCGCACGCCTGGGCGAGCTCGTCCGCGGTTGACCCCGACAGGACACCGACAGACTCGGTGACGATCTCGGCCGGCCCACCGCCGTCGTACCGGACGACGGCGGGCGTGCCGCTGGCGAGCGACTCGACGACCGTCATGCCGAAGGACTCGGCATGCGAGGGCAGCACGGTCGCCCAGGCTGCGGCATAGGCAGCGCGCAGCGTCGTGTCGTCGACCAAGCCACAACGCGTCACGAGGTCGGCGTCGAGGTCCGGCGGTGGCGTGCCCGGGCCGAGCAACCAGACCTGCAGCTGGGGAAGCTCCTTGCGCAGCAGCGCCGCGGCTTCAAGCAGCAGGCCCACACCCTTGCGCGACTCGGTGAGTGACCCGGCGTAGAGCAGAGTCGGACGGGTCTCCCTCGTCCCGGCGCTGTGCTGCGCCCACCGCACACCGGGCGGTACGACGGTCGCCGCGCGCCCGTAGTCCGACTGCAGGTAGTCGCCGGCTGCGCGCGAGACGCAGACGTAGGTGCCGATATGAGCGGCGACGAAGCGGTGCAACCGCCTGTCGCTGCGGGCTTCTCGTGACCGCTTCGCAGGAAACCCGTGGTCGGTGAAGACGGTCTGCAGCCTGCCGGACCGGCCGACAAGGGCGGCGGCCGCGGCGTCCGCCGTGGAGGTCGCATGCCAGACGTCGACCCGGCCGGCCAGTGATGGTGCTGCCAGGTGCGCGAAGGCCTGGCCACCGAAGGCGACCTCCACCTCGAGGTCACCGAAGCGTCGGCACCGACGGATGGGAAGTCGCTGCACCGGGACGTCGAGCACGGTGTCGCGGCCCGGACGGCTGCCGGTGGAGAGCAGCGTGACCTCGTGCCCCGCCCGGCGCAGTCCGGCCGCGAGCTCGTGGGCATAGCGCTCGCCACCGCGCCGCACATCGGGCCAGCAGTGGACGGACGACAGCACGACGCGCACGGTCCCCCCTTCTGGCAATCCCACCCATATCGGGGGAGCCCCGTGACAGACTCTCACGGCCGAAGCCGCTGCCTGTCGAGGAGGAACGTGCGTCGCCCGACGGTGCTCCACGTGGTCGAGCACTGGGGCCGGCCGAGCGAATCCTTCGTGGTCGATGCGGTGCGCTCGACGACCGCCACCCGCGCAGTGGTCGCGGCCCAACGACGCGTCCTCGGCAGCGACGGCTGGGCGGTGCCCGTCCACGACCTCTCCGGCTGCGTCGACGCGGCCCAGCCAGATCCGCTGCTCAACTACCTGCCGCCGTCCAAGGGCGCCAAGGCGCTGACCCGGCTCCCGGTGCGCGCCCGCGAGGTGCATGCCGTCGTGGCGGCCGTCGCCGTTCGCGAGCGGGCCGCCGTCCTGCACAGCCACTTCGGGCTGCCGGCCTACGCGACGTGGCGTGCGGCCCGTCGGTTGCGTCGGCCCTTCTCCGTGTCCCTCCACGGCTGGGACGTGCTGGTGGCCGCCGACGCGGACCCGGCGATGCTGGAGGCCTTGGTGGCGGCGGACCTGGTCGTCGTGCCGTCAGAGTTCCTCGCGCGCGCGGTGCTCGCGCGTGGCGTGCGCGAGGAGGTCGTCCGCGTCGTCCCCAGCGGGCTCGATCTGGCGACCCTTCCGTTCCGGGAGCGCACTGTGCCCACAGGGCCGCCCCTGATCACCTTCGCCGGGCGGTTCGCTGAGAAGAAGGGAGTGCTGGACGCCGCGCGGGCCCTCGCCCGGTTGCAGCGCTCCCGACCGCTCCGGGCGCGTTTCGTGGGCCATGGCCCACAGCTCGGCGCGCTCGAGGGGCTCATCGCGGAACTCGGGCTCGCTGCGGAGGTGCTCGACGGCCGGGTCTCAGGGGCAGTACGACGAGCCCTGGCGGAGACCGATCTGGCGGTGACCGCGAGTCGCACCGGCGTCGACGGGGACGCCGAAACGCTCGGCCTGGTCAACCTCGAGGCGCTGGCCTGTGGTGTCCCGCTCGTCACCACCAGCCACGGGGGTACGGCGGAAGCGGTGCCGGCCGGTGCGGCCGAACTGGTCCCCGAGCACGGGGACGTTCCCGCTGCTCTCGCCGCGGCCCTCGAACGGCTCCTCGACCAGCCGGAGCGGTGGCCGGCGATGGGTCGTGCGGGCCGCGCTCACGTGGCGGCCCACTACGAACTGGGCGCCCGGGTCGCTGACCTTGAGCGGCTCTGGCGCCAGCTCGCGGAGGGTGGCTCCGACCTGTCCGTGCCGGCGGTGGCCACGGGGTCGGTCCGGACAAGCGTCGTGATGGTGACGCACGACCGGCGGGCGTTGCTCGAGCGGTCGCTGGATGCGCTGGGCGCGCAGACACGTCCGGCTGACGAGGTCGTGGTCGTCGACAACGGCTCCGCGGACGGTACCGCCGAGCTTCTCGCCCGCCGGGTGGCCGCGCAGGACCCGCCGGGGCTGCGCGTGCTGACCCGGCCGGGCAACCTTCCGGTCGCCGAGGGTCGCAACCTGGCTGTCGAGGCCAGCACCGGCGACGTCATCGCTTTCACCGACGACGACTGCCGACCACGGAGCACGTGGCTGGAGTGCCTGCTCGCCGGGATGCGCGACGGGATCGGGTTGGTGCAGGGACGGACGACAGCGGATCCGGACCAGCCGTTGGAACGGTTGTCTCGCACGCAGTGGACTCCCGCCGAGTTCGGCCTCTATGAGACGTGCAACATCGCTTACCGGCGTGAGCACCTGGCGCGCGTGGGCGGGTTCGACCTCGGCTTTGCCGAGGACGTCGCCCAGGCTCTCGGACCCCGCTGGGAGCACTACCCCTTCGGGGAGGACACGGACCTCGGCTGGCGGATCAAGAGGTCAGGAGTGGCGAGCGCGTTCGCGGTGCATGCCGTGGTGGACCACGAGGTGTCTCCCCCTGACACCGGCGTGCTGCTGCGCCGAGCGGCACTGGCGGCGGCGTTTCCCGTCCTGGTACGCCGCGTTCCTGAACTGCGCGGCACGTTCCTGACCGCCGGTGTCGTCCTGGGGCCGCACCGTGCCCGCATGTGGGTGGCCGTCCTTGGGGTCGGTCTGGGGGTGGCGCGTCGCGATGTCTGGCCGCTCGCGCTCGCGCTGCCGTACCTGGACAGGCTGGTCGGGTTGCGCACCCTGCACCGACCGACCGGCCGGCGACGGCTCCTTGGGGAGGCGGCGGTGATCGTGCGTCGCGATGCGGTCGAGACGGCGGCGTTGCTACGCGGGTCGGTGCGCGCTCGGTCAGTGGTGCTGTGAGCCGCCGGGGTTCCTGGATCCCTGCCCGGCTGCCCGGGGACGGAAGTGGCCACCCTCGACCGGCGTACGGGAGGCGGCGAGGAAGCCGACCGCGAAGCCGGTCATGCGCAGCAGCGCGACCGCCAGCCGACGCGCGTCGCGGTAGCGCAGGTGCAGCCAGGCGTCGTGGATCCCCCAGTCCCACCAGGCCTCGCGGATGACGTGCCGCATCCGGGACCGGTCGGTGCGGTGCAGCTTCGCGATCCGGGCACCGGTCCCGAGCCCGTACCTCAGGTGCAGGGCAGCCAACTGCCCGTCGGTACGCCACTGGTGGTGTCGGGCGCGGGCAGTGGGCGCGAAGCGTCCGGTCCAGCCGGCCGCGAGCAGCCGGTCGAACAGGTCGACCTCGGGTGCCGCACGGAAACGGCCCCCGGCGCCGAGCGCCTCGTCCCACCCGCCGAGCCGCTCGAGAGCCTCCCGGCGTACGGCCAGACTCGCCCCATGGCCGAGGCTGCCACGCGTGGAGCGGTCGAGCACCGCCGGCTCGACATCGTCCTTCACGGCCACGTCGTGGGTGTCCTCCTGCCCGTCTGGGACGCCGATCCACCCGGTGACGAAGCCGATCTCGGGATGCTCGTCGAGGCAGGCGGCGTAAGCGTCCGCCCACCCGCGTTCGACCTCGACGTCGTCGTCGGTGAACAGGACCACTGGCGCGCGCGAGGCGCGCCATCCCGCGTTGCGCGCGCGGTTGACGCCGGGCTCGTCGCAGCGCACGAGCAAGGCGCCGTGGGTGCGCGCCACAGAGACATACGCGTCGTGGTCGCAGGAGGCGGAGTCGACGACCACGAGCTCGTCGCCCGGAGCCAGTGCGTCCCGCACGGAGGTCAGGCAACGGTCAAGCATGTCGACCCGATCACGGCTGGCAACGACGACGGCGACGGGTCCGCGCTCCGACACGTGCGGACCCACCTCCATCGATGCTGCTGCGGCTACTGCCGTACTCGCGCTGATAGCGTCCCATATCGATTGGCAGCCAGTATCTGGTACGGCGGCTCCTCCCTGGGCCGCGACCGCCCGTGTCCGGGACCCTCAAGGGCCCGGACTCGATCACGACCGGGGGACGTTCATGCCCGAGGACGACGACCGGACGCACGCCGTGGAGTCGGTGGCGGATGCACCTGCGCCACGCGCCCGGGCCCCACGGACACCGGCCAAGGCAACCACCACGCGGTCGCGGGCGCCTCGCGCTGTCCCACCGCCACCCGCTGAGCCGGAGCCTGTCCCCGAGCCGGAGGCTGACGTGGCAGGCCGAGCAGGACGCGGCCTGGTCTTGGCGGTCGGTCTCGTGGTGCTTCTGGTCGCTACCGCTGCCGGGCTCGGTGCCGCCGCGGTGCTGCAGCGGCGTCCTGCGGTCTACCACTCGCAGGCGGTGCTGCTGATCGACCAGGAGCCTGCGCTCACGGCGAGTGGAGATGACGGCATCCTCAACAAGTTGACGCGCCTGCGCGTCAAGTACGTCGACATCGTTCACACCACTGTCTTCGCGGACGAGCTCGGGGCCAGGCTCGGGCTGCCGTCCTCGCGTGTGTATGCAGCAGTGGGTGCCACCGCGCCGTTGTCCTCGCTGCTGCTGACCGTCACTGCCGACGACGGCGACCCCACCGGTGCCCAGCGGATAGCCCAGGGTGCTGCAACCCTGCTCCGCGAGCAGTTGAGCGCCCAGCAGACTGGAATCGGCATCAAGGCGGGTCAGCTGGTCACGTTCACGGTCGTCACTCCCGCGACGACGGGGACCAAGACGTCGCCGGCCGCACGGCGCACGGTGCTCGTCGGCGCTGTCGTGTTCGGCGCGGTCCTTGCGGGAGGCCTCGTCCTCCTGGACGTCCTGCGGCGTCGCCGAGACTGACCCGCCGATGCCTGGCTCGCTGCTGGACCTTCTCGCCGTAGGGCTCGTCGTCGTCGTCCTGCGCGCCCGGCCGCAGGTCGTACTCGGTGTGCTCGCGGCAGCAATCCTTCTCGTGCCCGGTCCCCTCGTGGTCCCCCACACAGGAACCAGCTTCCTGACCCTTCAGCACGTGCTTGTCCTCGCCGGGTTGGGGCGGCTCGTGCTGGACCTGCTCGACGGCTCGGTGTCGCGCAGCGACCTGCGGCTGACGCGCGTGCACGCCGCGCTACTTCTGCTCCTCGCTGTCGCCTTCCTGGGAGGCATCGCCTTCGCGGCAGGCAGTGGGCCGCTCGGGGCGGCTGGGTTCCGGCTCGCGGACCTCGCGGACGCGCTGGGCTTCTTCACCGTCTGCTTGGTCCTGACGCGGCGGGTCGGTGCCTCTACGGCCCTCAGCGCTGCGGGTCTGGGCCTGCTTCTGGGCGCGGCCGTCGCTGCCGCCGAGCACCTGACCAGCGTGAGCTACGGACACGTTCTGTTCTCGCGGCTGCCCGCCCAGCAGTCCCAGTCGGCTGCCTTTCCGCTGTCGCTGAGGGGCGGCCAGCTGCGGGTCCGGGCGGGTGCAGAGTTCGCGCTGCAGTTCGCGTGGATCGTTGTCGCCATGACGCCGGCGCTGCTGGTGACCGCACTGCGCCGCCGCGGTGGTCTGTGGTTCGCGTCGGTTGGTGCTGCCCTGGCGGTACTGGTCGTCTACTGGTCCTACAGCCGCAGCGCCCTCCTTGCAGCCGCTGTCGCTGTGTGCCTCACTGCCGCGCTGGCGAGACAGCGCCTGCTCGCGGCCCTGGGTGCCCTGGGAGGGCTGCTGGCGCTCGGTGGCTACCTGCTGGTGCCCTCGATCGCCGGGCACCTCAACAGCTCGGTCGACACCGGGTCGATCGCGATCCGCTCGCTGCGGCTGGCGCCGGTGATGGAGCTCGCGTCCCACCACCCCTTCCGCGGCGCCGGCCTGGGGCAGCTCATCACCTCAGGGTTTCCCACCACCGACGAGGCGTTCCTGCTGGAGTACGTCGAGCTCGGTGTCCTCGGGGTGCTGGCGTTGACGATCGCGCTGCTCGTCGCGCTGACGGAGACGGCGCGGAGTCTGCTGGTCTCGGAACGGGAGGACCGTCTCGTGGCTGCAGCGTGCTTCGTCGGGGTGCTGGCTTTCGTGGTCAGCTGCTTCACCTACGACGCCGCGACCCTCGTGCAGGGAGCGCATTCGCTGTGGCTGCTGGTGGCCGTCGCGACCGTCCTCGGGGAGCAGCGGCTCGGGCGGCGGGTGGTGCAGCCACGCGGGCCCCTGGTGCGCCGCGCGGTCGCGGGTGGCCTCGTCGGGCTGGTGGCCGGACTGGTGACGTTCGCGCTTGCTCCGGAGCACACGGCGCAGCGGGCGGTGTTCACGACGCTCCCGCTGCCACGTGAGGCGATCTCGGGCTACGACAACGTCTTCTTCGCCCAGCGGCTCATCAACACGGTCTGTGGAGCGGTGACGACCGCGGCCCTTCCTCACGTCTCGGTCGACTGCACCGACACGTTCGGAGCCGCCGGGGTGGGCCAGTGGCGGGTCCAGGCCGGCACGCCCGCCGCATTGGCCAACGCTGTCAACCAGTTGACCGAGCTGGCCCGTGACCGGGCAGGGATCCTCTACCTGCACGTTGCTCCGCTCGAGCACCCTCGGACGGGGCGCGACTCCTGGGCCGTGACGGCGCCGGTCTGGGCCTGCCTTGGCTTGGCTTTCCTCGTCACCCTGCTGTGGCCGACGCGACGGCTCGCACCCGTGCCCGAGCAGCCACCAACGGGGCGTGACCTCGCTCCACGGCCGTCCGCCCTTGAACAGCGAGCCGTGCTCGTCGCCGAGGGTCCCTGAGCAGGTCGATCAACGCAGAGGCGAGCGACGCCGTGCTCCCCAGCACGGCACCGGACCCGCCGACCAGGCCTTCCGCCCCGGCAGGGGTCGTGACGACGGGGATGCCGTGCGCGAGCGCGTCCAGGGTCTTCATCTTCGGCCCTGAGGTGTCCGGGCACGGAAACGCGAACACCGAGATCTGGCTGAGCAGGTCGCTGGTCTCCGGTACCTCTCCCAGCCACTCCACCCCTGGCAGGCTGCCGACAGGACAGGAGCCCCGGCCGGCCAGGAGCAGCCGAGCTCCGGGTACATGGGCACGTACCCGCGCCCAGCCCCTTACCAAGGTGTCGGCGGCGTGCAGGTTGGGTGGCCACGACCAGTCGGCGAGCAGACCGACCACGGGCTCGTCGACGAGGGGCACCGGCTGGTCGGGCATCGGCACGGTGGCAGGCACGATCACGCCGCGGCCGACGGCCTGCCGCACCCGGGGGGAGAAGGTCCAGACCTGTCCGGCACGACGCACCGCGGTGCGTTCCCCGCGCCAGTCCTGCACGTGTGGCCCCGACCAGTCCGTGAGCGCCGCGCGGTCCAGCCGGACTGCGTAGTGGACAGTGGCGATGGAGAGCGTGGCGCCGGCCACCGCGGCGAACGATGCCGGGTCGTCCGCAATGCCGACAGCGCCTTCCGGCACCTCCCAGTCAGCCCGGACGATGTCGGAGCGGGGCTGCAGCACGGCCCGGCCGCGGACCCTCCACCCAGCCGCGTTCGGAACTGGCTGCCACTCGGCCCAGTCCGGCAACCCGGTCGGCTCCTGCGCGCGCCAGCACCAGCAGGTCACCTCGTGCCCCTCGGCGCGTAGCGCCTCTCCCAGTGCGAACAACTGCCGTCCCGCGGCCGACCCGTCGGCCAAAGGCGGGTGGTAGCTGACGAAGGCGAACTTCACGATGCTGCTTGCTCCCACAGCCGCTCGACCCGTCGGGCACTCGCCGTCCAGGTGTACTCCGCGAGTACGCGCCGTCGTGCCTTCTCGCCCTCAGCCGCCCTCCGGGCCTGGTCGCGCAGGAGCGCGACCAGGTGGCGGGCGGCGCTGTCCTCGTCAGCCGCCACATAGAGGCCGTCCCCGGCGCCGATGCCGCTGGCACCGCGCTCGTTGGCCACGACCGGCCGGCCCGCGGCCATGGCTTCGAGCACCTTGTTCTTCAGTCCCATGCCCGAGGGCATCCACGAGACGTGCACCGCGGTTCGATCCAACTCGGCGCGCACCGACGGGACGTCTGCCTTGAGCACCACTCCGGCTTGCACCAGGGCCTGCACCTGCGCGGAGGGCTCGCGGCCGACGAGCAACACAGTGGCGTCGGGCAGCGCGGCGCGAACGCGTGGCCAGATCCTCTCCACCAGCGCTCTGGCACCGTCGACGTTGGCCTGGGTCTCGAACGCACCATGGAATCCCAGGACCGGTGCGGTCGGCGCCGGCGCAGGATCGGGACCAGCGACGACGCCGTTCGGGACGACGTCGTAGCGTCCCGCCGGCACCTGCTGGGCGAGCAGGTCCGCGTCAGCCTGTGCCACCACCGCGACGCTGTGGCACTGCGGGTAGTGACGCTGTTCGTGCCGTAAGACCATGGCCCGCTGCCCTAGGTCGGTCGCGCGCCTCCACGCCGGCAACCGTCGGTTGCGCCACGATGCCGCCCAGGGATCGACGGCATAGTGGACCGCAGGCACCCTGATGCGCGCGGCGAGTTGCGCGGTCCCCCAGCCGACGAGATGCACGACGTCGGCATCGCGTGCCTCGTGTGCAAACGCATCCAGGAGGCGAGGTCGTTCGACGTACAAGGTGTGGGCGGGCTCCCGGACGAACTCGCTGCGGAACCGTCGGACCGCGTAGTCCAAGACCGCCGATCGGTCCGTGCCGAACCACCGCGTGAGCACGCCATCCGGTAGTTTCCCGTCAGGTCCGGTCACCCGCTGCTCCAGCGCAGAGGGCGCCCCTGCCGCCAGCACCACGATCTGGTGCCGGCCGGAGAGCTCGTGGAGGTGGTGGTGCAGGGGGAGGACCACGCCGTCGGTGATCCGCCACGGCTCCCACGGGACGACCACGACGACACGCATCTTCCGCACTCTAGTGACGGAGTGGTCGTGGTCATCTGTTGTCGCGATCGTGCCGAGTTGCTCGCGGACGCCGTCCCCGCGGTGCTTGCGGAACTCGGACCGGATGACGAGCTCCTGGTGGTCGACTCGGCTTCCCTCGACAGCGACGTGGCAGTGGTGGCCCGCGCCGCCGGCGCCCGGGTCTTGCGTTGCGAGGAGCCAGGTGCAAGCCGTGCTCGCAATGCTGGATGGCGTGCGACGAGTGCCGCGGTGGTGCTGTTCACCGACGACGACTGCCGACCGCTGCCCGGGTGGCGCGACGCGGCGGTGAAAGCGCTCGCGGCTCCGGAGACCGGGGCAGTGTGGGGACAGGTGCTCGCAGACCGCGAGACCGGGATCGCCTTGTCAGTAGGCGCTTTCACTCCGTTCGAGGTCACCGACGACAGTGACCTGTCGGAGACGGGTCATGGCGCGGCCATGGCCTTTCGCAGATCCGCATTGGAGGCTGTCGGCGGATTCGACATCAGCCTCGGGGCCGGGGCGCGCTTTGGTGGAGCAGAGGACAAGGACGCGTTCTGGCGGGTCCATCGGGCCGGTTTCGGGGCCCGGTCCGTCCCAGAGATGGCCGTCACCCACGTCGTGCACCGGGACGAGAGCCAGGCGCGGCGCGTGATGCTCTCTTACGGCATCGGCGCGGGCGTACTCGCGTGGAAGCGCGCTCGGCTCGGTGACCGGCGACCGCTGGTGCGGTCCGAGCTCTGGAGACACGGCCTGTTGCCCGCTGTGCGCTGGGCACGCCGGGGGCGGTACGCAGCGGCGACTGGTGCGCTGGTGCGGGCAGTTGGCGTGCTGTGCGGCTGGTGGCAGGTGCGTACCTGGTCGGTTGTCGACGGTCACCTGGTGCCGCCGGCATGAGAATGCCGGTCCTGCTCGACGCGCGGGCGGGGCTGCTGGGACGCCCCGGCGGCTGGGAGCGGTACACCGCGGAGCTCGCGACGCGGCTCGCGGATCGCGTGCACGTGGTGCCGTCGAGGGGACCGCGCCACCAGGCCACCTCGGTGCTGTGGGAGTGGACGGCACTGCCCTGGGCTGCCAGAGGAATGGAGCTCGTCCACCTCCCGGCCTACCCGCCGACCCCTGTGGTGCGCGCACCCGTTGTCTACACGTTGCACGACCTCGTCTGGTTGAAGCACCCGCAGTGGCAGAGCCGCGGCGGGCGGCTGTACTACCGGAGGGTGGCGGCCAGGGCGCTGTCGCGGGTACACCTTGTCGCGGTCTCGCAGGCGGTCGCGGACGAGCTGGCGGACGAGCTGCACCTGCAGGCCGACGTCATCCCCAATGGCGTTCGAGCCGTCCCGTTGTCGACGGTTCCCGAGGTACGCGAGCGGCCCTACCTCCTCAGCGTTGGAGCGGTCGAGCCCCGGAAGAACCTCGCCCGGTTGATCGCGGCGTACGACAAGAGCGGGCTGGCGGGCGTCGTCGACCTAGTGCTGGTGGGCCGCACGGCCTGGGGCAGCCTCCCCCCGGGGGTCCTCCACCTGGGCGCGGTCGACGATGCGCGCCTCGACCGTCTCTACCGAGGTGCGACCGCGGTCGTGTCGGCGTCGCTGTACGAGGGTTTCGGCTTGCCCGTCGCGGAGGCGCTCGCGGCTGGAGCACCGGTCGTCTGCTCCGACATCGCGGCCTACCGCGAGGTGGCCGCGGGGGCAGCCCAACACTTCGACCCGTTGTCCGAGACCTCCATCGTCGCGGCGTTGCGGGCGGCGGCGGCAGGCCAGCTACCTACCCCAGCCCCTGCGCTGCGCGACCGGTGGAGCTGGCAGCGCTGCGCAGCGCAGCACGAGGACCTGTACGCACGGCTGCTCGGAGGTCATCCATGACGCACGCACCCGTGCAGCTGCGGCTGCTGAAGGTCAACCCGGTGACGGCGGACGAGGCGGTGAACGCGATCTGCACCGCCGGGCAGGGCGACCGGGGTTTCGTCGTGGTCAACCCCAACCTCTCGCACCTCTCGCGCCTGCGCCGCGATCCCGGGTACCGCAAGCGGTACGACACGGCCGACCTGTCCATCCCGGACGGCTGGCCGGTCGTGCGGATGCTGCATGCCCACGGCGCGACCAGGGCAGTGCGACTGGTCGGCACCGACGTGCTCCCTCTGGTGTGCGCTGAGGCGGAGCGTCGGGGGATATCGGTGGGCTTCCTCGGCGGCGCTGCCGACGCCGCCGAGCGCGCGGCGGCAGCGACCCGCGCGGCGTACCCCGCCCTGGACGTGCCCTTCTGGGACCCGGCTCCCCCAGGCTTCGACCGTGACGACGCCAGCTTCGAGGCCTGGAGGGCGGGGCTGCCACAACGCTGGGCCGACATCGTGTTCGTCGGGCTCGGCGAGCCCAAGCAGACCCTGGTCTCCCTGCGCCTGCGTGACGACCCGCGGGCCCGGGTTCTGATGGGGGTCGGGAAGGCGGTTGAGTTCGTCGGTGGTCTGGCACCGCGGGCACCGGCGTGGGCGGTGGACCGGGGGCTGGAGTGGCTGCACCGGGCCGTCACCGAACCGCGGCGGCTCGGTCCCCGCTACCTGCAGGGTGCGCTCGACCTCGCGCCCCTCTACTGGGCGGAGCGACGCGACGCGCGCAAGCAGTCCCGGTAGACCTCGGACAGCTGCGACGCGACGGTCGCGGGGTCGTAGTAGTCGGCCGCGAGGGTGGCAGCGTGATCACCTGCCGCCCGGGCGGCGGCGGGCGATCCCAGCCAGTAGTCGAGCCGGGCTGCCAGAGCGGCGACGTCCCCGGCGGGTACCACGTCGCCGCCCACGCGACGTGCGACCTCGGCCACGGCGGGGTCGTCGCTGACGACGAGCGGGCGGGCATGCCGCGCGCCCTCGACAGCGGTGATCGACGAGCCCTCGCGGCGCAGTGCAGGCAGGGACGGTACGACGACCACGCGGGCTCCTCCCATCGCGCGTGAGACCTCCGCGCCCGCGAGCCGTCCTGGTAGAAGGACGCGTGCGTCGGCATCAACCTCGAGGCGTCGCCGCTCCGGGCCGTCCCCGACCAGGACCAGCCGGGCAGCGGGATGGCGGTCGGCCACCGCCAGAAAGGCATCTCGAAGGACCCGGGCCCCCTTGTCTGGCGCGAGTGTCCCGGCAAACACGATGTCGTGGCACTCCTCGACCGGGTGTGGTGCGAGGGTCGGCGCGGGCACGGGCACCGGCAGGGTCCGTACCCGTCGCAGGCCGGTCTCCCGCAGAGCCTCGGCGACGACGTCGCTGACCCCCAGCACCATGGCCAGTCGCTGGGCGAGCCGGCGGACGACGGGGTCGACCCACAGCCGTGCGGCGACTGCTCGCGGGTCGGGCAGATGGTGCTCCGAGCCGCCCACGAGACGCATGTCGTGAACTGTCATGACGGTCGGTACGCCGGTCGGCCGCAGGACAGCCGGTGACAGCTCGCGCACGACGTTGTGGAGGTGAACGACGTCCGGGCGAAACCGCGCTACGACCTCGAGGAGCCGCCGCCGGGCGCCCGGGTCCCACAGGTCGAGGGTGCGACGCACGCCGGTGCGGCTCGCTTCGGGGGTGAGGGTCTCGACGTCGTCGCCGAGGGTGCGCTGGGCGGCGATCAACCGTGCCAGGTTGACCTCGGCGCCGCCGTAGCCGTGGCCGGGCGGGTGGTCGTTGACGTGCAGCACTCTCACGGCGCGGTCCTCACGACCGCAGCCTGGCACGCCCTGGTCAGCTGGCCCCGTGGCGGTGCAGCAGCGCGGGGACGGTGCGCAGGAGGAGTCGGAGGTCCAGCCAGACCGACCAGTTGCGGATGTAGGCCAGGTCGAGGCGGACCATCTCGTCGTAGGTGAGCTCAGGCCCGCCCGACAGCTGCCAGTACCCGGTGATCCCGGGTAGGACGGAGTGGCGCTCGGCCTCCACCGGCGTGAACTGCCCAGGGTCGACCGGCAGCGGCCGCGGGCCGACAGCGCTCATCTGGCCGACGAGCACGTTCCAGAGCTGGGGAAGCTCGTCCAACGACGTCTTGCGGATCAGCCGGCCGACGCGGGTGATCCGCGGGTCGGACTTCATCTTGAACAACAGGCCGTCCGACTCGTTGTGCGCGATGAGCGAGGCCAGCTCCGCGTCCGCGTCCACCACCATGGAGCGGAACTTGCGCATCGGGAACATCCGGCCTTCGCGACCCACCCGCTGCTGCGAGTAGAAGACCGGCCCACCGTCATCGAGCTTGATGGTCAAGGCGATGGCGGCCATGACGGGCAGCAACAGCACGAGCCCGATCCCGGACAGCAGGGCGTCGATGACGCGCTTGCCGGAGAAGGTCCGGCGGGCGTGGGTGACACGGCCGTGCGGGATCAGCGGGATGCCCCCAACCTCGGTCAGGGAGTGCGGGTCGAGGTACAGCTCCGCGATCGCTGGGACGGTGGAGAAGTACGGCGCGTCATCCTCGTGCCGTGGCAACGCGGCGGTGAGCAGCGCGTCCTCCGGGCCGGGCGCGACCAGCACGACGTGCTGGATGCCGTGCTGACGGATCTCTCGGTCGACAGTGCCGACCTCATGCGCCGCCTCCCAGCCCAGGAGCTGAATCGGGACGAGACCGGCCTCGGGGAACTCCACGAGGCGACGCCAGAGAGTCGCCGACGCGTCGCTGTCGCCGATGATGAGCGTGTGGCGCAGCCCGTGCCCACGACGTCGTAGCACCGTGAGCGCCGTCCAGGTGAGGCCTCGCGACAGTGTGAGCGCGCCCAGCGACACGACCACGAGCCCCGTCGCGGCTGCGACAGGTAGGACGCCGAAGGTGACCGCGATCGTTCCGGTGATGGCGAGCGGGGCACAGACGCCGGAGAGGTACCAGAGCACGCCGCGCGTCTGGACGGTGTCCCGATCGGAGTACACCTGCGCGATGTAGGCGAGCGACACGGCGAGGGGCGCAAAGACGAGTTGCCACCACAGTGGTCCCGCAAGGACGGTGAACGAGACTGCGAGCAGCACGGACAGGTCGAGGATGACCGGCGAACGGGCGTGATTCGCGGCATGCACGGTCGTGATCAGGTCGGCCAGGCGATGCGGACGAGCGACGTTGCGGCGACGTCTGATCGGGACGAACACGCGCTCGACCGACGCGTCGAGCACGTCCTCCAGCGTCAGCAGATCGACAGGCTCCAACGGTTGATGTAAGGCCATGCGGGTCATCGCTCACCTCGTCCTGCGCCCGGTCTGGGGGAACGCGCGATACAAGACCCACACCCGAGCGTCTGCGGTCGCGGCGTGTGCCTCGTGGTGCGAGGGCGCTTACCTGTGGTAACGAGCGAGTAGCCCGTTCCGCGCGCTTGGGAGCGGGTGAATTGTGAAATCCGGACACGGAGTGACAACTCCCGGCGGGTCCTACCTGTTCTTGGCCAGCCCTGCGAGGATCGGCATGCCCGCCGGGGCCGGCTCGTAGGTGCCTGACGTGCTGTCGCAGGTGCCCTCTGCGATCACTGTGAAGTACAGGATCGCCTGGCACTGTCCATGGACATCCCAGGCCCAGGCAGCCCAGCTCCAACCCTGACGGTCGGCGTACGCGATCGCACCAGCGTTGAAGGCGACGCTGTCGGCCGTCCCGCTTGCAGGGTGCCCGAACTCGCTGACCATGATCGGAACTGTGAGCCCGGGGACGACAAAACGCGAAAGCAGCCAGCTGCTGTCTGTGCTGTGGCAGTTCCACGGTTCGATGCAGTTGTAGGCGTGCACGGCGTACACGAGGTTGTGGCCCGCCAGGGGAGCGGTCGTGGGGAAGATCGTCGTGGTGCCCGTGCCACCGATCAGCACGAGGTTCTCCGCGCCGACAGACCGCACGGTGTCGAGCAGCGCCTGCATCCCGACCGCTGTGTAGGGCACACCTGTTCGGGACGTGGCCGGACCCCCGTCGCGCCACACCTGGTCGCTGACTCCGTACACCTCGTTGTACAAGTCGAAGGCCACGAGGGGCGCGTTCTTGTACCGGGTCGCCACCTCGCGCCAGAACGTCACCGAGCGCTGGTCGGGCATCGGGTTCGTCCCTGCGCCGGCGCAGGTGGGCGCGCCGTAGTGGAGGTCGAGGACGGCCAGCATGCCCCGCTGGTTGATCCACTGCACGACGCTGTCGATCATCGCGGGGTAGTTGGAGTCGTAGCTGCCGCAGCCGGGCATCCACACCTGCTGGCCCAGGGTGAGTCGGACGACGTTCGCTCCCCACGCCTTCATCCTGGCGATGTCGTGCTCGGTGAGGCCGCCGGGCTGGGAGGTCTCCCACTGGCCCGGTCGGTTGAGGCCGCGAAGGACGACGACCTGACCGTGAGAGTCCAAGATCTTGTTGCTGGCTGTCGTCAGGGGGCCTGACAGGTTCTGCGATCCCTGCACGGTGCGCGTCAGCGAGGAGGAGCTGATGTAGTGCTGGGTGCCCGTTGTTGTCGAGTCCATCGTCGCCCCGAGCGAGACCCAGACCGCGTTCGCTGGGGTGAGTCCGATGACGGTGTACCGGGTCCACTTGTCGATGCTGTCCTGCACAGGGGCGCTCTTCACCGTGTCGACAGAGATCTCGGCGCCGGTCACGTCGTACCAGGACAACGTGGCTGTGACCGTGGCTGTGACGGTGGAGGCCCGCTCGAGGAAGGCTCCGGTGTAGATGCCGGGACCAGAGATCCGGAGCGCGGACGAGCCGGTGCCCCGCTGCACCTCGGTGACACCGGTGCGAAGTGGCGTCAGGACCGTGAGGCTGCGCTGCGCACCCTGCGGCACGCCGCGCAGTGCGACGGCGCGCGGGTCGCCTCGCCAGGCTGTCGTGCCGCGCAGATCGGCATCGCTGTGTCCGAGCAGCAGGTTGCGGGGGTTGCTGGGGGTGAGGGGCGGGACAGGGAAGGTCGCGGCCGCGGGAGCACCAGCCGTCGCCGGTGTTCGCAGTCCGACGATGCCCAGCGAGCCCCCGACGAGCGCAACGGCAAGACCGCCCGCAGCAGCCGCGTGCAGCCGACCCCAGACAGGGCGGTCGTCAGCCGCTCTGCGGGGCGTGGGCATACGTCCACCTCGTCCAGTTCTGGTTGAGTCTTGAGTGGACGCTGCGCTGCGTCCCGTCCCGGCTACATAACTGTGCGTGTCGGGCAAGCCGGACACCATCGCCCGAATGGTTGGTTCTGCACAACCGAGACGGACTATACCCGACGATCTATGACAAAAGGATGGCCGCGACGTAGCAGCCTCGTGACGGCCCGGCGGGCGGGTGTTGCGGACAGCAGGCGGTCTGCGACCCGCGCGAAAGGACCGGGCAGCGACGGTGTCGGCGGCAGCAGGTCCGGGCGGCTGCGTGGCGGACCGCCATCGTCTCGGTCCAGCTCCTCTGCCCTCGCCAGTCGCTCGTGCCAGCGCGGACCGCCTGCCGGCACTGACTCCAACAGGCTCGAGGACCAGTCAGTCCGGAAGCGGTGCTCATGCGCGAACGCCGCGACGTCCGCCCGCACCGTCAGCCGGCGTTCCACCTGCGCTGGGGTTCGGTACTGGTAGTGCCGGAAGGAGACCCTGAGAGGTGACACTCGGGGCGTCCCTTCCGGCCATGGCGTGTCGACCCATCGCAGGCCACGTCGGTGACGGAGGAAGCGCAACTCGGCCCAGTCGTTGCGATACCAGCGCAGCCGCTCCTCGAGGGGCTGGCCGAGCCAGGCCGCGGGATCGCGGTCGTGGGCCTCGACGTCCTCACGGGTCAGGTAGTACTTGAACATCGAGCCCTCGACTGCGTCGTACGGCGGGTGCACCTGGCGGAGCACCTCCCACGGGTCACCGATGATCGACTCGTCGGCGTCCAGGCGGCACCACCAGTCACCAGGACGCGCCAGGTGCCTCCCGCGGTCGCCAGCGACCGCGCGCAGGCCATCGGTGAAGGGCCGGTCGTCCACGCCGAGGAAGGCGACCTCCGGGCGTTCCTCGGCGATGCGCTCGAGGACGGCCGCCGTGCCGTCGCTGCTGCCGTTGTCGAGCACGAGGACATGTGCTGCCCAACGCGCTGCGTCGACGATGGTGCGCTCGACGACGTCAACCTCGTCCTTCACGACGAGCACAGCGAGGATCTTGGGCGTCGGCACGCAGACCCCTCTCGTCACCGGTTCGCTCAGGGCGTTGTACCAGCAGGGATCGGTCCGTCGCGGTGGGAACCTTGCCGTCCTGCCGAATTATGCCGGTTCGGCGAGGTTTACGCCGGCGGGGGGCTGTTGTGCACCGTTTGGTCAACGTGCATCCGGCGCGGATGCTGACCAGCCTGGTTCGTCGCGTTCGCCTAGCTGCCGCCCGTCGTTGCGACGGGGGCTGAGGGCTGGCTGGGCGTCGTTGTCGTGGTGCTTGGCGGCGCCTGGGCCGCCGCGCTGTTGGTCGTGGTGAGGCTTGCCGGCGTGGTGGTAGCCGTCGTGGTCGCGGCGGGGGCAAGGGCCACGGTGACCGCGGCCGTGGCGCCCAGCGCGGCCATGCCGGCCGTGGCGCTCAGCGCGATCACCTTGCGTCGGGCCCGGTTGCGGCTGTCGGTGCTGTTGCGGGTCAGTCCGTTGCTGTCCATGAAAGGACCATCGCCTGCCGCGCTGGCCCGTCCCTGCCGGCGCCCTGCGGGTCTGCTGTGAGCCTCAGCCGCCCTGACGTAGAGCCTGGAGCTGCATGCGGACCTCGGCCATCTCGGCGCGCAGCAGCGCCACCTCGCAGGCCAGGCCGGCCAGGGTCACGCCGTTCGGCGGAGCGATCTCCGGAGGTGGCTCCGGGTAGGCGCCCGCGTTGTCGACGAGCAGCTCCCCGTATCGCGCCTCCTTGCGACCCGGCTGGCGTTCGAGTCGGGTGACGAGCGGGTCGTCCCGGTCGGTCATGGCGTCGATCGCCTCCTCGACCTGCTCGAGCCTGTCGAACGGGTGCAGCCGCTCGGTCCGGGCCCGTAGCTCAGCCAGGGTCTGCGGGCCGCGCAGGAGCAGAACGGCGAGCAGGGCCACCTGCCCCGAGGAAAGGGCGAGCGTCGTGTCGAGCAGGTGCTGGTGCTTGTCGCTGCGCTCCCCCGTGCGGTGGACCGTGCGCAGCAGCGCCTTCTCCCGCAAGCCACGCACCGCCATCCGCACGGTCGCGACGTCGTACGTGACGACGGGATCCCGGCTCGTCGTCTGGTTGCACGCGGCGATCAGCGCGTTGTCCGTGAGGGGGTACAGCTGTGGGGTCGTCAACTGTTTCTCCACGAGGCAGCCGAGCACCCGGCCCTCTTCGGTCGTCAGCTCCATGCCACACCGTAGGCCGGACGCGCTGCTGCATGCTGATCGGCGTACCCCACTCGAGAGACCTCCGACCCGCCTGAGGGAGATGCCCATGGCCGAACGGCAGTCGAACTGGGCGGGCAACGTCACCTTTCGTGCCGATCGCTTCCATCGACCCTCGTCGCTCGAGGAGCTGAGCACCGTGGTCGCCGGCAGCGAACAGGTGCGAGCGCTGGGCACTGGTCACTCGTTCAATCGCATCGCGGACACGACAGGAGACCTCGTCTCGGTCGCCGGGTTGCCACCGGAGATCGACGTCGATGCGGAGCGCGCGAGCGTCACGGTTGCTGCGGGCGTCCGGTACGGCGAGCTTGCCGTGCGGCTGCAGGAGCAGGGCTATGCGCTCCACAACCTCGGGTCGCTGCCGCACCTGTCTGTCGCGGGTGCCTGCGCCACCGGCACACACGGGTCGGGCATCTCGAACGGCAGCCTCGCCTCCAAGGTGTCCGCGCTGGAGCTGGTCACTGCCGATGGTGAGACGGTCGCCGTGAACCGCGAGACCTACGGTGAGAGCTTCGCCGGCGCCGTCGTCAGCCTCGGCAGCCTCGGCATCATCACGCGCCTCACCCTCGACATCGAGCCGTCCTTCGAGGTCCGGCAGTACGTCTACGAGGACCTGCCGCGCGCGGCCCTCGAGGAGCACTTCACGGATGTCGTCTCGAGTGCCTACAGCGTGAGCCTGTTCACCGACTGGCGGAGCACGCGCATCAACCAGGTGTGGCTCAAGCAGAGGCTGGACGAGCGCTCGGCGTTCGTGCCGACGGCACGCTGGCTGGGGGCCTCGCTGGCCGACGGGCCTCGTCACCCGCTGCCTGGCATGTCACCGGTGAACTGCACCCAGCAGCTGGGCGTACCCGGCCCCTGGCACGAGCGGCTTCCGCACTTCAGGCTTGGGTTCACGCCCAGCGCCGGCGAGGAGCTGCAGTCGGAGTACCTCCTACCGCGCCGCGATGCGGTCGAGGCGTGGGAGCTCCTGGACGGCATCGCGGACCGCATTGCTTCCGCCTTGCAGATCTCGGAGATCCGGACGATCGCTGCTGAAGATCTCTGGCTGAGCCCGAGCTACGGACGTGACACCGTGGCCTTCCACTTCACCTGGGTGAAGGACTTCGCGGCGGTGGGCCCGGTGCTGCCGTTGATCGAGGAACGGTTGGAGCCCCTGGGGGCCCGACCGCACTGGGGGAAGCTGTTCAGCACAGCTCCCGAGGCGGTCAGGGGGCTGTACGACCGGATGCCGGACTTCCAGCGGCTGCGTCGCGACCTTGATCCGACCGGCAAGTTCGGTAACGAGTTCACCGCTCGTTACGTGAACCCGACCCGTTCGTGACCCTCGAGCCGCGTGGCATGCTGGCCCAGCGCGCTCTGAGGCAGGACACGGGCGCAACAAGGACGTCGAACGCAGGGAGTCGGACCATCAAGGGCATCGTGCTGGCCGGCGGGTCGGGGACCCGTCTCTACCCGATCACCAAGGGCGTCTCGAAGCAGCTGATGCCGGTGTACGACAAGCCGATGGTCTACTACCCGATCTCCACGCTGATGCTGGCCGGGATCCGCGAGATCCTCCTCATCACGACCCCCGAGGACCAGGTCTCGTTCCAGCGGCTGCTCGGGGACGGGTCCGCGTTGGGGTGTGACTTCCAGTACGCCGTTCAGGACGCGCCCAACGGGCTGGCCGAGGCCTTCCGGATCGGCAAAGACTTCATCGGCGACGACAAGGTCGCCCTCGTCCTGGGCGACAACATCTTCTACGGCCAGGACTTCGGTGACCAGCTCACGAAGTACACCGACGTCGATGGCGGCGCGGTCTTCGCCTATCACGTGGCCGACCCGGAGCGGTACGGCGTCGTTGAGTTCGACGCGGACGGCAGGGCTCTGTCGATCGAGGAGAAGCCCGCGAAGCCGAAGTCGGACTACGCGGTCGTGGGGCTGTACTTCTACGACAATGACGTGGTGCGGATCGCGGCCGAGATCGAGCCGTCGGCCCGCGGTGAGCTGGAGATCACGACGGTGAACCAGCGCTACCTCGAGACCGGCAAGCTGCAGGTCGAGACGATGGGCCGGGGCACGGCCTGGCTCGACACCGGGACCTTCACCTCGATGATGCAGGCATCGCTGTTCATGCAGGTCATCGAGGAGCGGCAGGGCCTGAAGATCGGGTGCATCGAGGAGATCGCCTGGGAGCAGGGCTACATCGATGACAAGGGGCTCCGGGCTCTGGCAGCTCCGCTCGAGAAGAGCGGCTACGGGCAGTACCTGCTCAAGCTGCTGGGGTAGGCCCGACCGGCGTCACGGACGTGGCGGTCACCGCCGTCGCCGATGTGGCGCAGGGGGCCACGACCAGCGTCAGGCCCCCCAGCGAGAGGACGCGACGCCGTACGCGGTCGCGCTGGCCGGAGTTGCTGCGAGTGAGCTCTTTGATGTCCATGCGCTCACGATGCGGCGCGAAGCCGACGGGGCGCTGGGCAGTCCCTGTGAGCCTGCTGTCACTCCCGCTCCAGCCGCAGCGCGAGCGTCGGGCAGGCCGCCGCGGCCCGACGGGCGTTCCTGACGAGCTGCGCGGGCAGCGGCTGGTCATCGATCGCGGGATAGCCCCACTCGTCGAGTGAGATCCACTCTGGCAGGAGCTCCGCGCAGAGGCCGTGGGCGGTGCAGTCGATCGGGTTGACGCGCACTCTCATCGCCAGCCTCCGGAGGTGGGTCTCGGGAGCGGCAGCACCGGCGGCGCCTGGATCCCGGCGCAGGGCTGGCCGGCGCGATGGCGAGCCACGTCCTCGGCGAAGACCGACAGCGCCGACCACACGAACCGGACTGCTCCGTCGGGGTGGCGACAGGCACCCCGCCCGGGTACGACGTTCAGCCAGCGGTCGAGATCGGACATCGTCGCGTCGTCCCACGGTCCGAGTGCCAATGCCTTGACGGCGGAGGCGATCGCGGGCAGGCCGTTGAAGCAGGGCCCGCACTGATGAGCGTTCTCCGAGGCCAGGTAGGCAGCCACCCGGGCGGTCTCGAGCAGGCCGCAGGAGGCTTCTGGAAGACCGACGACGATGCCGGCGCCCAGGGCCCCGCCGGCGGCCCGGAGGTCGCGATGGGTCAGGGTCAGGTCGTGCGCCTGGGCCGCGGAGACCCAGGTACCGAAGTACCCGCCGACCAGCACCGCCTGCAGGCCGGACAGCTTGCCCAGCAGCGCCTTCAGCGTCGTACCGGTAGGGACCTCGACCACGGTGCCGGAGACGGTGATGAGCTGCGTACCGGGCTCCTCGGGGTCGCCCACGGACCGGAACCAGTCGGCGCCGTGCCGGACGATCAGCCCCAGGTGCGCGAGCGTCTCCACGTTGTTGATCAGGGTCGGACGCCTTCTGATCCCCTGCTCGAACGGGCGCGGTGGCGTGAAGGTGGGCCTGGCCTCGCCGGTGTTGACCAGGTTGACGAGCGCCGACTCCTCGCTGGAGACGTAGCGCGGCGGCACCTCGTGGACAGTGACCTGCACGACGTCGCGCCGCTCGGCCAATGCCTTGCGTACCAAGGGAAGTGCTGCACTGCCTCGGTGAAGGGCGAGGTGGGCCTCCGTAGCTCCCACTGCGTGCGCGGCGGCTTGGAGGCCATCTAGGACCAGGTGCGGGTGGGAGCTGAGCAGCCGGTGGTCCTTGCCGCTGGCCGGCTCGCCCTCGCAGCCGTTGCCCAGCACCACCGGCTTGGAGCCCGCAGCCACCGTGCGCATCTTGCGCGCGGTCGGGAAGCCCGCGCCGCCGCGCCCCAGCAGCCCGCTGTGGTCCACCTCGTCGATGATCGCCTGCCTGTTCGCGAGCCGCAGCTGGCCGTGGCAGGCCTGATGCGCGGCGAGCGAGGGGCCGGCGTCGGTGAGGAGCCTCATCGCGTGAGACTCCGCAGTCGCTGCGGCCCGTTGTCGCCGGACACGACGCGGACCGCAACGGCGGCCCCGACCACCCCCGCGCAGGCGATCCCGATCCAGAGGCCGAAGCCGTTGTGCGCGGCGTCGGTGCCGGTCTTGACGAAGTGCAGCCAGGCCAACGGCCAGGCGGCGTAGACGGTGTAGTGCAGCCGGCGCCAGTGCGTCGCGTTCATCCGCAGCCGAAGCAAGCTGGTGATGATGACCACGAGCACCAGGTCGAACGCGGTGGTGCCCAGCGCGACCCAGGGCCGCCGGTAGTCAGACGCGAACGGCACGACCGCGCTCCAGCCGCTCATGGGCACGAAGCTGTCGAGCAGGGTCGACACGATGTGCAGGGTGAGGAAGGCCAGGGCGAGCAGCGAGACGTTGCGGTGCAGGTTCTGGGTGGCGAACCGGGGCCACGAGGGCGAAGCGAGGCTGCGCTGCGTCGCGGCGATGCCGAACGCCATGGCCACGGTGAGCAGGACGAAGGAGGTGATCCCGGTGCTGCGGCTGAGGTACCAGAGCGGCGCGGCGGACAGCGTCGGTGCAGCTGCTGAGATCACGAGCGCTCCTGCTTCGGCCAGTCGCCGACATGCACAACTGTGCCGTCTCCGGCGACGAGTCGGGCGCTGAAGCCACGTGCTGCCAGCCACGTCACGGCGCCTTCGCCGGAGACGATCGCCGCGGTGCTCGCGACGTTGGCCAGCACGCACGTCTCCGCGAGCACGCTCGCCGTCTGCCACGGGCCGTCGGCAGGCATGCTGGTCCGTGGGTCGAGGAGGTGGTGCACGAGCCGCCCGCCGCGGGTCCAGCGGCGGGCCCGGGTGCCGCTGGTGGCGAGCGCACCGCCGTACAGGGTGACGACCTCACCGGACTGGTCGGTCTCGTCGGGGTCGGCGGTGTCGGTGACCAGGACGGGCCAGGCGTGCTCGCCGGCCGTCGCGATGTCGCCGCCGAGGCTGACGAGGACGGCAGCGCTGTGCTCGCCGGCTGCCTCCGCAGACATGTCGGCCGCGAGGCCCTTGGCGGTGGCGCCGAGGTCCAGCCCGTACGGCGCCGTCACCCGGTGACCGTCGACGGCGATGCGGTCCCACCCACCGGGCTGGCGCACGATCGTGACGGCTGGTCCGTCACGGGTGACGAGCCGGAACGTCCGGTCGTAGCCCAGGTCGCGCATGCTCTGCCCGACGGTCGGGTCGACCAGCCCGTCGGTCCACTGGGCGGCGTCGCGTGCGACGGTCAGCGCGCGGGCGAACAGTGGCGAGACCTCGGTCCAGGTGTCGGGTCGGAGCCGGCTGAGCTCTGAGTCGTCACGGAACCGGCTGGCGGCGAGGTCGATGTCGGCCAGGACCTGCTCGATGGCGACCCGCGCCTGCTCGAGGTGGTCGGTGACGACGAGCTGGACGTTCGTCCCGAGAGCGCGCCAGGTGGCGCTGAGCAGACCCTGTTCCCGGGCTGCCACGGCCTGGCTCTCGCCACGGGTGCTCATGGGTTCAGTCTGCATCCGCGAGCCCCTGTCGGTTGCGGAGGTGCCAGGAGACGCGGGCAGGGCGGGGTGAGGCGGTGCAGTCCGTCGTCATGACCTCGAAGGTCGGGGCCCGTCATGACCTGGCCCTGGGAGCTCACTGGGAAGTCCCTGAGAGCGCTGGACCGGCCTCGTCTCAGCGCTACCTGTGAGTTTGGTGAACAGCGCTCATGCAACCACTCAGCGAGTCGATGAGCAGCCGGGGCGCGCTAACTCGACACGGCGAAAGCAGGAGAACATGAGCATCAACCCCATCGGTGGCAACCAGTCCTACCCGACTCAGCAGGTGCAGCAGGCGACCGGCCACGGACACGGGCACAACGGGATGCGGAAGGCCGGGATGGACGCGGCCGCGCAGGCGCTCGGCATGAGCAGCGACGAGCTGCGGACCAGCCTGCAAGGCGGGAAGTCCCTCTCGTCGCTCGCGCAGGCCAAGGGGCTCAGTACTGACGCCCTGACCTCGGCCATCAGCGACGCCCTGAAGCAGGCGAACCCCTCGCTGAGCAGCGACCGTGCTGCCCAGATCACGCAACGCCTGATCGCCGGCCCGGGCTCCGGCGGCACGGGAGCAACCGGTCAGGTCGACCGCGACCACGACGGCGACAGCCGCTGACGGCCCCTGGGACCGCTGCGTCTGCTCGGTGCACGAATACACAGGTGCGCCTGAGCGGACGTAACGCGGCCGCCTCGATCCTCCCCGACACCGGGCTCAGGGAGGGTCGACGGTGATCTTCCGCGTGCCGAGAACCGTCGCGGTCCCATCAGGGGTGACAGTGAACACCGTCAGCAGGTGCTGACCGGCGGGGAGGGGCACTCCGAACCGCCCGCTGGCCTTGCAACCCGTCAGCGGGACCGGGCCGAGCAGCAGTCCGTGGGCACCGCTCGTCGGTAGGGTCGAGGTGTCGACGGCGAAGGCCACCCGGTCCTCCGCGGGACCGGCCGCGGACCACCGGAGCGCGCCGTACGACGTGACGTTGGTCTTGTCGACGGCGAAAGCGGCTTTGGTGCAGGAGCCGGCCACCCGGGGGGCACCGCTGCCCGTGTTGCTGCGGATGAGGCCGATCGCGATGACGCCGAGCACGAAGTAGACGAGCAGTCTCCTGGTGCTGACGCGGCGGGGGGCGCGCGGCAGCGGCTCGAACGCACCGAGTGAGGGGTCGCTGCTGCGTCGCACCCCGAGCTCGTACGGGTCGAGGCGCTCCGGGTCTCTGCGCCAGAACGCCATCTACGCCGTAGGTGGCTCGCTGGCGCCGACCGACTCGTTGCCCTGGAGCGAGCGGGCCAGGATCTGGGAGACGTCCAGGACCTGCACGCTCTCGCGCGCCTCGCCGGACTGCTGCTTGGCGGTGACGGCGTCGCTCAGCATCGTGATGCAGTACGGGCAGGCGGTGCTGATGATGTCGGTGTCCAGCGACAGCGCCTCGTCGGTCCGCTCGACGTTGATGCGCTTGCCGATCTTCTCCTCCATCCACATCCGGGCACCACCGGCTCCGCAGCAGAAGCCGCGCTCCTTGCAGCGGGGCATCTCGGTCGTGGTGAGGCCCTGGATGGCCGAGAGGATCTCGCGCGGCGGGGTGTAGACCTGGTTGTGCCGACCCAGGTAGCAGGGGTCGTGGTAGGTCACCGTCTGGTCGACCGGCGTGATCGGGACGAGGTGGCCCTCCTCCACGAGCTTGCCGAGCAGCTGGGTGTGGTGGACGACCTCGTAGTCGCCGCCGAGCTGCGGGTACTCGTTGGCGATCGTGTTGAAGCAGTGCGGGCAGGTGGCCACGATCTTGACGTTGTTGCCGCGGGCGGCGCCGACGCTGTTGAGCACCTCGACGTTCTGCTGGGCGAGCATCTGGAAGACGAACTCGTTGCCCAGGCGTCGTGCCGGGTCACCCGTGCAGGACTCCATCGAGCCCAGGACGGCGAACTCGACGCCCGCGATGTGGAGCAGCTCGGCGAAGGCCCGGCTGACCTTCCGCGACCGGTCCTCCAGGCCACCGGCGCAGCCGACCCAGAACAGGTACTCGACCTCGTCCGGGATGGTGCCCTCGACGACCTTGACGTCGAACGACAGCCCGTCCATCCATTCTGTTCGGCTGGAGTTGTTCATCCCCCAAGGGTTGCCCTTGTTCTCGAGGTTGCGCAGCATCACGCCGGCCTCGCTCGGGAACGCCGACTCGATGAGCACCTGGTAGCGACGCATGTCGAGGATGTGGTCGACGTGCTCGATGTCGACCGGGCACTGCTCGACGCAGGCGCCGCAGGTGGTGCAGCTCCACAGCACGTCGGGGTCGATGACTCCGCCCTGCTCGGCGGTCCCGACGAGGGGACGCTCGTACTGCTCCTTGTTGCTGCCGACGATCCGCTCATAGCCGGACTCCGGGACACCGTGGCCCGGGTGACCACCGGACGGGGCCTCGAGGAGGGCCTCCTTGTCGGTGGCCAGGAGGTACGGCGCCTTGGCGAACAGGTGGTCGCGCAGGTCCATGATGAGCAGCTTGGGGCTGAGCGGCTTGCCGGTGTTCCACGCCGGACACTGCGACTGGCAACGGCCGCACTCGGTGCAGGTGGCCATGTCGAGCATGGCCTTCCACGAGAAGTCCTCGACCTTGCTGACGCCGAACAGGTCCTTCTCGGGGTCAGCGTTCTCGAAGTCGAGCACCTGGCCGTTGCTCATCATCGGCAGCAGCGGGCCGAGCGAGACCCGGTCGGGGTCGCGCTTGGTGGTGACGTTGATCGGCGCCAGGAAGATGTGTAGGTGCTTGCTGTAGACCACGATCACCAGGAAGCCGAAGATCACGGCGATCTGCGCGAGGATGAAGAAGGTCTCGAGCACCATGTTGGCGTCATGGCCCAGCGGGTTCAGGGCCTTCGCGACCAGCCAGGACGTGAACGTCCACCCGGCGTGGTCCTGGTAGGGGAAGACGCCCGTGTTGATCTGCGGCCCGCGGTAGCCGAACAGCGTGATCGCGACCAGCGAGATCATGCCGAGGACCAGCCAGGCCGGACCGGTGTGCGAACCGTAGAAGCGGCTGGAGCGCTCGATCTTGGCGGGGTCGTTCTTGCGGCGGATCCAGGCGAACGTCGCGAGGCTGATGAGCAGCAGCGTGCCGATGAGGTCCTCGGCGAAGCCCACGACGGGCCAGTGACCGATCACGGGGATGGCGAACTTCGGGTCGAAGAGCGCGCCAATGGCCTCGATGATCGTCAGGGTCAAGATCACGAACGCCCAGAAGGTGATGGCGTGGGCAACGCCCGGCACCGTCCACTTGAGCAGCCGCTTCTGACCGAAGACCTCGATGAACTGGTCGGCGAGCCGCTTGTTGATGCCCTTGAGCCGTCCGGGGTTGGGCTGTCCGCTCGAGATGAGCTTGAACAAGAACAGCACCCGCCGGCCGGCGATGGCCAGGCTGATCGCCATGATCCCCAGGCCGACGACAAGCCGGATGATCTGGTCGGTGTCCACGCGTCCTCCAGTCGTGGGGTGGCCGGCGGTCAGTGCAGTCGACTGCCGGGCGCGCCTCGCGGCACGCGCGAGCCTACGCGTGTGTGTTTCACACCGTACGGGGGGTCCGCCCAACGCCCTACTCGTAGGTAACTTGCGGTCGTCAGACCACCGTGCCCACCAGGTAGGAGCCGACCTGCCAGAGCAGCACCGTCAGCGGCGCAGCCAGCAGCAACGCGAGCACGAGCGCGAGCAGGCGGGTCCCGAGGTGCGGGCCGCCGTGCCGGCCGCGGAGCTCCCGAAGCATCCCCCCAGGGTCGCACAGCTCTCACCCCGCGGCGATCTTCGCGCGCTTGTGCACCGCTCCGCAGAAGCACGACCGACCGCGGGTACGGCGGTGTGCCGGCCGCGCCGACCGAGGCGAAAGTTGAGCCCGGAACACTCATGATGACTTGACGGTTGCCGCAACACAGGGCAACCTGAGCCTGCTCCACTCAACTACCGAAGGATGAACAGACATGGCACGAGCGGTAGGCATTGACCTCGGCACCACCAACAGCGTCGTTAGCGTCCTCGAAGGTGGCGAGCCCACCGTCATCGCCAACGCCGAGGGCTCGCGCACCACGCCGTCCATCGTGGCGTTCGCCAAGAACGGCGAGGTCCTCGTCGGCGAGGTCGCCAAGCGTCAGGCGGTGACCAACGTCGAGCGCACCATCCGGTCGGTCAAGCGCCACATGGGCACGGACTGGACGACCGAGATCGACGGCAAGACCTTCACCCCGCAGCAGATCAGCGCCTTCGTGCTCCAGAAGCTCAAGCGCGACGCGGAGTCCTACCTCGGCGAGCCGGTGACCGACGCGGTCGTCACCGTGCCGGCGTACTTCTCCGACCACGAGCGGCAGGCCACCAAGGAGGCCGGCGAGATCGCGGGCCTCAACGTCCTGCGTGTGGTCAACGAGCCCACCGCGGCCGCGCTGGCCTACGGCCTCGACAAGGGCGACAAGGAGCAGACCATCCTGGTCTTCGACCTGGGGGGTGGCACGTTCGACGTGAGCCTGCTCGAGATCGGCGACGGCGTCATCGAGGTCAAGGCGACCTCTGGTGACAACAAGCTCGGTGGAGACGACTGGGACAACAAGCTCGTCGACCACCTGGTCAAGACCTTCAGCAACCAGAACGGCATAGACCTGTCCAAGGACAAGATGGCGATGCAGCGCCTGCGGGAGGCGGCCGAGAAGGCCAAGATCGAGCTGTCCAGCAGCCAGGCCACCTCGATCAACCTGCCATACATCACGGCCGGCGCCGACGGCCCGCTGCACATGGACATGCAGC
Source organism: Frankiales bacterium (assembly GCA_025966135.1). GTDB lineage: Bacteria > Actinomycetota > Actinomycetes > Mycobacteriales > SCTD01 > RYN-111. The sequence continues at coordinate 36,839 of JAOPVP010000049.1, forward strand.
TGACCCGGGCGGAGTTCCAGAAGCTCACCCAGGACCTGCTCGACCGTTGCAAGGGCCCGTTCCACCAGGCCATCAAGGACGCCGGCATCCCTCTCGGCGAGATCCACCATGTCGTCCTCGTCGGCGGGTCGACCCGCATGCCGGCCGTGGTGGACCTGGTGCGCGAGCTGACCGGTGGCAAGGAGCCCAACAAGGGCGTCAACCCCGACGAGGTCGTCGCCATCGGTGCTGCGCTGCAGGCCGGTGTCCTGCGGGGCGAGGTCAAGGACGTCCTGCTGCTCGACGTCACCCCGCTGTCGCTCGGCATCGAGACCAAGGGCGGGATCATGACCAAGCTCATCGAGCGCAACACGACCATCCCCACCAAGCGGTCGGAGGTCTTCACGACGGCCGATGACAACCAGCCGTCGGTGCAGATCCAGGTCTACCAGGGCGAGCGCGAGATGGCTGCCTACAACAAGCGGCTCGGGATGTTCGAGCTGACCGGCCTCCCCCCGGCCCCCCGTGGCGTGCCGCAGATCGAGGTCGTGTTCGACATCGACGCCAACGGCATCGTGCACGTCTCCGCCAAGGACCTCGGGACAGGCAAGGACGCATCGATGACCATCACCGGCGGCTCCGCCCTCCCGAAGGAGGACATCGAGCGGATGATGAAGGAGGCCGAGCAGTACGCCGAGGAGGACCACAAGCGTCGTGAGGAGGCCGAGACCCGCAACCAGGCGGAGGCCCTCGTCCACCAGACGCAGAAGTTCCTCGCCGAGAACGGTGACAAGCTCCCCGCTGAGGGCAAGGCCGACGTCGAGGCGGCGCTGACCGACCTCACCGGCGTGCTCGGCGGCAGCGACATCGCCGTGATCCGGGAGAAGAGCGAGGTTCTGGCCAAGAAGAGCCAGGAGCTCGGCGGCGCGCTGTACGCCCAGCAGCAGGCCACGGGCGAGGCCGGTACGCCGACCGCCGACGCGGCCGACGAGGGTGTCGTCGACGCGGAGATCGTGGACGAGGACAAGTGAGCTCCGAGGACACCACCGGACAGGAAGGCAGCACCCGTCAGGACAGCACCTGGCAGGAGGAGGCCACCGCTCCCGAGCGGGTCGTCATCCGCGACAAGCGGCGCCTCGACCCTGACAGCGGTGAGGTCCGTCCCGAGGTGCCCATGAGTTCGGCGGAGGTGCTCGGCGGTGAGGTCTCGGCAGACCTGGCCGCCATCCAGGCCGAGCTCACGGCGGACCTGCAGCGGCTGACGGCGGAGTACGCCAACTACCGCAAGCGGGTGGAGCGCGACCGGATCCAGGTGCTCGAGCTGGCCACCGCCGGCCTGCTCGAGAGCCTGCTGCCGCTGCTCGACAGCATCGAGCTCGCTCGCCAGCACGGGGACCTCGAGGGCGCCTTCAAGGGTGTCGGCGAGGGGCTCGAGCAGGTGGCCGACAAGCACGGCCTCGAGCGGTACGGCGCCAAGGGCGACGTGTTCGACCCGCTGGTGCACCACGCGCTCGTGCAGGCACCGGAGGACCCGGAGGCGAGCGTCACGGTCGTCGCCGAGGTGCTCCAGCCCGGGTGGAGGCTGCGCTCCGGACGGGTCCTGCGACCCGCCGGCGTGGCGGTCGCCGAACCGGGCGGGGCCGCCGAGAATGCCGACGTACCAAGCGATGCCGAGCAGCCGAACGACCCAGCGAACTAGAGAGGAGGGACGCCGTGAGCGCGCGCGACTACGTCGAGAAGGACTACTACGCCGCCCTCGGCGTGCCGAAGGAGGCCAAGGCTGCGGACATCAAGAAGGCCTACCGCAAGCTGGCCGCTGAGCTGCACCCCGACCGCAACCCGGGCGGGGAGGAGCGCTTCAAGGAGGTCAGCGAGGCCTACGACGTCCTCTCCGACGACGGCAAGCGCAAGGAGTACGACGAAGCCCGCTCGCTGTTCGCGTCCGGCGGCCCCCGGGGCTTCCCCGGGGGCTTCGACGCCGGCGACCTGTTCCACCAGGGCGGTGGTGGCTTCGCCGACGTCTTCTCCAACCTCTTCGGAGGTGGCGGCCGGCAACGGATGGCCCCACGCCGGGGTGCCGACGTCCAGACAGCGATCACGCTGCCGTTCGTCGACGCCCTACGCGGCGCCACCGTCCCCCTGCGGCTGTCCGCCGAGGGTGCCTGCAGCACCTGCCACGGCACCGGCGCCGCGCCTGGCACGTCGCCGCAGACCTGTCCGGTCTGCCACGGGCAGGGCGTGGTCTCGCGCAACCAGGGTTCGTTCTCGTTCGCCGAGCCGTGCACGAACTGCCGCGGGACGGGCAACGTCATCCAGACCCCGTGCCCGACCTGCCACGGCAGTGGTGTGCAGACCAAGGAGCGGACCATCACGGTCCGCATCCCCGCCGGCGTGGCTGATGGGCAGAAGATCCGGCTGAAGGGCAAGGGGGCGCCCGGTGAGCGAGGGGCTCCCGCTGGTGACCTGTTCGTCAAGGTGACCGTCTCCGCGCACCCGGTCTTCGGGCGCAAGGGTGACCACCTGACGCTGACCTTGCCCGTGACCTACGCCGAGGCGGCGCTCGGGGCAAACGTGTCGCTGCCGACCATCGACGGCGCCGTGACGTTGAGGGTCCCGGCCGGGACCCGCTCCGGCCGGACCTTCCGGGTGAAGGGCAAGGGCGTCCCGCTCAACAGCGGTGCCGGTGACCTGCTCGTGACCGTCGAGGTCGACGTACCCAAGGACATGACGGCGCAGGAGCGCTCGGCGCTCGAGACCTATGCCTCCATCGCCCAGCACGATCCCCGTCAGCACCTGAAGGAGGTCAAGCTGTGACCACCCCGGACGGCACTGGTGTCGTGTTCGTCATCTCGGTCGCGGCAGAGCTCGCGGGGATGCACCCGCAGACGCTCCGGCAGTACGACCGCCTTGGCCTGGTGAGCCCCGGCCGTACCGGTGGCGGTGGCCGGCGCTACTCCGAGCGCGACGTGGACCTGCTGCGCGAGGTCCAGCGCCTGTCACAGGAGGAGGGTGTCAACCTCGCCGGCATCAAGCGGATCATCGAGCTGGAGCACCAGGTGGCGGCGTTGCAGGAGCGGGTCGCCGAGCTCTCGCACGAGCTCGACCAGTCACGGTCGGCCGTGGCGCTCGCACGCGAGCAGGTCGTCGCCTCTTTGCGCCGCGACCTGGTTCCGGTCCGCCAGACCGCCCTTGTGGTCTGGCGCCCCGAGGACTGACCCTCCTCTCCACGCACCCCCCGCTTGCGTCTGCTCCCCTGCACACCCTCACCGCGCGGACGAGCAGACGTAAGGGAAGTCAGAAGCGGCTCGCGAAGGGAGCTACATGGACACCGAACGTCTCACCGCCAAGTCGCAGGAGGCCGTCTCGACGGCCGTCCGCCGCGCTGCTGCGTCCGGTCACCCCGAGGTGGCCCCCGTACACCTGCTGCTCGCTCTGCTCGACCAGGAAGGGGGCGTCGCGGGTCCGCTGATCGCGGCCGCCGGCGCCGACCCGGCTGCCGTCCGTGCGAGCGCCCAGCAGCAGCTGCACGCCCTGCCCGCGGCGAGTGGCAGCAGCGTCGCCGCGCCCTCCCTCTCGCGTGGCGTCCTGGCCGCCTTCGAGGCCGCGCAGAAGGCCGCCTCGGACAACCAGGACGACTACGTCTCCACCGAGCACCTCGTCGTGGGACTGGCCTCCCAGCCCTTGGGACTCCCTTCGCCGAAGCAGCTGGTCGCCGCCTTCGCGGACGTGCGTGGTGGCCACCGACGAGTGACCTCACAGGACCCGGAGTCGTCGTACCAGGCTCTGGAGAAGTACGGGGTCGACCTCACGCAGGCCGCTCGGGACGGGAAGCTCGACCCGGTGATCGGGCGCGACACCGAGATCCGTCGGGTCATCCAGGTGCTGTCCCGGCGCACGAAGAACAACCCCGTCCTGATCGGCGAGCCCGGGGTCGGGAAGACCGCTGTCGTCGAGGGGCTCGCGCAGCGGATCGTCGCCGGGGACGTGCCGGAGTCCCTGCGGGACAAGCGGTTGGTGTCGTTGGACCTCAGCGCGATGATCGCCGGTGCGAAGTACCGCGGCGAGTTCGAGGAGCGACTCAAGGCGGTGCTGCAGGAGATCCGCGACTCCGACGGTGAGGTCATCACCTTCCTCGACGAGATGCACACCGTGGTGGGGGCCGGCAGGGCCGAGGGGTCGATGGATGCCGGCAACATGCTCAAGCCGATGCTGGCCCGGGGTGAGCTGCGGATGGTCGGTGCGACCACGCTCGACGAGTATCGCCAGAGCATCGAGAAGGATCCCGCACTCGAGCGCCGCTTCCAGCAGGTGCTGGTCGGCGAGCCGTCGGCCGAGGACACCATCGCGATCCTGCGCGGGCTCAAGGGGAGGTACGAGGCGCATCACGGTGTGGAGATCACCGACTCCGCGCTGGTTGCCGCCGCCACCTTGTCTGACCGCTACATCACGGCCAGGTTCCTTCCTGACAAGGCGATCGACCTCATCGACGAGGCGGCGTCCCGGCTGCGCATGGAGATCGACAGCCGGCCGGTCGAGATCGACGAGCTGCAGCGCGCCGTGGACCGGATGAAGATGGAGGAGCTCGCCCTCGAGCGCGAGACCGACGAGGCGTCCAAGGCTCGGCTGTCCGAGCTGCGTCGCGAGCTGGCCGACCGCACCGAGGAGCTCTCGGCGCTCATGGCCCGCTGGGAGCAGGAGAAGACCGGGCTGAACCGGGTCGGCGAGCTGAAGAAACGCCTCGACGACCTTCGTTCGCAGCTCGAACGGGCCCAGCGCGACGGGGACCTGGAGACCGCCTCGCGGCTGCAGTACGGCGAGATCCCCGCCGTGGAAAGGGAACTCGAGTCCGTGGCGCCCCCAGCCCCCGACGCGATGGTCAAGGAGCAGGTGACCGCGGACGATGTCGCCGAGGTCGTCAGCGCGTGGACCGGTATCCCCTCGGGACGGCTACTCGAAGGCGAGACCGCGAAGCTGCTGCGCATGGAGGAGGCCATCGAGGCACGCCTCGTCGGCCAGACCGCCGCGGTGCGGGCGGTCTCCGACGCCGTGCGTCGCGCCCGCGCGGGGATCTCCGACCCCGACCGGCCGACCGGCTCGTTCCTGTTCCTCGGCCCGACCGGTGTCGGCAAGACCGAGCTGGCCAAGGCCCTCGCAGAGTTCCTCTTCGACGACGAACGCGCCCTGACGCGCATCGACATGAGCGAGTACGGCGAGAAGCACGCGGTGGCCCGGCTCGTCGGTGCCCCTCCGGGCTACGTCGGCTACGACCAGGGCGGCCAGCTGACCGAGGCGGTCCGCCGCCGGCCGTACAGCGTCGTGCTCTTCGACGAGGTGGAGAAGGCCCACCCCGACGTCTTCGACGTGCTGCTGCAGGTCCTCGACGACGGTCGGCTGACGGACGGGCAAGGGCGCACCGTCGACTTCCGCAACACGATCCTGGTCCTGACCTCGAACCTCGGGTCGTCGTACACGACCGATCCGCTGCTCACGCCGGACCAGCGCCGGGACAAGGTGATGAACGTCGTGCGGCAGACGTTCAAGCCCGAGTTCGTCAACCGGCTCGACGACCTGGTCGTCTTCGACGCCCTGGGTAGCGAGGAGCTGGTCCGGATCGTCGACCTCCAGATCGCCTCTCTGGCGCGGCGGCTCACCGACCGGCGGTTGACCCTGACGGTCACGCCGGCGGCGAAGGAGTGGCTGTCGCTCACCGGCTACGACCCGGTCTACGGTGCGCGTCCGCTGCGCCGCCTGGTGCAGAAGGTCATCGGTGACCGGCTCGCGAAGGCCATCCTTGCCGGTGAGGTCCGCGACGGCGAGGAGATCCTGGTCGACCGTGACGACGACGACCTCACCGTCCGGCCCGCCACCCCCCTCGAGGTCTGACGACGCAACGCAAGGAGGGCCCGACCACCTCGCGGTGGTCAGGCCCTCCTTGTGGTGAGCGCTTAGAAGTCAGCCACCGTGAACACCGAGGTGGTGGACAGCGCGGTCGCCTTCGTGGCATCCCACGAACCGGTGGTCTGCGCGATCTGGCTCACGTAGACCTGGAACACGGTCGCCGCGCTGGTGGCCGGGACCTCGCAGGTCAGCTCGGAGTCGGAGATGACCTGCACGCTGGCGCAGGGCGTCGCGTTCTGGTCGACGGCGGAGTCGCCGTTCCACAGGTAGACGTTCAGGGCGGTGTAGGCCGCTCCCATGAAGCCCGAGCCGGTGATGTCGATCGGGGTGGTCTGGCTCGCGCTCGGCACACCGGACGCCGGCGAGATGGTGATTCCGTTGACGTAGGTGTAGGCGTTGGTGAGCGTGACGTCCGCGAACCCAGGAGCCCGGACGATGACGGTCTTCGCACCGGCCGTGGCGCCGGCCGGGGTGACGGCGGTCAGCGACTGGCCATCCTTGGCGATCTTCACACCCGTGGCGGCTACGCCACCGACGAGGACCGTCGAGCCGGCCGGCCAGGCCGTGGTGCTGGTCGTCGCGAGGGTGATCGTCTGACCGCCGACCAGCAGGCCGGTGACGGGGGCCAAGGGAGTGCTGCCGTTCTTGACGGGCTGAAGGGCCACGACGACGGGAACCGCGACGTACTTGGTGGTCGTGTCGACGTAGGCGAGGCAGATCGCCGCCTTGGCCGACGAGGCCGGCGTCGTGAACCCGGTGAGCGTGGCCGCCACGTTGGGGAGCGTGACGCTCACCTTGGTAGCGGACAGGTTCGAGAACGTGGTGGCGGCGGTGCCCGACCCGGAGCAGGCGGGTGCCGCGGCGGTGCCGCTGGTCGCGACCACGAGGGACGCGGCGGTGACGACGTAAGCACCGGTGGCGTTGCGGAATCCGGTGCCCGTGATCGACACGGCTCCGCCGCTGGCGGACACCAGGCTGGCCGATGCGGACTTCGCCACCGGGGCGACGACGGCGGCGTTACCGATGCCGGTGCCGACGAACAGCGCGGAGCCGGCGACGCCGGCAGTGACGACGGCGGTCAGTACCCGCCGACGGTTGCGAGAGCTGGACATTGGGTTCCTCCGTGAAGCGAGACGAGGACCTCCTTGGTCCCCTGGCAGGGGATCCATCGGGGGCAACCGCCTCGGCATGAGCCTCCAGACGTGAGAATCACCCGTGTGGTGATCACGGCGTGGTCATCTGTGACCCCCCTGAACGGGTAACCGCTGCGCCGTACGCCATCGGCGAACCCTCTTGCCCGACCGACGGCAGCCACAGAAGGGTTCTCTGCATGAACCTTCTCGTCCTTGGTGGCACCCGCTTCGTCGGTCGCGCGGTGGTCCACGACGCCCTCGCCCGTGGCTGGAGGGTGACCGCGGTCAACCGCGGCCTCACCGGCCGGCTGCCCGCGCAGGTCGAGCAGCTCACCGTGGACCGCACGGATACGGCTGCGCTGGCCGCCGCTCTCGAGGGCCGTTCGTTCGACCTCGCGGTGGACACCTGGTCGGGTGCGCCCAAGGTCGTCCAGAGCGCTGCGGACCTGCTGGTGGGACGGGTACGGCGCTTCGGTTACGTATCGAGCATCAGTGTCTACGTCGACGGACGCCCAGTCGGTGGCGACGAGTCCTGGCCGACCGTCGCGGCCGATCCCGGCGCCGGCCTCACCGACTACGCCGCCGACAAGCGCGGTGGCGAGCTCGCAGTTCTCCAGGTCTTCCCCGACGCGATCCTCGCCAGGTCCGGTCTCGTCCTCGGACCGTGGGAGAACATCGGGCGGCTCCCGTGGTGGCTGGACCGGTTCGCCAGGGGCGGTCGGGTCGTGGCCCCCGGTCGCCCGGGTCGACCGATCCAGTGGATCGACGTGCGCGACCTCGCGGCGTGGCTGAACGACGGCCTCGAGGCCACGGTCACCGGCGCGGTCGACCTGACGTGCCCGAGTGGGCACACGACCACGGAGACCCTGCTGGAGGCGGTGCGCGACGCAACGGGGGGTCGCGCCGAGCTCGTTTGGATCGACCAGGAGTCGGTGCTCGCCTCCGGTGCCGAGCCGTGGACGGAGCTCCCGATCTGGGTGCCGGAGGGCGGCGAGTGGGACGGCTTCTTCGAGGGCGACACCTCCGCCGCGATCAGCACCGGCCTGCGGTCCCGTCCCATCGCCGAGACGGTCAGGGACGCCTGGGACTGGCTGCAGGCCGAAGGCATGCCGCCGCCTCCGCCGGAGCGGGGTGCCCGAGGTCTGCCGGTCGAGATCGAGCTCGCCCTGCTCGGCTAGCCTCGGGTAGTGCCCGACCGCGATGACCTCCTGTCCCTCGTCCGCTCACAGGCGATCGTCCACGGCAGGGTCACCCTGTCGTCCGGTCGCGAGGCTGACTACTACGTCGACCTGCGCCGGACCACCCTGTCGGCCGCCGCCGCCCCGCTCGTGGGCAAGGTGATGCTCGACCTCACCAGCGACCTCGACTACGACGCCGTTGGAGGTCTGACGATGGGGGCCGACCCGATCGCCGCGGCGATGCTCCACCAGGCCGCGGCACAGGGCCGTCAGCTCGACGCCTTCGTGGTCCGTAAGGAGGCCAAGGCGCACGGCCTGCAGAAGCAGATCGAAGGACCGGACATCGCCGGGCGCCGGGTGCTGGTCGTGGAGGACACCAGCACTACGGGCGGCTCGCCCCTCGCCGCCCTCGCCGCGGTACGCGCCGCGGGCGCGACCCCGGTGGGCGTGGCCACGATCGCCGACCGCGCGACGGGCGCCGGCGAGAAGATCGAGGCCGAGGGTGTGCCCTACCGCTTTGCCTACTCCCTCGAAGACCTCGGCCTCGCCTGATCTTGCTCAGGCCTTGCGGCTCCGGGTCTTGCGGAGCTCGATGGCGATCGGCAGCACCGAGAGGATCACGACGAACAGCGCGAAGAACTCCAGGTTCTTGCCGATGAACGTCACCTGGCCCAGGAAGTAGCCGAGCAGCGTCACGCCGGTGCCCCAGAGGATGCCGCCCACGATGTTCCACTGCGCGAACGTGCGCGCGGGCAGGTCGCCGGCGCCTATGAGCGGGTTGAGGAACGTGCGGACGATCGGGATGAAGCGGGCCACCACGATGGCCTTGCCCGCGCCGTACCGCTCCACGACCTCCTCCGCCTTGGTGACGTAGCGCTTCTTGAAGAAGCGGGAGTCCTCACGCTCGAAGAGCCCAGGTCCGACCTGGCGCCCGATCAGGAAGCCGGTCTGGGCCCCGATGATCGCGACCACGGTGACGGCGAGGCAGACCAGCGCGAGGTTGGGGTGCAGCTTGTCGCTGAGCTTGCCGGTCGCGGCGTAGCCCGCCGCGAACAGCAGCGAGTCGCCCGGCAGGAAGAAGCCCAGCAGCAGTCCGGTCTCGGCGAACACGATCAGCAGCAGCCCGGCGATCCCGAACGTCTCGACGAGGTGTGTGCCGTCGAGGAGGGCGGGGAGGGCGTGGAGGGTGGTGGCGCTCACTGAACCAAACTACCGGGATCCCCCTGAGCCACACCTGTACGACGGGGGCGCCGCACCTTTCGGCGCGGCGCCCCCGTCGTACAGTCCTGCGGTGTCAGCGGTGGGTCAGCGCCACATGGCGAAGCCGTCGAGGATGACCGAGGGGCGCGTGGCCGTGCCGCGCGCCCTGATCGTCAGGGTGCGGTTGGCCAGGGACTTCCAGGTGTAGGTGAAGAGCACGGCACGGACCTGGCGGCTCGCGGCGCGGGTGTCGATCGAGCCGATGCGGGTGCTGCCGGAATAGACGTCGAAGGCGCCACAGGTGGTGCAGCGCTCTCCGATCACCTGGAAGCGGTTGCCCAGGAGGGTCACCTTCGCGGTCGCGCCAGCCGCCTTGAGGACCATCACGCTGCCCAGCCACCGGTCCCCGGAGCGCACCGTCCCGGCGGCCTTGCTGAACACCGCCTTGGTCTGGTCGTAGGGGACGACCGCCGAACCGCTCACCGCCGGCGCCGTGCTGTTGCCGTAGGCGTCGCGCGCGGTGACGCGGAACGCGTAGCTGTTGCCGGGGGTGCTCGTCGTGGCGGCCGCGCCGGGGCTGGCCGCTCCGAACGGGCGCGACAGGCCCGCCTGGTTGGCCACCCAGCTCTTGAAGACCCCACCGTTGACGCGGTAGTCGACCGTGAACAGGGTGCTGCTCGGGTCACCCGTTGCGAAGGTCACGCGGAAGGGCGGCGTGGTCCTCGTCGCCGAGGTCGGGTTGGCGAAGGTGGCGCCTGCCGTGAGCGCCGTCAGGTTCCGGACGACGGGCGTGCCCGTGTTGCCGGACCGGTCGACGGTGGCGATGGAGTAGGCGTAGGTCTTCCCGAGGACCAGACCGGTGTCCGCGTACGACGTCAGCGGTGCCGGCACCTGGATCGACTTCGGCGCGGCCCCTGCGAGGGTGCGCGTGATGGTGACGCCGGACAGGTCCGCGTCGCCCGGCAGCGTCCACGACAGCGTCGCGCCCGTGCCCCGCAAGGTGAACGGGTTGGTCGTGGCTGGGGCGGGAGCGACGGTGTCGACCGCACCGGACGCAACGCCGATCTCGTCGTTCGGCGTGGTCGGGTCCACCACTGGCGTGCCGCCGGCCGTCGGGACCGTGTAGATGTCACCCAGCCCGCCGTTGCCGTCGTTCTTGACGAAGGTCACTGACGTCCCGTCCGCCGACCACGCCGGGCCGGTGTTGCTCAGGTCCGTCGCGAGGGTCGTCGGTGCGCCAAAGGTCGCCGTCAGCTGCGAGGTCGAGGGGTCGGGAGCCAGCGTGAAGGGTGCGATCTGGATGTCGGCAGTGCTGGCGGACGCCGCGTCGGGTGTGGTGTCGCTGGACCACGCGATCTGGCTGCCGTCGGGTGACACGGTGAACCCGGACGCCCGGCTGGGGCCGCCGGCCACACCCGTCGTCACCCCGCCGGCAGCCGGGAGCGTGACGGCAGACCCAGCCGTGGTCTCGGCGATGAGCGTGGTTGCGTCGAGGTAGCTGGCGTCCACGAGGTCGCTGCCTCCGGCGATCGTGCGGGCAGCGCCGGCTGCCACGGGTGCGGTTCGCAGCGACACGACCGGCGCGGCGTCGAAGCCGCCTGGAAAGGACACGCGGGACCACACGACCTCGCTGCCGTCGGGCGAGAGCGTCGGCGCAAACACGAACTGCGAGTCGGGCACGGTGATGTCCTCGACCACCCGGACCAGCCGCCCAGAGACGTCGCGGACGACGATCTGCTCGTGCGAGGTCGCGTAGTCGTCCTCCACGGTCACGATCCGAGACCCGTCGGCTGAGGTGCGCGCCTCGGAGATGTCCCTCGTCGCGGACGGGGGCACAAGGGGCGTGGCGGCAGCGCTGGCCGAGGTACGGCTGTAGAGCCCGTGGTTGCCGTCGCCCTGGGTGTCCGCGACGTAGACGAGGACGGGGCTGCCGGTGACGGGCACCGCCTGTGCATCGCTGATGGGTAGGGCGAGGGTGGTAGCCGTGACGGCCACAGCGGCGAGAACGCCGATCCGGTGAGTGGCGTGGGGCATGCTGCTCCTGTTCAGTCCGTCCCGGGTGGACGCGTCCGCTACAGGGTGCCAGGCCGGTACCAGCCCGCGGGGGTATTGGGCATTTGTTCCACGTGCCCGGGGCACAGCAGGTCCCCTCTTGCGTCTGGCATGCTCGGCGGTACCGCCGTACCTGTGAAGGAGCGCCACGAGATGCCGATCGCCAGCCCTGAGGCCTACGCCGACATGCTGGACCGGGCCAAGGCCGGCCGGTTCGCCTATCCAGCGATCAACGTGACCAGCTCGCAGACCCTGAATGCCGCCCTGCAGGGCTTCGCCGACGCGGGCAGCGACGGCATCGTCCAGGTGTCTACCGGTGGGGCGGAGTACCTCTCGGGCCAGAAGGTCAAGGACATGGTCACCGGCGCGGTGGCGCTGGCCGAGTACGCGCACGTGGTCGCCGCGAAGTACGACGTACAGATCGCGCTCCACACCGATCACTGCCCCAAGGACAAGCTCGACGGCTACATGCGCCCGCTCATCGCGATCAGCCAGGAGCGGGTCGACCGAGGGCTGGACCCGTTGTTCCAGTCGCACATGTGGGACGGCTCGGCGGTGGAGCTCGAGGAGAACCTCTCCGTTGCGCAGGAGCTCCTGGAGCGGTGCGCCAAGGCACGGATCATCATGGAGCTCGAGATCGGCGTGGTGGGCGGTGAGGAGGACGGCGTCGAGAACGTCATCAACGAGAAGCTGTACACGACCCCCGGGGACGCGCTCCGCACCGCCGAGCTGCTCGGGGTCGGGGAGAAGGGCCGCTACCTGCTGGCGGCGACGTTCGGCAACGTGCATGGCGTCTACAAGCCGGGCAACGTCAAGCTCAAGCCCAGCATCCTCAAGGAGATCCAGGACGCGGTCGGCGCCAAGATCGGCAAGGACAGGCCGTTCGACCTGGTCTTCCACGGCGGGTCCGGGTCGCTGCTCGAGGAGATCCGCGAGGCACTCGACTACGGCGTGGTGAAGATGAACGTCGACACCGACACGCAGTACTCCTTCACGCGCCCGGTCGCCGATCACATGTTCAAGAACTACGACGGGGTCCTGAAGGTCGACGGCGAGGTCGGCAACAAGAAGGCCTACGACCCACGGTCCTGGGGCAAGAGCGCCGAGGCGGCGATGGCTGCGCGCGTCGTGAAGGCCTGCGAGGACCTGCGCTCGAAGGGCACCTCGCTCAAGGGCTAGGTCCTGATTACCGATGACGGGGGCGATGGGGTTAGCCTGTCAACTCGCCACGCCGTAGGGAGTGGCACGGTCGCCCGCACGCCAAGTCCTGTCCCGGGGTGGTCGTCGAACCGAACTGTGGGGCAGGAGCGGGGGAACCAACCACACCGGGCACGTGTGCCCTCGGGGTGAAGCGCGTGAGCGCGGGGCTTCCTGGCCCTAACCCGACAGCTCACCCCGCAGGCGTTCGGGAAGGACTGCTCGGTGGCCCTGTCGCGCGCCCGGAAGCCCAAGCACGCCAAACCCAGCAAGGCCGCTCCTGTCCTGGCCGCAGGCGGCATCACCGCGACCTTCGGGGCGGCGTTCGCCACCCCTGCCGGGGCCGCCACGGAGGACGACTTCGCCCGGCTTCGGCAGTGCGAGAGCAACGGCAACTACGCCAGCAACACCGGCAACGGCTACTACGGCGCGTACCAGTTCGAGCCCCGCACCTGGCATGGTCTCGGTTACAGCGGCCTGCCCTCCGACGCGTCTGCGGCCACACAGGACGCCGCTGCTCACCGGCTGCAGGCGCAGCGCGGCTGGCAGCCCTGGCCCGGCTGCGCGCGCGCGTTGGGCCTCGGCCGTGGAGAGGTGGTCCGTGCCTCCCGGAGCCGCTTCGTTGTCATCGCGAAGGAACGTCCGGCCGTCCGGCCGGGGCAGGTGCCCACGTTCGACGGGCACCGGCTGACCACCAAGGACGTCAACCAGGTCCGCCCGACCGTGCGGGCCTGGCAGGCCCGGATGAAGGCCCGCGGCTGGGACATCGCCGTCGACGGCCGGTTCGGCCAGCAGAGTGCGCACGTCGCAGCCCGCTTCGCGGCCGAGAAGAAGCTCACGACCACGCCTGGCACGGTGGACCACGTGCTGTGGAAGGCCGCCTGGCAGCTGCCCGTCTCCTAGGGCCCCGACCGGCCGGGTCATCATGGAGGTGTGCTGGTCCTCGATGGCGTGTCGGTCGTGCGTGGTGACACCACCGTGCTCGACGACGTCTCCGCGACGCTCGCACCGGGCCGCTGTACGGCGGTCGCGGGGCCGTCCGGTGCCGGTAAGTCCACTCTGCTGCGGCTCCTCGACCGGCTCCTCGAGCCGACGTCCGGTCAGGTCCTCTTCCACGGCAGTCCCCTGCCGTCGTACGACGTCCTGGAGCTGCGCCGCCGCGTCGGGCTGGTGCAGCAGGCGCCGGTGTTGCTGGGCGACACGGTCCTGGCCGACCTGAGGGTGGGCCGGCGTGCGCTCACGCCGGACGAGGCGTCCGAACTGCTCGTCCGTGCCGGGCTCGAGGGCATGCCGCTGGACCGTGGCACGGCCTCGCTGTCCGGCGGCGAGGCGCAGCGGCTGTGCCTGGCCCGCGCCCTGGCCGTCGGTCCCGAGGTGCTGCTCCTCGACGAGCCGACCTCGGCGCTCGATGCGGTGGCGGCGTTGGCCGTCGAGCGCGTCGTGCTGTCGCTCATCGCCGACGGGCTGACCGCGGTCCTCGTCAGCCACGACCTGCGGCAGGCCCGCCGGCTCGCCGACGACGTGGTCGTCCTGCGAGCCGGGCGGGTGGTCGAGACCGGGCCGGCGTCGGCCTCGGAGTACCTGGCCAGCGCCTCGTGATGCTCGCGGCGACGCAGACAGCCGGCCCCTCGGTGCCCACCTGGGTAGGGGTGGGCGCCTCGGTGCTGCTGGTCGGTGTCTGCGTGGCCGTCGTCGTGCGCGAGCAGCTGGGGCTCGGTCGTGAGGTGGTGGTCGCGGCGGTCCGCGCGATCATCCAGCTCGTCGCCGTCGGCGCGTTGCTCGGGCTGCTGTTCACGCACACAGGTCTGCCGGGCTCCCTGCTGTGGGTGGCTGGGATGGTCGCGGTGGGAGCGCGCGTCGCGGGGAGGCGGGGCAGGGGCGTCCCGAACGCCAGTTGGGTCGCCGCCGCCGCCATCGCAGTGGGGGTCACGGGCACCCTCGGCCTGCTGGTCCTCGCCCAGGTCGTCAACGCCGAGCCGCGGGTCGTCGTCCCGGTCGGGGGAATGGTCGTGGCGGCCGCGACGCGTGGGACGTCCGTCGTGCTGCTGCGGCTGGCAGAAGAGTCCGTCGTGTCCCGACGTCTCATCGAGGCCCGCCTCGCGCTCGGCCTGCCGTCGGGCGAGGCGTTCGCGCCGCACCGGCGCACCGCCTTGCGGACCGCGCTGGTGACCGACATCGACGCCGTCAAGACCGTGGGGCTCATCTCGCTACCGGGGGCGATGACTGGGCTGCTGCTTGCGGGAGTCGCCCCGCTGACGGCCATCCGCTACCAGGTGGTCGTCATGTACATGATTCTCAGCGCGGTCGCGGTGTCGGGTCTGGTAGCTGCGCGGTTGGGGACCCGGCAGCTGTTCGACGACGCCGAGCGCCTGCAGGAACCGGCCTCCCTCGCGGCTTAGGCTCCGTTGCGCTGGTCCACGTGCCAGCAGGGGACAGGAGGGCAGCTGCCCGTCCGCCAGCAAGGCATGATGGACACATGAGCATCACCGGCAAGGACCTGCTCGGCGGACCGCCGTCCACCCTGCTCCCCGACGAGGCCGAGCCCCGCCAGCTGCTCGAGGCCGGCACCGACCCGGCCGTGGTCGCGGCCAGGTTCCCGACCCACAGCGCCGCCTGGGCGTCGCTCGCCGAGGCGGCCTACGAGCGAGACAGTGTCATCGAGTCCTACGCCTACGCCCGCGTGGGGTACCACCGTGGGCTGGACGCCCTGCGGCGCAACGGTTGGAAGGGCTTCGGTCCGGTGCCGTGGTCGCATGCCCCCAACCAGGGCTTCCTGCGGGCGCTGTACGCGCTCGGCCGGGCGGCCGGTGCGATCGAGGAGACCGAGGAGGCCGGCAGGATCCGGACGTTCCTCCAGGAGTCGGACCCGGCCGCGGCAGCCGCCCTCGAGGGCTAGTCCCTGGGTGGCTTGCTGGGCGGTTTGCGACGACCCAGGAGCGCGGCGCCGGGGATGCCGGCGAGGGTGCGGCTGGTCTCGTCGACGAAGGACATGATCCGCTCGGTCGACCCGGCGATGAAGGCCACCCGCTCGTTGGTGTCGGCCAGCGTCCGCAGCACCGGCAGTATGTCGCGCTGGAGCTGCGCGAGCGTGTCGGGCACCGAGGTGATGACCGGGTCGTCCAGGACCTCGGCCATCCGGGTCATCCCCGGAGCGAGCGCCTTCAGCGGCTCCTCGAGCTCCACCACGATGCCCTCGATGCGATGCGCGAGGCGGTTGATCGTCTGGATGGTCTCCTTGGCGCCGGCGGTCGCGTCCGCCAGGTTCTTGACCGCGGCACTCAGCGACTGCACCGCACCAGGCAGGGCCGCGAGGGCCTCTGTCTGGGCCTGCAGCACCGCGAGCACGCCACCGACCATGCTGTCGACACCAGGGAGCTTCGCCACAGCGGGAGAGTACGGCTAGACTTCCTCCGCAAGAGGCCCTCCGCGCTTGCGGCGGGCTTTTCGCTTGTTCCGGCATGCGGAGCGGTGGAGGGAGCACAGTTATGCCCGCACTCGTCCTCATCGGCGCCCAGTGGGGCGACGAGGGCAAGGGCAAGGCCACCGACCAGCTCGGCGGCCAGGTCGACTTCGTCGTCAAGTTCAACGGCGGCAACAACGCTGGCCACACCGTGGTCATCGGCGACGAGACCTATGCCCTGCACCTGCTCCCGAGCGGCATCCTCAGCCCGGGCTGCACCCCCGTCATCGCCAACGGCGTCGTCATCGACCTCGGCGTGCTGTTCCAGGAGATCGATGGCCTCGAGGGCCGTGGCATCGACACCTCCCGACTGGTCGTCTCAGCCGACGCCCACGTGATCGCCTCCTACAACCGGGTCCTCGACAAGGTCACCGAGCGCTTCCTCGGGAGCCGGAAAATCGGCACCACCGGCCGCGGCATCGGACCGACGTACGCGGACAAGATGAACCGGGTCGGGATCCGCGTGCAGGACCTGTTCGACGAGAAGATCCTGCGGGCCAAGGTCGAGGGCGCCCTCGAGCTGAAGAACCAGGTGCTGGTCAAGGTCTACAACCGCAAGGCCGTGACGGTCGACTCTGTCGTCGAGGACCTGCTGTCCTACGTCGACCGGCTGCGCCCGATGGTCGCCGACACCGGCCTGCTGCTGGCCAAGGGCCTCGACGACGGCAAGACCGTGCTCCTCGAAGGCGGGCAGGCGACCCTGCTCGACGTCGACCACGGCACGTATCCGTTCGTGACCTCCTCCAACGCCACGTCCGGGGGCGCGTGCACCGGTTCCGGTATCCCGCCCAACCGCATCGACAAGGTCATCGCGGTCATCAAGGCCTACACGACCCGTGTCGGCGAGGGCCCCTTCCCGACCGAGCTCCTGGACGAGGACGGCGAGAGGCTCCGGGCGAACGGCCACGAGTACGGCACCACTACCGGTCGGCCGCGCCGCTGCGGCTGGTACGACGCCGTCATCGCCCGCTACGCGACCCGCGTCAACGGCGTCACCGACTTCGTGCTCACCAAGCTCGACGTGCTCACCGGCTGGGACAAGATCCCGGTCTGCGTCGCCTACGAGGTCGAGGGGAAGCGGTTCGACGAGATGCCGATGACCCAGACCGACTTCCACCACGCGACGCCGGTCTACGAGTACTTCGACGGCTGGACCGAGGACATCCGCGCGGCCCGCAGCTTCGAGGACCTGCCGAAGAACGCCCAGTTCTACATCCGGGCGCTCGAGGAGATGAGCGGTGCGCCGTTCAGCTCGGTCGGCGTCGGCCCGGACCGCGAGCAGACGCTGGAGCTCCGCCCGCTGGTCTAGTCGTCGCCGGTCAGCCGGCGCCGACCGTACGTCGGGGCCGGCCTCGCAGACGTGGCGACGTCCCCTCTCCACGTCGGTGATCCGGGTGTGCTGCCCGGTCTCAGTAACCTCGTGCCGGTGAAGGTCCTCGTCGTCGGTCCCGGTGCCCGTGAGCACGCCCTGTCCCTCGCTCTGTCACGCGACCCCGCGGTCAGCCACCTGATCTGTGCGCCGGGCAACGCCGGGACCACCGACGTCGCCGAGGCCATGCCCCTCGATGCCGCCGACCCCGCGGCGGTCGCCGCGCTCGCGGTCGCCGAGTCGGTCGACCTGGTCGTGGTCGGACCCGAGGGCCCGCTCGTCGCCGGCGCTGCCGACGCCGTCCGCGCGGTGGGCATCCCCGTGTTCGGACCCTCGGCGGCCGCCGCGCAGCTCGAGGGCTCCAAGAGCTTCGCCAAGGAGGTGATGGCCGCGGCGGGGGTACCGACCGCGGCATCGGACACCTGCGTCACGGGGGACGAGGCTGCGGCTGCCCTGGCGGCCCGACAACCGCCGTACGTGGTGAAAGCCGACGGGCTGGCCGCTGGGAAGGGCGTGCTCGTCACCGACGACGTCGTGGCGGCCGAGAACTTCGCCCGCGACGTGCTGTCGGCGACCGGTGCGCGCGTGGTGATCGAGGACTTCCTCGACGGCCCGGAGGTGTCGCTCCTCGCGGTCACCGATGGGACCACGATCGTCCCGCTGCTGCCGGCGCAGGACCACAAGCGCGTCGGGGACGACGACACCGGCCCCAACACCGGCGGGATGGGTGCGTACGCGCCGCTGCCGTGGCTGCCGGCCGGGACCGTGGACCTCGTCCAGAAGACGGTGCTGCAGCCGGTCATCGACGAGATGGCGCGCCGGGGGACCCCGTTCTCCGGGGTGCTCTACGCGGGCCTGGCGATGACCTCGCGCGGGCCGTCCGTCGTGGAGTTCAACTGCCGGTTCGGCGACCCGGAGGCGCAGGTCGTCCTGGCTCTGCTGAAGACCCCGCTGGCCGGGCTGCTCATGGCCTGCGCGGACGGCACGCTGGCAGTGCAGCCGCCGCTGGAGTGGCAGCCGGGTTCGGCCGTGACCGTCGTCGTCGCGGCCGAGGGCTATCCCGGGACACCCGCCGCTGGGGACCAGGTCGTCGTCGGCGACCTGCCGGCGGAGGTGGCGGTGCTGCACGCCGGAACGAGCGTCGTGGCCGGCGACGTCGTGACCAGTGGCGGCCGGGTGCTGTCGGTCACGGCGACCGGCTCCTCGCTGGCCGCTGCCCGTACGAAGGCCTACGAAGGGGTCGATGCGGTGCGGATCCGGGGTGGTTTCTCGCGCCGTGACATCGCGGCCAAGGCCGTCCGTGGTGAGATCTCCGTGCCGAGCCAAGGGAGCGAGCCGTGACGCAGGTCCTCGAGGACGACGAGCGCACCGCGCGCGTCGCCATCATCTACAGCAGCCCGGCAGAGCATGACCAGATGGCGCAGGCGGGCGCGCTCCTCGCGCGCTTCGGCGTCCCGTACGACGAGGTCTGCATGTCTCCGCACCGGTCGCCGCGGGCCCTGGCCGAGTGGATGGCCGAGCTCGAGCCGCGGGGCATCGAGGTCGTCATCGCGGGCTCCGCCGGGTCGGCCGCGCTGGCCGGGATCGTCGCGGCCCATGTCGTCCTCCCGGTCGTCGGGGTCCCCCTGCAGGGGTCGTCCCTGGACGGGCACGACGCGCTGTTCGGGCTGACCCAGTTGCCGCCCGGGGTGCCGGTCGCCGCGGTCGGCATCGACAACGCCCTGAACGCCGCCGTACTCGCCGTGCAGATGCTGGCAGTGGGTGACCCGGTCCTCCGCGAGCGCCTCTGGCAGTTCAAGGACGACTTCGAAAAGGCCGCCGTCCGCTGAACCTCCCCCTTGCGTCTGCTCGGTCGCGCATCGGTCGCGCAGCCGAGGTGTGCAGAAGAGCGGACGTAAGGAGGTGCCGGCGGGCGGCTCTGGGAGGATGGGGCGGCCATACCCCGCACCACGTGAGGAGCCACCGTGATCGAGCGCTACACCCTGCCCGAGATGGGCAGGGTCTGGAGCGAGGCCCACAAGTACGAGCTGTGGTGCCAGGTGGAGAGCCTCGTCCTGGAGGTGCACGCCGCCGCCGGGACCGTGCCCGCCGACAGCGTGGAGCCGGTGCGGGCCGCTAAGCCCCCGACCCCCGAGGCGGTCGCCGAGATCGAGGCGGTCACACAGCACGACGTCATCGCGTTCCTGTCGGCGTGGGCCGACAACACCTCGCCCCGCGAGGCGGCGGCCTATGTCCACTTCGGGATGACCTCGAGTGACCTGCTGGACACCGCGCTGGCGGTGCAGCTGGTCGAGGCCACCGACATCCTGCTCGCCAAGGCAGACACCCTGGTCGCGGCGCTGCGCGACCTCGGTCTGGAGCACAAGGACTCCGTGCGGGTGGGCCGCACCCACGGGATCCACGCCGAGCCGACGACCTGGGGGCACCGGGTTGCGGACCTCGCGTTCGCCATGGCCAGGTCGCGCGACCGCCTGCGGGCCGCCCGTGACGCAGTGGCGATCTGCAAGATCAGTGGGGCTGTCGGCACCTACTCCAACATCTCGTCCGACGTGGAGACCGAGGTGGCCTCGAAGCTGGGGTTGACGGCCGCCGACGCCGCGACCCAGGTCGTGATCCGTGACGGCATCAGCGAGTGGGTCTCCGCGCTGGCCATCATCGCGACGGTCTGCGAGGCCTTCGCCCTCGAGGTACGGCACGGGCAGCGCACCGAGGTCCGGGAGCTGTGGGAGCCGTTCGGCAAGGGCCAGAAGGGCTCGTCGGCGATGCCCCACAAGAAGAACCCCATCGCCAGCGAGCGGATCGCCGGCATGGCCCGGATCGTGCGCGCCCAGGTCGTCCCGGTCATGGAGGGCATCCCGCTCTGGCACGAGCGCGACATCAGCCACTCCTCCACCGAGCGGGTTGCCCTGCCGGACGCCTCGATCGCGACCGACTACCTCCTGCACCTCACGACCCGCCTCGTCACTGGCCTGGTCGTCGACACCGCCCGGATGCGCCACAACCTCGAGTCGTCCGGCGGCCTGATCTACACCTCGAGCGTCTTGCTCGAGCTCGTGGAGGGGGGGCTCTCGCGCGAGGACGCCTACGCCTTCGTGCAGCGCGCCGCGATGAGGACCTGGGAGACCGGGGAGCCGTTCCGCGCGACCCTGACGGCTGAGGCCAAGGAGGCCGGCAAGGAGCTCGACGAGGCACGGCTCGACGAGGTCTGTCGCCCGGAGCGCTACCTCGAGCGCCTTGCGCCGGTCTTCGAGCGCCTGGCCGCCCTCACGTGACCCTGCCGCTGCCCCTGCTGCACTCCGGCAAGGTCCGGGACCTCTATGCGGTCGGCGACGACCAGCTGCTCCTTGTCGCAAGTGACCGGCTCTCGGCGTACGACGTGATCCTGCCGACGACCATCCCGGACAAGGGTGCCGTCCTGACGGGGCTGTCGCTGTGGTGGTTCGAGCAGCTCGCCGACGTGGTGCCCAACCACGTGGTGACTGCCGACGTCATGTCGGCCGTGCCCGCGCTGAAGCCCTTCGCCGACCAGGTGCGCGGGCGTTCGGTGCTCGTGCAGAAGCTCGACATGGTGCAGGTGGAGTGCGTCGCCCGCGGCTACCTCACCGGCGGCGGCCTCACCGACTACAACGCCACCGGGGTCGTCAGCGGCGTCTCGCTGCCGGCCGGCCTGGTCGATGGCTCGCAGCTGCCGGCACCCATCTTCACGCCGAGCTCCAAGGCCCCAGTCGGCGAGCACGACCTGCCCATGACGTACGACGAGGTTGTCGCCTCCCTCGGTCCCGCGCTCGCGGCGGAGCTGCGGGACGTGACCCTGCGGGTCTACGCGCGCGGTCTGTCGGTGGCCGCCGCCGCCGGGATCATCCTGGCGGACACCAAGGTGGAGCTGGGCCTGCTGTCCGGGGCGTTGGTGCTCGGGGACGAGGTGCTCACCCCGGACTCCTCGAGGTTCTGGCCCGCCGCCTCCTGGCAGCCCGGCCGGGCGCAACCGTCGTACGACAAGCAGTACGTCCGCGACTGGGTCACGGCGTCCGGGTGGGACAAGAAGGAGCCGGGGCCGGAGCTGCCCGCCGAGGTGGTCGACGCGACCCGGGCCAAGTACGTCGAGGCCTACGAGCTCCTGACGGGCAGCAGCTTCGACTCCTACCTCCGCGAGGCCTGACCCCGCCGATCATGGAGCTTGTGCCCGCCAGCTGAGCGTGAGGCCCGAGCAACAACTCCATGATCGGCGAGCTTGTGGATGACCGAGCTTGTGGATGACGGTGCGCGGAACTGGGGCTGGCGCGGGACCCTCCTCGGTCATGGAGGTCCTCACCCGTCCCGAGCTGACACTGCGCCTGGGTGGTCGGCGGCGGCTCGACCGCGCGCTGGCTGAGGGCGGCTGGCAGCGCGTCATGCAGGGCGCCTATGTCCCGGCCGGGGTGACGATCACGCTTGCCGTGCGCGCCCGGGCCGCGCAGCGACTCCTTCCCGCGCATGCCTACGTCGCAGACCGCTGCCTGCTCTGGTTGCTCGGGGTGGACGTCCTCCCTCCCGGGCCTCCCCTCCTCGAGGCAGTCGTTCCTCGCGGAGTCGTGATCCCCAGGAGGAAGGGCCTTGTCATCCGTGAGGCGATGCTGCCGGCGGGCGACCGCTGCCGACTGGACAACAAGGTCCGCTGCCTGCGCCCGACCCGCGCCGTGGCCGATCTGCTTCGTCGGCTTCCCCTCGCGGATGCGGTCGTGACGGCTGACGCCAGCCAACGAGCCAGGGTCTGCTCGGACGCCGAGTTACGCCAGGAACTGGTGGCGCACGCGAAGCTCAGGGGGGTGCGCCAGGCCTTCGCCGTACTCGATCTCTGCGATCCGAAGGCCGAGTCACCGCCGGAGTCGCGCGTCAGGCTGCTGTTGAGACAGGCTGGTCTGGCACCGGTCGCGCAGTTCGACGTCGGACGACGCTGCCGGCAAGTGGATCGCTCGAGTCGACCTGGCCTTCCCGTCGCACAAGGTCGCCATCGAGTACGACGGACGCGAGGTCCACGAGCGCGAGGACGTCTTCACCCGGGACCGAAGGCGCCAGAACGACCTCGTACGCGCTGGTTGGATCGTGCTGCGCTTCTCGGCCGAGGACCTGCGGCGTCGGCCGCACACGATCGTTGCGCAGGTGTGCGAGGCGCTGCGCCTCGCGGAGGCTGCGTGAGTCAGGCCAGGCGGACGGTGTAGTCCTCGATCACCGGATTGGCGAGCAACGTGTCGGCGATCTTCGTCGCCTGCTCCAGGGCGGCGTCGGCGTCTGCGGCCTCGAGGGCCAGCTCGACGTGCCGACCGATCCGCAGGCCCACTGGGCTCGGGTATCCGAGGTTCGGCAGCGCGTTCGCGACCGCCTGACCCTGCGGGTCGAGGATCTCCGGCTTGAGCATGACGTCGACGAGGATCTTGTGCACGGCCACAGCGCCAGCCTAGGCCCTTCGCGCGTGCCTCCCCCGCTGATCATGGAGTTGTTGCTCGGGCCTCACGCTCAGCCGGCGGGCACAAGCTCCATGATCGGCGGGTGCTGGAGGGGGACCGGTAGGGTTGTGCAAGTGAAGATTGGCGTCGTCACCTTTCCAGGCAGCCTCGACGACCGCGACGCCCAGCGCGCCGCCCGACTGGCGGGCGCGGAGGTGACACCGCTCTGGCATGCCGACGCCGACCTGCACGACGTCGACGCCGTGGTCCTGCCCGGCGGCTTCTCGTACGGCGACTACCTGCGGTGCGGGGCGATCGCCCGGTTCGCCCAGGTCATGCCCACGCTGATCGACGCCGCCAACGGCGGGATGCCGGTCCTCGGGATCTGCAACGGCTTCCAGGTGCTCTGCGAGTCGCACCTGCTGCCGGGTGCGCTGACCCGTAACCAGCACCTGCACTTCGTGCACCGCGACCAGCCGCTGAGGGTCGCCAACAACACCACCGCGTGGACGACCGCGTACTCCGTCGACCAGGAGATCACCATCCCGGTCAAGAACGGCGAGGGCTGCTTCGTGGCGGACCAGAAGACCCTCGATGCGCTGGAGCAGGAGGGGAGGGTGGTCGCCTACTACGCACAGGGCAACCCCAACGGCAGCCTGCGGGACATCGCCGGCATCACCAACGAGCGCGGCAACGTGCTCGGCCTCATGCCGCACCCCGAGCACGCGGTCGAGGCCCTCACCGGTCCCGGGACCGACGGCCTCGGTTTCTTCACCAGCGTGCTCAAGGAGCTTGTCAGGTGATCGACACTGTCAAGAACGCCGAGGCCACCGCCACCGACGGGCTTCCCTACGCCGAGCTCGGCCTGCAGGACGACGAGTACGCCAAGATCGTGGAGATCCTCGGCCGCCGGCCCACGCAGTCCGAGCTGGCGATGTACTCGATCATGTGGAGCGAGCACTGCTCGTACAAGAGCAGCAAGGTGCACCTGAGCCAGTTCGGCAAGATCCCCAAGGGTGACCGGATGCTGGTCGGCATGGGCGAGAACGCCGGTGTCGTCGACGTCGGCGAGGGACTCGCCGTCACCTTCAAGGTCGAGTCGCACAACCACCCGAGCTACGTCGAGCCCTACCAGGGCGCGGCCACCGGGATCGGCGGCATCGTCCGCGACATCCTCACCATGGGGGCTCGTCCGGTCCTGGTCATGGACCCGCTCCGGTTCGGTGACGCCGACCATCCTGACACCAAGCGGGTGCTGCCGGGGATCGTCGCGGGCGTCGGTGGCTACGGGAACTGCCTCGGCCTGCCCAATGTCGGTGGCGAGGTCGTCTTCGACCCGAGCTACCAGGGCAATCCGCTCGTCAACGCCCTGTGCCTCGGGGTCATGCCCGTCGAGCGGATCCAGCTGTCGGCGGCGAAGGGCGTCGGCAACGTCGTCGTGCTGCTCGGCGCCAAGACCGGCCGGGACGGCATCGGGGGGGTGAGCGTCCTCGCGAGTGCCACCTTCGAGGAGGACGGCCCCGCCAACCGTCCCGCCGTACAGGTCGGGGATCCGTTCACGGAGAAGCTGCTCATCGAGGCGTGCCTCGAGATGTTCGACGCGAAGCTGGTCGAGGGCATCCAGGACCTCGGCGGCGCCGGGTTGACCTGTGCCCTCACAGAGACCAGTGCGGCGGGCAAGAGCGGCATGGTCGCCTACCTCGACCGGGTACCGCTGCGCGAGGCGAGCATGGACCCGACCGAGGTCCTGGCGAGCGAGTCGCAGGAGCGGATGCTCGCGATCGTCACGCCGGACAGCCTCCCCGAAGTCCTTGCTATTGCTGAGAAGTGGGGCGTTCTCGCCACCGCGATCGGTGAGGTCACCACCGGCGACCGGCTCAAGATCCTGTGGCACGGCGAAGCGGTCGTGGACGTCCCGCCGGGCTCGCTCGCCGACGACGGCCCGGTCTACCACCGGCCGATGGTCCGGCCCGCCGACCTGGACGCGCTCAACAACGCACCGCTGCCGGACTACCCCGAGGCCACGAAAGACCTGCTGCTGAAGATGATCAGCAGCCCCAACCTCTGCAGCAAGCGCTGGGTCGTCGAGCAGTATGACCGCATCGTCATGGGCAACTCCGTGCTGGCCTGGCCCGAGGACGCCGGCGTGGTTCGTCTCAGCGAGCAGACCGGCCTCGGCGTGGCCCTCGCGACCGACGGCAACGGCCGCTACACCCGCCTCGACCCCTTCGCCGGCGCGCAGCTCGCCCTCGCCGAGGCCTACCGCAACGTCGCGGCCACCGGTGCCGTGCCGATCGCGGTCACCGACTGCCTCAACTTCGGCAGCCCAGAGGACCCTGAGGTGATGTGGCAGTTCGCGGAAGCCACGAGGGGCCTCGCCGAGGCCTGCGCGTTCCTCGAGACCCCCGTCACCGGCGGCAACGTCTCCTTCTACAACTCCACAGCCGGTACGCCGATCAACCCCACCCCCGTGGTCGGCGTCCTGGGGCTGCTCGACGACGTCGCGCGACGCACCCCGATGGGCTTCCAGGACCAGGGCGAGACGTTGCTGCTGCTGGGCGACACCCATGACGAGCTGGGGGGAAGCGAGTGGGCCTGGTCGCAGCACCGCCACCTCGGGGGGGTGCCGCCCAGGGTCGACCTGGCCCGCGAGAAGGTGCTGGCCGAGGTGCTCGTCAGCGGCTCCCGCGACGGGATGCTCAGCAGCGCCCACGACCTGTCCGACGGTGGTCTGGCTCAGGCCCTCGTCGAGTCCGCCTTGGCGAAGGGCATCGGCGCCCGCATCGTGCTGCCCGAGACGCAGACCGCGTTCGTCCAGCTGTTCTCCGAGTCGGCCGGACGGGCCCTGGTGAGCGTGCCCCGTTCCGAGGAGCTGCGCTTCACCGAGATGTGCAACGTGCGCGACCTCCCGGTCACCCGGATCGGTGTCACCGACGGCACCGCGCTCGAGATCCAGGACGTCCTGACCGTCGACCTCGACGAGCTCCGCACGGCCCACGAGGCGACCCTGCCGGCCCTGTTCGGCCCACTCGCCGGGACCTGACGGGGTGGCCGTCCGCGGACCGGCCTACGCCGACGTCCGGTCCGCTCTCCAAGCGCAGTACGGCGTCCTGGTCGCGGCTCTCAGCGGCATGGACCCGCAGGGTCCGACGGACTGCGAGGCATGGACGGTCGAGGACCTCGAGACGCACCTCGCCCTGACGGCGCGCGACCTGGCGCGGAGCGCCGGGCGTGACGTCGACGGCCGGGCGGACGGGGGTGGCGTCAACTGCTGGGCGGAGCAGCTGCCCGGGTTCGCCGAGCAGCTCGACGCGAGGACCAAGGCCGAGCGGCTGCCACTGGCCCCGCAAGCCGGGCTGGTGGCCGAGGTGCTGGCCAGCCATCCCGCGGACAAGGTCGTCGAGCAGCTCACCGGCCGCCACACCCTCAAGGACGCCTCCCTGTTCCGCTTGATCGAGGCGGTCGTGCATGGCCTGGACGTCGGGATCGCCCCTGCCGCACAGGCCCTGAGGATCGTGGTGCAGGAGCTCGCCAGGGCGCTCGCGGACCGCTGTCCCGGCCGCAGCGTCGAGGTCCGCATCCCGCCGTACGCGGCCGTGCAGTGCCTGGAGGGGCCGAGGCACACGCGCGGCACGCCCCCGAACGTGGTCGAGGCCGAGCCGGTCGCGTGGGTGCGGCTCTGTACCGGACGGGAGCGCTGGGATGCCCTGATCGGCGCCGGGCGGATCACAGCGAGTGGCGAGCGGGCCGACCTTTCACCCTATTTGCCCCTCCTGTCGTGAGCCAAATGGCTCCTTGTCGCCAGTTTGAGGTTGGCTTACTGTATGTACCGAGCTAAGCAACGCAGCGCAACCAGCGCTGTGTGGGGGGAAGCACCGATCTGAGCCCGCCTCACCGACGCCCCGAGGGCGCACGGAGACAACACGGTCGCCTAGCGGGCGCAGGGAGCAAGTGGCGAGACCGACCCGTCCCAAGGGACGGAGAAAAATCATGGCATCACGGCTCTCGCTCAACGTGCTCGCCGGGAGCGTGTCGGCGCTGGCGCTGATCCTCGTGGGGGGGCAGGCGCTCACGGCCGTACCCGCGACGGCCGCAGCGGGTGCCCCGCCGGGTGACAACAGCGTGATGAAGATCCACAGCCCGGGGACGCCGTACGGGGACACCAACAACGAGCCGAAGGTCTGCGACTTCTACGTGGACGCGTTCCACTTCGACCCGGGCCAGGTCGTCTCGTACGCCTTCTCCGAGGGACCGGCGTTCAAGCATGCTCCGGTGCTGCCGGGCCAGTTCACCGTTGATGCGAACGGCGCCGGTCACTCTGCGGTGCTGTCACTGCCGGACGGCCAGTACAAGCCGTACCTCACGGGCGGCGGGGTGCACGGCGCCGACAACTTCAAGGTCTTCAAGGTTGACTGCGGCGCCGTGAAACCGACCGCGACGCCGACCGCGACCGCGACCGCTTCGGCTTCCGCTTCGGCGTCGGCGAGCGCCTCGGCGTCGGCGACCGCCTCGCCGTCGGCTACTGCCTCGCCGTCGGCGACTGCTTCCCCGTCGGCGACCGCTTCGGCTTCCGCGTCGGCGAGCGCCTCGGCTTCCGCTTCGGCCTCGGCGAGCGCCTCGGCGTCGGCGACCGCTTCGCCGTCGGCTTCCGCTTCCCCGTCCGCGACTGCTTCGGCTTCGGCTTCGGCGGCCGCTTCCGCTTCGGCGACCGCTTCACCGTCCGCGACCGCGACCGTTTCGCCGTCCGCGACAGCGTCTCCCGTGGGCGGGGGCGACGCCGGTGGTGGCGGCACCATCGGCGGCGAGACTGGCGGTGGCGGCACCATCGGCGGCGAGACCGGTGGTGGCGGCACCATCAGCGGCGAGACCGGTGGCTCGGGAACGGTGCCCGGCGCGCTTCCCTTCACCGGTGACATGACGGCGACCCTGACCCTGTGGGCGGTCGCCACCGTCCTCGCGGGTCTTGCGCTGCTCCGCGCCGGACGCCGTCGCCGCTCGGTCCGCACTGAGCGAGGCGACATCCGCGGCTAGTCCGCACCAGCTCCGATCACGGCCGGTCCCCACCAGGGGCCGGCCGTGACGGCGTCCCACCTCATTACGCTGCGTAGTCAAGTCGATCACTAAGCGTGACGATGAATGATGCATGCCCTCTCTTGCATCACGGTGCGTCACCGCCGCGGCGGTAGCTCTCGCCCTGCTCGTGGGGCTCGGACCGGCCGACCCGCAGGTCACGCCTGCGGTGGCAGGTACCGCTCAGCTCGCCGGGACGGTCGGTACGGTGGCCTCGACGGCGAGCGCTCCTTACACGCTGCTGCAGAAGTTCGGGGGCAGCGCGGCGCGCTGGAACCCGTGCCAGACGGTGCGCTGGGCGTTCAACCCGGCCGGGGCACCGACCGGTGGGGTGACCGTCGTACGGACCGCGCTGGCGCGGGTCAGCCGGCTCACCGGACTGCGCTTCCAGTACGTCGGTACCTCCCGCAGCACCCCAGGCTCGGCCTATCTACGCCAAGCCTGGGGCGCCTACCGGCCGCTGCTGATCGCCTGGAGTGACCCGAGCCACTCCGACCTGCTCGCCGGTACCGGTCCCAGGCACGTGGGGGAGACCCGCGTGGGCTGGGTCGGTCTGAACACCCCGCTGGGCCTGCGTGCCGAGCTGACCTCGGGCGTCGTCGTCTTCAACAACCGCTCGCCCGCTCCGCTCTGGGGCCCCGCCAGCCGTTACACGATCGCCCTGCACGAGCTCGGGCACGCGGTCGGGCTCGGCCATGTCAGAAGCAGCCAGAACCTCATGGGGACCGTCATCCCCGCTGCCCTCCGTGACTACGGCTCGGGTGACCGCGCCGGCCTGCTCCGGGTCAGCGCCCGCCTCGGGTGCCTGCCTGCCCTGCGCTAATCAACCCAGCGGTCCCACATCGCTCCGCCGGCTGCCTGAGGCGCCCGTGGCCGGGGCGGGACGCCGGTACACTCAACAGAGTCGGCTTCCCCCTCCCCCGCCCCGAGGAGACCCCGCGTGCCTTCTGCACACGGCCAGAACGACGCTGTCGACCCTCTCGATGGTTACCAACCTGAGCGGCCCGTAGGCGAGGAGTGCGGCGTCTTCGGCGTCTGGGCCCCGGGCGAGGACGTCGCCAAGCTGACGTACTACGGGCTGTACGCGCTGCAGCACCGGGGCCAGGAGGCGGCCGGGATGGCTGTCAGCGACGGCTCGGCCACCGTGGTCTACAAGGAGCTCGGTCTCGTCGCGCAGGTCTTCGACGAGTCGGTGCTGCAGGCCATGAAGGGCCACCTGGCCATCGGGCACTGCCGCTACAGCACCACCGGCTCGTGCACCTGGGAGAACGCCCAGCCCTCGTTCCGCCAGCAGCCCACCGGCGGCAGCCTGGCGCTCGGCCACAACGGCAACCTCACCAACACCAGCGAGCTCGCCCGCCGCGTCGCCGCCCTCGGTCTCGGCAAGGACGCCATGGGGTCGACCAACGACTCCGACCTCATCACGGCGCTCCTCGCGGCCAGCGCCGACCGCTCCCTGGAGGCGTCGGCCCGCGAGATCCTTCCGACGCTGCGCGGCGCGTTCAGCCTCGTCTTCATGGACGAGCACACGCTGTACGCCGCTCGCGACCCGCACGGTGTCCGCCCCCTCGTCATCGGTCGGCTGGAGAGCGGCTGGGTCGTGGCGAGCGAGACGGCGGCGCTGGACATCGTTGGTGCCACCTTCGTGCGCGAGGTCGAACCCGGTGAGCTGATCGTCATCGACGAGCACGGCTTCCGGGCCAGCCGTTACGCCGAGGCGACGCCGAAGGGCTGCCTGTTCGAGTACGTCTATCTGGCCCGTCCGGACACCACCATCGCCGGTCAGTCGGTCTACACCACCCGCGTGCAGGTCGGCCGCACGCTGGCCTTCGAGGCCCCCGTCGATGCCGACCTGGTGATCCCGGTGCCGGAGTCCGGCACACCCGCGGCCATCGGCTTCGCCGAGCAGAGCGGTATCCCCTACGGACAGGGGCTGGTGAAGAACGCCTATGTCGGCCGCACCTTCATCCAGCCCTCGCAGACGATCCGCCAGCTCGGCATCCGCCTGAAGCTCAACCCGCTCCGCGAGGTGATCAAGGGCAAGCGACTGGTCGTCGTCGACGACTCGATCGTGCGCGGCAACACCCAGCGCGCGCTGGTGCGGATGCTCCGCGAGGCCGGTGCCGCCGAGGTGCACGTCCGGATCTCCTCACCGCCGGTCATGAACCCGTGCTTTTACGGCATCGACTTCGCGAGCAAGGCCGAACTGATCGCCAGCGGCCTGGCTGTTGAGGAGATCCGTGCCTCCATCGGCGCCGACTCGCTGGCCTTCGTCAGCCTCGACGGGCTCACCGCGGCCAGTGCGCAGCCCGCCGACAAGCTGTGCCGCGCCTGCTTCACCGGCGAGTACCCGATCGCGCTGCCCGAGCAGGACCTCATCGGCAAGCACGTCCTCGAGGGCCTGACCCGCAACGTCCAGGCCGACCAGGTCGACCAGGACGGTGCGCTCGGGTCTGCAGACGTCCTCGCGCCTGGAGGCGGCGGCGGCGACGCCCTGAGCCGGCCGTGAGCGCTTCCTCTTCGTATGCGGGGGCCGGCGTCGACATCGAGGCCGGCGACCGCGCGGTCGAGCTGATGAAGAGCAAGGTCGCGCGTGCCACCCGCTCGGAGGTGGTCGGTGGCCTCGGTGGGTTCGCCGGACTGTTCCGCCTCGACCTGAAGAAGTACACCGATCCGCTGCTGGCCTCTTCGACGGACGGCGTCGGGACCAAGCTCGCGATCGCCCAGGCGATGGACAAGCACGACACGGTCGGTCTGGACCTGGTGGCGATGGTGGTCGACGACCTCGTCGTCTGCGGGGCCGAACCGTTGTTCCTCCAGGACTACATAGCCGTCGGCCGCACCGTACCCGAACGCGTCGCCGAGATCGTCTCGGGCATTGCCGATGGCTGCGTGATGGCAGGGTGCGCGCTGCTCGGCGGTGAGACCGCCGAACATCCGGGCCTGATGTCTCCTGATCACTACGACATCTCCGCGACCGGGGTGGGCGTGGTCGAGGCCGACGACGTCCTGGGTCCCGATCGGGTCAAGCCGGGCGACGTGATCATCGCCATGGCCTCCACCGGGCTGCACTCCAACGGATACTCGCTGGCCCGCAAGGTGCTGCTGGAGATCGATCGGGGCAACCTCGCCGGACACGTCGAGGAATTCGGCCGCACGCTGGGCGAAGAGCTTCTCGAGCCGACGCGCATCTACGCCAAGGACTGCCTCGCGCTGGCCGCCGAAACTCAGGTGCGCACGTTCTGCCATGTCACCGGCGGCGGGCTGGCGGGCAATCTCGAGCGCGTCATCCCCAACGGGCTGAGTGCCGAGTTGGACCGCGGTACCTGGACGCCTGCCCCGGTGTTCGCGATGATCGCCCAGCGAGGGCGCATCGAACGCGCGGAGATGGACAAGACGTTCAACATGGGTGTCGGCATGGTCGCCATCGTCGCGCCGGAGGACACCGACCGTGCGTTGGCGATATTGACTGCCCGTCACCTGGACTGCTGGACCCTCGGCACCGTCGAGAAGGGTGGCAAGGGAAAGTCCCGCGCTCAGTTGGTCGGGCAGCACCCGAGATTCTGAACGCGGGTCGTCGGCCCGGTAGGAGCAAACCGCTCAGC
>JAOPVP010000057.1 GCA_025966135.1 Frankiales bacterium
GCACGCACCGATGTCGACGGCGATCGCCAAGACCTTCGCGGGCGAGGCGTTGCACCGGGTGGCCGACCGGGCGATGCAGATGTGCGGCGGTCTCGGTGTGTCGTCTTCGCTGCCCATCGCCAAGATCGTCCGCGAGCTGCGGCCGTTCCGTGTCTACGACGGTCCGTCTGAAGTGCACCGATGGTCGATAGCCAGGCGGGCAGTCCGTTCCATCGCGGGCACCCGTCGGTGAGCGAACCGGACGGCAATCGGCTTGACCTGCAGGCCATCGGTGCCTTCTTCGCTGAGCGGGGCGTGGCGGTCGACGGCCCGCTGTCCGCACGCCTCATTGCCGGCGGCCGGTCCAACCTGACGTTCGTGGTTTCAGATGCTCGAAGTCGCTGGGTGGTTCGTCGCCCGCCCACGGCCGGCATGACGCCGTCGGCGCACGACGTAGCGCGGGAGTTCCGTGTGACCAGGGCACTCGAAGGAACCGGTGTGCCTGTCGCACGAACGATTGCCCTGTGTGAGGACCTGGCCGTGATCGGAGCGCAGTTCACTGTCGTCGAATTCGTGCAAGGCACCGCCATTCGCTCGCAGGCACAGCTCCAGGACCTCAGTGGGGCCGCGGTCGACGCGTGCGTGACCGGCTTGGTTACTGCCTTCGCCGCACTGCATCGGGTCGACTACGAGGGAATAGGCCTGGGAACGTTCGGGCGTCCTCAGGGGTACGCCACTCGCCAGCTCCGTCGGTGGGCAAGTCAGTGGGACATCGTGTCGACAGGGAAGTCGGATCTGGCCGAGCGGCTCAGCCGCAGGCTGGCCGACTCCATCCCGGAGCAGCAGCACTCCTCGATAGTTCACGGTGACTTCCGCATCGACAACACCCTGCTCGCCGAAGACGACCCCGGAGTCGTGAAGGCCATCGTGGACTGGGAGCTCTCCACCATCGGAGACCCAGTCGCCGACGTCGCGATGATGTGCGCTTATCGACATCCTGGACTGAACCTCGTTCTCGGCACCAGTGCTGCCTGGACCAGTGGGCGTCTACCGTCGCCCGACGACCTGGCAGCGCAGTACGAGGCGACGGCAGAGATCCGGCTCGACAACTGGGACTTCTACATGGGATTGGCCTACTACAAGCTGGCCGTCATCGCCGAAGGAATCAA
Source organism: Frankiales bacterium (assembly GCA_025966135.1). GTDB lineage: Bacteria > Actinomycetota > Actinomycetes > Mycobacteriales > SCTD01 > RYN-111. The sequence goes on from JAOPVP010000057.1 coordinate 1,149, forward strand.
TCACCGGTACCGCGCCGGGGCCACCATTGGGGAGGGTTTCGACACCGCCGGCGACTCCGTCACGAGCTATCTGGAAGCGGGTTTGGCCCACGCAACCGTCCGCTGAACTGGACAGAACACAGGCGGGACCGGAGAGAACAGACCACCGGCTCGGGACGTCCAGGTCGGCCGACGAGGGCCGACCTGGACGTCAGGATCAGGCGAGGTCGAACCGGTCGAGGTTCATGACCTTGTCCCAGGCCGCGACGAAGTCGTGTACGAACTTCTCCCGCGAGTCGTCGCTCGCGTAGACCTCCGCGACCGCGCGCAGCTGGGAGTTGGAGCCGAAGACGAGGTCGACGCGGCTTCCCGTCCACGTGACCTCGCCTGTCGCGTCGCGACCCTCAAAGGTGGTGGCATCCTCCGACGTCGCCCGCCAGGTCGTGCCCAGGGCGAGCAGGTTGACGAAGAAGTCGTTGGTCAGCGACCCGGGGGTCTTCGTGAAGACGCCGTACGGCGACTGCTGGGAGTTGGCGCCCAGGACACGGAGGCCACCGACCAGGACCGTCATCTCCGGGGCGCTCAGGGTCAGTAGGTTCGCCCGGTCGAGCAGGAGGTACTCAGCCGGCAACCGGTGTCCCTTCCCGAGGTAGTTGCGGAACCCGTCCGCGGTCGGCTCGAGCGGCGCGAAGGACTCGGCGTCGGTCTGCTCCGGCGACGCGTCCGCGCGTCCCGGGGTGAAGGGGACCTCGACGTCGTGGCCGGCGTTCTTGGCCGCCTGCTCGACGGCCGCGGCGCCGCCGAGCACGATCAGGTCGGCGAGCGAGACCCTCTTGCCCCCGGTCTGGGAGACGTTGAAGGCCTCCTGGATCCCCTCCAGCGTGCGGAGCACCGTCGCCAGCTCGTCGGGGTTGTTGACCTCCCAACCGCTCTGGGGCTCGAGGCGGATGCGCGCCCCGTTGGCGCCGCCGCGCTTGTCGCCGCCGCGGAACGTCGACGCCGACGCCCATGCGGTGGAGACCAGCTCGGAGACCGAGAGCCCCGAGGCAAGGATCTGGCCCTTCAGGGAGGCGACGTCCCCAGCGTCGACCAGCTCGTGGTCGACCGCGGGTACCGGGTCCTGCCAGATCAGCGTCTCCTGCGGGACGAGCGGTCCGAGGTAGCGCTGGATGGGGCCCATGTCGCGGTGCGTCAGCTTGAACCACGCCCGAGCGAAGGCATCCGCCAGCTCCTCCGGGTGATCGAGGAAGCGCCGCGAGATCTGCTCGTAGACCGGGTCCACTCGGAGCGCGATGTCCGTCGTCGCCATGAACGGGGCGTGCCGCCGCGAGGGGTCGTGGGCGTCGGGCACGGTACCCACCCCGGCCCCGTCCTTCGGTGTCCACTGCTGGGCACCGGCGGGGCTCCTCGCCAGCTCCCACTCGAAGCCGAACAGGGTCTCGAAGTAACTGTTGTCCCACGTGGTCGGGGTGGGGGTCCACGCGCCCTCGAGCCCGCTGGTGATCGTGTCCACGCCCTTGCCGCTGCCGAAGGTGTTCCGCCAGCCAAGGCCCTGCTCCTCGAGGGCGGCCCCCTCCGGCTCGGGGCCGACGTGCTCGTTGGGGTCGGCGGCACCGTGTGTCTTGCCGAACGTGTGGCCGCCGGCGATCAGCGCGACGGTCTCCTCGTCGTTCATCGCCATGCGACCGAACGTCTCGCGGATGTCCCGGGCCGAGGCCATCGGGTCCGGGTTGCCGTTCGGGCCCTCGGGGTTCACGTAGATGAGGCCCATCTGGACCGCGGCCAGGGGATTGTCGAGCTCACGGTCGCCGGTGTAGCGCTCATCGCCGAGCCAGGTGTCCTCCGGGCCCCAGTAGACGTCCTCGTCGGGCTCCCAGACGTCAGCCCGACCGCCGGCGAAGCCGAAGGTCGTGAAGCCCATCGTCTCCAGAGCGCGGTTGCCGGCGAAGACCATCAGGTCGGCCCACGAGATCTTCTGACCGTACTTCTGCTTGACCGACCAGAGCAGCCGGCGGGCCTTGTCGAGGTTCGCGTTGTCGGGCCAGCTGTTCAGTGGCGCGAATCGCTGCATGCCCGACCCGGCACCCCCGCGGCCGTCGCTGATGCGGTACGTGCCGGCGCTGTGCCACGCCATGCGGACGAAGAACGGCCCGTAGTGGCCGTAGTCCGCCGGCCACCAGTCCTGCGAGGTGGTCATCACCTCGTCTACGTCCCGCGTGAGGGCATCGAGGTCGAGGGTCGCGAACGCCTTGGCGTAGTCGAACTTCTCGCCCAGGGGGTTGGCCACGGCGGGGTTCTTCTGGAGAATCCTCAGGTTGAGCTGGTTCGGCCACCAGGTACGGTTCCCGGCGCCCTCGGTCGGGTGTGCGGCACGCGCGGACAAGACCGGGCAGAGGCCTTCGCTCTCCTCCGAGTTCATGTCTCCAACGACTGCATCATGGTTCTCAGGCACGGAAATCCTTCCAGGATTTGACGGATCAGGGATGAGCTTGGGGTGATCAGGAACGGGAGGTGGCGGAGCAGCCGGGGCACAGGCCCCAGTAGATGACCTCGGCCTCGTCGATCGAGAAGCCGTGGTCGTCGGACGCGGTCAGACAGGGCGTCTCATCGAGGGCGCAGTCGACGTCAGCGATGGCACCGCACGACCGGCACACGACGTGGTGGTGGTTGTCCCCGACCCGGGCCTCGTAGCGGGGGACGGAGCCCGACGGTTCGATGCGCCGTACCAGACCCGCGACAGTCACCGCACGCAGCACGTCGTACACGGCCTGATGGGACACCTCACCGAGGTCCTCACGCACGACACGGATGATCGAGTCCGTGTCTGCGTGCGGATGCTCATGCACCGCGGTCAGTACCGCCACTCGAGGACGGGTGACGCGGAGAGCGGCCCCGCGCAGCATCCGCTCGACGTCCAAGATCGTGGGCACG
>JAOPVP010000059.1 GCA_025966135.1 Frankiales bacterium
AAGTGCTTGAGGGCCCCGGACATGTAGCCCATGTTCGCGGGTGTGCCGAGCAGGTAGCCGTCGGCTTCGAGCGCCTCGACGGGGGAGCAGGTGAGAGCGGGACGTACGACGACCTCGACCCCTTCCAGGCCCTGCTGCTGCAGGCCGACCAGGGCAGCCTCGTGCATCTCCCGCAACGCCGGGGAGGGGGTGTGGTGGACGACCAGGAGCCGGGGCACGTCAGCGCCGTCCGACCGGGAAGTGCCAGTCCCGCCAGATCCCGAGCATCCGCACGGTGAAGACCAGCAGCGCGCCGACCGCTGCGGTCGGACCTGGGTTGAGGTGCAGCCCGTCGCCCATGGTCACCACGCTCGCACCCAGCACAGCGGGTACGGCGTAGAGCTCCCGACGCAGCACCACGGGCACCACGCCGACGAGCACGTCGCGCGCGATGCCGCCGCCGATCCCGGTGATGCAGCCCACCGTGACGGCCGGCACGGCGCCGAGGCCGACCGAGAGGGCTTTGGTCGTTCCTGCTGCGACGAACAGCCCGAGGCCGGCGGCGTCGAACAGCCTGACCGGCCCCACGATCTTCGGTAGCTGCGGCGCGACGGCGAACACGATCAGGCCGGTGGCGAGGGCGACGACCAGGAAGCGGCCGTCCTTGAGGACCGCGGGCGGTGTCGCGCCGAGCAGCAGGTCGCGCAGCACGCCGCCGCCCAGGGCCGTGACCGCGGCGAGCACCAGGACACCGAACAGGTCGAGCTGCTTGTCGAGTGCGAGCTCCGCGCCCGAGACGGCGAAGACGGCGACGCCCAGCAGGTCAAGGACGAGCAGCACGCTCATCGCGGTCGACGGAGGGGCGGCGGCACCGGGTGAACGCTAGCGCGGCACGTGCACGTCACCATGGCGTGTGATCCGCAGCACATATACCTTTCAGCCCGACCAGTCCGCTTCGTCCCTATGGGGGATCCCGTGGCGCCGCCCCTCGTCAAGGGTCCGGCCCTCCTGCGTCGTCGGGTCGCCGGAGTGGTCTTCCTCATCGTCCTTGCGCTCCTTGTCGAGCTGTCGATCGCGCTCTACCAGAAGAAGTTCACGCCGACAGTCGACGTAGCCCTCGAGGCCGACCGCGCCGGCAATCAGCTGTCCGTTCACGCCGACGTGAAGGTGCGCGGCCTGCTCGTGGGCGAGGTCCGCGCGGTCCGCTCCGACGGCGAGAAGGCCACCCTCGAGCTGGCGCTCGACCCGGGGAAGGCCGCCCTCGTTCCACGCAACGTCCGGGCCCAGCTGCTGCCCAAGACCCTGTTCGGGGAGAAGGAGGTGGCGCTGATCCTCCCGAGCGCGCCCTCGCCGGACCATCTGCGCGACGGCGACACGATCACGCAGGACCGGTCGTCGACGGCCATCGAGACCGCGACCGCCCTCAACGACCTCCTCCCGCTGCTGCGGGCCCTCGAGCCGCAGAAGGTCTCACTGACGCTCAACGCGCTGTCGGCCGCGCTGCGCGGGCGCGGCGACCGGCTCGGGTCGAACCTCGCTCTCAACGCGGCGTACTTCAGGAAGCTCAATCCCTCACTGCCGACCCTGGCCCAGGACATGGCAGGACTGGCCACGCTCGCCAACACCTACAGCGATGCGACTCCCGACCTGATGCGGACGCTCGACAACCTCTCCTTCTCGGCCCGGTCGCTGGTCGAGGAGCGGGCTGCGTTGGACACCTTCCTGCGGAGCACCAGCGCCTTCGCAGCGAGTGCAACGACCGTCGTCGGCGAGAACGAGCAGCGCCTCGTGGCCTTGGCTCGTGACAGCAAGCCGTCGGTGGAACTGTTCGCCCACTACTCCGGCAACTTCGCCTGCCTGCTCAATCGGATCGCCTTCTCCGAGATCGAGGGCGAGCGCACGTTCGGCGGCGCCCAGCCGGGCCTGCACATCACGCTCGAGTTCATCAAGGACCAGGGCGGCTACGTCGCCGGCGACGGGCCGCAGTACAAGGAGAGGCGCAGCTTCGGGTGCTACGGGCTCGGCTCCAAGCCGATCATCCCGTACCCGGCCTACTTCAACCCTCAGGACGGCTACCGCGACAGCGATCCGCCGGAGAGCCCGGGAGCCGGTCCGAGCAGCGCTGCCTGGCTGGCCCCGGTCGTGCAGGTTCCCACCGAGGTGGTCCGCACGAGCGCCCTGCCGCGCTCGACCAGCGCGCTCGATGCGCTGCTGCTGGCCCCGGTCGCCGGGGACGGCGCCTGACATCATCTCCCCCAATGTCTTGACACCGAGGTGCTCTGTGTCAAAGGCTGCGACCGTGGTCACCACTCGGCAAGCCTTGCTCGACGCGGCGTACGACGCCGCGCTCGCCGGTGACTGGGAGCGCGTCCGGATGGCCGACGTGGCCAAGGCCGCCGGCGTGAGCCGCCAGACGCTCTACTACGAGTTCGGCTCGAAGGACGCGCTCGCCGAGGCGCTCTCGCTGCGCGAGGCCGCGCGGTGGATGGAAGGAGCCGACGCCGCGATCGTCGGCCACGAGGGCACACCGTCCGAGGCCGTCGCAGCGGGCACGGTCTGGACGCTTGAGGAGGCGGCGCGCAACCCGCTGCTCAAGGCGGTGCTCACCGATGACGTCGGCGGCCTGCTGCCGTATCTCACGACCCGAGCCGAGTCGCTGCAGGCCGCCGCCCGGGACCACTGCGCGGAGCACCTCAGCTCGCACTGGCCGCAGCTCCCGCGGGAGCAGGTCCTGCTGGTCGCGGACACGGTCACCCGCCTCACGTTCAGCCATCTGGTCCTGCCAGGCGGTCGTCCCGATCAGGTCGCCCACGACATCGCCGTACTCGTCGATGCACTTCTTGAAGGAGCGCCATGAGCACGCACGAGCTGTACACGACCCCTGTCGAGATGGCGACGTGGGATGTTGAGGCGCAGGGCGCCGCGCGCTTCAGCTGGGAGTACGACGATGGGCGCGACCAGCTGCTGAACCTGTACCAGAAGGGCAAGGACAAGCAGTGGGACCAGGTGCACCGGATCGACTGGGACCTCGAGGTGGAGCGCTACGACCTGTTGGGCATGCCGGAGGAGGCCATCTCCATCCATGGCACCCCGATGTGGGACAAGTACTTCGCCAACGACGAGAAGGCCAAGAACGAGCTGGGACTGCACCTGGCCTCGTGGCAGTTCAGCCAGTTCCTGCACGGCGAGCAGGGCGCGATGATCTGCTCAGCGCGCATCGTCGAGTCGGTGCCTGACCTCGACTCGAAGTTCTATGCCGCCACCCAGACGATGGACGAGGCCCGGCACGCCGAGACCTACGCCCGTCTGCTGAAGGAGAAGATCGGTCTCGTCTACCCGATCAACCCTCACCTCAAGTCGCTGCTCGACGACACCTTGTCCGACAGTCGCTGGGACATGCCCTACCTCGGGATGCAGGTCCTCATCGAGGGGCTCGCCCTCGCCGCCTTCGGGCTGTTGCGCGACATGTGCACCAAGCCGCTTCCCAAGCAGATCCTGGCCTACGTGATGCAGGACGAGGCCCGGCACGTCGCCTTCGGCCGGATCGCGCTGCGCGACTACTACGCGCAGCTGACGAGCAAGGAGCTTGCCGAGCGCCAGGAGTTCGTGGTCGAGGGCTGCTACCTGATGCGTGACCGATTCCGGCAGCAGGAGGTCTGGGAGAACATGGGCCTCGACGTCGAGGCCTGCCTCGAGGCGGTCGCCAACGCGCCCTACTTCCAGGCCTACCAGTCGCTGCTGTTCCAGCGAATCGTCCCGTGCGTCAAGGACATCGGACTGTGGGGGGACAAGGTCCAGAAGGCCTACGCCGACATGGGTGTGCTCGACATGGCCGGTATCGACCTCGATGCGCTCATGAAGAACGACGAGGACACCGCCGAGCTCATCGATGCGGAGAAGCGCGAGATCGCGGCCCGCAAGCAGCAGGTGGAGGCCGTTATCGCCCTGGCCGACTAGAGCGCCGGTCGTGGGCGGCCATTGCGGCGCGCAGCGCCTCGCCCACCTCACTGGCCAGGTCGGCAACCCGTCCCGCCAGCTCGGGCGCATCGGGGTGCACGCTGACCGCCGACTGGGCCTCGAAGCGGAGCGCGCGGCAGTGCACGATCTCTCGTGGCATGGGACCTTCCAACGCGAGGTCCCGCAGCGTGTTCAGCGTCCGCTCGGCCTCCAGCAGTCGTCGTATGACGTTGCTCGAGGCCGTGGCTATCAGCTCCGTGCCGCACGCGGAGCACACCGCATCAGACTTGAGCCGCTCGTAGTGCCTGGTCACCAGTGCGGCGCTCGGTACTAACCGCGAGGGGCAGTCCGGGTCGCTGTGCACGCGCAGCAGGAACCCGCGCGCCGGCTCGTCGTCACGCGGTACCCGCGACTCCGCGTGCAGCGCGACCGGCGCGTCCCACGACAGCTCCTCGGCAGGCAACGCGTTGCCTGCTGGAGCACTTGGGCCCGAAATCCGCACTTCCGTCCATCGGCCTCCGCTGGGCGCAGCCGTCACTCTCTCGGGTGAACGGCGCTAGCGTTCTCGGGCGTGGAGTGGATCGAGCACGGCGAGCGCGCCATCTACGACTCGCCGTGGGTCTCGCTGCACCTCGTCGATGTCGAGGTCCCCGGCGGCGCCCGCTTCGAGCACCACGTCGTGCGTCGGGACCTGCCCGCGGCGGGGGTCGTCGTGCACGATCCGGAACGAGGGTTGCTGCTCTTGTGGCGGCACCGCTTCATCACCCATACCTGGGGCTGGGAGATCCCGGCCGGGCGGGTCGAGGCCGGCGAGGAGGTCGTCGCCGCCGCGGCTCGCGAGGTTGTTGAGGAGACGGGTTGGCAGCCCGGCCCGTTGCAGCCGCTGTTCGGCTACCACCCGACGAACGGCATCTCGGACCAGCGCTTCGAGATCTTCGTGGCCGACGGCGCCACCCACCTGGGTGAGCCCAGCGACCCGAGCGAGTCCGACCGCGTCGAGTGGGTCCCCGTCGAGCAGGTACGGCGACTGCTCCGGGCGGGCGAGATCGGCGACGGGCTGTCCCTGACGGCGATCCTGTGGTGGTTGCAACACGAGATCCCCTGACCGCCTGCTCTGGTTGCTTCGGCAAGGGGACCTTCAACGAGTCGGGGGACTGGGAGGCGAGGTCCTTCGCCTCACCTCCGGTGAGCGTGGCCCGGGCAGGCTCTCCCGCCTGCTTCTCGAACGTCTGGTAAGTCCGCGAGTCGCTCCCTCAGGGCCGCTTCACGCCGCACCCGCAGCCGACCGGAGGGGCGCGCAACGGCATCGGTCGGGGCGGGCTGCCGGGACCGTCGGAACAGGGCCGGTCCTACCATCGCCGCTACGCCGGGCGTGTGGAGCGGATGCAGCGGCTGTTGCTTCCTGATGCCTCTGCTTCCTGCTGCCTCCTGGTCCGTCCCCGTCGAGGTCAGCGGACTCGGCCCTTGCCTGCCGGTCGGCCGAGGGTCTCGGGCATGCCTGAGTCCCGGGCGCTGTGGGCTGTCCGGGGTCTCAGGTGGTGCGTGGGTTGTTGAGTGGGGTGGGTCAGTAGCGGTGGCGTTGTCGTGGGAACTGCCAGCCGCCGCGGGTGGTCCAGCGGTAGTCGCCGTCGGTGGTGAGGGTGACGGTGAAGGCGGTGTGTTTGGCGCGGTGGTGGTGTCGGCACAGGCATTGCAGGTTGGCCGGGTCGGTCGGGCCGAGTGGCCAGGGCAGTCGGTGGTCCTTGTCGGTCGTGGCGGCGGGGCGGTGGCA
>JAOPVP010000075.1 GCA_025966135.1 Frankiales bacterium
GCGCTGCACGAAGCCCTGATCTCCACCAACCGGGCGGAACGCACCGCCGAGCTGGTCAAGGCCGCCACCGCCCTGCCCCCGGCCGCGTGGCTCCAGTCCCAGCTGGCCGCCCTCCGCCGCTGACCCCCGCACCGCCCCAGCGCTACGTCTGCTCGGCTGCACCCGTCCGCCCTCGACCAGCGTCGGGGGGATCGTGCGCCTGGAGCGGGGCAAGCAGACCGAGGGCTTCTCCGCCGCCGACTGCGCTGCCCTCGTCCGCGAGGCCGCCTTGACGGCGATGCGCGAGTCGATGACGGCGACGACCGTGTCGGCTGCCCACGTCGCAGCCGCCCTCGCCGAGCGGCGCGCGACGGCCTGACTCGGCAGCTCAGAGCTCGCCGGCCAAGTCGTTCAACAGCTGCACGACGCCAGGAGGTCCAGGCACCACGAGGTCCGCCCGCGAGCGCAGCGCCTCCGGTGCCTCCTCGCTGTCGCTGCAGACCAGGAGACCCTCGGTCCCTTCCTCCCGCAAGGCATCGACGGTGTCGAAGGCGGCAAGATCACCGAGGTCGTCGCCGGCGAAGAGCACCGCTGAGGAGCCGTCCACCAGGGTGCGCAGGGCCCGTCCCTTGTCATAGCCGCGCGGGCGCAGCTCGAGAACCAGGCGCCCTGGGGTGAGCTGCAGTCCGGTGCGGGCCGCGAGCGCAGACAGGACCGGATGCAGCCGAGCCAGGGCGCCCACGGGGTCGTCCGCCTGGCGTGTGTGCACGACCAGGGACAGGCCCTTGTCCTCCACCTGCACACCCGGCTCGTCGAGCAGCGAGGGCAGCGCCCGGCGGGCCTCGGCCAGGCCGGGAGCCGGCGGTTGTTCGGCGAGGGAACCGGCCTGCCAGCGCTGCACGCCGTACTGACCGAGCACCACCAGACCGGGCACCGGCGCCAGGCCGGCCAGGGCGACGACCACGTCCGCCGGCCGGCCGGTGACCAGGGCGATCCGGCCGACCCGGCCCGCGAGCGCGGTCAGGACCTCGACGGTCCCCACCTGTGGGACGGCCTCCTCCGGGCGACTCACGATCGGCGCCAGCGTGCCGTCGTAGTCGAGGGCGACCACGGCGTGCCGGGGGTCGCGGCGGAGCGCAGCCAGCCCCAGCCTTCCGGCGGGGGTGACGGGGTCGAGCACCGGCTCAGGCGTAGTCGCGAGTGAGCACGACGGTGAGACCGCTGCCTGGGAGGCCGCGGAAGCGCGGCGCCACCCGGCTGATGCCGAACCGGCTCGCGAACTGCTGCGCCGACGCGAGCTGGCCCGGCGCGTAGTAGACGGTCGTGGTCGAGATGATGCCGCCGCTGTAGTTGCCGGTCCTCGGCACCGGCCAGCCACCGGCGCGGAAGCGCGCCGCGGCCTGGCTGGCAAGCCCCTTGATCCGGCTGTTGTTGAGCACCGAGACCGGAGCGACCGTCGACGTGGCGGCAGCGGTCGACGGCGGCACCACGACGACCGGGGTGGTCGGGCGCACGGTCGACACCACCGAGGGAGCGGTCGACACCGTCGAAGGGGCCGAGTGGCTCGGGCTCGGCAAGGTCTGGACCGTCGGAGTTCCCTTCGGCTCGTCCTTGCCCAGCAGCAGCAGCGCCCCGATGCCGAGGGCCACGCCGGCCACCGCCAGGGCGGCGCCGGCGACGGCGCGGGTCGGACCGGGCCGGGTTCCCTCGTGCGGAGTGCGGGTGGCGGGCACCGGATCGGGGGGAGGCGCCATCCCCTCGACCGGTCCGTCCGCCAAGGAGGGGACAGCAGGCCCCTCGACCGGTGGCTCCGGCAGTGCGGCCGCAACCCGAGGCAGCGGCGGTCGCGCCACGATCGGAGGGTTCGGCGAGGCGGGCGGCGCGATCGGTGACGGCGCTGCGGGTGGTGCCGGCGGCGACGTTGCTGCGGGTGGTGCCGGCGGCGGCGCGATCGGGATCTCTGCGGTCGCGTGCAGGTCGGTCACGTCCGGCAGGTCCGGAGGCAGCCAAGCGCTGTCCAGGGGGTTGGGCGCGGGCTCCGGGCGCAGCACCTGCGGCTCGACGAGCTCCGGCGGTGCCACGGGCGCCGGTGCGGGGGGCTTCACCAGCGGCACCAGCGGATCGCTCTCGGTGGCCCGGCGCTGAGCCTGCGCCTGCGCCCGCCACCAGGCATCCGAGCCCGTGTCGTACACATCCTCGGGCTCAGGTTCAGGGTCCGGCAGGAGGACGGAGGCGGGTCCCGCAGGGTCGACCTCCGGGAACCCCCAGTCCTCGCCCTCTGGGTCCTTCGGTCCGGTCACGACCGGCTAAGCGTCCATGCCGAGGCGCCGCGCGGAACGGGTGCGCTGACGGGTCGTGCGCAGGCGGCGCAGGCGCTTGACGAGCATCGGGTCGGCGACCAGTGCCTCGGGACGGTCGATGAGCGCGTTGAGCACCTGGTAGTAGCGGGTCGCGCTCATGTCGAACAGGTCCTTCACGGCCTGCTCCTTGGCCCCGGCGTACTTCCACCACTGGCGTTCGAAGGCCAGGATCTCGCGCTCGCGGTCCGTCAGGTCGCTCGAGACGTCGGGGACCACGGAAAGACTGGCTGTGGTGTCCATCGAACCTCCTGGGCGAGCGAACTACACGGCTGTGGTTCGGGCCTCATCATGGCACAACCAGCCTCCCACGCCCCGGTAACCGGAGGGTGAGATCCCCTCCCCTTCCCCGCCGATCATGGAGTTAGTGCGCACCTTCCACGCTCAGCGAGCGGGCAGAAGTTCCATGATCGGCGGGGAAGGGGGGCGCAAGGGGTCAGGGGTAGAGGCCGCGGGTGCGGTGGGCGTCGGCGACCCGGCCGACGCCGATCACCTGCGCCGCCGTGCGCAGGGACAACCCCTGCTCGTACGCGAGCGCCGACACCTCGCCGTACGCGTTCTCCATGAGGCGCTTGAGGCGGTCGTTCACCTCGTCCTCGGACCAGAAGTAGGCCTGCAGGTCCTGGACCCACTCGAAGTAGGACACCGCGACACCACCGGAGTTGGCGAGGATGTCCGGCACGACCACCACGCCCCTGTCCTCGAGGATCGCGTCGCCGTCCGGCGTGGTGGGGCCGTTGGCGCCCTCCACGATGAAACGAGCCTTCACGTCAGCGGCATTGCCCTCGTGGATGACGCCCTCCAGCGCCGCCGGCACGAGCACGTCCACGTCGAGCTCGAGCAGCTCGGCGTTAGTGATCGTGTCCGTGCCCGGGTAGCCGACCACCGTGTCGGCGCCGCTCTTGAGGTGCTTGAGCAGCGCCGCAGGGTCCAGGCCCCGCGCGTTGTAGATGCCGCCACCCACGTCGCTGACGGCCACCACGCAGCAGCCCGCGTCGTGCAGGTACTGCGCCGCGAGGCCGCCGACCTTGCCGAAGCCCTGCACCGCCACCCGAACGCCGCGGTGATCGACGCCCGCCTCCTTCAACGCGGAGAACACGGAGTACATGACCCCGCGCGACGTGGCACCACCGCGGCCCTGCGAACCGCCGAGCGAGACCGGCTTGCCGGTGACGACGCCGGTGACGGTGTAGCCGGAGTGGATGGAGTACGTGTCCATGATCCAGGCCATCGTCTGCTCGTCGGTACCGACGTCAGGCGCTGGGATGTCCTTCTCCGGACCGATGACGGGCATGATCTCCGAGGCGTAGCGCCGCGTGACTCGCTCCAGCTCGTTCCGGGACAGCGCCCGCGGGTCGACCGCCACGCCACCCTTGGCTCCGCCGTACGGGATGCCGATCAGGGCGCACTTCCAGGTCATCCACATCGCGAGCGCCCGGACCTCGTCGAGGTCGGTGTGCGGGTGGAAGCGGATGCCGCCCTTGGCCGGCCCGCGCGAGAGGTTGTGCTGCACCCGGTAGCCGCGCAGCACCTCCAGGGTGCCGCTGTCGCGCCGGAGCGGGACCGCGACCTCGAGGGAGCGTCGGGGCGTGGCGAGCAGCTGATGCAGCCCGTCGTCGAGGCCGAGGTGGTGGGCGGCCCGCTCCAGCTGGAGGAGGGCGGACTCAAGGGCCGATTGCACGAAACGTCTCCTGATGCTCGGGGCGCCGGCACCGTTGACGGCGCACCTGCGGCTCGGCCAGCGACGGCAGTACGAGCCGCCGGGAACTCTGCCAGACCAGACCAGCGCTGTACGACGGACCACGTCGACCGCTACCTGCGCGCGACCGGTGCAGGTGCGCAGACCCGGAGGATCCGGACGTTGCGTTTGCCCTGCTGACAGAGCGACGTGCAACAGATACGTTGCGCGGCAAGAACAGGTTCTACCGACGACCGGGAGTGATCGATGCAGACGCGCGCCGCCATCCTGTGGGAACCGCACACCGACTGGAGCGTCGAGGACATCGAGCTCGATCCGCCGAAGAAGGGCGAGATCCTCGTCAAACTGGCGGCGTCGGGCCTGTGCCACTCCGACGAGCACATGGTGACCGGTGACATGGTGATCGACCCGGCCATCGCCGAGTCGTTCGGCCTGCACCAGTTCCCCGTCATCGGCGGCCACGAGGGCGCCGGCGTCGTGGTCGAGGTCGGGCCGGAGGTGGCGGGCTTCGAGGTCGGCGACCACGTGGTGTTCAGCTTCATCCCGTCCTGCGGCAAGTGCCCGTCCTGCTCCACCGGGCACCAGCAGCTGTGCGACCTGGGCGCGTTCCTGCTCGGCGGCAAGCAGCTCACCGACTTCACCTCGCGCCACCACAGCAAGGACGGCAAGGACCTCGGCACGATGGTCGCCCTCGGCACCTTCGCGCCGTACACCGTCGTGTCGCAGGACAGCGCAATCAAGATCGAGAAGCACATCCCGCTGGAGAAGGCGGCCCTGGTGGGCTGCGGCGTCACCACCGGCTGGGGCTCGGCGACCTACGCCGCTGACGTCCAGTCCGGCGAGACCGTCGCCGTCATCGGGATCGGCGGGATCGGCATGAGCGCGGTCCAGGGTGCGGCGATGGCCGGTGCCCGCCACGTCGTGGCCATCGACCCGGTCGAGTGGAAGCGCGAGAAGGCCCTGACCCTCGGAGCGACCCACACGGCCGCCTCGATGGAGGAGGCGATGCCGGTCCTTCAGGAGATCACCTACGGCGCGATGGCCGACAAGGCGATCTTGTGCGTCGGCCTCGCCGAGGGTGCGCACATCGCGCAGATGATGGCGTTGGTCAAGAAGGCCGGCCGCGGCGTCGTGACCGCGGTCGCCAACATGATGGCCAACGACGTGCAGCTCAACCTGTTCGAGTTCGCGATGCAGCGCAAGGAGCTCGTGGGCTGCATCTTCGGCAACGCCAACCCGCGCTACGACATCCCCCGGCTGCTCGCCCTCTACATGGACGGCAAGCTCAAACTCGACGAGATGGTCACCCACACGTACACGCTGGATGACATCAACCAGGGCTACCAGGACATGCGCGACGGCAAGAACATCCGGGGCCTGATCACCTACTAGGAGACCGCTCGCTCCAGCTGGGCCTTCGTCATCGCCGAACGTCCCTTGACGTTCTTGCGCCTGGCCTCCGCGTAGAGTTGCGCCTTGGTCCGCCCACCGGGCCCCTGGTGAGAGCGCAACCCGCCCCGGCGACCGGACGAGATGTCCCGGGTCGACGTCGTGCTGCGCTGCTTGGCCTCCCCTGACCGTGCCCGCTCCTTGTTGACGGTGCGGGCCGCGATCTCCTCGGCCGTGTCCTCGTCCTTCCCGCGCTGCAGCAGCCCGTCCTTGATGTGGTCGTACTGCCGCTCCCGCTTCCCGCTCCAGGCCTTGGGCATCTCACCCACCTCCTTCGCCCCCGAGGGTTACCCGGGGTGGGCCAGGACAACACCGCCACGGCGGACGGGGCAGGATGCTCGAGAGCACGCGGGCCCTCCGCACCGAAGGACGAGGAGACGAGATGACCGGCGGACGCGACCTGGGCGCGCTGCGCAAGGAGCTCGACGCGGTGGACAAGGGCCTGGTCGACCTGATCGCCCGGCGGCTGGAGATCGTCGCCGGGATCGGTGCGGCCAAGGCCGACACCGACACCCCCGTGCGCGACGTGGCCCGGGAGCGGGCGGTCCTCGACGGCGTCGAGGCGGCAGCCCGCGAGCGCGGTGTCTCCGGCGAGCTGGTGCGACGGATCTTCCGGGAGATCATCGGCCACGCCGTCGACAAGCAGGTGGCGGAGCTCCAGGGCACCGGGGGCGTGCCGGCCACGGTCGGGTTCCAGGGCGTCGAGCACGCCTACAGCCACCTGGCGGCCCAGAAGCACCTGGCCGGCCGAGGCTGGGAGGCGACCTACCGCGGCTACCCAAGCTTCGCGGCCGTCGTCGACGCGCTCGTGGCCGCTGAGTGCGACCTCGCGGTGCTGCCCGTCGAGAACACCACGGCCGGAAGCATCAACCAGGTCTACGACCTGCTCCAGGACTCCCCCGTGCACGTCGTCGGCGAGGAGACCTGGCGGGTCGACCATGCCCTCGCCGCCATCGGTGCCGTGCCGGTCGGCTCCCTCACCCGGGTGCTGTCCCACCCTCAGGGGCTCGAGCAGTGCGCCGCCTTCCTCCGCACGCTGCCGAACGCCGTGCCGGTCCATGTCTTCGACACCGCGGAGGCGATGCGCACCGTCGCCGAGCAGGGCGACCCGACCTGGGCGGCGATCGGCTCCCCCGAGGCCGCGGACGCTCACGGGCTCGTCGTGCTGCGCCGCGCCATCACGGACCAGGTTGAGAACTTCACCCGGTTCCTGGTCCTCGCCCGGGAGCCGGCCGTCGTCGCGCCGCGGGTGCCGAGCAAAACCAGCCTGGTCCTCGTCACCAGCCACGAGGAGGGGGCGCTGCTGCGCTGCCTGCAGGTGCTGGCGCGCAGCGAGCACTCCATGACCAAGCTCGAGTCGCGCCCGCGCCCGGGACGGCCGTTCGAGTACCTGTTCTTCCTCGACTTCGAGGGCAACATCGCGGAACCCCGGACCCGCCGGGTCGTCGAAGAGCTCCGCCGTACGGCGTTGTCGGTGAAGCTCCTCGGCAGCTACCCGGCCAAGGTTGTCCGGGCCGACACCGTCTCCGGCCAGGCTGCCGACACGCTCGAGGCCCTGGTGGCGCCCCCCGAGGGGTGAGGAACAGAGCCGGCTGTCGGGATCGAACCGACGACCTACGCTTTACAAGAGCGTTGCGCTACCGCTGCGCCAAGCCGGCGTGACCGGTAGAGCCTACGGCCCCGTGCCGCTCCGCGAGGATCTCGAGTGCCTGACGGGTGGCGTCGTCGGCCGGCGTGTAGACCGTCATGCGCGTCCCGAGGCGCTGGTCGAGCCACAGGTGCGTGAAGTCCAGCCGCAGCAACCCCACCTCGACGTGGAGGTAGCGCTTGCAGCCGGTCTCCGGGCCGAGCACCTCGTACCGCTCCCAGAACTCCGCGAACTCCGGCGAGGCGTCGAGCAGCCGCGTCAGCAGGCCCTTCCAGACCGGCTCGGCGACGTGCTCGGCCATCGCCGACCGGAACTGCGCCACCAGGCGTGGGGCAGCGCTCTCCCAGTCGGGCATCGAGGCCCGCCAGGCCGGGTTCGTGAACATCAGCCACAGCGCGTTGCGCTCCTCGGGCGGCAGCTGCGCCAACTCGGGGAAGATCCGCTCGTAGGCGCGGTTGTGCGCCAGAATGTCGCGACGGGCGTTGTGGATGACCGCCGGCGTCGGCTCGAGCTGCTCGAGGACGGCAAGAACCCCTTCAGTGACGGTGGGGCAGCTGGTCAGCGCGCCGCTGTCGGGGGCCCCGGCCAGGGCCATCAGGTGCGCCCGCTCGTGCCGGTCGAAGTGCAGCGTGCGCGCGAGAGCCTCGAGGACCTGCACCGAGACGTTGATGTCGCGCCCCTGCTCGAGCCAGGTGTACCAGGTGATGCCCACCCCAGCGAGCTGTGCGACCTCCTCGCGCCGCAGCCCCGGGGTGCGGCGGCGGCCATACGTCGTGAGGCCGACATCGTCAGGGCTCAGGCGTTCACGGCGTGAGCGGAGGAAGGACGCGAGCTCCTGGCGGCGGAGGGCGTCCGGGTCGGGGCGGAGGGCGACGGTCACATGTACAAGGATGCCCCGACCTTCAGCCTGGTACCAGGGTGGCATCAGTACCAGGATGAACAGGCTCCTGGTACCACCCTGCCGGAGCCGCGACCCTGGATCCATGACCGCCACGCTCGAACGCCCGGCCACCCCGGGAACCACGCCGCACGGGCTGAACCCCGTCGCGCTCGCCGTCTTGCTGTCCGGCGTCTTCCTGGCCATGACCGACTTCTTCGTCGTCAACGTGGCACTGGCGGACATCGGCCGCGAGCTGTCCGCCAGCACCTCTGCCCTCGAGCTGGTGCTCGCCGGCTACGCCGTCAGCTACGCGTTGTTCCTCGTCATAGGCGGACGACTCGGCGACACCTTCGGCCGCAAGCGGTTGTTCCTGATCGGCATGGCGGCCTTCACGGCCACCAGCGCGCTGTGCGGGCTGGCGCCGACTGCCACCACCCTCGTGCTGGCCCGGATCGCGCAGGGCGCGGCGGGCGCGCTGATGGTGCCCCAGGTGCTCGCGACGCTGCAGGCGACGACCACCGGTCCGGCGCGTACCCGCGCACTGTCGGCGTTCGGCGCCACCGGCGGCCTGGCGGCCGTCTTCGGCCAGCTCGGCGGTGGCCTGCTCGTGGCCGCCGACCTGTTCGGCACCGGCTGGCGACCCGTCTTCCTGCTCAACGTCCCCGTCGGCCTGGTCGCGATGGCCCTCGCTGCGCGGGTGCTGCCAGACACCCGGTCTGACCACCCGGCCCGCGTCGACCTGCCGGGCACGGTCCTGCTCGGCGCCACCGTGCTGGCCCTGCTCGTGCCGCTGGTGGAGGGCCGCAGCCAGGGCTGGCCTGCCTGGACGCTCCTGTCCCTCGCGGTGTCCCCCTTCCTCGGCTGGGCGCTGCTCCACGTCGAGAACCGCCGGGAGCAGGCGGGCAGCACCCCGCTCCTACCGCCGTCGTTGCTCCGGCTGCCCGGCATCCGGCGTGGCCTGGGCATCGCTCTGCCGTTCTTCATCGGCTTCGGCGGGTTCATGTTCGTCTACGCCGAGCTCACCCAGGTCGTCCTCGGCTGGTCGGCACTGCGGGCAGGAGCCGCCCTCACCCCGATGGCCACCGCCTTCTTCGTCGGCTCGATGAGCACCTCCCGCCTCGTCGCCCGCTGGGGCCGCACGGTGATCACCACCGGCGGCGTGCTCCAGGGCCTTGGGCTGGTCGTGCTCGCGACCACTGTCCATTCGGCGGGCGGCACCCTGACGCCGCTCGAGCTGGCCCCCGGGTTGCTGCTCGCCGGCGCG
Source organism: Frankiales bacterium (assembly GCA_025966135.1). Taxonomy (GTDB): domain Bacteria; phylum Actinomycetota; class Actinomycetes; order Mycobacteriales; family SCTD01; genus RYN-111. The sequence goes on from JAOPVP010000075.1 coordinate 9,277, forward strand.
GGACAGTCGCTGATCATGAGCCCGCTGGTCGGTGTCGTGCTCGCCGACGTGCCGCCGCACGCCGCCGGCGCCGGGGCAGGGCTGTTCACCACCCTCCAGCAAGCCGCTCTGGCGCTCGGCGTGGCTGTCTTCGGCACCGTCTTCTTGAGCTTCCTCCCCCGGTACGGCGAAGGGACGGCCTACGCGGCCGGCGCCCTGATCCAGGTCGTGGCGGCCCTCGGGGTGGTCGTGATGAGCCTCCGGCTCCCCGCGACCCGGCCCAGCCGCGCCATGCTCGCCGCGGCCGAGGCTTAGTCCATGGCCTAGCCCCGCGACATTACCCGCGGGTAACCTCGGGGGCATGACCGACTACGACGCGATCCGTGACCTGCTCCCGGCGATGGTGCCGTTCGTGAAGACGCTCGGTCTCGAGTACCTCGAGCTGGACGCCGAGCGAGCAGTCCTGCGCCTGCGGGACGAACCGAGCCTCCACAACCACGTCGGCGGTCCGCACGCCGGGGCGATGTTCACCCTTGCCGAGTCGGCCTCGGGAGCGGTGGTCATCGGCTCCTTCGAGGACCTGCTCACCACCGTCACGCCGCTGGCCGCGTCGGCCACGATCAGCTACACGCGGCTGGCCATGGGGCCGGTCACGGCGGAGGCCGTGCTCGGCCGACCGGCCGCCGACGTTCGCGCCGAGCTGGACGGGACCGGCGAGACCGTCCAGTTCCCGGTGCAGGTGACGCTCCGCACCGAGGACGGCAAGGTCAACGCCGAGATGACGATCAGCTGGGCGCTGCGCCCGCAGCGCTGAACCGCCAGGCCGACCGTCGACGCTTCGCCGTACCTGCTTGATCGGTGCCCGGCCGCACAAGCGGGACGGGCGTCACAAGGCGGACGGCCAGACGATGGCCTGCCCGGGGACGATGAGGTCCGGGTCGGGCCCGACCACGCTCTGGTTGTAGGCGTAAAGCTTCTGCACGTGGGCCGCGATGTCGGCGTTCGAGGTCGACCGGCCGGTGGCACGCAGGGCGTCCTTGGTGATCTGCCAGAGCGTGTCCCCGCGCGCGACCTTGAAGGTGTAGTCCTTCTTCGCGATCGCGGCGGTCCGCTGAGGCGCCGTCACCGGCGGCGAGATCGTCGGCGCCTTGCTTGCTACCGGCCTCGCTGCCGAGGTGCTCGGCGTCGGCTTCGCTGCGGTGGGGGCGACGGATCCGAGGGACGTGGGTGTCGCGGTCGGGGGCTGCGCCGTCGGCCGCGGGACAACCGGTCCGAGGATCGGGGTGGGCGGTGCAGAGGCCGACACGTTGGCACCGATCGCGTTCGCGGTGCTCTTCTTGCTGTCGCGGCCGAACAACGCCCACGCACCCGCCGCGACGGCCAGCACGAGCACCCCACCGCCGAGCGCCGTCAGGGCGTTGCGGCCACGCCCGACAAGGGGAGGCGTCTGGCTCGGCGGTCTCCCGTAGGGGTGCTGCGTCATCTCAGACCCTTCTGCGCCCGAAGGTGAGGGCAGGTGAAGCGCACTGCACGCCTTCGGGATCGATGGTCCGCTGATGCCCCCGACCCGGGGCGAATACTGACGAACTCGTCATCAGATACGCCACGTGCTGGATGCCACCTGTCATGGCGGGTGTGACCCTCAGCGTGCGGGGTACTGCCGGGGTCGAGGCGTCTGACAACCCCCCGGTCGGCGCACCGAAGTCCGCCGGCGGCCTGCCCAACCCCCCCTGGGCGGGCCGTCGGCCCCTTTGCCGCCGTCCGCTACCCCGCGTCGGCGACAGAGCGGGCCTGGAGATGCCCCTCGAGCTTCCGCTTGATGCGCTGCAGCGCGTTGTCGATCGATTTGACGTGCCGCTGGAGCCGCTCGGCGATCTCCTGGTAGCTCTTGCCCTCCACGTAGAGCCGCAGGACCTCGGTCTCCAGGTCGCTGAGCACCTCGTCGAAGTGCGCCTGCAGTGCCCGGATCCGCTCCGCGGAGATCACGAGGTCGGCGGGGTCGTTCATCACGACGGTCGGGATGACATCGCCGAGCAGGCGCTCGCCGTCGTCGTCGCCCCCGACAGGCCGGCTGAAACTCACGTAGTTGTTGAGGGGTCCGTGCTTCTGACGCGTCGCCGTCTTGATCGCGGTGATCACCTGGCGGGTCACGCACAGCTCGGCGAACGCCCGGAAGCTGCTCTGCATGTCCGGGTTGAAGTCACGAATGGCCTTGTACAGGCCGATCATGCCTTCCTGAATGATGTCCTCGCGGTCGGCTCCGACCAGGAAGTAGGAGCGGGCCTTCACCCGGGCGAACGCGCGGTACTTCGTCAGCAGCTCGGCCAGGGCGGCGTCGTCGCCGTGGCGAGCGGCCTGCACGAGCTCCTCGTCGGTGTGCTGCTCGCCGGTGCGCCAGCGGTCGTGCTTGGCGATCCCGCCGTGCAGGTCGCGGTCGAGCTGGATGACCAGGCACTCGGCCTGCTCGATCTCTGCGGCGAGCTCCGTCTGGGCCTGCGCCCCGGCAGCCGCGTCGTCGAGGTCGATGACGGTCTCCGGGAGCACCGTCAAGGGTGCGGGAGAGCGCTCACGGAGCGGACGCACGCGCCACCTGCCTCTTTCCGGAACGTCGGCACTTGTGGTGCCGAACCGCCTTTAACGGGTTTGTACCCCCGCAGCTGCCCCCACTGTCACACCCCTGCTGGGCGACGTCCAGTGGTTGCCGGACACAACGAGAGACCTGCGACAAGGTGACGTAGGCGCGGGTGTGACGCCCACGACGGCTGCGTGTCAGCCGGGTTGCCGCCGGCGGCGCGCCACCTCTGCCAGCGTGACGGCCGCGGCAATGCCCGCGTTGAGGGACTCGGTGACACCGGACATCGGGATGCCGACGGTCATGTCGCAGGTCTGTGCGACGAGCCGGCCGAGCCCGTCGCCCTCGGAACCCACGACCAGCACGAGCGGGCTCGTCGCCACCTCGAGGTCGTCCAGCGAGACCGAGCCGCCTGCCGCCAGCCCCACCGTGAACAGCCCGGCTTCCTTGTACGCCGTCAGCGTCCGAGCCAGGTTCGTGCAGCGGGCCACGGGCATCCGAGCGGCGGCGCCGGCACTCGTGCGCCACGCGGCCGCCGTCATCCCGGCGCTGCGGCGTTCGGGGACGAGCACGCCCTGGGCGCCGAAGGCTGCGGCCGAGCGCACCACGGCACCAAGGTTGCGCGGGTCGGTGACCCCGTCGAGCGCCACCACGAGCGGCTGGGGGGCCTCGAGCGCCCGGGCCAGCAGGTCGTCGGGGTGCAGGTAGGAGTACGGCGGCACCTGCAGCGCGATGCCCTGGTGGACGATCCCACCGGTCATCTTGTCCATCTGCGCCCGCGACATCTCCATGATCGGGATGCCGGCCTTGCCGGCCACCGAGATGGCCTCGGTCATGCGCTCGTCGTTGTCGTTGCCGAGAGCGACGTACAGCGCCGTCGCCGGAACCTTGGCGCGCAGCGCCTCGACGACCGGGTTACGCCCGCTGACGGTCTCCGGGGTGTCCGGACTCGCCTTGCGGGAGATACCGGTGGCCTTCGGGAGCCGGGTGCCGGTCGCCGCGCCGCTGCTGCGTGAAGGCGTGGTGCGAGGACCGGCGCCTCCACCCGTGGCCGCGCGCTTGGCGGCCGCAGCGGCCTTACGCGCCTTGGGGTGCCCCTTGCGCAGCTCACCGGGGGGCGTCGGCTTCTTGCCCTCGAGCTTCTGCTTGCCCAGGCCGCCCGACCCGACCGCGGCCCCCTTGCGGTGTGACCCGGCCTTGGCACCGCGACCGCCCTGGCCACCCTTGGCCACGCTCGACTTGGGTCGTCCGGTCACGATGGTTGTCTCCCTTGGGTTCGCGAGCGCACGCCGTCTGCCGCTGTCGGCGCTCGCGAGCTCACGCCAGCCTCCAACGGACGCCGTCAACGGTGTCCTCGAGCACGATGCCGGACGCTGCCAGCCGGTCGCGCAGGGCATCTGCCTGCGCCCAGTCCTTGCGTTCGCGGGCCTGTGCCCGCGCCTCCACGGCCAGCCCGACGAGAGCGTCGACCACGGGGGTCAGCTCGCCCCCACCGCTCGCCGGCCAGTCGCTCAACGGGTCCAGGCACAGCACCGAGAGCATTCGACGTACGACGCAGACGGTGGCGGCGAGGGCAGGGAGCTCGCGGGCCGCGAGCAGCGCGTTGCCGGTCCGGACCCCGCCGTGGATGGTGGCGAGCGCCTGGGGGACGCCCAGGTCGTCATCGAGGGCGGCGGCGAACTCGTCCCAGCTGACCTTGCTGAGCGCCTCGTCGACGGCGACCCCCTCGGTCGCCTCCGTGGCGTTGCGGACGAAGGTCTCGATGCGCCCGTAGGCAGCCGCGGCCGCCGCGACCACCTGGTCCGACCACTCGATGGTGGAGCGGTAGTGGGCGGCGCCGAGCGCGTAGCGGAGGACGGCGGGCGGCACGGTCGCCAGCGCGTCCTCGACGGTGACGCTGTTGCCGAGGCTCTTGCTCATCTTCTCGCCACCGGCAGCGGTCACCAGGCCGTGGTGGAGCCAGTGGGTCGCGAAGCCGTGCCCGGCCGCCGTCGACTGGGCCGCCTCGTTCTCGTGGTGCGGGAAGACCAGGTCCAGACCGCCGGCGTGCAGGTCGAAGGTGGTGCCGAGGTACTCCACGGCCATCGCGGAGCACTCGATGTGCCAGCCGGGACGCCCGGGGCCCCACGGGGACGGCCAGGACGGCTCGCCCGGCTTGGCGGCCTTCCAGAGCGCGAAGTCGAGCGGGTCCCGCTTGGCGCCGGAGTGGCCGTGCGCGACGGTCTTATCGCTCTGCTTGAGCGCGTCGGGGGTCTGGCCGCTGATCTCGCCGTACGTCGGGACGCTGCGCACGCTGAGGTAGACGTCGCCGCCCGAGTGGTAGGCGGTCCCGTTGGCGACGAGCTGCCCGACGAGGTCGACGATCTGCTGGAGGTGGCCGGTCACCCGTGGCTCGACGGTCGGCGGGAGGACCTGGACGGCATCGTAGGCCTGCGTGAAGGCGCGGGTCATCCGCGTGGACAGGGCCCACCACGGCTCGTCGTGGTGGGCCGCGTCGTGGATGATCTTGTCGTCGACGTCCGTGACGTTGCGGACGAATCTCACCTCTTGGCCGCCGGCCAGCAGCCAACGGTGGAGGACGTCGAGCGCGACGGCGCTGCGCAGGTGGCCGACGTGCGGCAGTGCCTGGACGGTCGGCCCGCAGACGTAGATCCCCACGTGACCTTCACGCTGCAGCGTGAGCGGCCGCACCGTCCGGGTGCGGGTGTCGTACAGACGCAGGCTCACCCGCTCCAGACTACGGGCCCGGTGGGCCACGACCCTGGCGCGCGGAGGGGAACCCGCCTGCGGGACGCACGGGTGGCTCGTCGGGTGGCTCTTCGGCCTTGTCAGGCGCGTGAGAGGAGGGCGGTGGCGACGGCCGCTCGGCCTTCGCCGCGACCGGTGAGGCCCAGGCCGTCGGTCGTGGTGGCGGACACGCTCACAGGGGCACCCCCGAGCGCGCCGGACAGGGCCGCTTCGGCCTCGGCGCGGCGGGGCCCGATCCGCGGGCGGTTGCCCACCACCTGGATGGACACGTTGCCGACCACCCAGCCTGCGGCGGCCAGCATGCGCGCCACCTCGCCGAGCAGCGCTGCACCCGAGGCGCCGGCCCACTCCGGCCGGTCGGTACCGAAGACCGCGCCGAGGTCCCCGAGTCCGGCAGCCGACAGCAACGCGTCGCAGGCGGCATGGGCCGCGACGTCCCCGTCGGAGTGACCCGCGCAGCCGTCCTCGCCCTCCCAGAGCAGCCCGGCCACCCAGCACGCCCGCCCGGCCTCGACCGGGTGCACGTCGGTCCCGATCCCGACCCGCGGAAGCTCAGCCACGGCGCAGCACCGCCTCGGCCACGAGCAGGTCGAAGGGTGTCGTCACCTTGAACGCGTCGGGAGAACCGAGCACCGTCTGCACCGTCACGCCGGCAGCCTCCACCAGGCCGGCATCGTCCGTCATCCACCCGCGCGCGGACCGGTGCGCCTCCTCCAGAACGTCGCGTCGGAAACCCTGGGGGGTCTGGACCGAGCGCAGGTCCTCGCGCGGCACGGTCTCGAGGACCTCGCCGCCGATCCCGACCCGCTTGATCGTGTCCTGGACGGGCAGCACCGGCACCGCTGCCGCGGCCCCGTCCAGGAGGGCGGCCACGACGGCCTCGACCACCTCGACCGGGACCAGCGCGCGGGCGGCGTCGTGGACCAGCACCAGCCACACCTGCGGGGGCAGGGCGGCCAGCCCGGCGGCCACCGAGGCCTGGCGCTCGGCGCCGCCGGCGACGACGAGGACGTCGTATGCAGTGAGCAGTGCCTGCACGTCACCGACCGCGTCCGGCGGAGCGGCAACGACGACCGGCCCGACGGACGGGCAGGCCCGCAGGCGCCGGACGGCATGGACGAGCAGCGGTTCGCCGGCCAGCTCCCGCAGGGCCTTCGGAACACCCGGCCCCAGACGGGCGCCGGCGCCCGCGGCGGGCATGACGACGCCGACGGTCACGCGCGCGGTGGGATGGCGGCCGGGCTGGGGACAGCACTAGGGGTACGGCGACGCTGCGGGCGGGCCGGTCGTTCGGCAGCACCCGACAGCCGGCCGAACACCAGCCGCCCGTTGGCGGTGACGACCACGCTCGTCACCTGGACGCTCTCCTCGGAGCCGATCCGTTCCCGGGCCTGCTCCACGACCACCATGGACCCGTCGTCGAGGTACCCGACCGCCTGGCCGTTCTCCTTGCCCGGCTTCAGCAGGAGGACCGACACGGCCTCACCGGCCGTGACGGGTGGCCGGAGGGCGAGAGCGAGGGCATGCAGGTTCAGCACCTGGACGCCGGCCAGTCCGGCCGCCCTGGCGAGGTTGGTGTCGAGGGTGAGCAGGGCAGCCCCGCGGTCGAGGCAGATGCGCACGAGTTTGGCGTCGACCTCCGGCACCGCCGGGACGTCCGCCTCGAGCACCTCGACGTCGACGCCGGGCTCGCGCTTCAGCGCCTCGAGGACCTCCAGGCCGCGTCGCCCCTTGGCACGACGGGTGTCGTCGCCGGCATCAGCAAAGCTCTGCAGCTCCCCGAGCACCGGCGTCGGCACCAGCACCGTCCCATGCAGGAAGCCGGCGCGGACGACGTCGAGGATCCTGCCGTCGATGGCCACCGACGTGTCAATGATGCGTGGCAGCGCAGATGTGGCGGTGGGGCGCGGCGCGTAGCCGGCACGGTCGCCGAACATCGCGAGCACGCCGTCGCGCTTGCTGGCGCCGACGAGGAAACCGACGTAGCCGAGGGTCACGCACACGAAGGCGAACAGCGGGAAGGCGAAGTAGGGCTGCCGGAGCAGGAACACCGGCCAGGCGACGCCGGCACCGAGCAGGACCCCGCCGACGGTCCCCAGTGCCCCCGCGACCAGCTCCTCCGCGGAGGTGTCGTTGAGCCGGGTGCGGACCGACTCCGCGCTGGTGGCGGTCGTGCGGCCCAAGACCCCGCCCAGAACGTAGCCCAGACCGGACCCGAGGATGACGCCCACCGCGGTGCCGTTGAGGGCGCCGAGCACCTTGGCGTGGCCGGTGACGCCGGAGCCCACCTGGTAGCCGGCGCCGGCGAAGAACACGACGACCAGGAACCGCAACCCCTCCAGGACGACCTGCGGAGGTCCCTTCTTGCGCCTGCCCAGTGGGTCCTGGCGCCGAACAGCACGACGCCGGGGCGCGCTCACACGCGGCCCCGGCGACAGCCGGTCATCGTCATCAGGAGACCTATGAGGCCAGAACCTCGTCGAGGATCGCCTCGGCCTTGTCCTCATTGGTGCCCTCGGCGAGCGCGAGCTCGCTCACGAGGATCTGACGCGCCTTGGAAAGCATCCGCTTCTCGCCGGCCGACAGCCCCCGCTCCTTGTCGCGGCGCCACAGGTCGCGGACGACCTCACCGACCTTGTTGATGTCGCCGGAGGCGAGCTTCTCCAGGTTGGCCTTGTAGCGCCGGGACCAGTTCGTGGGCTCCTCGACCGCCGGGGCCCGGAGCACCTCGAAGACCTTGTCGAGCCCGGCCTGACCCACAACGTCACGGACGCCGACGATCTCTGCGTTGTCCGCGGGCACCCGGACGGTCAGGTCTCCCTGCGCAACCTTGAGGACGAGGTAGACCTTGTCCTCGCCCTTGATGGTGCGCGTCTCGATCGCTTCGATCAACGCTGCGCCGTGGTGGGGGTAGACGACTGTCTCGCCGACCTTGAACGTCACCTGGTAGTCCTCTCGCCGGCCTTCAGACTACCACGTCACCACGGCAGGCCGGACCCTCCTGCCGACCCAAAGTCGCAGGTCAGAAGGCATATCCACCCTCCACAAGCCGCTGCCTGGGTCTTGACAAACCGACCTTGCAAGTGCATGCGCAGCGCAACTGAGACGCACTCGTAGCAGATACGAAGCGCGGGGGGAGCGGCACCGGCCTGCCCTCAGCATCGTCGCAGCAAGGTCGCGCACAGGGTCAGGCCGGGGCCGAAGGCCATCGCCACGACGTACTCGCCCACCGCGCCGTGCAACCGCTCCAGCACCAGCAGCACGGTGCTGCTCGAGCAGTTGCCGACCTCGTCCAGGACGGCGTACGACGCCGCGGTCTGCGCCGGGGTCAGCCCCAACGCCTCGCCCACGACCTCGACGATGCGGCGGCCACCCGGATGCACCGCCCACCCCTCGACGTCACCCAGCGTGAGCCCGTTGCGGCTGAGCAGCTCCTCCACCACCGGTCGCGCGTGCACGGCGAGGACATCCGGAACCCGCGGCGACAGGCCCATCGCGAAGCCCAGGTCGGTGACGTCCCAGGTCATGTGGTCGGCGGTGGAGACGTCGGTGCGGGCGACGGCGTCGACAACCTCGAGCCCGGGCGGGGCCCCGGTGGTCGCGGGCTCGAGGACCACCGCAGCGGCAGCGTCGCTGAACAGCGCGTGCGCCACCATCTGCTGCAGGTCCTCCGGCAGGGGTTCCCCGCTGCGGGTGCTCGCGGTCGACGGCTGGACGTGCAGGCTCGTGAGCTCGACGCACAGCAAGACGGCCGGCTTCTGGCGGGCCACCACGAAGTCGCTCACCGCACCGAGACCGGGGAGAGCGGCGTAGCAGCCCATGTGCCCGATGTGCAGTCGCTGGGTGTCGTCGCCCATGCCCAGGTCGCGGGCCAGCAGGATGTCGAGCCCCGGCGTCGCGTAGCCGGTGCAGCTGACCACCGCGAACAGCCCCACCTCGGCCGGGTCCAGTCCCGATGCGGCCAGGGCCTTGCCGACCGCCTCGTGGCCCAGCGGCAACGCCTCCTCGACGAAGCGCTGCATCCTGGCACGCGTCCCCCAGCCGGAGATGTCCTCCTTCGTGGGGTCGACCACCCCTCGCCGGGTGCTGATCCCGGAGTGCTCCCACACCTTGCGGGCCACCCGGGCGTCGCCGTAGTGCGCGCGGAAGAACCCGTCCCACAGCTCCCGTTGGGACATCGCGGGCGGCAGCGCCTGGCCGTGGCCGGTGATCACTGCTCTCATGCCCTGCACCGCTCTCATGCCTTGCACCCCCAGGCTTGGAAGAGACCCGCAGTGGAACCCGTCGTCAGCATGCGCACGTCCGGACGCCTTCCCGCCAACCACCGCAGGTAGTCCACCGCCGACGGCCGGAGGCCGGCCAGCTGGAGCGTGACCCCGTGGGAGGCGGCGAGCGCGACCAGCTCGAGCCTGTCGACGTACAGCGACGGGTCGTGGAGCCGCCGGGGCGGCCCGGCCGGCATGCGCTCGCCCACGGTGATCGAGGAGAACCGCCCCCACCAGGTGGCGGCGATGGTGTCCACCACGAGGGTGCCGCCCGGCCGCAGCACCCGGCAGGCCTCTGCGACGGTGGCCGGCAGGTCGGTGACGTGCTCGAGAACCTCGCCGGCGGCGACCACGTCCGCGACCTCGTCGGCGAACGGCAGGCGCTGCACATCCGCACGGACCGGGATCACCCCGTGGTCACGTGCCTGCGGAAGGGCGGTCACGGACAGGTCCACGCCGACGTGGCGGTGGCCCTTCCCGACCAGGTGAGGGGCCAGCAGGCCGGCGCCGCAGGCGAGGTCGAGGAGCAGCGATCCGGGACGTGAGGCAGCGGGCACCAACCGGGCCCGAGCCTCGGCGATCCAGTGCAGCATCGCGAAACGGCCCCGTGGCTCCCACCACACCTCGGCCAGGTCGTCGTACTGCCGTGGGTCGTTCCTTGGCAGAGTCGGCATATGACCACCCTCTCCCGGTTGGTACGTGCCTGTCACCCGGAGCCCACCGCGGCGGTGACGGCGCTCGCTGCCGCACTGGCCGCGTCCGTCGGCACGCGCCCGTTGACCGTGGGTGCTGCGTTCCTGTCCGGGCAGCTGTCCGTGGGCTGGAGCAACGACTGGGTGGACGCGACGCGCGACCTCGCCGTCGGACGCACGGACAAGCCGGTCGTGCAAGGCCTGCCGCCGGCGACGGTGCGGACCGCGGCTCTGCTGGCCCTCACCGCCTGTGTGCCGCTCAGCCTGCTCATGGGCACCTGGGCGGGCGCCGCGCACCTGGTCGCGGTGGCGAGCGCGTGGCTCTACAACGCCCGCCTGAAAGCCACGGTGCTGTCGTTCGCGCCGTACGCGCTGTCGTTCGGGCTGGTCCCGTCGGTGGTGACGCTCGGGCTGCCGGGCCATCCGACGGCGCCGTGGTGGGCGACCGGTGCCGGGGCCCTGCTGGGGGTCGGCGCGCATGGGGCCAACGTGCTGCCCGACCTGGAGGACGACGCAGCGACGGGGGTGCGCGGGCTGCCGCACCGACTCGGCCGGAGCCTGACGACCATCCTCTCCGGGTTGGCCCTCGTCACCGCGACCGGGCTGCTGTCGTTCGGGCCCGGGCCTTCGACCGTCGGCGTGGTGGCCGTGCTGCTGTCGCTGGGCGTGCTCGCGGTGGGATTCGCGCTGTCCCGGCGACCCCACTCCCGGGCGGCGTTCCTGTCGGTCCTCGTCGTCGCGGCTGTGGATGTCGGGCTGCTCCTGCTCCGCGGAGCGAGCTTGGCCTGACGTAGGCGAGACTGGAGGAGTGAGACCGCTCGGTGCCCTTCTCGCCACCGCTCTGCTCAGCACGCTGACCGCGTGCACCGGCGCCGCGGCCACTGGCGACGCCACGCCCACTGCCACCACCGGCTTCCACGGCGTGGAGCCCAACCCTGCCCCCGCACGCCCGGAGTTCGTCCTGAAGGACACGAGCGGTCGGCGCTACGACTTCGACTCCGAGACCAAGGGCCGGCCGACCTTCGTCTACTTCGGTTACACGCACTGCCCCGACGCCTGCCCGACCGCCATGGCCGACCTTGCGAGCGCCCTCCGCAAGGCGTCGCCGGCGCTGCGGGCTCAGGCCCGCGTCGTCTTCGTCACCACCGACCCCAAGCGCGACACCGCACCGGTCATCCGGAGGTGGCTCGACCAGTTCTCGACCACCTTCGTCGGACTGCTCGGGACGCAGGCCCAGCTCGACGCCGCACAGCGCACGGCCGGGATCCAACCGGCGTACCCGGACGGGGTGACGCCGACAGTTCCCGGGCACCCCGACCAGCATGTGCACCAGCCGGGGACCGCGCCGCACAAGCACTTCGGACCGCTTGGCTACGCTGTGCAGCACTCCGCGGTGATCTTCGCGTACGACGCTGCCGACCGCCTCCCGGTCCTCTACCCGGGTGGCGTGACGCCGTCGGACATCGCCGCGGACCTGCCCGTACTCGCCAAACCGTGATGCTGGAGGAGCTCCTGTGAGCCGCCGCCCCGTGACCGTCGCCGCCCTCGCGCTCAGCGCCGCGGTTCTCAGCGCCTGCGGCACGGGCCTCCAGGCCCAGACCTACAAGGAGACAGGGTCCGAGAACGGCGCGAGCACCACCTTCGGCGGTGTCGCGGTGCGCAACCTGCACGTCACGCCGCCGCCGACGGGCTCCGTCATCACGACCGCCAGCCAGGCGGTCCTGTCCGGCGTGCTGATCAACGAGAGCGCCGCCGAGGACAGCCTAGTGCGCGCTTCCAGCGATGCGGCGGGCACGGCCACCCTCATGGAGGGCGCCAAGCCGGCTACCTCGGTGAGCATCCCCCCGGCCTCGCCCGTCACCGTCTCGATCACGCTCAGTGGCTTGACGAAGGAGCTCCGCGCCGGCGACTACGTGACCGTCACCCTGGAATTCAGCAGCGCCGGTCGCACCACGTTGCAGGTGCCGGTCCGCGCCGGAGACAACGGCCTGATCACCCGACCGACGCAGCAGGACCCCTACGGCGAGCCCAAGGTCTGACCCGCCCTCGGGCCTGTCGTCACGGGCCTGTCGGGGCGGCCCACTAGCGTCCACCGCATGTCCAGACCTGCCGCCCGCGAGCGCGCCTCGCACCGCTGCAGCGAGTGCGGCACCACTGTCGGCAAATGGGTCGGACGCTGCCCCGAGTGCCAGGCCTGGGGCAGCATCACCGAGGTCGGCGCGACCCGGATGCGCGTCGCCGCCGGTCCGGTGAGCTCGCCCGCCCAGCGCATCTCGCAGGTCGACGTCGAGGAGGCCCGCTCCCGGCCGACCGGGGTGCCCGAGCTCGACCGCGTCCTCGGCGGCGGCCTGGTCCCCGGCTCGGTGGTCCTTCTGGCCGGTGAGCCAGGGGTCGGGAAGAGCACGCTCCTCCTGGAGACCGCGGCCAAGGCCGCGCGCGCAGGAGCACCGACGCTCTACGTCACCGGCGAGGAGTCAGCCGCGCAGGTCCGCCTTCGCGCCGGACGGACCGATGCCCTCAACGAGCACCTGTGGGTCGCCGCCGAGACCGACCTGTCGGCCGTCCTGGCCCACATCGACACCGTGCGGCCCGGCCTGATCATCGTCGACAGCGTGCAGACGATCGGCGCGGCGGAGGTGGACGGCAGCGCCGGCGGGGTGACCCAGATCCGGGCCGTCGCCGCCGCGCTCATCGCCGTCGCCAAGGAGCGTGGCATCGCCACGGTCCTCGTGGGCCACGTGACCAAGGACGGCAGCATCGCCGGACCGCGGCTGCTGGAGCACCTGGTCGACGTCGTCTTGCACTTCGAGGGCGACCGCCACTCGACGTTGCGCATGGTCCGCGCCGTGAAGAACCGCTTCGGGGCGGCGGACGAGATCGGCTGCTTCCAGATGACCGAGACCGGCATCGAGGGGCTGGCCGACCCGTCCGGCCTGTTCCTGTCGCGGGCCGACAACCCGGTCGCGGGCACCTGCGTCACCGTCACCGTCGAGGGCCGCCGCCCCCTGCTCGCCGAGGTGCAGGCGCTGGTCTCTGCCGCCTCCCGCGAGGGTAGCCCCAAGCGGGCCGTGTCCGGGCTCGACCCAGGACGGGTGTCCATGGTCCTGGCGGTGACCGAGAAGCGAGCCGGCACCACCGAGCTGGCGAGGAGCGACGTGCACACCGCAACGGTCGGTGGCATGCGCGTCACCGATCCCGGAGCCGACCTGGCGCTCGTGCTCGCCGTTCGGAGCGCTTGCCGCGAGCAGCCGATCCCCGGCGGGCTGGTAGCCATCGGCGAGGTCGGTCTGTCGGGCGAGGTGCGCCCGGTCCCGGGCGTGCAGCGCCGGCTCGCCGAGGCCGCACGGCTGGGCTTCACGGCCGCGATCGTGCCGGTCGGCAGCGGCCAGCCGCCGGCCGGGATGGAGGTCCTCGAGGTGGTCGACGTCGACACCGCGCTGCGCGCGGTCAACGCGCTCGCGGGTCGGGCTCGTCGTACCGTGCCTCGTCCCTGAACGTCCGTGATCGAGACGTGACCTACGCGCGACCCGAACGCCACCATCTCGCTCCCTAGACTCGCTCTCGACACCGGGAGGAGAAGGCGTGGCGACCACGGATGACCTGCTGCGTTCGACGCTCAACCAGGTAGCTCCCGGCACGGCCCTGCGGGACGGGCTCGAGCGGATCCTGCGCGGCAACACCGGCGCCCTGATCGTGTTGGGCTACGACAAGCTGGTCGAGGCGATGTGCGGCGGCGGCTTCGACCTCGACGTGGAGTTCTCCGCCACCCGGTTGCGGGAGCTGTCGAAGATGGACGGCGCCTGCGTCGTCACCAGCGACCTGTCGAAGATCATCAAGGCGAGCGTGCAGCTGGTCCCCGACTCGACCATCGAGACGGCCGAGACCGGCACCCGCCACCGCACCGCTGAGCGAGTCGCGAAGCAGACCGGCTACCCGGTCATCAGTGTCAGCCAGTCCATGAAGATCATCGCCCTGTACGTCGACGGCCGCCGGTACGTCCTGGATGACAGCGCCGCGATCCTGTCCCGCGCCAACCAGGCGCTTGCCACGCTGGAGCGCTACAAGCTGCGCCTGGACGAGGTCGCGGGCACCCTGTCGGCCCTGGAGATCGAAGACCTCGTCACGGTCCGCGACGCGATGGCCGTCAGCCAACGCCTGGAGATGGTCCGTCGGATCGCCACCGAGATCGAGGGGTACGTCGTCGAGCTCGGCTCCGACGGCCGGCTGCTGAGCCTGCAGCTCGACGAGCTCATGGCCGGGGTCGAGAGCGAGCGCGACCTGGTGGTGCGCGACTACCTGGTGCACGGCACCGGCAAGAAGGCCAAGAAGGAGGAGGACGTGCTGGCCGAGCTCGACGGGCTGTCGGGCACCGATCTCCTGGACCTGTCGGTCATCGCGCGCGCGGTCGGCTTCCAGGCCGGTGCCGAGCAGCTGGAGGTGGCCGTCAGCCCACGCGGGTACCGGCTGCTGGCGAAGGTGCCGCGGCTGCCCAACCAGATCGTGGATCGGCTCATCGAGCACTTCGGCGGGCTGCAGAAGCTGCTTGCTGCGAGCATCGACGATCTGCAGACCGTCGACGGGGTCGGCGAGACGCGTGCCCGCTCGGTCCGGGAGGGCCTGTCACGCCTCGCCGAGTCGAGCATCCTGGAGCGCTACGTCTGAGCCTTGACGGCCCGGGCCCGGTTGCGTCTCACGACCGTGAGGACGACCGAGACCACCAGCGACGCCCCGGCGGCAAGGTAGACCGGCACGTTCGAGGTCACCACCGCCACGACGAGCAGCGCGACGGCCAGCACGAACAGGGCATCGGAGGCGCGCTTCAGGCCTTTCACGGCGCCACCCTACGGGCAGCCTCGACCATCCGGGGGAGGTCGACGAGGAACACCGGGCCGTGGGCGCCGCGCAGCACCTCGACGACGTAGGCGGGGAGCTCGTCGCTGGCAGCACCTCCCGGGCTGAGCTCCGCGTCGTCGACGACGGCCCGCACCTTGTCGACGGCCACGCCGACGAGGGTCTCGTCGGGGTTCTCCAGCACCAGCACGTCGCCCCGGTGCGCGGGGTCGCCGAACCGCAGGTCGAGGACCGGCAACGCGGTGCCGCGCAGGTCGAGCACGCCGGCCAGCGGCGGCGTCATACCGGGCAGGTCCGCCAGCCCCTCAAGGCGCACCACCTCACGCACCGACGACAGCCGGGTCGCGTACTCCCGGTCACCCAGCGCGAACGTCACCAGCCCCGAGCTCATCCGACCTCCCCCACAGCGCCGTGGGCCAGGCGCCGCTCGAGCTGCCGGCACAGCTGGGCCAGCTCGCGCACGCTGCGGCCACCTAGCTCCACAGCCGTGGCATCGCCCGGCTGCGCACCGAGGGTGTCCGCCGCGGCGGCGTACTCCCGCGCGGCCGCCGCTGCGTGGCCGAGCCGGTCGAGCACACCGGCGAGCAGGAAGTGCGCGAAGCCCAGCTGCGGGTCGAGGTACACCGCTTTGCGCAGGTCGACCAGCGCGTCGTCGTCACGACCGGTGTCGACCAGGGCCCGCCCGCGGAGGTAGAACGCCTCGGCCCGCAGCGGGGCAGCGAGGCTCGCGTCGGTGGCGAGCTGCGCGGCTTCGACGTACCGGCCGGCGGCCAGGGCGACGCGGGTCCTGTCGAGCAGCTGATCGGCCGACAACGGGGGCTGTTCCCGGCGGACCTCGGCTCGGCGGACCTCGGCCCGGCGCTCCGGGTCCGGCGGCGGTGGCCCCTCGTCCAAGGTGCGCCGGTCCGGCAGGACCGCGCGCCGCTCCTCGACATGCAGCGGATCGACCCTGCGGTAGACGAAGGCCGCCGACTGGCCGGCGCCCAGGGACACCAACCGGAAGTCCTCGCTGACCTGCCAGAGCGTCTCGGAGTGCCCCAGGAACAGGTACCCGCCGTCCCGCAGGCACTGGTGCAACCGCGCCATCAGAGCGCGCGTGGTGTCGCGGCCGAAGTAGATCGTGACGTTGCGGCACAGCACCAGGTCGATGCGCTCACGCGGCGCGAACGGCACCGCCTCGGTGACCAGGTTGTGGTGCCGGAACTCGACGAGCTCGCGCACCTCGGCGCGCACCTCGTGCCCCCCGTCCGGCGCTGGCTGGAAGAACCGCTCCAGCTGCTCGGGAGTGGCCAGCTGGACGGCTCGCGCGCCGTACCGTCCTGTGCGCGCGGCGTCCAAGGCCCGCCTCGAGATGTCGGTGGCGACCACCTTCACGTCCCAGCCCGCGGTCGACGGCAGCAGTTCCCGCAGGATCATCGCAACGCTGTAGGCCTCCTCGCCCGTCGAGCAACCCGCGCTCCAGATCCGCAGGCGTCGTCCGTTCGCCTCGGCGTGCCGTAGCAGTTCGGGCAGCACGTGCATCCGCAGCGCGCGGATCTGCGGCGGGTTGCGGAACAAGTGCGTCTCCTGGATCGTCACCTCGTCCAGCAGCCGCTGCCGCTCCTCAGGGTCGTCCAGCAGCAGCAGGTACGACGGGACGTCCCGCGTCCCCGACTCGCGCATCCTCTCCGCGACCGAGTAGGCCATCGAGTCCTTGCGGCTCTCGTCGAAGACCAGCCCCGCCACCTTCGCCAAGAGGTGGCGGACCACGTCGAACTGCTCGTCCGTCAGGTTGATCTTCATGTTCGCCCGACCAGACCAAGGAGCGCCGGGGCGATGTCGCCGATCGGCAGCTGCTGCTCGACCGCGTCCAGCGCGAAGGCCGCCTGCGGCATGCCGTAGACGGCGCTGGTCGCCTCGTCCTGGCCCAGCGTGGCCGCGCCCCGGTCACGCATCGCCTTGAGGCCGGCGGCGCCGTCGCGGCCCATGCCGGTGAGCAGCACGCCGACCGCGTCCGGGCCGAGCGCGTCCGCGACGCTGCTGAAGCACTGGTCGATGCCGGGGACGTGGAACTGCCCCGGGTCGGGGGCCATGCAGAGCACCCGGAGCCGGTCGTCCTGCACGAGCAGGTTGCCGCCGCTGGGTGCGATGGTGACGGTGCCGGGCGCCAGGCGCCTGCCGCTGCCTCCGACGAGCACCGGCAGGGGGACGAGCTGGTCGAGCCAGGCAGCCAGACCGGGGATGAACCCTTCGGCCATGTGCTGCACGACCACGACCGCCTGGGTGAGGTCGCCCGGCAGCTCCCGGAGCAGCGTGTGCAGAGCCTGCGGGCCACCGGTCGAGGCGCCGATCGCGATGAGCTTGACGCCCTGCCGGGCCTTGCTGGTGGCTCCGTGACCGGAGACGTGACCGGAGACGTGACCGGAGACCTGGCCGGACGCATGGGTGGCGACGCGGGCGCGGGTGAGGCTCAGGTTTCCCGCCACCGGGATCCCCTGGGACCGCAACCTGCCGCGGGGGTGCGTGATGACCCGGATCCGTGCGGCGACCTTGAGCTTCTGGCGCAGCTGCTGGGCGTACTCCTCCAGGGAGGCCGTGTCCTCCGGGCCGGGCTTGGCGAGCACGTCGACCGCGCCGGCGGCCAGCGCCTCGAGGGCGTTGGCGCTCTCCTCGCCGCCGACGTGGGCGCTGTAGACCAGGATCGGGGTGGGACTGGCCGCCATGATCCGCTCGATGGCCTCGATGCCGCTCATGAACGGGAGATCGAGGTCCATGAGGACTGCGGACGGACGGAGCTGCGCGACGAGTGCGACGGCCTCCTTGCCGTTGCGGGCCTCGCCGACCACCAGGAAGTCAGGGTCGGCTTCGACCGCAGCGCGCACGAAGCGGCGCTGCACCGCCGAGTCGTCGACGACGACGACGGTCGTCTGGGTGGGCACGACCAGCGCGGTCACGGACCCCACGCCCGCAGGAGTGCCAGCAGCTCGGGAACGGGACCGTCCTGGAGCTGCTCCTCAACAGCCCGCGCGAGCCGGGAGATCTCCGGTTCCTCGACGACCCAGGCACTGCTCCCCAGGGTGTGGGCGTCGCGCCGGGCCGCGTCCAGGTCGCTCGCGGACGCCGGACCCTCCAGCAGGGCCAGGCGCGGGAGCCGTGCGGCCACCTCCGCGGCGAAGGCCTGCCTGAGGGCGTCGCGAACTTTCGGTGACAGGGCAGCCCGCACCGCCTCAGAGCCCATGCGGTTGTGTCGTCCCCTACAGGCATCCCCTTGAGCATCACCACCCTCGCGTCCGCTCTTGCGCACCCGTCGACCGCGCGGCGGAGCAGACGCAAGCAGGAAGGACGAGGTCAGCCGTGGAGGCGGAAGAACACGCCGTCCTGGCGGAGCGTTCCGACCCGGGCCACGACCTTGTAGGTACCAGCGAGGGCCGCAGCCTTCGTCCCTCCGCAGCCAGGTGCCGAGCGGGTTCCTGGCCAGATCCGGATCACGGCCTGGGTTCCACCAGGGGGCAGCGTCACCCGCGAGGAGGCCGTGCTCGGGCTGCAGTCGGCGCTCGACCAGATCCGGTCCGCACCGCTGAAGACGAGCAGCTCCACCGCACCGCTGCCCAGGTCACGCCGGCACGCCGTCGCCGAGGAGTTCTTGATCGTCAACGTGATCCGCGGGGTCGCGCCCAGCCCGTAGGTCGCGGCGTCGGTCGTCGAGCTCAGGGTGAGCGCGCTGTCGGTGCACAGCGCTGCCGTCGCCGCGGGCGGCGCCGTCGTCCGGGTGGGCAGCGGCGACGCCGTGGGACTGGCGGTGGCGCGGGCGGTCGAGGTGACCGCTGCCCTGCGCGGGGTTCCGCCCGCGGCGCACGACCGGACCACCAGCAGCAGCACCAGGACCCCGACGAGCAGCACGGCACGACGGCGCCAGTACGTCGACACCGGGAGCGGACCCACCGGGTGGAGTGCCATCACGCCGACCCTAGACCGAAGGGGTGCGAGGATCGGTGCGCCATGCCCCAGCACTCCTCGTGGATCGACGACCTCACCGCGTGGTACGCCGGTGCCGCCCGCGACCTTCCGTGGCGCGCGCCCGGGACGACGCCGTACGCGGTGCTGGTCAGCGAGGTGATGCTGCAGCAGACCCCGGTGGCGCGCGTCATCCCCGCGTACGACGGCTGGCTGGCCCGGTGGCCGACGCCGGCGGCGCTCGCCGCCGACCCGAGCGGCGAGGCCGTGCGGATGTGGGGACGCCTGGGGTACCCGCGACGCGCACTGCGGCTGCACGCCGCCAGCACCGCGGTGGTGCTGCGCTTCGGCGGGGCGCTCCCCACGACGGTGCCCGAGCTGCTCACCCTGCCGGGGGTGGGCGACTACACCGCGCGGGCCGTCGCCGCCTTCGCGCTGCGGCAGCGCCATCCGGTCGTGGACACCAACGTGCGCCGGGTGGTCGCTCGGGTCGTGGAGGGTGTCGGCGACGCCGCGGTCACCAAGCGGGATCTCGCACTCGTCGAGGACCTGCTCCCGGCCGGCGGCGAGGAGGCGGCCACCGCCTCGATCGCTCTGATGGAGCTGGGGGCCTTGCTGTGCACCGCGCGCGCACCGCGCTGCGCGGCCTGCCCGGTGTCGGCCTCGTGTGCCTGGCTGAGGGCGGGTTCCCCACCGCTCGCCGCCCCGGTCAAGCGACCGCAGGGCTACGCCGGGACCGACCGGCAGGTGCGCGGGCGTCTGCTGGCCGTCCTGCGCGACAGCCACCAGCCGATCGCCGGCGAGGTGCTCGCGCAGGTGTGGGACGAGCCGGCGCAGCGCGCCCGGGCCCTGGACAGCCTGGTGGCCGACGGGCTGGTCGACCCGCTTCCCGACGGAAGCTACGCCCTACCGGGAAGCCCGGCGGAAGGCCGAAGGCCGGCCACCCAGTAGGGCGACCGGCCTTCGGGACGGACGGTGTGCGGTTAGGACTCGGCCTCGGCGGGCCCGTCGACACTGCCTGCCAGGTCGACCGGCGGCACGTCCGGGACGACGTCGGGCTTGGACTCCCCGCGGAAGACGAACTTCTGCTCCTCGCCCTCGCCCTCGGTGTCGACGACGACGATCTCGCCGGCCTTGAGCGTCCCGAACAGGATCTGCTCGGAGAGGTTGTCCTCGATCTCGCGCTGGATCGTGCGGCGCAGCGGCCGGGCACCCAGCACGGGGTCGTAGCCCTTGGTCGCGAGCAGCAGCTTGGCCGCCGTCGTGACCTCGAGTCCCATGTCCTTGTTGCGGAGCTGGGCGTCGACCCGGGCCAGCATGAGGTCGACGATCGTGACGATCTCGTCCTGCGACAGCTGGTGGAACACCACGATGTCGTCGATGCGGTTGAGGAACTCGGGCCGGAAGTGCTGCTTGAGCTCCTCCTGCACCTTGGTCTTCATCCGCTCGTACGCGCCGATCTTGTCGTGGTCCTTCTGGAAACCGAGGTTGAAGCCCTTGCCGATGTCACGGGTGCCCAGGTTGGAGGTCATGATCAGCACGGTGTTCTTGAAGTCCACGACACGGCCCTGCGAGTCGGTCAGGCGACCGTCCTCGAGGATCTGCAGCAGCGTGTTGAAGACGTCCGGGTGGGCCTTCTCGACCTCGTCGAACAGCACCACGGAGAACGGCTTGCGGCGCACCTTCTCGGTGAGCTGGCCGCCCTCGTCGTAGCCCACGTAGCCGGGAGGCGAACCGACGAGCCGGCTGACCGTGTGCTTCTCCATGAACTCGCTCATGTCGAGCGTGATCAGGCTGTCCTCGTCGCCGAACAGGAACTCCGCGAGCGTCTTGGCCAGCTCGGTCTTCCCAACACCCGAGGGGCCGGCGAAGATGAACGACCCACCGGGGCGCTTCGGGTCCTTCAGACCGGCACGGGTACGGCGGATGGCCTGCGAGACAGCCTTGATCGCCTGCTCCTGGCCGATGACGCGCTTGTGGAGCTCGTCCTCCATGCGCAGCAGGCGGGCGGTCTCCTCCTCGGTCAGCTTGAACACCGGGATGCCCGTCCAGATCGCGAGCACCTCGGCGATCTGCTCGTCGTCGACCTCGGCGACGACGTCCATGTCGCCGGCCTTCCACTCCTTCTCGCGCTGCGCCTTCTCCGCAAGCAGCGTCTTCTCCTTGTCACGGAGGGACGCGGCCTTCTCGAAGTCCTGCGCGTCGATCGCGGACTCCTTGTCGCGACGGACGTTGGCGATCTTCTCGTCGAACTCGCGCAGGTCCGGCGGCGCGGTCATGCGACGGATGCGCATCCGCGAGCCGGCCTCGTCGATGAGGTCGATCGCCTTGTCCGGCAGGAAGCGGTCGCTGATGTAGCGGTCGGCCAGGGTGGCCGCCGCGACGAGGGCCGCGTCGGTGATGGAGATGCGGTGGTGCGCTTCGTACCGGTCGCGCAGGCCCTTGAGGATCTCGATGGTGTGGGCCAGCGAGGGCTCCGGGACCTGGATCGGCTGGAAGCGCCGCTCGAGGGCCGCGTCCTTCTCGAGGTGCTTGCGGTACTCGTCCAGCGTGGTCGCACCGATGGTCTGGAGCTCGCCGCGGGCCAGCATCGGCTTGAGGATGCTGGCGGCGTCGATCGCGCCCTCGGCGGCACCTGCACCCACCAGGGTGTGCAGCTCATCGATGAACAAGATGATGTCGCCGCGGGTGCGGATCTCCTTCAGCACCTTCTTCAGGCGCTCCTCGAAGTCGCCGCGGTACCGGCTGCCGGCGACCAGGGCGCCGAGGTCGAGGGTGTAGAGCTGCTTGTCCTTCAGTGTCTCCGGGACCTCGCCCTTGACGATGGCCTGGGCCAGGCCCTCCACGACGGCGGTCTTGCCGACGCCGGGCTCGCCGATCAGGACCGGGTTGTTCTTGGTCCTCCGGCTGAGGACCTGCATGACCCGCTCGATCTCCTTCTCGCGCCCGATGACCGGGTCGAGCTTGGACTCGCGTGCCGCCTGCGTCAGGTTGCGACCGAACTGGTCGAGCACGAGGCTCGTGCTCGGCGTGCCCTCGGCGGGGCCGCCGGCGGCCGCCGGTTCCTTGCCCTGGTAGCCCGACAGCAGCTGGATGACCTGCTGGCGGACACGGTTGAGGTCGGCACCCAACTTCACGAGGACCTGGGCCGCGACGCCCTCGCCCTCGCGGATGAGTCCGAGCAGGATGTGCTCGGTGCCGATGTAGTTGTGGCCGAGCTGCAGCGCTTCGCGCAAGGAGAGCTCAAGGACCTTCTTGGCGCGCGGCGTGAACGGGATGTGACCGGACGGGGCCTGCTGGCCCTGGCCGATGATCTCCTCCACCTGGCTGCGCACACCCTCGAGCGAGATCCCCAGCGACTCGAGGGCCTTGGCGGCCACGCCCTCGCCTTCGTGGATCAGGCCGAGAAGGATGTGCTCAGTCCCGATGTAGTTGTGGTTGAGCATCCGGGCCTCTTCTTGCGCCAGGACAACCACGCGGCGGGCTCGGTCTGTGAATCTCTCGAACATCTTTCGCTCCTCACGGGGCGGGTGCTCTTGGCAAGCACTGGGGCGTGCCCATCTCTACCCGCACACTAACCCCGGTCGCTCGATCGCGAGAGAGGACCACCCAATCTCACGCCAGCTTCCGGTTAGGGGTTACAACCCGCGCACCGAGGGTCGCGTTCCCCGGAGGGGCTTCGCTGGCAGCGAACAGCACGGCAGGCCCGCACCGGGCCCGACCGGACGTGCTGGTCAGTGCGCCGCCTCGTAGGCCGCGACGAGGGTGGCGGACAAGCGCCCCCGTTCGTTGACCTGGTGGCCGTTCCTGCGGGCCCACTCACGGATCTCGCCGACCCGCTGGTTGTTGGCGACCTTGGAGACGGCGCGAACGCGGCGCTGGGCGGCGGGAGCGCGCCCCGCGCGACGAGCCGCCCCCACGTAGCCGGCGAAGGCGTCCCGGAGCTCGACGGCGTGGGCATCGCAGACGTCGATCTCGTACGACGAGCCGTCGAGGCCGAAGGTGACCGTCTCGGTGCCCTCGACCTCGTCCTCGTCCTCGTGCAGGTCGCACACGAGAAGGACCTGAACCTTCTGCGCCATTTCCGCTCCCGGTTGAATTCCGCTGGTATTCCTAAGCGGAAATCAAAGCCGAAATCCGGCAGGAAATCAAAAGAGCGAGGATTTGCGACTCATCCGACAGCCGCCGGACGAACCAGCGGAAAAAGAATCGTCTCCCGGATCGGCTGGCCGGTGAGAAGCATCACCAGTCGGTCCAGACCCATGCCCTGGCCGCCCATCGGCGGGGCACCGTGCTCCAGCGCCCGCAGGAAGTCCTCGTCGAGCTGCATGGCTTCCGGGTCACCGCCCGCCGCCTTCAGGGACTGCTCCGTGAGGCGACGGCGCTGCTCGACCGGGTCGACCAGCTCGGAGTACCCGGTGGCCAGCTCGACGCCGCCGACCACGAGGTCCCAGGCCTCCGCCAGGCGCGGGTCGTCACGGTGGTCGCGGGCCAGCGGCCGGGCGTCGACGGGGTAGTCGCGGACGAAGGTCGGCTGGACCAAGGTGTGCTCGACCAGCTTCTCGAACAGCTCCAGGGCAACCTCGCCGGCGGTCCACCCGTCCTGGAGCGCCACGTCGTGCTTGTCCGCCAACTGGGTGAGCGTCGGCAGGTCGGTGCCTGCGTCGACCGGTGTGCCGACCGCCTCCGACACCAGCTCGAAGAGGGTGGCTGTGCGCCAAGGCTGCTCGAGGTCCACCTGGCCGTCGCAGACGACGGTGCGGCCGATCGCGCGGGCGCAGGTCAAGACCATCTCTCTGGTGAGGTCCGCGACGGTGCCGTAATCGCCATACGCCTCGTAGAACTCGAGCATGGTGAACTCCGGGAAGTGCGTGGAGTCGATGCCCTCGTTCCGGAAGTTCTTGCCGATCTCGAAGACCTTGTCGATGCCACCGACTACCGCCCGCTTGAGATAGAGCTCCAGGGCGATGCGCAGCGTGACGTCGAGGTCGAGCGCGTTGACGTGGCTGCGGAAGGGTCGGGCGGCGGCACCGCCGTGCACGACCTGCAGGGTCGGGGTCTCGACCTCGACGAAGCCGCGGCCGTGGAGGGTCTCGCGGACGAGCCGGATCACGGTGGCACGGTCCCGGACCATCTGACGGCTGCTCGCGTTGACCGCCAGGTCGACGTACCGCTGCCGGACCCTGGCCTCGGGATCGGTGAGGCCCCGGTGCTTGTCGGGCAGCGGCCGCAGGGCCTTGCTGGTCAGCTGCCAGTCGGTGGCCAGGACGCTCAGCTCACCGCGCCGGCTGCTGATGACCTCGCCCGTCACCCCGACGTGGTCACCCAGGTCGACGTCGCTCTTCCAGGCCGCGAGGCGCTCCTCGCCGACCCCGTCCAGGCTGATCATCACCTGGATCTGGGCCTCGCCCTCGGTGAGGGTGGCGAAGCACAGCTTGCCGCCGGTGCGGCTGAGCAGGACCCGGCCGGTGATGCCGACGACCTCGCCGCTGGCGGTGTCGATGGCGAGGCCCTCGTGCGCGTCGCGTACCTGCGCGATGCTCGTCGTGCGGGGGTAGCCCAGCGCGTACGGAGGCGTGCCAGCCGCCACGAGCCGGTCGTACTTCTCGCGGCGCACGCGGACCTGCTCGGGCAGGTCGTCGGTCTCGTCAGTCACGCGGTGAGCCTATCGGCGCCCCCGCAGCCACCCCGGCCCCTTCCGGCCCGCGGCCGGCCGCGCCGGCAACGTCCGCTCGCGCGGACGCCTGGACCGCGTGGCGGAGCAGACGTCAGAGGTTCTTCTCGTAGACGAGGCGGAGGCCGATGAGGGTGAGGTCGGGCTCGTGCTCGTCGAGGGTGTCGCAGAGCCCGAACATCAGGCTCGACAGCCCGCCGGTCGCGATGACGACGGGATCGGAGCCGAGCTCCTTGGAGATCCGCTCGACCATGCCGTCGACCTGGGACGCGAAGCCGTAGACCAACCCGCTCTGCAAGGCCTCCACCGTGGTCTTGCCGATCACCGACCGCGGCTCCACCAGCTCGACCTTGAACAGCCGGGCGGCCCGGGCGGCGAGGGCGTCCACGGAGATCTCCACGCCCGGTGCGAGCGCGCCACCGAGGAACTCACCCTTGGCCGAGACGACGTCGAAGTTGGTCGAGGTGCCGAAGTCGACGACGATCGCCGGCCCGCCATAGAGGGTGTGGGCGGCGAGGGTGTTCACCACCCGGTCGGGCCCGACTTCCTTCGGGTTGTCGTAGAGCAGCGGCACACCTGTCTTGACCCCGGGGCCGACGATGACGGTGCGCGCGTCCGCGTAGTAGCGGTCGAACATCAGCCGCAGCTGGTCGAGTACCTGCGGGACCGTCGAGCAGACCGAGACGCCGTCCGGGACGGGGTGGCGGTCCAGCAGGCCACGGAACAGCAAGGCCAGCTCGTCCGCGGTGACCCGTGCATCGGTGCGCAGCCGGTAGCTGCTGAACAGGTGCTCACCGTCGAACAGCCCAAGGACGATGTTGGTGTTGCCGACGTCCACGGTGAGCAGCATCAGCGCAGGTCCAGTCCGAGGTCGAGCACCGACGCCGAGTGGGTCAGCGCCCCGACGGACAGGTAGTCGACGCCGGTCTCGGCGACGGGGCGGGCGCGGTCCAGGGTGAGACCGCCGGAGGCCTCGGTGCGGACGCCCTTCGGCTTGCAGATCTCGACCGCGGCCCGCAGCTGCTCGAGCGACATGTTGTCGAGCAGCACCAGGTCGGCCCCGGCCGCGACCACGTCGGCGACCTGATCGACGGTGTCGCACTCGACCTCGACGTCGAGGCCCGGAAACTGCCTGCGCACCGCCTCAAAAGCCGGCGTGACCCCGCCCGCGGCGACGACGTGGTTGTCCTTCACGAGCGCCGCGTCTGACAGCGACATCCGGTGGTTGACACCACCTCCGACGACGACCGCGGCCTTCTCGAGAGCACGCAGCCCAGGTGTCGTCTTGCGGGTGTCGCGGATCCGCGCGCCGGTGCCCTCGACAGCCGCGACCCAGGCGGCGGTCGCGGTGGCGACGCCGGAGAGGTGGCACAGCAGGTTGAGGGCCGAGCGCTCGGCGGTCAGCAGGGTCCGGACCGGGCCGGTCATCTGCAGCACCGTCTCGCCCGCGGCCGCGGGCCCGTCGTGCCGGACCAGGTCCCAGGTCACAGGTCCGACGACGTCGACGCAGGCCATGGCGACCGCGATGCCGGCGACGACCCCGGACACCCGTGGGACGAAGGCGGCGGTGCCCACCAGGTCGGCCGGGACCGTCGCGACGCTCGTGACGTCGACGCCTCCCGCGAGATCCTCCTCGAGGGTTCGGCGGGCCAGGTCCTCGACAGCGAGCGGTTCGAGGCCGGCCTCCGCCAGGGCAGCCAAGGTCGGCGCAGAGACAGTCACGCGGGATCCTCCACAGGTTGGTACGTCGTGCCCTCCAGGGTGGTGACGAGGTGCCCCTGCCAGCCCTGCGCGGCGGCCGGGAAGTCCTCCCGCCAGTGCGCGCCGCGGGTCTCCTCCCGGCGCGTCGCGGCGGCCACCAGAGCGGTCGCGACGGCATGCAGCCCGGTGGCCTCCCAGGCCGCCGGCGAGGGGGCCTCGCTGGCCCGGTCCTCGAGGGCGAGCAAGGCCTTCGCCGTACCCGCCAGTGAGTCGGCACTGCGAAGGACGCCCGAGCCTTCGGTCATGGCGTGCGCCAGCAGGGGACGGGTGGACGGGTCGAGCAGGACGGTGGCGCGACACTGACGGGCGATGACGCCCTGCTCCGGGAGGCCGCGCTGGAGGTCGTCACCGATGCGACCGGCGAACACCAGGCCCTCGAGCAGCGAGTTGGAGGCGAGCCGGTTGGCGCCGTGGACGCCGGTGCAGGCGACCTCACCGCAGGCGTACAGCCCCGGCACCGAGGTGCGGCCGTCGAGGTCGGTGAGGACACCGCCACTGGCGTAGTGGGCGGCCGGGGCGACCGGGATCAGGTCGACCAGGGGGTCGATCCCGGCCTGGCGGCACCGAGCCACGATGGTCGGGAAACGCGCCTCGATCCCGTCGATCCCTCGGGCGTCGAGGAAGACGTGGTCGGTGCCGAGAGCCTGCATCCGCCGAGTGATGGCCTTGGCCACGACGTCGCGAGGGGCGAGGTCGGCGAGCGGGTGGTCCTCCGTCGTGATGACGCGCGCACCCCGGGAGTCGACCAGGAAGGCCCCCTCACCGCGGACCGCCTCGCTGATGAGCGGCTGCTGGCCGGTGGCGCCGGGACCCAGCCACAAGGCGGTGGGGTGGAACTGCACGAACTCGAGGTCGGTGACCGCCGCGCCGGCCCGCAGGGCGAGAGCGACGCCGTCTCCGGTCGACACCGACGGGTTGGTGGTGCTCGAGAAGACCTGACCCATCCCGCCGGTTGCGAGGACCACGGCGCGGGCGTGGACAGCTCCGACGCCGTCCTGCGTGCCCTCGCCGAGCACGTGCAGGGTGATTCCCGCCGTACCTCCGTCGGCGGTGCGCAGCAGGTCGAGCACGAGGGCGTGCTCGATGACCTGGATCCGTGGGTGGGCCAGGACCGCGGCGACCAACGCCCGCGACACCTCGGCGCCGGTCGCATCGCCCCCGGCGTGCACGATCCGGTCGCGGTGGTGGCCGCCCTCGCGGGTCAGTGACAGCTCACCAGAGGGGTCGAGGTCGAAGGCGGCGCCCAGGGCGATCAGCTCGCGCAACCGACCCGGGCCCTCCTCGCAGAGCACCCGCACAGCCTCCCGGTCGCAGAGGCCGACCCCGGCTTCGAGGGTGTCGCGCTCGTGCTCCAGCGGCGAGTCGTCGGCACCGAGCGCGGCAGCGACTCCCCCCTGGGCCCACCTGGTCGAGCCGTCGTCGACGTGCACCTTGGTCACGACCAGGACGCGCCCCGCGCGGGTCGCGTGCAGAGCCGTCATGAGACCGGCCACCCCGGAGCCGACGACCACGACATCGGTCGTGGTCGTCCAACCCGGGTCAGGAGCGAGCAGCCGGGTGGCTGCGGTCACCAGACCAACGTCGGGTCGGCGTCGTACGAGCCGGTGCGGTCCTCGCGCGGGTCCAAGGGGTTGAGGACGCTGTCGCCGCGGGTCAAGCCGCTGTGCGGCAGTGCCTCGGCCGGGTCGGTGCCGGTGCCGATGACCTTGTTGTCGGCGTCGACGAACACGACCCGCGGCTGGCGGGTGCGGGCCTCCTCGTCCTCCATCTGCCCGTACGCGATGAGGATCACGAGGTCACCGGGGTGAACGAGGCGAGCGGCGGCACCGTTGATGCCGATGACGCCCGAGCCGCGCGGGCCGCTGATGACGTAGGTCTCGAGCCGCGCGCCGTTCGTGACGTCGACGATCGCCACCTTCTCCCCCGGGTACAGGTCGGCCGCATCGAGCAGGTCCTGGTCGACCGTCACGGAGCCGACGTAGTGCAGGTCGGCCTGTGTCACCGTCGCGCGGTGGATCTTGCTCGTGAGCATCGTGCGCAGCATCAAGAGTCCTTGAGAGGGAGGTTGTCGATCAGACGGGTGGAGCCCACGGTGGCGGCGACCACGATCAGGTCGCCGTCCCGTGCTGCCTCGAACGTGGCGGAGTCCAGCCGCTCGAGGTAGTCGAGATGGACACCGGGTTCGGCGTCGAACAGCGCCCTGCCCGCGCTGACGTCCTGCGTCGCAAGAGCTCGCGACAACACGAGCGCGGCACGACGCTCTTCTGCGGTGAGGTAGCGGTTGCGGCTGGACAGGGCCAGGCCGTCGGGGTCGCGGACGGTCGGGACCGCGACGACCGTGACAGGCACGTCCAGGTCGCTGACCATCCGGCGGATCGCTGCCAACTGCTGGGCGTCCTTCTGCCCGAAGAACGCGATGTCCGGTCGGGTGAGGTGCAGCAGCTTGAGGACGACGGTCAGGACCCCGTCGAAGTGACCCGGCCGGGACGCGCCCTCGAAGACGTTGCCCAGCGAACCGGCCGACACCCGCACCAGCGCCTCGCGGGGGTAGACGACGTCGGGCGTCGGAGTGAACACGACCTCGGCACCGCCGGCCTCGCAGATGGCGAGATCGGCGTCCAGCGTGCGCGGGTAGCGGTCGAGGTCCTCGCCTGCCCCGAACTGCAGCGGGTTGACGAAGATCGTGACGATCACGCTGTCAGCCTGCGCGCGGGCCTGGTGGATGAGCTCGGCATGGCCCTCGTGCAGGGCCCCCATCGTCATGACGACGGCGACCCGGCCGGGCAGGGCCTTGCGCGCGGACTCGAGCTCCTCGCGGGCGGCGGCGACGATCATGCCAGCACCCCCAGCAGCCCCTCGGCGCTCTGGGCGGCGAGCCGGCCGGAGGCCAGCGCCCGATCCGCGGTCAGCCGGGCCAGCGCGACATAGGAGGGTCGGACGTCGTCGGGCAGCGCGGCCAGGTGCGCCGCCACCGTGCCTGCGTCGCCGCGACTGACCGGACCGGTGAGGGCCGCATCACCGCTGCGGAGTGCCCCGTCGAGGGCGGCGCCGAGTAACGGCGCCAGGACCTGACCGGGATGCTCGGCGCCGGCCTGCCGCAGCAGGTCGGCAGCGGAGGCAACGAGCGTGACGAGGTGGTTGGCGCCGTGCGCGAGCGCGGCATGCCACAGCGGGCGCATCTCCTCGAGCACCCAGACCGGCTCGCCGCCCATCTCCACGACGAGCGCCTCGGCCATGGGCCGCAGCACGTCGGGGGCGGTCACGCCGAAGCTGGTCCCGGTCAGCCGCTCGAGGTCCACCGTCGTGCCGGTGAAGGGAAGCACCGGGTGCAGCGCGAGGGGCAGCGCGCCGTGCGCCGGCGCGAGCACCGCGAGTCCGTGGCGGCCGCTGGCGTGAGCGACGATCTGGCCGGGCCGGAAGGCCCCGACGTCGGCGAGCCCCTGCACCAGAGGCGGCAGCGCGTCGTCCGGGACGGCAAGCAGCACGAGCGAGGCGGCGCGGGCGACCTCGTCGGGAGGCAGCACCGGGACGTCGGGCAGAAACGCAGCGGCGCGGGCCCGCGAGGCCTCGCTCACAGCGCTGACGGCGACCAGGTCGTGGCCGGCGCGCAGCAGCGCGGCCCCCAGCACCGCGCCCACGCGGCCGGCACCGATCACACCCACCTGGAGGCGGGCAGCATCGGGGCGCATCGAAGCGTTCATCAACAGGCCGTTCCAGTCCTTCAGCGGGGTACCGGACGTGTTACGGCAAGCGTATCGCCGGAGATGCCACTGGCAATCGTCTGTGTCGCACGTCACCGGGGCGGCATGCTCGCACGGTGACCCCCCGCCCCTGGCAGCAGGCCTGGCACGAGGCCCTCTACGGCCCGGACGGCTTCTTCCTCCGCTCGGTCCCAGCCGAGCACTTCCGCACCAACGTGGCCGTCCCGCTCTTCGCGACAGCGGTACGGCGTCTCGCCGAGCACGTGGACGCGGCGCTCGGCTTCCCCGACCCGTTCGACCTCGTGGACGTGGGAGCGGGCCGGGGCGAGCTGCTGCTCGCGCTGGGGACCGTCCCTGCGCGTTGGCGCCTCACCGGGGTGGACCTGGCAGGGGCCGATGTGCCGTTCCACTGGAGGCACGAGATCCCTTTGCTGCAGGGCCTTCTGGTCGCGAACGAATGGCTGGACGACATCCCCTTGGACGTGGTCGAGAACGACCGGCTGGTGCTGGTGGACTCCTCCGGCGAGGAACACCTCGGCGACCGGGTCGCCTCCGACTGGGCCGTCCGGTGGTGGCCGTCCGGTGGCCGGGTGGAGGTCGGGGCCACCCGCGACGCCGCCTGGGCACACGCGGTCTCGAAGGTGGAACGCGGGGTAGCGGTGGCCATCGACTACGGACACCTGCTCGCCGACCGACGGCCGACGCTCACCGGGTACCTGCGCGGCCGGCAGGTGCCCCCGGTGCCCAACGGTACGCGGGACCTCACCGCGCACGTGGCGCTCGACTCCTGCGCGGCCACGACCGGTGCCCAGTTGTTGAGGCAGCGGGAGGCCTTGCAGGCGCTGGGGGTCAGCGCGTCCTTGCCGGCGGCGACGGACCCGACGTACGCGCTGTCGTTGGAGCGGGCGTCGCAGGCACGCGAGCTGCTGGATCCCGCTGGGCTAGGCGGGTTCGGGTGGCTGGTGCAGGAGGTCGGGCTGGACGTTGGTTGGATGACCTGGTGACAGCGATCCTGGTCGAAGGCCTACGGGTCTCGTGCGGCGACGTGGAGGCGGTGCGGGCGCGGGTCACCGGCTCGCCGGCCGTCGCCGTACGACGATTCAGGTGGGACCCGACGACGTGAACGAGGTGGTGGCGGGGGTCGGGGCGGCCGCCCTGTCGCGCTCGGACATCACGCTGGAGCTGGGACCGCACCACCCGTCGACGCACGGCTCGCTGCGCCTGCGACTGGCGCTGGACGGGTCGACGGTCGTCAGCGCCGAGCCGCTGGTGGGCGCGCTGCATCGCGGAGCGGAGAAGCTGTTCGAGGCCCGCGACTACCGGCAGATCCTGGTTCTGGCGAACCGGCACGACTGGCTCGCGGCGTTCAACAACGAGCTCGGCGTCGCGCTGGCCGTCGAGCGGATGCTCGGGATGGAAGTGCCGGTGCGGGCCACCTGGCTGCGGATGCTGCTGGCCGAGCTCAACCGGGTGCTGTCGCACCTGATGTTCCTGGGCTGGCTGTCCCGGGACCTGCTCGTCGTCCGCGAGGTGCTGCAGGCGGTGCTCGAGGAGGCGACCGGCGGCCGCATCCACGTGGTCTACACCCGGGTCGGCGGCCTGCGGGAGGACGTACCGGCCGGCTGGACCGGCCGTTGCCGGGAGGCGGTCGCGACGGTCCGCTCCTCCCTGGCGCCGCTCGACCTGACCTCGTTCGAGGGTCTCGGGATCCTGTCCGTCGCGGACGCCCTGTCGTACGGCGTCTCCGGTCCCGTGGCCCGGGCGAGCGGGCTGGACATGGACCTGCGCCGGGACGACCCGTACCTCGCCTACTCCTCGCTGGACGTTCCCGTGGTGCTCGGCTCGGCGGGCGATGCGGCGGCCCGGTTCTCCTGCCTGCTGCAGCAGGTGCACGTCTCGCTGGACCTCGTCGAGGCCTGCCTCGACCGGCTGCCGCCGGGGGCGGTCAACGTGAAGCTCCCGAAGACGGTGCGGGCGCCCGAGGGGTCGACCTACGCCTGGACCGAAGCACCCTCCGGAGTAGCCGGCTACTACCTGGTGTCGCGCGGCGCCTCGACACCGTGGCGCCTGGCGATGCGGACCGCGTCGTTCAACAACGTGTCCGCCCTGCCGGCGGTGCTGCCGGGCACGCAGGTGCAGGACCTGCCCGCTGTCCTGGCCTCCTTCTTCTTCGTCGTCGGCGACATCGACAAGTAGGCCGGCCCCCTGCGCCGTCCGCCGCCCGCGGCGCGGTGACCTAGCGGCGGGCACAGCGCCCAGGGGTGGGCGCACGCAGAGGGTCGGGGGGAGCCGGCGTTCAGCCCTCGAGGTAGCTGACGAACTTGGCGCGCAGCAGGGGCTCGTCGTCGCCGAGGTCCTTGCCCATGAGCTCCCGGACGAGCTCCACCGCGTCGCTGATCGAGCCGGTCACGCCACCGCCGGAGCCGTCCTCGGCCGCAAAGGACCGGGAGCTGCGCAGGTGCTTCACGACGTCCCAGAAGAAGCCGACGTCGTGCCGATCGCGGGCCTTCTCGAAGGCCTGTTGCCGAAGCTGATCGGTGCTGAAGGCGTCGTAGTCCGTGCCGGATGCGTCCATGGCGGAAACTTAGTCGAGGTCGTCGTGGTTCTGCGGGGCCCCGGGCGTCCGGCACGACCGCTCCAGCAGCAGCGCGGCGACGACGAGAGCCAGCGACGCGGCCAGGGAGGCTCCGGCCACCGAAGCGTTGGACGCCGCCACCCGCAGGGAGTCGTGCTGGACGAACCACACCAGCAGCCCGCCGTACAGCCCGACGAGGAGGGCGCCGGTGGCCGAGGAGGCCTTGGCCAGCACCAGGGCGCGGGCCACCTGCAGCGGGTGCATCGGGCGGTGAGTGGAGCGACCTCGGACCTTGTCGCGGACCACCTTGGCCAGCACCAGCTCGAAGAGCGCGATCAGCCCCGCAGTGACCGGCGCGAGGTAGGGCAACGCGAGCAGGTCCCCGGTGCGGAGGTTGATGATGAACCACCCGAACAGCCCCGTGAGCGCGGCCATGGCCAGCAGGGTCCGCAGCCGCGTTGGGGTCACAGCTGCTGCCCCGCCAACCACACGGACGTGCGGTCGACCGGAAGGGAGGCCACCGGCCCGTGGCCGGGGAGCACCGCCGACGGATCGACGTCGAGCCACGGCACCAGCACGAAGGCCCGCTCGTGCGCCCGGGGGTGCGGGAGCTCCAAGGCGGGGTCGGACCCGGAAGCCCACACGACGTCGACGTCCAGGGTGCGAGGGCCCCACCGGACCTCCCGCTCACGATGAGCCGCGGACTCGGCGAGGATGGCACGGCGCCAGGCCTCGGAGGCGTCCCAGGGGCAGAGGGCGACGACGTTGAGGAAGTCGTCCTGCTCGACCTCCCCCCAAGGCGCCGTCTCGTACACCGGCGACACCGCTACCGGCTCGAGAACCGACAGCCCCAGTCGCAGGAAGCCGAGCCGGTCACCGAGGTTGGAGCCGAGGGAGAGCACCGAGCTCACGGTCGCTCCACCGTGACCGAGACGTCCTCAAACGCCTGGACGATCGGGGCCGAGGGCTTGTGGACCGTGACGCGCGCGGAGATGACTCGCGGGTCCGCGACGCAGACCTCGGCCAGCCTGGTTGCGAGCGTCTCGATGAGGTTGACCGGCTCCCCCGCCACGATCTCGGCCAGCCGCGCCGCGAGCACCCCGTAGTCCACCGTGGCGGTGAGGTCGTCCGTGGCCGCGGCTGCCCGCGTGTCGATGTTCAGCACCGCATCGACGACGAAGTCCTGTCCGTCCCGACGTTCCTCGGGCAGCACCCCGTGGTAACCGCGGACCCGGAGCCCGGTCAGCGCGATGAGGTCACTCATCGGTCAGCCTCCCGAGGACCGGTGCCCCGTGGTGCACCAGCAGCTTCCACCCGTCCTGGCGGCGGACGAACACGTTGGTGGTCACGACAGCCGCGTTCTCGCCGACGTCGGCCGAGGTGAGGACGTTCTCGGTGCACGTAACGAGGGCAGTCTCGCCGTGCACCGTGACCTGCACATCGGTGAGCAGGAACTGGATGTACTCCGTGCCGGCCATCACCGCAGACCAGGAACGCAGCACGTTGGCCCGGCCACGCAGCATCGGCCAGCCGGGGTGCACACAGACGAGCGCCTCGGGCTCCTCGGCGTCCCAGACCGCCTCCATGAGGTCGATGTCACCCGTTTCGAACGCTACGTACAGCGCCGCATTGGCCGCCTCGACCTGGCCGGCCACCTCACGCATCGTGGAGCCTCTGCACGACCCGCACAGCGTCCGCGCTGCCGGACACGTCATGGACCCGGACGCCCCATGCACCGGCTTCGGCCGCCAGGGTCGTGAGTGCCGTCGTCGCGGCGTCGCGGCCCTTGGGTTCGCGGCCGTCGAGCAGGGCGCCGAGGAACGCCTTGCGCGAGGAGCCCAGCAGCAAAGGGCGGCCGAGAGCCTGCAGGACCGGAAGGGCGCGCAACAGCGCCCAGTTGTGCTCGGCGGTCTTGGCGAACCCGATCCCCGGATCCACGACCACGTCCGCGATCCCGGCCTTCTCACACGCCTCAAGGCGTTGCCCGAGCTCGTCGCAGACCTGCGCCACGACGTCGTCGTACACCGCTCTGGTCTGCATGTCGGCGCTCTGCCCACGCCAGTGCATGACGACGTACGGCGAAGCCGTGGCCGCGACCGCGTCGAGCATGCCGGGGTCGGCGAGCCCACCGCTGACGTCGTTGACGAGGACCGCCCCGGCCCGGACCGCCGCGACCGCGACTGACGCCCGCATGGTGTCGATGGAGCAGCGCACACCCTGCTCCGACAGGGCCGCCACGACCGGAACGACCCGAGCGGCCTCAACCTCGGGCGTCACGCGGTGTGCCCCGGGCCGGGTGGACTCGCCTCCGACGTCGACCACGTCCGCACCGTCCCGGGCGAGCCACAGCCCGTAGGCGATCGCGGTGTCGACGGTGGCGTGGTCACCCCCGTCGCTGAAGCTGTCGGGGGTGACGTTCAGGACCCCCATGACGAGGGTCCGCCCCAGGGCAGGGAGCAGCGTCAGCTGGCCGGGTCGGTGCCGGCTGCCCGCCGCCGCGGCGCCCGCGGCTGACGGGGCTTCGGCTCCGTCTTGGGCAGGGCCTCACGGTTGACGGCACCGGCCCGTTGCCGCGCAGGGGCCTTGCGGGGGCGCGGGCTGTCGCTCTTGCGACCGCGGGCCAGCTCCTCGAGGTCGGACGGGCCCATCACGGCCAGCTCGGCGGGCGTGAGCACCGGCGGCTTGGTCGACAGCGGGCGGCGGCCGTTGCCGGTCGGGTGCTTGCGGGCCGGCCGCTTCACGATCGGGGCGAAGACCTCGGCGACCTCGTCCTTGTTGAGGGTCTCCTTGTCGAGCAGCCGGAGCACCATCTCGTCGAGGACGTCGCGGTACTCGACGAGGATCTCCCACGCCTCGTGGTGGGCGTTCTCGACCAGGCCACGGACCTCGGCGTCGACCTGCGAGGCGACCTCCTCGGAGTAGTCGCGCTGGTGACCCATGTCGCGGCCGAGGAAGACCTCACCGGACTCCTGGCCGAACTTCACCGCACCGAGCCGCTCGCTCATTCCGTACTGCGTCACCATGGCGCGCGCCGTGGCGGTGGCCTTCTCGATGTCGTTGCTCGCGCCGGTGGTCGGGTCGTGGAAGACCAGCTCCTCGGCAGCGCGGCCACCCATCGCGTAGGCGAGCATGTCGAGCAACTCGGCCCGCGACTGGGAGTACTTGTCCTCGGTCGGCAGGACCATCGTGTAACCGAGGGCCCGGCCGCGCGGCAGGATCGTGACCTTGTGCACCGGGTCGGTGTTGGGCAGGGCGTGCGCGACAAGGGCGTGGCCGGCCTCGTGGTAGGCCGTGACCTTCTTCTCCTTGTCGTTCATCAGTCGGGTCTTGCGCTGCGGACCGGCCATGACGCGGTCGATGGACTCCTCGAGCGTCGGCAGCGTGATCTGCTTCTGCCCCGTACGGGCGGTGAGCAGCGCGGCCTCGTTGACGACGTTGGCCAGGTCAGCACCCGTGAACCCAGGGGTACGACGGGCGATGACCTGCAGGTCGACGCCGGGCTCGATCGGCTTGCCCTTGGCGTGCACCTCGAGGATCTGCCGGCGACCCTGCATGTCAGGGCGGTCGACGGCGATCTGGCGGTCGAAACGGCCCGGGCGCAGCAGCGCAGGGTCGAGGATGTCGGGACGGTTGGTCGCGGCGATCATGATCACGCCGCCCTTGACGTCGAAGCCGTCCATCTCGACGAGCATCTGGTTGAGAGTCTGCTCGCGTTCGTCGTGACCGCCGCCCAGGCCGGCGCCGCGGTGCCGACCGACGGCGTCGATCTCGTCGACGAAGATGATCGCGGGCGCGTTGGCCTTGGCCTGCTCGAACAGGTCACGGACGCGGGACGCACCGACACCGACGAACATCTCCACGAAGTCCGAGCCGGAGATCGAGTAGAACGGCACCCCCGCCTCACCGGCGACGGCGCGCGCCAGCAGGGTCTTGCCGGTGCCAGGAGGGCCGTACAGCAGCACGCCCTTCGGGATCTTCGCGCCGATGGCCTGGAACTTGCCCGGGCTCTCCAGGAACTCCTTGATCTCCTGGAGCTCCTCGATGGCCTCGTCGACCCCAGCGACGTCCGCGAAGGTCGTCTTCGGGGTGTCCTTGCTGACGAGCTTGGCCTTGGACTTGCCGAACTGCATGACGCGGGAGCCGCCGCCCTGCATCTGGTTCATGAAGAAGAACAGCAGTCCCAAGATGATCAGGAACGGCAGGAACGACAGGAGCAGGCTCACGAAGACGTTGTCGTGGCTGACCGTGACGTCGTACTGGATGTTCTTGGCCTGGAAGGCCGCGGCGAAGTCGGTCCCCTGGTTGACCAGGAACGACGCCTGCAGCTTCTTGCCGTCCTTGAGCTGGACCCGGACCTGCTGCTCCTTGTCGAGCAGCTTGTTGGCACTCGCCGAGTTGACGACGTCGCCGCTCTGGATCGCCGAGAGCACGGTCGCGGTGTTGGAGGTCTGGTAACCGCCGTTGCCGCGCAGCCCGCTGGTCACGGCGACGACCAGGATCAGCGCGAGCACGATGTAGAGAGCAGGCCCGCGGGCGTAGCGCTTGAGGTTCATGAACGCGGGGCCGGGTGCCCCGTCCCTCCTGACGGCGAAAAAATCATGGACGTCGAGATCACAGACGGTACACCGGGCGTCGGGGCCGTCACAGGTGACAACGGTCGCCCGGGGGCGGGTGTTCCGCCACTGGCGGTGTGCCCGTTTCGGCTGGCTGAGAACACCCTCAGCCGGCGTAGACCTCCGGCTTGAGGCGACCGACGAACGGCAGGTCCCGGTACCGCTCGGCGTAGTCCAGCCCGTAGCCGACGACGAACTCGCTCGCGATGTCGAACCCGACGTACTTCACGGGCACGTCCACCTTGGCCGCTTCGGGCTTGCGCAGCAGGGCACAGACCTCCACCGAGGCCGGACCCCGGGAGCGCATGTTGCGGAGCAGCCAGTTGAGGGTCAGCCCGGAGTCGATCACGTCCTCGACGACCAAGACGTGCCGGTCGGAGATCTCCCGGTCGAGGTCCTTGAGGATCCGGACGACACCGCTCGAGGAGGTCGACGAGCCGTACGAGGAGACGGCCATGAACTCCATCGAGACCGGCGTCTCCAGGGCGCGGGCGAGGTCGGCCATCACCATGACGGCGCCCTTGAGCACTCCGACGAGCAGGATCTCCTTGCCGCAGTAGTCCTCGTCGATCGCCTTGGCCATCACGGCGATCTTGTCCTGGATCTCCTGCTCGGAGATCAGGATCTCGGCGATCTCCGGGGGTACGGCGCGGCTCACTGTCCGAAGGCTAGTCGGCCCTGTTGCCGGCTCACGCGGCCTCCCCCGGGCAACGCCACCGGGCCCTGGCCCTTCCAGTCCTCGACGAGCGCGCGCAGGGCATCGACGTGCGCCGAGGTCAGCGCCTGCCCGCACTGCCCCTCGGCCCAGAGCTTCAGGCTGCGCGACCGGAGCGCCGGCGGCATCGCCGCGAGCCGCCGGACGTCGTCTTCGGGCAGAGCGAGGGCGTCGAGAGCATCGGCGTCCTCGCGCAGCAGCCGGGCACTGCGGGCCAGCCCGTCGGCCAGGTCCAGGCCGGCGAGCAACTGCCGGACCTGCACCCGCGTGTACGACGGGTCGTCGTTGTGCGGGTCCTCCCACGGCTCGAGCCCTGCCTCCAGGCAAGCCTGCCGGGTGGTGGCGCGCGCGAGGTCGAGCAGTGGGCGGCGGTAACGGCCGCGCACCGGCGCCATGCCGCTGAGCGCCCGGGCACCTGAGCCCCTGAGCAGACCCAGCAGGACCGTCTCGGCCTGGTCGTCCCGGGTGTGCCCGAGCAGCACCGCCCCGTCCACCTGGTCGAGCAGGGAGTACCGGAGGGCCCGCGCCGCCGCTTCTCCCGGCTCGGAGCTGCCTGTGAGGACTCGCGCCGCCAGGCCGAGGCCCGCGCACTGCCGCGCGGCCTTCACGGCCACCTCGTCAGAACCGGGCTGCAAGCCGTGGTCGACGATGACGGCGCCGGACCCGGGACGCTCGAAGGCCAGCGCAGCGGCCAGCGCAAGGGAGTCCGCGCCCCCACTGACGGCCGCGGTCACCGGTCCCTCGAGTCCGGCCAGGGACCGCCGTACGGCGAGCCGCACCGCCGCCGTGGCCGGCGGCGGCCCCGTCATGCCGAGACGGCGGGGCCGTGCACGCGGGCGACCCAGTCGAGTGGCGCCTTGATCTCGGCCCGGGTCGGGAGGGTGGCCGGCGACTCCCACACCCGGTTGAAGCCGGCCATCCCGACGCTGCCGACGACCGCGCGCACGAAGGCGGAGCCCTCGGCGTACTGCAGGGCCTTCAGGTCGAGGCCGAGCAGCCGGCGCAGGAGCCGCTCGAGCGGGTTGCCCTTCTCGCGCCGACGCGCCTCGAAGCGCTCGCGGATCTGCTGGACCGAGGGCACCACTGACGGGCCGACGCCGTCCATGACGTGCTCCGCGTGGCCCTCCAGCAGGCTCATGAACGCGGTGACCCGGTCCATCACCACCCGCTGCTCCGGGGTCTGCAG
Organism: Frankiales bacterium; assembly: GCA_025966135.1. Classification (GTDB taxonomy): domain Bacteria; phylum Actinomycetota; class Actinomycetes; order Mycobacteriales; family SCTD01; genus RYN-111. Next base: position 48,542 of record JAOPVP010000075.1, read on the forward strand.
CAACTCCACGAGGGAGCCGCCCCGCGGCCGGGCGGCGACGGTCTTGAGCCGACGGAGCAGCGCGTCCGGGTCGTCCAACGACGAGGCCTTCAGCAGGGCGGCGATCTCCGCCCTGACATGGGCGTGCAGCCAGTCGATGGCGGTGAACTGCGTGCGGTGGGTCACCTCATGCAAAGCCACCCAGAGGCGGAAGTCATGCGGGTCCACCCCGAGCTTGCGCTCGGCCTCGACGATGTTGGGGGCCACGAGCAGCAACCGGCCCTCCTGCCCCTCGGGCTGGAACGCCTCGTACTGCCCCAGGACCTTGCTGGACAGCCAGGACAGCAGAGTGCCCATCTGGACCGCGGTGACCTTCGCGGTGACGGCTGCGCCGACCTTGTTCTGCTTGGCCAGCAGGGTTTCCTCGAGCGGCGCGAGCACGACATCGAAGCCCTCGGCGTTGGCCTTGGCCCAGCCCGCCCGGTCGACGACGGTGGCGGGGCCGACGACGCCGTGCAGGCCGGTGACGTCACGGACGTGCTGCTCGGCCTGCTCGGTGAGGTCGCGCAGCATGAGGACGACGTCGGCCGCCTCCGTCAGGCTCAGCTGCGGTCCCGGCGGCGCCAACCGAGCGGCGACCCAGGCCGCCAGGTCGGTGTCGACGACTCCCATGTGAGCGAGGTTACGTGCAGCCACAAGCGGCGAGGGCGGTGGCAAGGCGGTCGAGCGCCGCCTGCGCCTGCAAGGTCCCGGTGATCGGCACCCCGTCGGCCGTGAAGTCGAAGGCCAGCAGGCGACCACCGCGAGTCCGCACCAGCCCCGCCAAAGCGCTGACCCCGTTGAGCGTCCCGGTCTTCGCACGCACCTCACCGGCTGCCGCCGAGGTCGGGGCTGAGCGGTAGCGGGTGGACAGCGTCCCGTCGAAGCCGGCGACGGGCAGGCCGCTCAGGACCGGCGCGTACCTCGGGTCGACGCCGACCAGTGCCAGCAGCCGGGTCAGCGCCGCGGGCTGCAGCCGGTCCAGGGGCGACAGCCCACTCGCGTCCCGCAGGGCCAACGCAGTGCGGCTGACCCGCACCCGATCGAGCAGGGGCGTGATCGCGGCGCGGGTCGCGGCCACCTCCCCGGCGAACGTCGCGGGCAGGTGCAGCGCCAGCGCCACCTGGCGGCCCAGCGCCTCGGCGAGGTCGTTGTCGCTGCGGGTGAGCATCGACTCGACGAGCTCGCTGACGGTCGGGGAGGCGACCTGCGCCAGCACCGCGGCCCCGGCCGGGGCCGCCCCGCGGACGACGGCCTTGGCGTGCAGCAGCGCAGCGAGCTGGCGCCCGGCCTCCAGCGCCGGGTCCTGCGACCGCGGCTGGTTCGCCACCGTCGACAGCCGGCCCTCGTCGACGGCCAGCGCACTGACGGGGGCGACATTGCCGCCGGTGACGTACCCGGGCTTCCAGCCCGGTCCCATCCGCGCTCCCGTGAACAGGCGGTCGTCGACAACCACCCGCCGTACGGCGACGCCCTTGAGCTGGACCGCCAGGTCGGCCAGCCGGGCGGAGCGCGGGAAGCCGGTTGGGGCGTTGCTGCCGGCCAAGGTGGGGTCGCCGGCACCCACGAGGACGACGTCGCCGGTGGCACCCTGCACGACCCGGGTCGTGAGGCGCTGCTCAGCCGGGAGCACGGTCAGCGCAGCGACGGCCGTCGCGATCTTGGCCGTGGAGGCCGGGATGACCGGCTGCGAGGCACGGACCTCGAGCAGCGGGGTGCCGGAGATCGCATCCACGACCGAGACCGCGACCCGGTGGCCGAGGTTGCTGTCCTTGAGGGCGGTGGCGAGCGCGGCCGTCAGGCCGAGGGTGCTGGGCCGCGGGGCGTCGGCGCCGGCCGCGACGAGCAACGGTGTCCGGGACGGGTCCGGGCTCAGGCTCGGGGAGGCCGACGGCCGGGCCTGCGGGCGGGAGGTGCCGATGTCGGTGGCGACCAGCAGCCCGCCGATCCCTGCCAGGGACACCATGAGGACGAGGCCGGCGAGCCACCACCTGCGCACCCGTGGCCTCCCGCTCTGACACTTGATGCTCTGCTGGACCTGTGCCGGACGTGGCCGGTGCCACACCGGCCCGGTCACCTGACCGGCGCCGCCGTACGGGACACTAGGCGTTCATACCTGAGTGTTCTGGAGGAGCTGCACCGTGGAGTTCGACGTCACCATCGAGATCCCGAAGGGGCAGCGCAACAAGTACGAGGTGGATCACACGACCGGCCGGATCCGGCTGGACCGGATGCTGTTCACCAGCACCCGCTACCCCTCGGACTACGGCTTCGTCGAGGACACGCTCGGTGGCGACGGCGACCCGCTCGACGCGCTGGTGCTGCTCGACGAGCCGACCTTCCCCGGCTGCCTGATCCGGTGCCGCACGATCGGGATGTTCCAGATGACAGATGAGGCCGGCCCGGACGAGAAGCTGCTGTGCGTCCCGGTCGGCGACCCGCGCCAGCTGCACCTGCAGGACATCTTCCACGTGCCGGAGTTCGACCGGCTCGAGATCCAGCACTTCTTCGAGGTCTACAAGGACCTCGAGCCCGGCAAGTCGGTCGAGGGTGCTGCCTGGGTCGGCCGGGCCGAGGCGGAGGCCGAGGTCGTCAACTCGCAGAAGCGCTTCCGCGACAACCCCCACCTCGTCCACCACGTCGGCGACCCCGACCACAGGTAGGCACTGCTCAACCTTGATCCACGGCACGGCACAGACGAAGGCCGGCCCTGCTGAGCAGGGCCGGCCTTCGTGGCTGTCGGGGCTAGGCGGCGCGCATCTGACGAGCCGGGGCCACCTCGACCGGAGCCTCACCGGCGCGGTGGCTGATGGCGAGCACCAGCGAGCGGATGAACTCCCCGCCGCCGACGAGCGCGAGGCCGGTCATGACGGGATGCATCCAGCTCTGACGGAAGTCCTGGCCGAAGGCCGTGAACACCGAGTAGTCGAGGGCCCAGGCGAAGCCGCCGGCCAGCGCGACGGCAATGGTGCGGGTCAGCGCAGCCGGTGCCTTGATCGGGAGCAGCTCGTCGATGACCTGCATGACGACTGTGAGACCGAGGGCAAGGCCGAGGAAGACGACGAAGGCGTACATGTCCACCACTCCAGTGGCGAAGTCGGCGGTGCGATCTGCCCCGCTCACCCCGTTGGACCAGCGAGATCCCCCGTGGTTACAGGGTTTCGTGAAAATGTCTCCGACGTGGAGGTCGACCCGGCTCTGGTCCGCGCGGTGCAGCGGGGTGAGAAGGGCGCGATGGACGACCTCATCCGCGGCACCTACACCGACGTCTACGCCCTGTGCCGTCGCCTGCTCGGCGACCCGGGTGACGCGGCCGACGCCACGCAGGAGGTCTACCTGCGCGTCGTGAGGTCGGTGCTGGGCTTCCGCGGCGAGGCAGCGTTCGGGACCTGGCTGCACCGCGTGACGGTCAACGTGTGCATGACGGCCCTGCGCAAGCGCGGGGACGCGCGGGCACGGGGGCAGAGCGCCGGCCTGGTCGACGCCGTCTTCGACGAGATCGCGTCGACCGATGCCTCGACCGAGGACCGCGTGACGCAATCGGACCTTGCACGTCGTACGGCGAGGGCGTTGGCTGAGCTTCCGGAGGATGCCCGCGAGGTCGTCGTCCTCCGGGACGTGCAGGGGTTGTCGACGAAGGAGACCGCTGAGCTGCTCGGCGTCAGCGAGGGAGCTGTGAAGGTCCGGTTGCACCGGGCCCACGCCAAGCTGAGGGAGCTGGTGGGATGAGCGAGCGGGTGTGCCAGGAGGTGCAGGCGCAGCTGCCGGCGTACGTCGACCGGTCGTTGTCGCGACTGCGACGCAAGCTGGTGGCGTTGCACCTGCGTCGGTGCGCCGTCTGCCAGGCCGCGTTCTCGGTGCAGCGGGACCTGCGGGCCGGGCTGGCTTCCCTTGCGGCACAAGGGGAGGCGCCGCCGGACGGGCTGCTCGAGTCGCTGCTCGCGCAGTCGTCCTCACCTCGAGGTGCAGCTCCGCTGCGCGGTGCGGTGAGCGGCGCCAGACCCGCGCTGTCAGTGGCGCTGCTGGTGGCCGGTGCTGCAGCCGGCGCGGGTGCGGGGTACGCGTCCTGGCTGTCGGCCAAGAACGTCCGGCGGCGCCTGCGCCGCTGAGGGGCCGGCGGCGGCCTGGGTGTTGGTCGTGACCCCGGGGCCATATCGGATCCGGTGTCGGTATACCTGATTCGATATGGCCCTGTCGTGACGACGTCCGGCCTCGACCGAGAGCGTGACGGCTACCTGCGTGACGGCTACATCGTGTCGGCGGAGGCCACCAGCGGCTCGAGCACCGCGTCGGGGAAGTCGCGCTGGGTGCGCCCCAGTCGCCACGGGTCGGCGAACAGCGCCAGCCACTCGCCGTCGCCACGCAGCATGACCTCGACGCCGCTCTGCCGGTCGAGCTCGGCGACCCACTCCCGGGTGGTCCGGCGGGCCAGCGAGTACGGCAGCCGGTCAAGGGTGATCTCGGCGCCCATCTCGCCCTTCATCCGGTGGGTCGCGACCTCGAACTGCATCGGCCCGACCGCAGCGAGCACCGGCGCCTGGTCACCACGCAGGTCCGAGCGAAGGACCTGCACCACCCCCTCCTGCTCGAGTTGCTCGATGCCGCGGCGGAACTGCTTGTAGCGGCCGCTGTCCATCGAACGGGCGACCGCGAAGTGCTCCGGTGCGAAGGACGGGATCGGTGGGAAGGCCACGTGCTCGTCGACGTACAGCGAGTCGCCGACCCGCAGCATCGAGGCGTTGACGAGCCCGACCACGTCGCCGGGGTAGGCCAGGTCCACGGTCTCGCGGTTCTGCCCGAACACCTGCTGCGCGTACTTGGTCGCGAAGGGCTTCTTCGACGCCGCGTGCGTCACGACGGCCCCGCGCTCGAACACCCCCGAGCAGACCCGGATGTAGGCCAGTCGGTCACGGTGGGCCGAGTCCATCCCCGCCTGGATCTTGAACACGAACCCGCTGAAGGGGCCGTCCACCGGCCGCGGCTTGCCGCCCTCGTCCTCCCGCGCCCCCGGGGCAGGCGCGAGCTCGAGCAGGGCGTCGAGCAGCTGCGCGACCCCGAAGTTCAGGACTGCCGAACCGAACAGCACCGGGGTCTTCCGGTGCGCGAGGTAGCCGTCGAGGTCGAGGTCGGCGTCGTCGGCTGACAGCAGCTCCGACTCCTCGACCGCCGTCAGCCAGGCGTCGCCGTGCGCGGCCAGCGCCTCCTCGGCAGACATGACCTGCTGCACTGCCAGGGTCGCGCCGCCGGCCGTCCGAGTGAACTGCACGAACTTCCCGGTACGACGGTCCAGCACCCCCCGGAAGTCGCCGGCGATCCCGACGGGCCACGTGAGCGGCGTCGGCTTCAGGCCGGTCTTGGCATAGACCTCGTCCATCAGAGCCAAGGCCTCGTGACCGGGCCGGTCCCACTTGTTGATGACCGTCAGCACCGGGATACGCCGGTGCCGGCAGACCTCGAACAGCTTGAGGGTCTGCGGCTCCATGCCCTTGGCGGCATCGACGAGCATGACGGCGCTGTCGACCGCGGCGAGCACCCGGTAGGTGTCCTCCGAGAAGTCGGCGTGGCCCGGGGTGTCGACCAGGTTGACGACGGCGTCGCCGTACCCGAACTGCAGTGCGGCACTGGAGATCGAGATGCCACGGGCCTTCTCGATGTCCATCCAGTCCGACACGGTGCTGCGGCGACCGGCCTTGCCGTGGATGTGCCCGGCCTCGTTGATCACCCGCGCGTGCAGGGCGAGCGCCTCGGTCAGAGTCGACTTGCCCGCGTCGGGGTGGCTGATGACCGCGAAGGTGCGACGACGGGCAGCCTCCGCGACGGCGGGGCTGACGGTCACGCTGCTCCTTCGTCCGGTTCGGACCTCCAGGGTAGGGGTCCGACGAGGCGGCGCGGCTGAACGGCGCAGCGCCCCAGCCGTGGGCTGGGGCGCTGGGGTGGAGCCGCCTCGGAGAATCGAACTCCGGACAACCTCATTACGAGTGAGGTGCTCTGCCGACTGAGCTAAGGCGGCTTGGTGCGCGGACGAGTCTAGGGCACGTCAGCAGCTGCCCACGTCAGCCGGTACGAAGGGCCAAGGCCATCGCCTCGACGGCAAGCTGTGGGGCCACGTTGCCCTCGATAGCGGTCCGACAGTCCAGCACGGCGTCGATCCGATGCAGCGTCGACTCCGGGGCGGAGCCGCGAGCGATCGTCGTGGCCTGGTCGGAAAGGTCGGCGTGGACCGGGACGGCCCCGGTGCCGAGCTGCAGGGCCAGGACATCGCGGTAGAACGCTGCGAGGTCGATCAGCGCCCGGTCGAGGGCGTCTCGCTGGGTGCGGGTACCGCGCGACTTCTGGCGCTTCTCCAGCTCCTTCAGCGCCCCGGCGCCGCCCTTCGGTGCGCTGCCGGTGTAGCCCTTGCCGGTGGCGCCTCCTCCGAGCGCGGTGGACAGGGCCTCCTTCTCGGCCAGGTCTCGGGTGCCGGCCAGCTTGTCGGCCTCCTCCTTCGCCGCGTCGACGAGGTCCTTCGCGGCAACCAGGGCCTGCCCCACGTTGCCGAGCGAACGAGGCAGCGCCAGGACGTCGCGACGCTCGCGACGGGCCTCCTCGTCGGTGGCAAGGCGCCGGGCTCGCCCGATGTGCCCCTGAGCAGCGCGGGCGGCGAACGACGCCATCGCCGGGTCAACCCCGTGCCGGTCGATCAGCACCTGGGCGACCGCACTCGCGGCGGGACTGCGGAGGGGCACGAGCCGGCAACGGGATCGGATCGTGGGGAGCAGGTCGTCGACCGACGGGGCGCAGAGCAGCAGCACGCTGTGCGGCGGCGGCTCCTCCACGGCCTTGAGGAGGGTGTTCGAGGTGCGCTCCTCCATCCGGTCCGCGTCCTCGATCAGGGTGACCTGCCAGCGCCCCCGGGTGGGGGCGCGCGCCGAGCGACCGATGACCTCGCGGGCATCGGCGATCGACAGGTGCAGGCCCTCCGGCACCACCACCGCAACATCCGGGTGTGTGCCAGACAGGGCTTGATGGCACGACGAGCAGTGCCCACAGCCGCGGTCGGGGCACTGCAGCGCGGCCGCGAAGGCCCGCGCCGCCACCGACCGGCCCGATCCCGGCGGACCCGTGAACAGCCAGGCGTGCGTCATCCCGGCTCCCTGACCGCCGGCGACGGCCTGCGCCGCAGCCCCGACCGCGGCGGTGAGCTGCTCGACCACAGCCTCCTGCCCGACGAGGTCGTCGAAGACGCTCACACCCGCTCCAGCTTTGCGGCCGGCACCAGCGGCAGCACCCGCGAGAGCACCGCCCGGTGCACCTCCTCCGGGCTCTGGGCCGCGGCCACCACCAGGTAGCGGGACGGCACCGCCGCGGCGAGGTCGAGGAAGCCCTGCCGAACTGCGCGGTGGAAGTCGAGTGACTCCCGCTCGATCCGGTCAGGCGAGCCGGTGGCGCGCGCCAGCCCCACCGCGGGGTCAATGTCGAGCAACACCGTCACGTCGGGGCGCAGCGCCTGGGTGGCCCACCGCGACAGCTCGGCTACCTCCTCGACGCCCAACGCCCGCCCAGCGCCCTGGTAGGCCAGAGAGCTGTCGACGTACCGATCGCTGATGACGATGGCACCGCGCTGGAGCGCCGGCCGAACCACCGTCGCGACGTGCTGGGCACGGTCGGCGGCGTACAGCAGCGCCTCGGCGCGCGAGCACAGGGTCGTGCTGGGGTCCAGCAGCAGCGCGCGGATCTTCGCGCCGACCTCGGTGGCACCAGGCTCACGCGTGATCACCACCTCGTGCCCTTGCTCCTCGAGCACCGCTGCCAGGCTCGTCAGCTGCGTCGACTTGCCCGCACCCTCGCCGCCCTCGAAGACCACGAACAACCCGCGGTACGACGGTCCGGCTGCCGACCGACGACGGAACAGCGCCACCAGGTCGAGGTGGAGCGGCACCTCGGGACGGTCGTTCATGGTGCGGAAGGACACGGTCCCGACGAGCACCGCGAGCAGCCCCCCGAGCACCAGGGTGACGGAGACGCCGTTGACGTCCAGGCGGCCGTACTCGCGGATCCCGATGACACCGGCCAGGGCTGGGGCGACGGTCACCGACAGCAGCAGGGCGATCCGCATCAGGGAGTTGACCAGGCCGAACGTCCGTCCGCGTACGGCGTCCTCGACCTCACCGCCCAGCAGCGTCAGGCCGGTGACGTAGGCGAGGCCGGCGAAGGCGCCGAGCAGGATCGTGGCGAAGACGACCAGGGCCAGCACCGGGACCATGGACATGAAGACCAGGCAGGCTCCGGCGCCGACGATCGCCGGGCCCAGGACCCGTCGACGCGACATGTTCCGAACCACCCTGGGTCCGAGCGCAACACCGAGGGCGATGCCGACGAACACCGATCCGAACAGCAGGGCGAACGCCGCCTCACCGGCGTTCAGGACGGTTTCGGTGAACAGCTTGCCGTTGCCGACCACGACCCCGGCGGCGGCCAGCGCACCGAACATCCCGACGAGCAGTCCACGAACGAGCCGGCTGGTGCCCGCGAAGCGCAGCCCCTCGCGGATGCTGTCGATGACCGTCGGAACCTGCTCCGTGGTCCTGATCACCTCGACCCGGCTCGGGATCTCCTGGATCCGGGCGACCTGACCGGCCGCGAACAGGAACGTGCCGGCGTTGACGTACAGCGCCAGGTTGGCCGCTGACTGGCCGGTGCGGACCGTGAGCGTGGCGAGGACGCCGAAGACGGCCGCCGCGACCGGCGCGGTGCCGTAGGTCGCGAAGAGCGAGATCTGGTTGGCGGACTCGAGGTGCTCCTTGGCCAGGTGCGGGACCGAGGCCTCCTTGGCCGGGATCCACACCAGCGACAGGATCTCCACGAGCGCCGTGGCCACCAGCAGCCAGAGCAGGCTGCCGACCAGCGGCATCGACAGGAACAGCCCGAAGCGCAGGACGTCGGCGACCACCATCGTGATGCGCCGGTCGAAGCGGTCGGCCAGCACGCCGACGATCGGCGCGAGCAGGACCGCGGGCAACAGCCGGAAGGCGAGCACTCCCCCGATGGCATAGCTCTTCGCGTCGAACCCGCGGACCAAAGTGGCGGCGAGCGCGGTGGTCGCGAGGAAGCCCAACCAGTCGCCGAAGCTGGACAGCACCAGGGCAAGGGACAGCCGCCGGAAGCCCCGGTGGGCCAACGCCCCCGGCCAGTGCCTCCCTGTCCGTCTCACGGCGTAAGCCTACGGTTCGATCACGCCTTCTTCTTCGCCGCAGCCTTCTTGGCGGGTGCTTTCTTCGCCGGCGCCTTCTTCGCTGCCGTCTTGCGCGGGGCGGCCTTCTTCTTCGGCGCCGGACCGCGCGCCCGTCGGTCGGACAGCAGCTCCGCCGCCCGCTCGTCGGTGAGCTCCTCGATCGAGTCGTCCTTGCGGAGCGACGCGTTGGTCTCCCCATCGGTGACATAGGGCCCGAAGCGGCCCTCCTTGACCACCATCGGCTTGCCGCTGACCGGGTCGTTGCCGAGCTCCTTGAGCGGCGGTGCTGCCGCGGCCCGACCGCGCAGCTTCGGCTGGGCCAACAGCGTCTGCGCCTGCTCGAGCGTGACCGTGAACAGCTGCTCCTCGTCCACGAGCGAGCGGGATTCCTTGCCCTTGCTGATGTACGGGCCGTAGCGACCGTTCTGCGCGGTGACCGGCTCGCCCTCGATCTCGCCGAGCACCCGGGGCAACGACAGCAGCTTCAGCGCCTCGTCGAGCGTGACCGTCGTCAGGTCCATGGTCTTGAACAGCGAGGCGGTTTCCGGCTTCTCCGTGGAGCCCTCTGGGAGGGCAACGGTGATGTACGGGCCGAATCGGCCCTTCTTGGCCACCACGTCCAGGCCGCTCTCCGGGTGCTGCCCCAGCACCCGGTCGTCGTTCGGCGCGTCGGCCAGCTCCAGAGCCAGCTCGACGGTCAGCTCGTCCGGCGCGAGGTCCTCGGGTAGCGACGCGCGCTTGTCGCCGATCTCCACGTACGGCCCGTACCGCCCGACCCGCACGACCACCGGGGTGCCGTCTGGGTCCTGTCCGATCGGGATGGAGTTGACGGCCCGCGCGTCGATGTCACCGAGGCCCTCAGAGGTGAGCTTCTTCAACCCGCCCTGGCGGGCGAGCCCGCCGGCCTTGCCCTCGTCGCTGCCGAAGTAGAACCGGGTCAGCCACGGCACGCTGTCGCCGTTGCCGCCGGCGATGTCGTCGAGGTCGTCCTCCATCGACGCGGTGAAGCCGTAGTCGACGAGCCGTCCGAAGTGCTGCTCGAGCAGGCCGATGACCGCAAAGGCCAGCCAGGTCGGCACCAGGGCCGACCCCTTCTTCCAGACGTACCCGCGGTCCTGGATCGTCGAGATGATCGACGCGTATGTCGACGGCCGTCCGATCCCGAGCTCCTCCAGCTGCTTGACCAGCGACGCCTCGGTGTACCTGGCCGGCGGCGAGGTGGTGTGGCCCTGCGGCTCCAGCTCGCGTACGGCGAGGGCATCGCCGACCGCGACGTTCGGCAGCCGGCGCTCGGTCGACTCCAGCTCGGCGTCGGGGTCGTCGCTGCCCTCGACGTAGGCCCGCAGGAAGCCCGGGAAGGTGATGACCTTCCCGGACGCGGAGAACTCGGCGTCGGTGCCGTCGACTGTGACGGCGCCGAGCTTGACGGAGGCCGTGACTCCTCGGGCGTCGGCCATCTGGGACGCGACGGTGCGCTGCCAGATCAGCTCGTAGAGGCGCAGCTCGTCACCGGACACCTGCCCGGCCAGCTGCCCCGGCGTCTTGAAGGAGTCGCCCGACGGGCGGATCGCCTCGTGGGCCTCCTGGGCGTTCTTGACCTTCTTGGCATAGGTGCGGGGCGCGTCCGGGACGTACTCCGGGCCGTAGAGGTCCCGGGCAGTCTGACGCGCTGCCGCGATCGCGGTCTCCGACAGGTTGGTGCTGTCGGTGCGCATGTAGGTGATGTGGCCGTTCTCGTACAGCCGCTGCGCGGTGCGCATCGCGTGCTGAGCCGTCATCCGGAGCTTGCGGCCGGCTTCCTGCTGCAGCGTGGAGGTCATGAACGGCGCGTACGGCTTGCGGCTGTAGGGCTTGTCCTCGACCGAGCGCACCTCGAAGGACGCGGTCTCGAGCCGCTCGCTCAAGGTGCGGGCCGACGCCTCGTCGAGCTGCAGGACCTCGCGGGTGAGCTGCCCGGTCTCGGGGTCGAAGTCACGACCGGTCGCGAGCCGCTGGCCGTCAACCGACTGCAGGGTCGCGACCAGTCGCTCCTGCTCGCCCTGCTTGTCGAAGGTCCCCTCGATGTCCCAGTACGACGCCTCGCGGAACCGCATCCGGGCCCGCTCCCGCTCCACCACGACCCGGGTGGCGACGGACTGCACGCGGCCGGCCGACAGCCTCGGCATGACCTTCTTCCACAGCACCTCGGAGACCCGGTAGCCGTAGAGGCGGTCAAGGATGCGACGGGTCTCCTGGGCGTCCACCAGGTCACGGTCGAGCTCGCGGGGGCTCGCGACGGCCGCCTCGATGGCTGGCTTGGTGATCTCGTGGAAGACCATCCGGTGGACCGGGACCTTGGGCTTGAGGGTCTCGAGCAGGTGCCAGGCGATGGCCTCGCCCTCGCGGTCCTCATCGGTGGCGAGGTAGAGCTCGTCGGACTCCTTCAGCAGCGCCCGGAGCTTGGCGACCTGCTGCTTCTTGTCCGGCGAGACGATGTAAAGCGCCTTGAACCCGTTGTCGACGTCGACACCGTCCTTGGCCCACGCCAGGCCCTTGTACTCCGCGGGCACGTCGGCCGCGCTGCGGGGCAGGTCGCGGATGTGGCCGATGGAGGACTCCACGACATAGCCCGGACCGAGATACCCCGCGATGGTCTTGGCCTTCGCAGGGGACTCGACGATGACAAGGCGCTGGCCGGCGGGCACATCTCTCCAAGCTCAAGTGGTGAGTGGTCTGCGGACCAGGGTGCCTGACGCTGTCAAGCCCGGACCGCGCTCTCCACCCTGCCAGACGCCCCCCGGAACGGCGGGGAGGCGTGGCTTACGGGGGCTGCGACATGAGCCGAATCGCCCCGGATGACGTGTCTTCCGCCGTAAGGTACGCGCACCTCGAACGAAGGAATCGCCACGGTGACTCACGGACTTCCAACGCCGCACCCAATCGGCAAGCGCATCGCCGTGGGAGGGTGCACGGCCCTCCTGCTCGTCGGTGTCAGCGCCTGCAGCAACAACAGCGGCAAGGCGCAGGCCACACCCGGGCCGTCAGCCAGCGGCGGCACCTCCGCTCTGCTCAACCAGGCGCTGACAGACCAGGCCCAGGGCAAGAACGCTCAGGCGAAAGCGGAGTACCAGCAGCTCCTCGCGCAGGACCCGAACAACAAGTTCGCGTTCTACAACCTCGGCGCCATCGCGCAGATCGAGAAGGACAACGCCCTCGCGATCACGTACTACAACCGGACGTTGGCGGTGGACCCCAAGTTCAACCCGGCGTTGTACAACCTCGCGATCATCACCGACGCGACAGGCAACCCCAACGGGGCCGTATCGCTGTACCGACGTGCGATCGCGTCGAACCCCACAGACGCCAAAGCGCACTACAACTTGGGGCTGCTCCTGCGCCGGCTGGGCAAGGTTCGCGATGGCGTCGCCGAGATCAAC
>JAOPVP010000079.1 GCA_025966135.1 Frankiales bacterium
CCGCGGCCGCGCGCACGTCCGCCTCGTCCGCGCGCCGGGCCGCGGCGTCCGCACGCTCGGCCGCCGCGACCACCGCGGACGTCGCGTCCACCCGCTCCTGGTCGAGCGCTGCCAGGACCGACTCCGCCGCCCCGCCCCGACCCGCCTCCGCCTGCAGCACCACCAGTTCCACGTCGAGAGACGCGACCTCGGCGTCCACCGACCCGAGGGTCAGCTCTCCGACCCGGGCGGCAAGGGCCGCCGCCGTGGCCCGGGCCGCCGCCACCGCCGCCTCCACGTGCGCGACGGTCGCCTGGGCCGCCTCGGCAGCCAACCGGGCGCGTTCCTCGTCGTCGGAGCTCACCCCCTCGTCCTGCAGCAGCGACGGGTCAGGATGGGCGAGGGAACCGCAGACAGGACAAGGCGTCTCGTCCTCCAGCGCGAACGCCAGCCGCGCGATCATCGAGTTGACGCTGGCGGCCCGCAGGTCGTTGGCCTTGACCGCCAGCGACAGCGCGGTCTCCCGCGCCGACAGGTGCTCCTCCGCCAACACCGCCAGCCGCTGCGTGACCTGCCCCAGCAGGACCAGGTCCGGGCGCAGCGACACCAACCGGTCGCGCGAAGCCGCGACACCCGGCGTCTTCTCGGCCGCCGCGCGCGCCGACGCGAGCAACACCGCCGCCGCCGCCCGCTTCGCCGGCAACCCGGCCAGCACGAGCTCGCACTCCGCCGACGCCGCCAGCGCGTCAGCCAGCTCGTCGCGCGCCAGCGACGCCTCGGACACTGCCTTCTGCCTCGCCACATCGACGGCGCGCAACGCCTCCAGCCGACCGGAGCGCTCACGTCCGGACGACGCGGTACGGCGAAGCTCCTCGGTCCCCAGGTCGATCTCGAGGCCAGCCACCACCAGTCCGGAGCGGGCCAGCGCCTCGCCCGCCAGCGCCGTGTCCCTGGCCTGCCGTCGGTGCGTGACCTCCGCCAGCACCGACCCGACCTCGGCGGCGCGTGCGGCCGCTTCCAGCTCGGTCTGCAGTTGCAGCAGCGACGCACGGGACGCGTCCAGCTCCTCACGCCGGTTCAGAGCGGCCAGCCGGCGTGCTTGGAACCCGGCCAGCCGCACGGCCGTCTCGGCCGCCACCCGCCGCCCGTCGCGTGCACGCGTGCGGTCCGAGACCGACTGCGTCGCAAGGGATTCCACCGCTACGCACGCCATCAGGAGCCCAGCCGCCCACTCCCGCTCCGGCAGCTGCTCCGACGGAGGCTCAGCTGCCGCCACCTCGGCAACCCGGGCGACCACCCTCCCCAGGGACCCGCGCGCAGCAGCCACCTCTTCCGCGGTCGTACGCCGGCGGTTGCCCAGCCACGCCTCCACGTCGGCGAACCGCTCGGTGCCGAACAGCTTCTGCAGCACCTCGGCGCGGTCCACCGATGAGGCCCGCAGGAACTGCGCGAAGTCGCCCTGGGGCAGCAGCACCACTTGGAAGAACTGCTCCGCCGACATCCCGACCAGGTCGGCGAGCTCGGCGTCGGCCTCGCCGACCCGCGTCGACACCGTCACCCACCCGCCCTCGAGGTGCTCCTCGAGCAGCACCTTGGCCGGCTCTTTCGTCGTCCCCGCGCCGCGCGTCTTCTCCCTCTCTTGCTGGGGCGAGCGGGTGACGCGCATCCGCCGCCCCGACAGGGTCGCCTCGAGCTGGACCTCTGTCCGCACCGCCTCCGGCGCGTGGTCGGACCGCAGCCGTTTCGCGCCGTTGCGCACGCCCGGCACCCGGCCGAACAGCGCGAAGCCGATCCCGTCGAGCAGCGTGGTCTTCCCTGCGCCGGTCTGGCCGTAGAGCAGGAACAGTCCCGAAGCCGCAAGTGCGTCGAGGTCCACCGACACGGTCGACGCGAAGGGCCCAAAGGCCGTCATCCGCAGGGTGTGCGGCCTCATGTGACGGCCAGGCGGTGCGCGCCGAAAGCCTCACCCAGCAGGTCGAGCTCGGACACCGATGGCGCCGTCCCCCGCACGTGGGCCACGAACGCCCCCGCGACCTCGAGGTCGGTGCGCCCCGCCACCCGCGCGGCGTAGGTGCCCTCCGACCGGGCGGCACCGGCGGGTTCGTGGGCGAGCACCAGCACGTGCGGGAAGCGGGTCGACAGCCGCGCCATGGCCTCGTCCGGCCGGGCGGTATCCGTCAGCACGACCGACAGGTAGTCGCCCTCCTGACCCGCGAGCGCCGGATCCGTCAGCAGCGCTGCCAGCTCGCCACGCAGCGTCGACAGGCGCCGCGGGACCGGCGCCGACACGAACTGGACCGACTCCAGGCCGGCGGACGACAGCGACACCAGCCAGGAGCCCTTGGTGTGCCCGGCCTCGGAGAAGGAGTACGCCAGCGGAGAACCGCTGTAGCGCAAGGACTCGGACACCACCTGCGACCGGTGCAGGTGCCCCAGTGCGGTGTAGGTGAAGCCGTCGAACAGCGACACTGGAACCGCCGACACCCCACCGACGGTGATGTCGCGTTCTGACTCCGACGCCTTCCCCCCGGCGACCCAAGCGTGCGCCAGCACGACCGACACCGGCGGGGCCACCGCACGCACCCGGGACAGGGCCTCGGTCAGCACGCCGACGTGGCCGCGGGCATCCCCCAAGGAGGCCCGGACCGCCTCCGGCTCCAGGTACGGGATCGCGAAGAAGGGCACTCCGTCGATCACGACCGGCTCAGCGCACGACTCCACCGCTGTCCGGAGGAAGACCCCGCTGCTGTCGAACAGCTGCGCCCCAAACCCGAGCCGACGCGCGCTGTCGTGATTGCCGCTGATGACGACCACCTGCGCGCCGGCCGCGCGCAGGCGCACGAAGGCCGACTCGCATAAGGCGACCGCATCCAACGGCGGCACTGCCCGGTCGTAGACATCGCCCGACACCAGCACCACGTCCACCCGCTCCGAGCGGACCACCTCGACGAGGTGGTCCAGGAAACCGGCCTGCGCGTCGCGCAGGTCGGCGCGGTGCAGCGACCGGCCCAGGTGCCAGTCGGAGGTGTGGAGCAGCAGCATGCCCCGACGGTAGGGCCCGTGACCGACAACATGACGAAGGGCGCCCGGACGGGCGCCCTTCGGCTGGCGGAGGCTCGGGGATTTGAACCCCGGATGGGCTTGAGACCCAAACCGCATTAGCAGTGCGGCGCCATAGACCGGGCTAGGCGAAGCCTCCTGGAGGACCCGGAGGTCCACCGACCGAGAAGCATAACGGCTCAGACCAGCGCCAGGGAGTGCACCCACTCCAGCCCGTCGACGTCGTCCCTCTGCTCCCCGGTCCGGACGAACCCCAGCTGGTCGATGGTCGCGAGCGACGGCACGTTGTCGGGGCGAGTCGTTCGGTTTCGATCACCGGGCCAGGCTGCCGCCTACCGCCGTACAGTTGGTGAGTGAGCACTGAGACAACCACCGATGTCATCGTGATCGGCAGTGGCTTCGGTGGGTCGGTGACGGCGCTGCGGCTGGCCGAGAAGGGCTACGCCGTCACGGTGCTCGAGGCCGGCAGGCGCTTCACCCCCGAGACGCTGCCGAAGACCTCGTGGGACCTGCGAGCGTTCCTGTGGATGCCGCGACTGGGCCTGACCGGGATGCAGCGCATCACCTGGCTCAAGGACGTTGTCATCTTGTCCGGGGCCGGCGTGGGCGGAGGCTCCCTGGTCTACGCCAACACGCTCTACACGCCGCCGCCCGCCTTCTTCCAGGACCCTCAGTGGGCCGGTATCACCAACTGGGAGAGCGAACTCGCGCCGCACTACGACCAGGCACAGCGGATGCTCGGCGTCGTCGACAACCCGACGACCACCCCGAGCGACGTCGCCATGCAGAAGGTCGCCTCCGACATGGGCGTGGGCCACACCTACCGCCCGACGCCGGTCGGGGTGTTCTTCGGCGAGCCGGGGAAGACCGTCGACGACCCCTACTTCGGGGGGGCCGGACCGCGACGCACCGGCTGCATCCAGTGCGGCAACTGCATGATCGGCTGCCGGTTCGGGGCCAAGAACCGGCTCGACACCAACTACCTCTACCTCGCCGAGCGCAAGGGCGCGATCGTGGCGCCGCTCACCACGGCGACCGCGGTGGCCCCGCAGCCGGACGGCAGCTTCGTGGTCGAGACCGTGCCGACCGGCAAGAAGGGCCCCGTCACCCGACGCCGCGCGGCGCAGGTGGTGGTCGCCGCCGGCACGCTCGGCACCCAGAAGCTCCTGCACGACATGAGGGACACCGGCGTCCTGCCGCACCTGAGCAGCCGCTTGGGCATGGTGACCCGCACCAACTCCGAGGCGCTCCTGGGCGCCCAGGCGCGCGGCGTCCCGGCGCAGAGCTTCGATCAGGGCGTCGCGATCACCTCGAGCTTCCACCCGGATGAGGTCACGCACATCGAACCGGTCCGCTACGGCAAGGGCTCCAACGCGATGGGGCTGCTCGCCACGATCCTCGTCGACGGCGGCGGCCGGATCCCCCGCTGGCTGCGCTTCCTGCTGCAGGTCCTGCGCCACCCGTACGTCTTCGCCAGGTCGATGTCAGTCCGCCACTGGTCGGAGAAGACCATCATCGTGCTGGTGATGCAGACCCTCGACAACTCCATCTCGGTACGACGGACCAAGCGCGGCAGGCTCACCAGCGCGCCTGGCCATGGCGCCCCGAACCCGACCTGGATACCGGTCGCGCACGAGGCCACCCGCCGCATCGCCGCCGAGATCGGCGGGTTCCCGGGCGGGACGGTCGGCGACATCACCAACGTCCCCATGACCGCCCACATCATCGGCGGGTGCGTGATCTCGCCGGACGCGAGCACCGGTGTCATCGACGCCTATCACCGGGTGCACGGCTACCCCACGCTGCACGTCGTGGACGGCGCCGCGATCAGCGCCAACCTGGGCGTCAACCCCTCACTCACCATCACCGCGCAGGCCGAGCGGGCCATGTCGCTCTGGCCGAACAAGGGCCGGCCCGACACCCGGCCGGCCCAGGGCGAGGACTACGTCCGCATTGCCCCGATCATGCCGGAGTCCCCGGCGGTCCCGGGGAGCGCCCCCGGGGCGCTACGACTGACGGCCCCGGAGGCGAGCACTCGGGACGGAGACAGCCGCAGCCCGCACAGGTACAGCGGAACACCCACCACGGCGGCGCCGCCGAACGCGTCCAGCAGGTAGTGGTTGGCCGTGGCCACGACGACGACCGTCGTCGCCAACGGGTAGAGCCAGATCAGGTGCCGCCACGCGCTGTGGGAGGTCGCGACGACAGCCACGGCACACCAGAGCGCCCAGCCGACGTGCAGGCTCGGCATCGCTGCCAGGTCGTTGATGAACGACTCGACGCCATGCCCCGAGGCCCACAGGACCGGGTGGTCCAGCACGGTGTCCACGGCGCCCGGCAGCACAAACCGCGGCGGAGCCAGCGGCCAGGTCGCGTAGACGACGAGCGCCCCGCCGGTCGCGATGACCAGGGCGCTGCGCAGCGGCGCGTAGAGCCAGGTACGCCGCTTCCAGACCCACACGAGCAGCAGGGGCGTGACGATGAAGTGCAGCGTCGCGTAGTAGTACGCCGACGCGATCTCGAGGTCCGGGTGCTCGGAGAGGAAGCCGTTGAAGCCGAGCTCGTGGAACAACCCAAACGCCTGCTCGAAGCCCACGATCTGGTACGCGTGCTCGTACGAGACCACGACCCGGTGCGGCGCCAGAACCCGGATCACCGCATAAGCCACGTAGCCCACGAGAATCGAGAGCACCTC
Organism: Frankiales bacterium; assembly: GCA_025966135.1. Lineage (GTDB taxonomy): Bacteria > Actinomycetota > Actinomycetes > Mycobacteriales > SCTD01 > RYN-111. Next base: position 5,735 of record JAOPVP010000079.1, read on the forward strand.
GACGGACCACGACAGGCGTCGCCAGGAAAGCCGCGCGGCCAAGACCTCCATCGCACCTCCTCACCGGCAGAGGGGACCGCATTGATCGTCGTACAGGTAAGCACATTGTTGCGCAGGCAATTCCGGGACTCAGCTGACGACCCGAAGTGCGTCTTGCACATGCTGCACCCCGATCGAGACTAGAACGCGTTACAGTTCCGGCGTGGAGACGCAGCCCCTCGACCCGCTCGTCTGGCGGGTCGGGACCGTCACGGTCCTCGGCTCGGTCATGTCGGTGCTCGACACCACGATCGTCAACGTCGCCCTCGACCCGCTGGCGAGGCACCTCCACAGCGACCTCAACGCGATCGCCTGGGTCGTGACGGCCTACCTGCTGGCCATCGCCGCCGTCACCCCGATCACCGGCTGGGCCGCGCGAAGGATCGGCACCCGCCGCCTGTACCTGCTCTCGCTCGTGCTCTTCACCCTCGGCTCGTTGCTCTGCGGCCTCGCCTGGTCGACCGGGACCCTGATCGTCGCCCGCGTGCTACAGGGCGCCGGCGGCGGGCTGCTGCTCCCGGTCGGCCAGATGATCACCGTTCGGATGGCCGGCCGGCACAACCTCGGTCGTGTCATGGGGGTGCTGGGGGTCCCGACCGTGCTCGCGCCTGTCGTCGGTCCGACCCTCGGAGGGTTCCTCCTCGAGCACCTCAGCTGGCGAGCCATCTTCCTCATCAACCTGCCGATCGGCGTGGTCGCCCTCGTCCTCGCCCTGCGGATCCTGCCGCGGGACGCAGGAGCTTCGACGTACCGGCTGGACGTGCGCGGGCTGCTCCTTGCGCCCACCGGGCTGGCGCTGCTGACCTACGGGCTGTCGGAGACCGCCTCGCAGCCGGGCCTGCTCCGCGCCCCGGTGGTGCTCCCCATCCTCGCCGGGATGTGCCTGCTGGCCGCCTTCGCCCGGCATGCCTTGCGCGTCGAGCACCCCCTGCTGGACCTGCGGCTGTTCTCCGACCGGACCTACACGATGGCCTCGATCGCCTGTCTGGCGAATGGGGCGATCAGCCTCGGCGGGCTGATCCTGCTGCCGCTGTACCTGCAGGGCATCCGCGGGGAGAACGCCGTCGACACCGGGATGCTGGTGGCACCGACCGCCGTCGGAGTGGTCCTCGTCATGCGGCGCGCGGGCCGCCTCACCGACCGGTACGGCGGTGGGCGCCTCGCCGTCATCGGCACGACGATCCTCGCTGTCGGCACCATCCCCTTCGTCACACTCGACGCGCAGACCGGCTACCCGCTGCTGGTGGCCGCGATGCTGGTGCGGGGCATCGGCGTCGGACTGGTCGGCATGCCCCTGATGACCGCGGCCCTCGTCAGCCTCCAGCCCTCGCACACGCAGGACGCGTCAGCGCAGCTGCACGTGCTGCAGCGCGTCGGCGGGTCGCTCGGCACCGCGCTGTTCATCGTGGTCCTGCAGCGGCAGCTGCGAGCCGGCGGCGGCGCCGGCTCCTACGGGCACACCTTCGGCTGGGTGCTCGCCGCCACCGTGCTCTCGCTGCTCCCGTGCGTAGCCCTGATGGTGCTGGAGAAGCAGCGCCGCCTGAAGGTCCCCGTCCTCGCACCCGAACCCGTCTGAAAGGCCTACCTGTGTTCCAGCGCTTCGTCGGCAAGACCGCCCTCATCACCGGCGGGGCCCGTGGTCAGGGCCGAGGTCACGCCATCCGGCTTGCCCAGGAGGGCGCGGACGTCATCGTGCTCGACATCTGCACGACGATGCCGACAACCGGGTACGACGGGCCCACCGTCGAGGACCTGGCCGAGACCGTGAGGCTCGTCGAGAAGGAAGGGCGGCGCGCGCTGTCCTACGTCGTGGACACCCGCGACTACGCCGCGCTCAAAGCCGCTGTCGATGAGGGGGTCGCGGAGCTCGGCGGTCTCGACGTCGTCGTCGCGAACGCAGGCATCTGCACGGGATCACGGTTCACCGACATCAGCCTCGAGCAGTGGAACGACACGATCGGGGTCAACCTCACTGGCACGTTCCACACCCTCAAGGCCACCGTGCCGGTGCTCATCGAGCAGGGCCGCGGCGGCTCGATCGTCGTCACCAGCAGCGTCGCCGGGCTGCGCGGTCTGCCGTTCCTCGCGGACTACTCCGCCAGCAAGCACGCCCTCGTGGGGCTGTGCCGGTCGGTCGCCAACGAGGTCGGGCAGCACATGATCCGGGTCAACACCATCCATCCCGCGTCGGTGCCCACCGGGATGACGACACCCGGGCTGTTCCCCCTCGTCGTGGAGGACCAGCACACCCTCGGTCCCATCTTCATGAACGGCCTGCCGGCGACGCACTCGAGTGTCGAGGACATCTCGGCGGCGGTGGCGTGGCTGGCCTCCGACGAGGCGCGTCACGTGACCGGGATCGCCCTGCCCCTCGACATCGGGACCCTGATGCGCTGACCGGCTAGCCGCCGAGACGCAGGACCTCGTGGTTCTGCGCCTTGCGCTCCGCCTCGAGGGCAGCGAGCCGACCGTTCCCCAGGCCTTTGCCGCCCTGCCTGTCGACCGCCTCGGTGAACTGCTCGTAGGCGAGCTTGGCACCGGTGGTGTCCCAGTAGTCCTCCTCGTAGCCGAACAGGCCGTCGCCGGCGTACTCGAGGACGCTGATGCCGCCGAAGTCGAGCGGATCGCCTGCGGGGTCGGGGTGGTAGTAGCGGTTGGTCATGTTGAGCACCACCCGGTCACCCTTGACCTGGTACCAGTTGAGGACGGCATGGACGTCGCCGCGGACCGCCATCAAGTCGGTGATCCAGGTGCGTACTTCCTCCCGGCCGTGCATGGTCCCGAAGACGCGCTCCACGTACAGGACGTCCTCAGTGAGGCAGTCGGGCCACGCGGCCCAGTTCTCCTCGACGCTGCCGGTCGTCCAGATCCGGTGGAACGCCTGCTCGGGGCTCACAGGATCTCGGTGAGCGCCGCGGCATCCTCCGAGCTGAGGCTCCAGCCGCCGGCCGCGACGTTCTGCGCCACCTGCTCGGCGCTGGTCGCGCCGGCGATGACGCTCGAGACGGTGGGGCGAGAGGCCAGGCCGCTGATGGCGAGGTCGAGCAACGTGTGCCCCCGCTCCTTGGCAAACTCCTCGAGCCGCTCGAGCTTGTCGAAGGTCGGGTCGGTGAGGGTGTCGTGCATGCCCCAGGCGGCAACCCGGCTGCCCTCGGGCGCGGTCTCACCGCGCCGGTACTTCCCGGTGAGCAAGCCGCTGGCCAGCGGGAAGAACGGCAGCATCCCGATGCCGTACTCCTCGAGTGCTGGGACGAGCTCGGTCTCGACCTCGGTCTTGAGCAGGCTGTACTCGTTCTGCGCGCTGATGAACCGCTCGTTGCCACGGGTCCGTGCGGTCCACTCGGCATGGGCGGTCTGGAAGCCGCTGAAGTTCGAGTGACCGAGATAGCGGACCTTGCCCTCGTGCACCAGGTCGTCGAGGGCTGACAGGGTCTCCTCGATGGGCGTCAGCGGATCGGGCCGGTGCATCTGGTAAAGGTCGATCCAGTCGGTCTGCAGCCGGGTGAGGGAGGCCTCGACCGCACGCCTGATGTACCGGCGCGAGCCACGCGCGCCCCAGTCCTCGCCGTTGTCCTCGCCCAGGCGGCGCACGTCGCTACCGAACTTGGTCGCCAGCACCACGTCGTCGCGCCGGTCCTTGAGCAGCTCGCCCAGGCGGGTTTCCGACTGCCCGTAGGTGTCAGAGGTGTCGATCAGCGTGATGCCCTCGGCCAGGGCCGCGTCGAGCACCTCCCGGCACGCGTCGTCATCGAGCTTCATTCCGAAGTTGTTGGTGCCGAGGCCGACGACAGAGACGGTCAGCCCGGACGTTCCTAGGCGGCGGTAATCCATGGATACCAACGTACGTCGTCGTCCTGGGGAAGCTGCCTGCGGGCCCCGTCGCGGTCGGCGGATGGCAGACTGACGTCGGGTCCTGAGCGCACCGCGGTCGCGACCCGGGAGGGTTCGCATAGCGGCCGAGTGCATGCGCCTTGAAAGCGCACGACGGGCAACCGTCCGTGGGTTCAAATCCCACACCCTCCGCACGTGTGAGCAGTCAGCCTGCTGGGCACCTGGGCCGCACCAGACCCGCTCCCAGCCTGACCAGACCCCGACTGGTCCCTACAGGTCATCTTCCGTCAGCAGCGTCAAGGACCGTGACGATCGCGACGATCCCCCCACGGTGACGACCCCAGCGCGTCCAGACGCCCGGGTCCGGCAACTGCTCGCCGTCAGGGTCGGGCTCGGCCTGCTGGGGCTGCTCGTCGCCACCAGTGCCGCCACCCTCGTGCCGGCGTTCCACCGCATGACCCAGGACACCCTGGGTTACGAGGTGCTGCAGGACAGCGTGTACCTGCTGGCTCCGGTGCTCGTCGCCGCACGGGCCTTCATCGGCACACGCGGCAGGCTGCCCTGGCTGCTGCTTGCCATCGGCCTGTCGCTCTACGGGCTCGGCAACGTCGTCTACTACGCAGTCGTCCAGCACATCACGCCAGAGCCGTTCCCGTCGTGGTCGGACGCGCTGTGGCTCGCGCTCTACCCGTTGCTCTACGCCAGCGCCGTGCTGCTGATCCGCCAGCAGATCCAGCACTGGCACGCGTCGCTCTGGCTCGACGGGCTCGTAGCTGCACTCGGCACCGGCGCCCTGGTGGTGGCCTTCGCCCTCGCGCCTGTTCTGCGATCGACCTCGGGGAGCTTCGAGTTGGTGGCCGTCAACCTGGCTTACCCGACCGCGGACCTGCTGCTGATGATGCTCGTCGTCACCGCGTTCACCACGGTGGGCTGGCGAGCAGGCGCCCGTTGGTGGCTGCTCGGCGCAGGCATGGCGACGTTCGCGATCGCCGACGTGGTCTACATGCTCGAGGTGGCGAACGGGACCTTCCTTCCCGGCACGTGGCTCGACGACCTCTGGCTCGTCGGCGTCGTCGCCATGACGCTGGCCCCCTGGACCAGGAACAGGCCCGCCGTGGTGCGTACCGGACGCGGTCTGACGCTGCTCGCGGTGCCGATGATGTTCGCCTTGTCCTCCCTCGCGCTCCTCGTCTGGAAGAGCCTGAGCAGCGTGTCCGACGCGCCCGTCACCACGCTGCTTGCCGCGGCCACCATCGTCGTGGCGCTGCTGAGGATGTCCCTGACGTTCCGCGAGGTGCGCGCCTTGGCGGAGGCACGACGCCAGGCCCGCACGGACGACCTCACCGGTCTACCGAACCGACGTCAGCTGCTCGAGAAGATCGACGCCGACGTGACCGATCGCACGGGAACGCGCACCCCGGCCGTGTTGCTGCTGGACCTCGACCGCTTCAAGGAGGTCAACGACAGCTTCGGGCATCCCGTCGGTGACGACCTGCTGCGCCTCGTCGGCCTCCGGCTGCAGCAAGCCCTGCCGTCCACAGGGCTGCTCGCCCGGATGGGCGGAGACGAGTTCGCCATCTTGCTCTCCGGGTCCCACGAGCCCGTCGCGGTCGCCCGCGCCGTGCGTGGGCTGCTGGAGGAGCCGTTCGCGGTCGAGGGCCTGTCACTGCACGTGGACGCCAGCATCGGCATCGCTGTGTCACCGGCGCACGGGAGGAGCTCCTCGACCCTGCTGCGACACGCTGACGTCGCGATGTACGAGGCGAAGCGCCACCGCACCGGTCACGCGGTCTTCGACCCGCTGCGGCACGGAGGTTCGCGCCGGCGCCTCGAGACCCTCGCGCAGTTCCGGGCCGCGTTGGACACCGGGCAGCTCGTGCTGCACTACCAGCCTCAGGTGCAGCTTGCGACGGGAGCTGTGGTCGGCGTCGAGTCCCTGCTCCGGTGGCAGCACCCGGAGCGAGGCTTGCTGTACCCCGACTCCTTCCTGACGCTCGTCGAGCAAGCCGGTCTGATGGACCGGGTCGTCGAGTTCGTGCTCGAACAGGCGCTACGCGACCTTCAGCACTGGCGCCACGCGTTCCCCGAGCTGGTCACTGCGGTCAACCTCTCCGCCTCCAACCTGCAGGAAGCCTCCCTACCGGGTCGGGTCGCGCGTTGCCTCGAGGACGTCGGCCTGCCCACTGACGCACTCACCCTGGAGATCACCGAGAACGTCCTGATGGCCGATGCCGAGCGGGCACAGTCGGTGCTGCACGCGCTCCGGGCCCAAGGAGTGCAGCTGTCCGTGGACGACTACGGCACCGGCTACTGCTCCCTGGGTTACCTCCGGGAGCTTCCAGTCGACGAGCTCAAACTGGACCGCAGCTTCGTCGGCCACGTCGCGACGGACAGCCGTTCCGCCGCCATCGTCCGCAGCACCATCGAGCTCAGCCGGCAGTTGGGGATGCGGATGGTCGCCGAGGGTGTCGAGGACGAGGACGCCCTCCGGGCACTGCGGGCCTGGGGGTGCGACCGCGCACAGGGCTACCACCTCTCCCGGCCCCTGCCGGCAGACCGCCTGGGCGAGTGGCTACGGGCCTGGCGTCCGCACCCGCGTAGGGAGCCCGTCAAGGCTGGCCAACGTCAGATACTTTGATCAAGATAGTCACTCCGAGTCATGTAACGAACATCACTGACGCCGACAGTGGGCTATGTGTTAGGTGGGGGGACGAGCGTGAGCGGCGTGCTGCTTGGCGAGCTCGTGGTCCTTTACCAGCCCGTCGTCGATCTTCGCTCCGGCGTGGTCGTGGCCGCGGAGGCCCTGGTCCGCCTGCACGACCAGGACACCGGCGCGCTGCTCCCACCCTCGGACTTCCTGCCCCGCGCCGAGCAGAGCGGGCGCATCCGGGCCATCGACCGCCGGGTCTCCCAGACCGCCATAGCGCAGCTGTCACGGTGGCGGGCAGCCCACCCGGGCCGGCCGCTGAGCATCGGCATCAACGTCTCGGTCCGCGACCTGGACGACGTCACGCTCCCGGAGCGGATCGCCGCTCTTGCCGCACGCCACCGGGTGCCGTGCAACGCGATCATCCTGGAGGTCACCGAGACGCTGCCGTCGATGCCGGGGCAGGGTCACGAGGAGGTTCTCGAGCGGCTCGCCGCCCTGGGCTGCAACGTGACCCTCGACGACTTCGGCACCGGGTACTCCTCGTTGTCGCACCTGCAACGGTTTCCGGTGAGTGGCCTCAAGATCGACCGGTCCTTCACCGCCGAGCTGGGCCGCAGGGACGGCAACGACCGGGTGGCGCGCGGCCTCATCGGGCTGGGCCTCGGCCTCGGCGTGCACGTCGTCGCCGAGGGCGTCGAGAGGCCGGAGCAGCTGCGGGCCCTTCAGGCGCTGGGCTGCCCGTTCGGACAGGGCTTCCTGTTCAGTCCCGCTGTGCCGGCGACCGAGCTCACCGCGCTGCTCGACACCGTCTTCGCTGTCGGCAACCGCCTCGTTCGCCAGCGCCAGGTCGTCTGACCGACCAGCCCGCAGGTCGCTCGTAGAGTCAGGGTCATGCAGGCTGTCACCCTTCCCTCGTACGGCGGACCCGAGGTCCTGACCCTGGCCACCGTGCCCGATCCGGTGCCCGGCCCGGGCGCGGTCCTCGTCGATGTCGCCGCAACCGCGGTCAACCGCGCCGATCTCCTGCAGCGCCAGGGTCTCTACCCACCGCCACCCGGCGCGTCGCCCTACCCGGGGCTGGAGTGCAGCGGGGTCATCAGTGCCCTGGGCGAGGGCGTCGCCGGCTGGTCGGTGGGCGACGAGGTGTGTGCCCTGCTGGCCGGAGGCGGGTATGCCGAGAAGGTCGCCGTACCCGTTGGGCAGTTGTTGCCCGTGCCGGCCGGGGTCTCCCTCGTCGAGGCGGCGGCGCTGCCTGAGGTCGCCTGCACCGTGTGGTCCAACGTGTTCCAGCTCGCCGGCTTGCAGCCAGGCGAGCGCCTGCTCGTGCATGGCGGGACCTCCGGGATCGGCACGATGGCGATCCAGCTCGCCACCCGGCACGGAGCCGAGGTGGTCGTCACCGTGGGGTCTGCGGAGAAGGCCGAGCGGGCGCTGGAGCTGGGCGCCGCAAAAGCCGTGCTCTACAAGGAGGCCGACTTCGTGACCGAGGTCGTCGGGCTCGGTGGGGCCGACGTCATCCTCGACAACATGGGGGCGTCCTACCTCGCGCGGAACGTGAAGGCGCTGGCCGTCGGGGGCCGCCTCATGATCATCGGCATGCAGGGCGGTATGCAGGCCGAGCTCGATCTCGGGACGCTGATGAGCAGGCGGGCGGCCGTGCACGCGACCTCCCTGCGCGCCCGGCCGATGGCAGAGAAGGCCGGCATCGTCAGCGCCGTCCTGGCAGGCGTCTGGCCGGCCGTCGGGGCAGGCGAGGTGAAGCCGGTCATCGACCGGGTGCTGCCCCTGGCGCAGGTCGCCGAGGCGCACCGCCTGATCGAGGAGTCCCGGCACGTCGGCAAGATCGTCCTGACGGTCGGCTAGTCACCAGCGGTCGTGCACGTGCTCCCGGATGTCGCGGTCGTAGACGTCCCCCAAGCGGTTGAGCACGTCGTCGCCGAGCGGCGCCAGGTCCGCGACCGCCGCGTTGGCCTTCGCCTGCTCGGCGTTGCGCGCTCCCGGGATCACCGTCGACACACCTGGCTGGTCGACGATCCAGCGCAGGGCCAGCTGGGCCGTCGTGGCGCCCACCGGAGTGAGTTCGGCGACCTCACGGGCCGCCGCGACGCCGACGTCGAACGGCACGCCGCTGAAGGTCTCCCCGACGTCGAAGGCCTCCCCGTGCCGGTTGTAGCTGCGGTGATCGTCAGCGGCGAAGTGCGTGGTCTCGTCGTACTTGCCCGACAGCAGCCCGCTGGCCAGCGGCACCCTGGCGATGATCCCTACACCTGCGGCAGCTGCCGCAGGCAGCACCTTCTCGAGGGGCTTGCGGCGGAAGACGTTCAGGATGATCTGCACGCTGGCCACGCCCGGCCGGGCGAGGGCCCGCAGCGCCTCGTCGCAGGTCTCGACGGACACGCCGTACGCGGCGACGCGACCCTCGGCGACGAGGGTGTCGAGCGCGTCGAAGACGCGGTCGTCGGCGAACACCGGCGTAGGCGGGCAGTGCAGCTGCACCAGGTCCAGCGTGTCGACGCCGAGGTTGGTGCGGCTGCGGTCGGTCCAGCCGCGCAACGCCTCCAGCGTGAACGCCTCCGGGACGTGCGGGTCCGCCCGACGACCGATCTTCGTCGCCGCAGTAAGTCCCTCCCGCTCCGCCAGGATCCGACCGACCAGCCGCTCGCTGCGGCCGTCGCCGTACACGTCGGCGGTGTCGAGGAACGTGACCCCGGCGTCCACAGCGGCGTGCAGGACGCCCAGGGCGTCGGCCTCGCTGACGTCGCCCCAGTCCGCGCCGAGCTGCCAGCAGCCCAGGCCCATGACCGAGACCGGCCGGTGGGTACGTCCGAGTGTTCGTGTCTCCATGTCAGGCACGTTAGGGGGTCAGGGGGGAGGGAAGGGCCGAGGGCCAGTCCCCGATGTCACAGCCGCCAACACATGGGAAAGGATGAGGCTCATGAACGAGACAGACCAACCGCAGAAGGTCGTCGTGGTCGGCGAGAACGGGCAGCAGATCGTGGTGCCCCCGGCCACCGGCGACGAGGAGCGCAGCCCCGCTGAGATGGTCGAGCAGCCCGCGAAGGTCATGCGGATCGGCTCGATGGTCAAGCAGCTGCTCGAGGAGGTCCGCGCCGCGCCCCTCGACGATGCTGCGCGGAACAGGCTGCGCGAGATACACCAGAGCTCGATCAAGGAGCTGGAGGAGGGCCTCGCTCCCGAGCTGCGTGAGGAGCTCGACCGGCTGACGCTGCCGTTCACCGACGACAACGTGCCGTCCGACGCGGAGCTCCGCATCGCGCAGGCCCAGCTGGTGGGCTGGCTCGAGGGGCTGTTCCACGGCATCCAGACGGCACTGTTCGCCCAGCAGATGGCGGCCCGGGTGCAGCTCGAGCAGATTCGCGGCGCCCAGCCCGCGCTCCCCCCGGGCCAGCAGCCGCAGGTCCAGGGCGTCCACGGCACCGGGCAGTACCTCTAAGGCCCAGACCTCGAAGGGTCAGAACCAGCGGGCGAGGACCTCCGCGACACCGTCGTCGTCGTTGGACGACGTGACCTCGTCCGCCGCCTCCAGCACCGACGGGTGGGCGTTGGCGACGGCCACCCCGAGGCCGGCCCAGGTCAGCATCGGCAGGTCGTTGGGCATGTCCCCGAAGGCCACCACGTCCTCGGCGGAGACGCCCCGTTCGGCGGCCAGCATCGCCAGACCGGTGGCCTTGGAGATCCCGGCGGCGCTGATCTCCAGCAGCCCGTCGCCCGAGGAGTGCGTCAACGTCGCGGCGTCGCCGACCACGGCCTGGGCGGTGGCCAGCAGATCGTCGGAGCCGAGCTCCTCGTGGCGGGCGAGCAGCTTCACGACATCAGCCGACAGCAGCTCCTCCACCGGCCCCTGCGTCAGCGGGTCCGCCGAGTCCCACCGCGGCTTGTACGACGGCTCGTGGGCGAACGGCAGGTCGAGCCGCTCCACCGCAAAGGCGATCCCGGGGATCTTGTCCCGCAGGGCGGCGGCGACCTGACGGCCGACGTGGGCGGACAGCAAGAAGGACTCCATCACCTGCTCGGCGTGCAGGTCGTAGACCAGAGCCCCGTTGGCGCAGACCGCGATGCCGTGGTGCCCGGTCTGCTCGGCAACCACCTTCATCCAGCGGGTCGGCCGGCCGGTGACCATGACGAACGTCGCGCCGGCGTCCTCCACCGCGCCGATGGCCGCTCTGGTGCGCGCCGAGATGGTGCCGTCGGACCGCACGATGGTCCCGTCGAGGTCGGTGCCGACCAGCCGCGGCGCCTTCAGGGGCGACCGAGTCACGCCGGCGTGAGCTCCGTGCGGCCCCCCAGGTAGGGCTGCAGCGCCGCCGGCACGTGCACCGAACCGTCGGCGCGCTGATGCACCTCGAGCAGCACAGCGATGGTGCGGCCCACCGCGCACAGGGTGCCGTTCAACGTGGCCGCGACACGCGGGCCCCCCGGCGTACGCACCCGCACCCCCAACCGGCGGGCCTGGAAGTCGGTGCAGTTGGAGGTCGACGTCAGCTCGAGCCAGCGCTGCTGCGAGGGCAGCCAGGCCTCGTTGTCGAACTTGCGGGCAGCCGAGCTGCCGAGGTCACCGGCGGCCACGTCGATCGTGCGGAAGGTCAGCTCCAGGTCGGTCAGGAACGCCTTCTCGTGCTCGAGCAGCCGCGCGTGCTCGGCCTCGGCGTCCGACGGGTCGACGTACGAGAACATCTCGACCTTGTCGAACTGGTGCACCCGGATGATGCCGCGGGTGTCCTTGCCATGGCTGCCGGCCTCACGGCGGAAGCAGGAGGAGAAACCGGCGTAGCGCAGCGGCAGGGACTCGAGGACCTCCCCGGAGTGGTAGGCCGCGAGCGGCACCTCGGAGGTGCCGACCAGGTAGAGGTCGTCGGACTCGAGCTTGTAGACCTCCGAGGCATGGGCGCCGAGGAAGCCGGTGCCCTCCATGGCCTCCGGGCGCACCAGCGCCGGCGCGATCATCGGGACGAAACCGGCATCAACCGCCCTGGCCATCGCCAGGTTGACCAGCGCCAGCTCGAGCAACGCCCCCGGTCCCGTGAGGAAGGCGAACCGGCTGCCACTGACCTTGGCACCCCGCTCGGTGTCGATCGCCTTGAGCACCTCACCGACGTCGAGGTGGTCACGGACCTCGAAGTCGTACGACGGAACCTCGCCGACCTGCCCCAGGACGACGAAGTCGGCCTCGCCACCCGCAGGCGTGGACGGGTGCACGACGTTCGGGATGGCCAGGTGGGCGGCGCGCAGGGCCTCGTCGGCCTGCGCCTGTGCAGCCTCGGCCTCCTTGACCTCCGCGGCCAGCTCCTTGGCCTTCTCGAGGACGGCCGGGCGCTCGGCCGCCGAGGCGCTCCGGACCGACGCACTGACCGCCTTCTGCTCGGCGCGCAGGTTGTCGGCGCGGGTCACCGCGGCGCGCCGCCCCTCGTCGGCCTTGAGCAGAGCGTCGACGAGCGCGGGGTCGTCGCCGCGCGCGACCTGGGAGGCGCGGACCCGGTCGGGGTCGTTGCGCAGGAGCTTGAGGTCGATCACGCTGTCAGGCTATCCGGCACGTCCGGGGGTGCGAGAGCGTCTCCAGGTCAGCGGGTCAAGCGGCGACCGCGACGGCGGGGCGGCGGCTCGAGCGTCAAGGCGGGCTGTACGGCGGTGCGGCTGGCGTACCCGATCGCCTGCAGCTCCTCGGGGCTCAGCGAGTGGTCGCTCTCGCCGGCCTTCACGCCCTTGGCGTAGGTGCGGGTCTCGGAGCGGCCGTTGATGGAGGTCAGCACGAGGCCGTCGCCGGCGTCGTCGAGCAGCGCCGCGCTGAACGACAACCGCCCGCCCATGTCCCCGAAGGCGTCGTACCGGACCACTGCGACGTGCCGCAGCGCGTCCGAGAGGTCGGCGCGAGCAGCCGACAGGTCGTCACGCAGCCTCCCGACGTCCGTGCGGAGCGCCTCCGCCTCCCGGTGGTGGCGGCTCACCGCCTCCACGAACGTCGCCCCGACGTCGCCGCCGGTAAGGACCTGGTGCGCCTTGCTGAGCCGCTTGAAGCGCAGCAGCAGCGCAAGGACCAGGCCCAGCGAAAGGACGGCCACACCCGCCGCGGCGAGAGCGACGATCTGGAGGGTCTGGCTGTCGAGGAGCACGCCCCCGAGAGTAGCGACCGACGGCAAAGCGCCGGCTTACTAAGGTTCGGCGCGTGGACCGGGACGAGGCGGTGCGACTGCTCGAGCAGGTCGCGGCTGGGTCGTTGACCCCAGGCGAGGCCCTCGACCGCTTCGCCACCGCCCCCTACGACGCGCTCGTGCACTCCCTGGTCGACACCCACCGGGCCCTCCGCACCGGTGACCCCGAGGTCGTCTACGCCGCCGGCAAGACCACGCAGCAGGTCCTCGACAACGTCGAGGCGCTCCGTCGCAGCGCCGGCCGGGTACTCGTCACCCGCTGCTCCGAGGAGGTCGCCGCGGCCCTCGGCAGCACCGGCCGGACGGTGCTGGTGGGCCCGGCGCCGGCGCCCCGCGGCCTGGTCGCGGTCCTGGCCGCCGGCACCTCGGACGGTCCGGTGGCCGAGGAGGCGGCCCTCACCGCACAGGCGTTCGGCGCCGCGGTCGAGCGCGTCGATGACGTCGGCGTGGCCGGCCTGCACCGGCTGCTCGCCGCCCGTCCCGTCCTCGACCGCGCAGACGTGGTCATCGTGGTGGCCGGCATGGAGGGGGCGCTGCCGTCCGTCGTCGGCGGGCTGGTCGGCACGCCGCTCATCGCCGTCCCCACCTCCATCGGGTACGGCGCCGCCTTCGGCGGTCTCGCCGCCCTGCTGGGGATGCTGAACTCCTGCGCCCCCGGGGTCACCGTGGTCAACATCGACAACGGCTTCGGCGCCGGGGTGTTCGCCGCGCGGGTCGCCCGCCGGGTCGGTGCGCCGTGATCGGCTGGCTGGACACCCAGGCAGGGGCCAGTGGCGACATGCTGCTTGGCGCCCTCGTCGACGCCGGCGTCCCGCTGACCGTGCTGCGCGACGCGGTCGACCAGCTGGGCTTGGGCATCGGCCTGGCGGCGACGCCCGCCTCACGGGCCGGACTGGGCGCCACCAAGGTCGACGTGCACGCCCCCGAGGACGGCACCAGCCGCACCTGGGCGGAGGTACGCCGGCTGCTCGACACGGTCGACGCACCGGCACCCGCCCACGAGGTCTTCCATCGGCTCGCCGAGGCGGAGGCCGGTGTCCACCGGGTACCCGTCGACGAGGTGCACTTCCACGAGGTCGGCGCCCTCGACGCGCTGGCGGACGTGCTCGGCGTGGTCGCGGGCTTCGCCCACCTGGGCCTGTCGGCCCTGCACTGCTCTCCGGTCGCCCTCGGCTCCGGCACCACCCGCGGCGCGCACGGTCCGTTACCGGTCCCGGCACCGGCGGTGCTGTCACTGCTGGCCGGGAAACCGGTGTACGCGGGGGCTTCGCCGTACGAGAGCACGACACCGACAGGCGCGGCGCTGCTGGCGACGCTGGTCACCGACTGGGGCGGACTGCCGCCGATGAGCGTGACCCGCACCGGCATGGGAGCAGGCGGACGGGACCCGCAGGAAGTGGCCAACGTGCTGCGCCTCGTTCTGGGAGAACCGCTGCAGGACAAGCGGTCTGCGCTACTGCTCGAGACCAATGTCGACGACCTCGACCCGCGGGTCTGGCCGCATGTCCTGGCGCAGCTGCTCGACGCCGGCGCCAGCGACGCCTGGCTCACGCCGATCCTCATGAAGAAGGGCAGACCCGCGCACACGCTGTCGGTGCTCTGCGAGCAGGCCCGCGCTCCCGTGCTGCGCGCAGTGGTGTTCCGCGAGACGAGCACCCTCGGCCTGCGCGAGTGCAGCGTCGACAGGCACACCCTCGCCCGTACCGAGAGCACCGTCGAGGTGGCAGGTCACACCATCCGGGTGAAGACCGCCTTGCTCGACGGGGTGGTCGTCAACCGCAACCCGGAATGGGAGGACGTGCTGGCCGCCGCCACCGCCCTCGGGCGCCCGGCGAGGGACGTGCTGGCGGAGGCGGTCTCGCTCGTCAGACCTCAGTGAGGAAGGCCAGCGCGCCCACGCGCCCGGCCAGCGGGATACCCACGACGTCGTAGGTCCGGTGCCCGTCCGCCCGCTGCAGGCGCACGAGGCCACGGGCCATGGTGCCGCTCTTGAGGGACCGCAACGGTGGGGTCTGCAGCTCCGGCTCGACGAGGGGCACACCGGTGGCGCTGAAGTCGACGAGAACCACCAGATCGAGCAGCAGGGCGCCGACCGACGCCAACGGGTCGAGGCCGAGCAGCGTGCCGCACCCGGTGCTCATCGCCATGACCCGGCCCTGCTCGTCGACAAGAAGGGCCGCTTCATCGGCCGCCCGAGTCCGCACGGCCCAGTCGGCCAGCCCCGCATCAACGGGGACGTCGAGCCTCAGCAGCCGAGGTATGGGCCGCGGGAGGAGCTCCTCCTCGGACAGGGCCTGCTCAGACAGGAGCAGCCGCAGCAGCGGCATCACCAGCGTCGGGCCAGGCTCGGGTGCCACGGTCATCTCTTGCCCCCCCGAGCGATCGTCGCCAGGCCCTCGGCGAGCGGCCGGTACTCCCAGCCCAGTTCGTGCTGCGCCTTGCCGCTTCGTCCCCAGAACGTGACGCCGTCAGAGGATGACACGAGCTCACGCAGGTTGGGTGGGAACCCGAGCAGCGGGCCGACCACGCGGCCGAACGGAACCAGGCTCTTGACGAGGCGGGTGGGCAGCGCCCGCCGCGGGGCTCTGGTCCCTGCGACCCGCGCGAGCTCAGCCATCAGGTCGCGCATCCGGATCGGCTCACCGGCCAGAATGTACGACGACGCGTTGGCGCCCTTGTCCAGGGCGAGCAGGATCCCGGCGGCGACGTCGTCGCGGTGGACCGGGGTGACGCCCAGGTCCGGGAAGGGCAGCAGCGGGAGCTTGCCGGCCAGCATCCGGTCGAACAGGCCGCCTACCTCGCTGGCGTCCCCCGGCCCGTAGACGAGCCCCGGCGCCACGATGACCAACGGCAGGCCCTGCGCGCACAGCTCCTGAGCGCGCTCGTGCGCCTCCACCTTGGTCTGCTCGTAGGCCGACGTGTAGCCGAGGCCGTCCGGCCGGGCCCACTCCTCGTCGGCGACCGCACCCTTGGTGTTCCCGAAGACGACGACTGAGCTGACGTAGACCGCCTTGCGCACCCCGGCGGCCAAAGCGGCTCCCAGGACCCGCTCGGTGCCGAACACGTTGGCGTCGACGAGCACCTCCCGGCGCTCGGGCGCGACACCGATCTCGTAGACGGCCGCACAGTGGATCAGCGCCTCGACGCCCGCGAGCGCTGACCGCAGCGCGTCCTCATCGGACAGGTCGCCCTCGACCAGCTCGCATCCCAGGTCCCGCAGGGTCGCGGCCTTCGTGGGAGTGCGGACCAGAGCCCGGACGGTGTCACCCCGCTCGCGCAGCAGGCGCGCGACCTCGCCCCCGATGAAGCCGGTCCCGCCGGTCAGGAAGACGCGCACGCGGGGATGCTACTGCCCGGTACCGCGTTTTTGTGACCCCTGCGTGATCGGTCCGTGACGAGGGGTGCGCGAGATGCCCGGCATAGGCTCGCTCCATGAGCGGTGTGCAGGTCACCAGCGAGGTCGGGCGGCTGCGCACGGTGCTGCTCCACCGACCGGGCGCGGAACTCCAGCGACTCACGCCGCGCAACACCGCTGACCTGCTCTTCGACGGCGTGCCCTGGGTCGGCCGGGCGCAGGACGAGCACGACGCGTTCGCGCAGGCGCTGCGCGAACGCGATGTGGAGGTGCTGTACCTCCAGCAGCTGCTCACCGAGACGCTCGACGTGCCCGAGGCCCGCGCCGACGTCGTGCACACCGCGGTCGCGCCGACCGTCGTCGGACCTACTCTCGCCGCGACCCTGCGCTCCTGGCTGCTCGACCTGCCGAGCGCCGAGCTGGCCGCGCACCTGGCGGCCGGTCTCACGCATGACGAGCTCCCGCGCACCGGGCCTGAGGGCGTCGTGGGCCGGCTCGCCGGGCCCTCCGAGTTCGTCCTGCCGCCGCTGCCCAACCTGCTGTTCACCCGCGACTCGAGCGTCTGCGTCGCGGATCACGTCGCCATCACCAGCCCCTCGATGCCCGCCCGTCAGCGCGAGGTCTCGTTGACCGGCGCGATCTACCGTCACCACCCACGCTTCACCGGCACCCCCCTGTTGTACGGCGGCTCCGGCGAGGAGGCGTGGTTCGAAGGCGGCGACGTGCTGCTCCTCGCCCCTGGGGTCGTCGCCGTCGGCGTCGGCCAGCGCACCACCCCGGCCGGGGTGGAGGCGTTCGCGCTCCGTGCGTTCGCGAGCGGGGTCGCCTCCACGGTCCTCGCCGTCCCGATCGCCCAGGAGCGGGCGACGATGCACCTCGACACCATCTGCACGATGGTCGACGTCGACGCGGTGGTGATGTTCCCGGCCGTCGCGGACACCCTCGAAGCGTGGACTGTCACCGCGAACGGCGACGGGGTCGAGGTCACCGGGCCGGAGCCCTTCCTCGCCGCCGCCGCCAAGGCGATGCAGCGCGGCGAGCTCCGGGTGGTCGACACCGGTCTGGACCCCGTGACCGCCGAGCGGGAGCAGTGGGACGACGGCAACAACACCCTCGCCATCGCCCCCGGGCTGGTCGTGGCCTACGAGCGCAACGTCGTCACCAACCAGGCACTCGAGTCCGCCGGGGTCGAGGTGGTGCGCATTGCCGGGAGCGAGCTCGGCAGCGGTCGCGGCGGCCCCCGGTGCATGTCCTGCCCGGTGCTCCGGGAGCCCGTCTGTTCATGATCGAGGGACTGTCCTAGGACCAAGGTCGTCCTTGACGGCTGCGGCCAGGGGTCGATGCTGTGAACGTCGAACCCGGGAGCAGACGTGAACGGTTCTGTGGTGCTGCGAGTCCTGACCGGTGCCGCCCTCGTAGGGGTCGCCGTGGTGCACCTGCGGATCGCCGGCACCTACAGCGGGCTCGGTAACCACCCGGTCTCCCTCGGGGACCAGTTCTACGCGCAGGCAGCCATCGCGTTCGTCCTGACAGCCGTGCTGCTCGTGCGGCCCCGTCTGCTGGTCTGGGTCGCGGCCGCCCTCTTCGCGGCCGGCTCGCTGGCAGTGCTCGTCTACAGCCGCTACCGCACCATCCCGATCCCGGGTGTGCCCGGCGGGTTCCAGGAGAGTTGGGCGGCGCCCAGCGCGAAGCTGGCGGCAGCGTTCGAGACCGCCGCCCTGGTCTTCGCGTTGCTCGGTGCCGCGGTCACGAGCACGAGGCGCCGGGGCGCACGAGTACCGATGCACAGGCACACCCGACGGCCTGGGCTCGGTCGCGGAGTCCGGGTCTCGCGAGGACACGGGTGACAGCCGTCGGCGCCTCAAGATCGGCGTACTGACCCGCGCCTCGGGCTCAGCGCAGGGTCAGTTGTCGGCTGAGCAGGCCTGACCGGGCACGCCGCTCGTCGGACGTGAGGGGCGCGCTGACCGCGAGCGCTTCGGACAGCCGAGTGCGGAGCTCGGCGGCCGGC
>JAOPVP010000102.1 GCA_025966135.1 Frankiales bacterium
GCGCGCGTGCGATGAGCCCTACGTACCGGACCGCGTTGGCTTACGAATCTCCGCGCTGACCATCCAGGCAAACTTCTCCAGGCTCAGGATGATGGCGTGCAGCAGGTCGGCGGAAGCCGGATCCTCCTCATCGACCTCGTCGTGCACCGCACGCAGCCGCGCGACGGTGGTCTCGAGGCGCTCGGTGATGAGGTTGATGACCTCGGTCGTGTCGAGCTCGCCGTTCGGAAACTCCGGCAGCGTGGTAGTCGCCGCGACGACATCGCTGCGGCCATCCGGCGAGGCATGCAGCGCACGCAGACGCTCCGCGACCTCGTCGCTGAACTCGCGAGCCGCCTCAATGATCTCGTCGAGCTGCAGGTGCAGGTCGCGGAAGTTGCGCCCCACGACGTTCCAGTGAGCCTGCTTGCCCTGCAGGTGCAGCTCAATCAGATCGACGAGAACCTTCTGCAGGTTGTCGGTCAGTGACGCGGATGCCGCGAACCCCGCCTCCGCGTTCTGCCTACGAGTCTTGTGCGCTCCGGCATCGGCGGGTGGTGTGACGTCGCGTTCGACGGTAGTCATAGTTCTCTCCCTCAAGCAGAGCGGTTGATGAACTACCAGCTTCGGCAATTGGCCGACCGATCGTCAACCTGTTCCGCGGGGCGCGACGCGATGCTATGAGGCGCGTCATCCGGCGTACGAGAGGTGGAACAAGCGGGAACCGCTACTCCTCGGCTAGCAGAGGCCACAGCGACCGGAAGCCGCTACTCATCGAGCGCCAGTTCCTTGGGCAGCTCGAGTTCCTTGGCGGAGAGCTCCTCCACGTTGACATCCTTGAAGGTCAGGACGCGCACCGACTTCACGAAGCGGTCCGAGCGGTAGACGTCCCAAACCCACACATCGTTCATGGTCAGCTCGAAGTAGAAGTCATGCTCGGTGTCCTGCCGCACGAGGGTGACCTCGTTGGCAAGGTAAAACCTGCGCTCAGTCTCCACCACGAAGCGGAACTGCGACACCACATCGCGGTATTCGCGGTACAGGGCGAGCTCGACCTCGCGGTCGTAGTCTTCGAATTCGTCTTCTTCCATGCTCCCGCCAGTCTAGGCGCTGAGGGGCGAGAGGGTCTCGACGGGGTCGACCGTCGAACCGGGCCGGACCAGCGAAGGGGTCTCGACGGGCTCGACCAGCGAAGCGCCGTCGACCGGCGCCGGCGCCGGCGCCGGCGCCCGGTCGTGCAACCACGTGTGGCGATGCAGCGGCGACGCGCCGAGCTCGGCGATGGCCGCGTAGTGGTCCGAGGAGCCGTAGCCCTTGTTACCCACCCAGCCGTAGCCGGGGTGGCGGGCATCCGCATCGATCATGAGGCGGTCCCGGTGAACCTTGGCGACGACGGATGCCGCGGCCACCGAAGCGCAGTCGCGGTCAGCCTTGACGCGCGTGCGCACCCGCAGCGGCGTCGCCAGCACGGGAGTGAGCCAGTCGAAGGAGCCGTCGAGCAGCACGACGCTCTCCGCGATGGAAGCGCCCGCCTCATGCAACTGAACCAGCGCGCGCTTGCCCGCGAGCCCCAGTGACATCATGATGCCGAGCCGATCCACCTCCTCGGCCGTCGCGAGCCCGACTGCAGAGAAGCGGGCCCATCCGGATGCCAGCGGCGCAAGCACCTCGCGACGCTTCTCGCTCAGCATCTTGGAGTCACGCAGCCCCTCCGGCTGTGCACCGATCGAGCGATCGACCACGCAGAGTCCGACGGCGACCGGGCCGGCGATGGCCCCTCGCCCGACCTCGTCGCAGCCGATCACGAAGCGCGCGCCCTCCGAGTGCAGCTCGGCCTCGTACTCGAGGGTCGGGTCAGCCACCGCCATCATCGGCTACTCCCGACGATTGACCGCTGCCGCGCATCCGAAAGAAAATCTGCCACTTAAACCCCTGAGCTCCCCGCCCAGTGTAAAGGCGAGGAGCTCAGGAAGGATCGTGAAACGGCGACTACGCGTCGCGCTTTTCCTTGATCTTGGCCTTCTTGCCGCGGAGGTTGCGCAGGTAGTACAGCTTTGCGCGACGGACGTCACCGCGGGTGACGATTTCGATGTGGTCGATGACCGGGGAGTGCACGGGGAACGTACGCTCAACGCCGACCTGGAAGCTGACCTTGCGAACCGTGAAGGTCTCGCGAACGCTGTCACCCTGGCGACGAATGACAACGCCCTGGAACACCTGGATACGCGAGCGCGTACCTTCGATGATGTTCACGTGCACCTTGACGGTGTCACCGGCGCGGAAGTTGGGGACGTCGGTACGGAGGGATGCAGCATCCACTTCGCTGAGAAGGTGGCTCATGGCATTTCGCTCTCTGTAACCGCCACAGGTCGATTACGGTTTAGGTAAGAAGTTGAGTGAAGTGTGCCGTTGCGATGTCGAACTCCCCTGAGGCAGAGCCGGAACAGGGCACAAGGGGCAATTATGCCATGAAGAGAAGAAAGTCGCGACCAGCATGAGTGATCCCGAACTGCCCAGGCTGCTGCAGCTGGTCCGAACCGAGCCCGTGCAGCAGCGCAGCGCCCAACGAGTGGCCCTCTTGCTGGATGCCGCGGCCGCCCTCATCGACGAGGTCGGCATCGACGGCCTCACCACGAGCGACGTGGCCGCCCGATCCGGCTCCTCCGTTGGGGTGGTGTACCGCTACTTCCCGAACATCCAGTCGCTGCTTCGCGCCCTCGCGGCCCGCAACCTGCAGCAGTTCACCGACCGCGTGTATGGCGAGTTGGCCGGGGACTCCGCGCACTGGCGCGGCGCCCTAGATGCCGCCCTCGACGGTTTCATCGAGATGAACCGCACCGTTCCCGGCTTCCGTGCGCTTCGCTTCGGCGACGTCATCGATGAGCGCTTCCTCGAGCCGGAGTTCTCCAACAACTCCGTTCTCGCGCGATCGTTCGCCGGACTCCTCGCCGAAAAGTACGAGTTCGACCCAGACGACGATCTCGTCTACAACTTTGAGGTCGTCGTCGAAATAGCGGATGCCCTGCTCAAGCGGGCGTTTCTCCTCGACCGCGACGGCGACGAGCGCTTCATTGCCACCGCCCGCGAGGTCGTCGGCGCCTACCTTCGCGACCACACCACCCTTCCGGAGCGCTCATGATCGAGATCCGCACGCCGGCCGAGGTGGACGAGATGCGAGCCGCGGGAGCCTTCGTGGCGAGCGTGCTCGAGGCGACGGCCGCGGCATCCGCCGTTGGAGTGAACCTGCTGGCCCTCGACAAGATTGCCGGCGACATGATTCGTCGCGCGGGGGCGGAGAGTTGCTACGTCGACTACCACCCGTCGTTTGGCGCGATGCCCTTCGGGAAGTACATCTGCACGTCGGTGAACGACGCCGCGCTGCACGGGCTGCCGCACGACTACCGGCTGCGCGACGGCGACGTGCTCAGCCTGGACTTCGCGGCATCCGTCAACGGCTGGGTCGCCGACTCGGCGCTCACCCTGATTGTGGGCACCCCGCGGGACGAGGACCTCGCACTGATCGACGTCACGGAGCGGGCGCTCGCGGCGGGAATCGCCGAAGCCCGGCCCGGCAACCGCATCGGCGACATCTCGGCCGCAATCGGGGAGGTCGCCCACGCCGCCGGCTTCAGCGTGAACCTGGAATTCGGCGGCCACGGCGTTGGGCGCACGATGCACGGGGACCCGCACGTTCCGAACGATGGCAGGCGGGGACGTGGCCTGCCG
>JAOPVP010000015.1 GCA_025966135.1 Frankiales bacterium
TGACGACCTGAGACGAGGCGCCGAGCGTGCTCGCGGTACTCCCGCGAGAGCTCCTCGACGAGTTCCTCACGGTCGGCCGCGACAGCCGTGTTCACGGCATGCGCGTACTGGTCGTGCAGCTCTTGGAGCTCTCGGTCGAAGTCGTCTGTCATGGGGAAGTCCCTGTCCTTGGTTTTGTTCATCACCTTCCTCAACGGTCCCTCCGCTGTGTGACATCCCTATGACGCAGTGAGATCGGTCTCGTGGCGCTCTCCTTGAGTTCGCTCGGGTTCCCGAGCAGATGTGGCATATGAGCGGACGCAGGAGGTCAGACGGAGCGGCCGGCCGCCGTCCGGATGAGGTCGAGCGCCGCGGCGGTCTGGCGGGACTCCGCGAGGGGGAGCACCCAGCCGGGCCCCCCGGTCAGGACCGAGGACATCTCCTCGACCATCACCCGGTAGGCGTCGGTGGCCGGCACGGGCACGCGCTCGGTGGTGGTCCCGTCCGACACCCACAGCGCGGTCTCGTCGTCCTTCCACGACGTGTACGGCGCATCCCTCAGCTCGATCTCGCCGTCGCTGCCCGTGAGGACCAGCCACTGGCCGAGGCCCTCGTCGATCCCGACCCGGATCTCTGCGCTGGCGCCGTCCCAGTCCAGGACCGCCTCCGTGGCGAGGTCGACCCCGCCGTCGGAGAAGCGAGAGCGGGCGCAGACATCAACGGGCAGCCCGCGCCCGATGGCCCAGAGGGCCGCACTGACGGCGTAGTGGCCCACGTCGTACAGCGCACCTCCTCCCCGGGTCGGGTCCAGCCGGTAGTTGCCCTCGAGCTGCCCGGCGAAGGCGAAGCCGGCCGTGACGTGCTCGACCGTCCCGATCTCGGGTAGCCGCTGCTGGGCCAGCCGCACCCGCGGGTGCCAGCGGTACCAGCTCGCCTCCACGACGAGCAGGTCGCCCCGGGCCCGCTCCATCTCGTCGACCTCGTCCGCGGTGAGCCCGATCGGCTTCTCGCAGAGCACGTGCTTGCCGGCGGCCAGCGCAGCCAGGGTCCACGGCAGGTGCGCCTCGTTGGACAGGCTGATGTAGACCGCGTCCACCGAGGGGTCAGCCAACACACCGTCGTACGAACTGTGCACCGCGAGCGGTCCTAATCCCTTGGCACGCAGGGGATCCCGGGCCGCTACCGCCTGCAGGACCGCACCCTCGGCTGCGTGCACGGCTGGCGCGAGGGCGACCCGGGCGATGTTGCCGGCGCCCAGGAAGCCCCAGCCGATCATGCGGGGAGCGGGACCGGCAGGCCACCCTGGGCAGCCGACAGCGTCGCGGCCTGCATCACCGCGACGGTGCGCCGGCTGCTCTCGAGGGTGATGTCCATCGGCTCCCCGGACAGCAGCCGGTCGGCGAGCTGGCGGTGGAACGGCTGGGGCGGCGCCGACGGGACGGCGAGCAGGGTCTCGTGGGTGCGGCCGTCACCGTTGGGCACGAAGACCCGCAGGTCGGCCGGTGAGTCGGAGTGCGCGAGACGATCCTCGAGCAGCGTCCCGACCGAGGACCGCGCGACGACCCGCTCGTGCCGCCAGTCACCGATGAGGCCGCCCCGCGTGCCCAGCACGTAGAACTTCGGCTTCAAGGCCGCGCTCAGATCGGAGTGGGTGAACTCCGCCTCGGCTCCGTCGACGAAGTGGAGGAGCACACGGGAGTGGTCGGCGTTCGTGACGTCGTGCCAGACGCGCTTGTGGCTGGTGGCGGAGACCCACTCGACCTCCTGGTCGAACAGGTCGAGCGCCCAGTCGAGGTAGTGGCTGCCCCAGTCGTAGATGGCGCCGCCCGAGACCGTCTCGTCGGAGTGCCAGTAGTTGCACGGGTGCCCATACCCACCGAGGAAGCTCTCGTAGTGGAACAGGTCGCCGATCTGGCCGCTGCGGACCACCTGCTTCAACGCCAGGTAGTCCGGGTCCCACCGGCGGTTCTGGTAGACCGCGAGCGCCAGTCCCCGCTCGGCCGCGACGGCGATCTGCTGGTCGGCCTCGGCGACGGTGAGACAGAACGGCTTCTCGACGACGACCGACTTGCCGGCCTCGAGGGCCTTCAGGGTCCACTCCGCATGGGAGCTCGGCGGCGTGCTGACCACCACCAGGTCGACGCCGTCGTCCTCGAGCAGGTCGCGACCGTCGGTGTGGCCCCGCACCTCGGGGGCGAGCGACCGAGCGGCGTCGAGACGCTGCGGGTTCGGGTCGCAGACGGCCGTCAGCGACAGGCCCTCGGTGAGCCCGATCGCGGCGTTGTGCTCGTGCCCGATCGCGCCGTAGCCGAGCACACCGACCCGGACCGGTCGACCGTCCCGCTCACCGAGGATGTGCCGCAGCAGCCGGTGGACCAGGCGATGCCAGAGGGGGTCGCCGTACGAGGTCTGCGTGCTGCCGACCGTCAGCATGCCGATGCCGGTCGCGGGCCGCCAGCTCGCCACCGGGTGGTCGCTGAAGGCCACGTTGGCCGTGAGGACGATCTCGACGTCGTCCGCCACCTTGTCCTGCAGTGGCCATTGCTCGGTCAGAAGCAGGTCGCCCACCGAGCGGTCCATCACCTGTCCGACGTCCCGACCGGGCCGCACCCGAACCTCGTGAAGGGGGGTGAGCCGACCGGGCACCAGGCCGGCGGCGTCGGTCACCGCGGTGCTGGCCGTGGGGCCCACGAGCAGGACGGGGACGTCAAGCGCAAGCAGCCGGTCCTCGAGCTGTTCGCTCAGGTCGGCAGCTCCAGCGACGAGCACCGCGTCCACGTCGGGCGTGAGTTCCGGCAGGATGTCGAGCCCGCAGCGGGCGAGGTAGGACGCCAAGGCGGGAGCGGGTCCGAGCAAGCTGACACGCGTCATCCCCCGAACCCTAAGCGCCTCCCTGCCTCAAGCGCTCGTGACCGTGGCGAGGTCGTCGAGTCGACTGGCCTCCACGACCCCGCCCCCGGCGCGGCGGGCCCGTTCGAGGGCCGCCTCGGTGACCTGCTGCAGGTCAGCCGCAGTACTCGGTGCCGGCAGGTACCCCAAGGCGATGGACACTCGGGGGAAGGCGGCGGAGGAACCCGGGCGGCTGCGCTCGAGGGCGCGCGCATCGGCCCGGGACCTGGCCAGCACGCGCCGGGCCACGACCAGGCCTCGTACCCGGTCGGTGCGCGGCAGGAGCGCAGCCAGCTGGTCGACCCCGAGCCGCCCGTGGACGTCGCTGGCTCGCGAGCTGCGGGTCAGGATCTCGGTCGTCCGCATCACCAGCAGGTCCCCGGCCAGGTGACCCTTGGCCTGCATCCAGCCAGTGAGGCCGTCCAGGTCCACGACGAGCAGGGACGGGGCACCGTGCCGGGCGGCCGAGGCCACCTCGTGGTGGAGCGCCTCCTCGAAGACCGGGCGGCTGAGCAGTCCGGTGAGCTTGTCCCGAGTGCGCGGCGTCGCCGGACGCAGCGCATCCTCGAGCACCGCGGCCGCGGCCGCGGGCAGGGCGGCAAGCACCGCCAGCGCCTCCGGGGGCAGAGGGCCACCCAGCCTGTCGGCCCACGCTGCGGCAACCCCGTCGTACGACACGCTCCTCCATCGGCGGATCGGGTGCAGGGTTGACCTGGATCGCGGCAGACGTGAGGATTGTTCACATCTTCGGGAGGGATCTATGAGCACCTGGCAGAACTGGGCCGGCAACCAAGCGATGTCGCCTGCGCAGGTTGCCCATCCGTCCGGTGCGGAGGAGATCGCCCAGACGGTCAAGGAGGCCGCCGCGGTCGGCCGACGGGTCAAGGCGATCGGCTCCGGGCACTCGTTCACCAGCATCGGCCTCACCGACGGGCTGCTGCTGCAGCTCGACCGCCACGACCGGCTGCTGTCCGCCGATGCCACCACCGGGCTGGTGACGGTCGAGGCCGGTCTGCCGCTGCACCAGCTCAACGCGCTTCTCATGGAGCGCGGCCTCGGGCTGACCAACATGGGCGACATCGACGTCCAGACCGTTGCCGGGGCCATCTCCACCGGCACCCACGGCACCGGCCGGGACAGTGGCTCCATCGCCCACCAGGTCGTGGCGCTCGAACTCGTGCTTGCCGACGGCTCGATCGTGAGCTGCTCGCGCGCCGAGCGGCCTGAGCTGTTCGAGATGGCCCGCGTCGGGCTCGGTGCGCTCGGCGTCGTCTCGAGCGTGACCTTCCAGGCGGAGAAGGCCTTCGCGCTGCGAGCTGAGGACCGACCGATGCCCCTGGACGAGGTCCTCGAGGGCTTCGAGGACCTCGTCGCCGCCAACGAGCACTTCGAGTTCTTCTGGTTCCCCCACACCCGGATGGCGCTCACCAAACGCAACAACCGGGTCACCGAGCTCGAGCCCCTGTCCCGTACCCGTGCCTGGGTCGACGACAAGCTGCTGTCCAACCACGTGTTCTCGCTGACCTGCCGGCTCGGGTCCCTGGCACCGCGGCTCATCCCAGGGATCAACAAGATCGTCGCCCGGGCCCTGACCGCGCGCACCTACAGCGACCTGGCCCCCCACGTGTTCACCTCGCCGCGCCGCGTGCGCTTCTGCGAGATGGAATACGCCATCCCCCGCGCCGACCTGCCAGCCGTCTTCCGTGAGCTGGTCGGTCTCCCGGAGCGGCTCGGCGAGCACATCAGCTTCCCCGTCGAGGTCCGGGTCGCTCCCGCCGACGACATCCCCCTGTCGACCGCCTCGGGACGCGACACCGCCTACATCGCCGTCCACGTCTTCCGTGGGACCCGCTACGACCGCTACTTCAACGCCGTCGAGTCCCTCGTGGCCGGCGTCGGTGGCCGGCCACACTGGGGGAAGCTGCACAACCTCGACGCCGCCGAGCTTCAGAGGCGCTACCCGCGCTTCCAGGACTTCCAAGCGGTACGCCGGTCGGTCGACCCGCAGGGACTGTTCCGCAACGCCTACCTCGACAAGGTCCTCGGCCCGGTCTGACATCGGCCGCACGGTGAGACCCAGGGGGCCGAGCTGGGTGGAGCGGGGCCTGCGGGACGGCCCCAGGTCAGTACGAGAGGCCGCGACCCCTGTGGGGTGCGGCCTCTCCGGCGGACTACGAAACCGTGCACCCCCCTCAGGAGCACGGGCCGACGACCGCGTCGGTGACAGGTTGCGTCCCCCTTGTCATCGGCGTGGCGTCTTGCCCGCAGTTGATCCGAAAGAACCAGATGCACTGGGCCAACGGGGTCAGCGGAAGGGGGATCCCCGCGGGTCACCCGGATGGCCCGGCCCGAAAGGTGCCAGCGTCGGTACCGTTGCAGAGTGAGCGCCCCGACAGCCGTCGAACTACGCCGCGGCGTCCTGGCCGTGTCGGTGCTTCACGACCTCGACATCGAGCCCGCGAAGCTCGGGGTGACGCTCAGCGGCTCCCCTTCGGTATGGGTCTCCTGGGGCGAGTGCCGCCGGGCTCTCGCCGGTCACGACCCGGAGACCTCCATCGGCCGCGAGCGGCTCGCCCGGTGGTTGCAGGCGCGGCGGTGGGCCGACAACCTGCCACTGGAGGACCTCCGGGAGCGGCTGCGTCCTGCCGGCTTGCCCGTCGACCACGTCCTCCACCCCGGGCTGGACTGGGTTCGACGGCGCACCAGGGGCAACGCCCTGGACCTCGGGATGGGCGCGGTCGACATCGACCCGAACGACCCCGACCATGTGGTCCTGCTCCCTCAGCCGCTGCTCGACGCCCTTGGCCTCGACGCCGAACTGGAGTGGGCCCAGGCCGAGGTCTACCTGAACCGGATGGGCGCGGTCGCCGCCGAGCGCCTGAAGCTAGACGCGCGGGGTCAACTCCGACCCGTCGGCGACTGTGACGTCGTGACCCTGCTCGGCTCAGCCACCCTCCGTTGCGCCATCGCGGAGGGAGCCTCCGGGATGGGCACCATCGTGGTGCCGATGCGGCGACGCGGCTGGACCCGACTCGCCCTGGTCGACCCGGCCTTCGGTCCGGCCGCGGCCGCGGCCACCAAGGCGCAGGACCGCGGCTTCACCCGACCGCTGCTCGTCACCCCCGACGAGCTCGTCCTGGCCATGGACGGTGGCCGACCGGAGGTGCTCATCCTGCGCGAGCCCGCGGTCGACGAGCCCTGGGCAACGGACGTGCTGTACCGCTAGCCAGCTTCCCCGCTCAGGCACAGCTCCGCCTCCCCGCTCAGGCACAATGGAAGGTGTGCCCACCCGTCGACTCGTGCTTGCCTCTGCGTCGCCCGCGCGCTTGCGCCTGCTGCGCGACGCCGGCCTCTCGCCCGAACCACGCGTCAGCGGCGTGGACGAGTCCGACGTCACCGGCCGTTCTCACGAGGTGGTCCTGGAGCTCGCCATCCGCAAGGCCCAGGCCGTTGCCGCCACCCAGGACGACGCCCTCGTCGTCGGCTGCGACTCGCTGCTCGAGCTCGACGGCCAGGTGCTGGGCAAGCCCTCCTCCCCTGCGGAAGCGGTTGCTCGTTGGCATGCCATGCGCGGTCGCTCCGGCTACCTGCTGACTGGGCACTGCGTCATCGACACACGGACCGGTGCCTCCGCCGCTGACGTGTGCTCGACCCTCGTGCACTTCGGCGAGCCCTCCGATGCCGAGATCGAGGCCTACGTCGCCACCGGTGAGCCGTTGCACGTCGCCGGCGCGTTCACGCTCGACGGGCGCTCAGCGGCCTTTCTCGCCGGCATTGAAGGCGACGCCGGCAACGTGATCGGTATCTCGCTGCCGATGGTCCGCGCGCTGCTGGCCAAGCTCGACGTTCCCCTGGTGGACCTGTGGCTCTGAAGATCGGGCCGCTCGCCGTCGACCCACCGGTCGTCCTGGCGCCCATGGCCGGGGTCACCAACGCCGCGTTCCGCCGCCTCTGCCGCTCCTACGGCGCCGGTCTCTACGTGAGCGAAATGGTCTCCGCACGCGCGCTCTGCGAGCGCAACGAACGCACCGCCGGCATGGTCGCGTTCGCGCCAGACGAGGAGATCCGCTCAGTCCAGCTGTACGGCGTCGACCCCCACTGGGTCGGCGAGGCCGTCCGCCGGGTCGTGGACCTCGGCGTGCACCACATCGACCTCAACAGCGGGTGCCCCTCCCCCAAGGTCACGCGCCGCGGCGGCGGTGCTGCCCTACCTGCGCACCACGTGCTGTTCGGCAACATCGTCCGTGCCGCAGTGCGAGCGGCCGGGTCGATCCCGGTCACCGTCAAGATGCGCAAGGGCCTCGACGACGCCACCTTGACCTACCTCGAGGCGGCGACCGCGGCGGCGGACCACGGCGCCGCGGCGATCGCGCTCCATGCCCGCACTGCGGAGCAGCTCTACTCCGGCCGGGCCGACTGGTCGGCGATCACGCGCCTGAAGGAGCACGTCACCTCGGTGCCGATCCTCGGCAACGGCGACATCTGGGCCGCCCCGGACGCCCTGCGGATGATGGCCGAGACCGGCTGTGACGGCGTCGTCGTAGGCCGCGGGTGCCTCGGGAAGCCGTGGCTGTTCCGAGACCTCGCCGACGCGTTCGCCGGCCGCCCCGTGCAGGGCTCGCCGCGACTGGGCGAGGTGGCCGACGTCATGCGACGCCATGCGCGCCTGCTCGTCGAGGCGATCGGCGAAGAGGGCTTCGCCGTACGCGACTTCCGGAAGCACACCGGCTGGTACCTCACCGGCTACCCCGCCGGGGGCGAGATGCGGCGCAAGCTGGCGATGGCCGGTTCGCTTGCCGCACTCGACGAGCTCTTGGACCAGCTCGACCCGACCGCGGAGCTGCCCGTCGGCGCCGAGCACCTGCCGCGCGGTCACCTACAGGGTCCCCGTGAGGTCTCCCTCCCCGAAGACTGGATGCAGACCCGGGACGACCCGACGCCGCCGACCGGCGCCGACCGCGCCTACACCGGCTGACCGACCGAGCTGTCAGGCGTCGTTGCGGGTGTCCTGCTCGGCGGTGTCGAGTTCACCCTCGAGTCGGGCCACTGCCTCGACGACCTTGCGGGCCACCTCCTGCGGCGTCAGCCCGATCTCCGCGTGGACCTGGGCGCGCGAACCGTGCGCCAGGAACCGCTGCGGGATGCCGACGTCGCGTACCGGTACGTCGACGTCGGCGTCACGCAGGGCCTGCGACACGCGCGACCCCACGCCTCCGACCCGTCCGTTGTCCTCGACCGTCACCACCAGCCGGTGCTCTGAGGCGAGCGCGACGAGCTCCTCGGGTACCGGCGCGACCCACCGCGGGTCGACCACAGTGACCGAGATCCCTTGCGCTGCAACGCGATCCGCGACCTCGAGGGCGACGCGGGCCATCGCGCCGACAGCGACCAGCAGGACATCCGAACCACGGCGCAGGATGTCGACGACGCCGCGGCGCTCGAGCGCCGGGATGTCGTCGCCGACCGCACCCCTGGGAAAGCGCACGACCGTGGGGCCGTCCTCGACCATGACCGCCTCGCGCAGCTCCTCGCGCAACCTCGCGCCATCGCGCGGAGCAGCGATCCGGATGCCCGGGACGACCTGCAGGATCGACAGGTCCCACATTCCGTTGTGCGACGGCCCGTCTTCGCCCGTGATGCCGGCACGGTCGAGCACGAAGGTCACTGGGAGCTCGTGCAGCGCAACGTCCATCAGGGCCTGGTCGAAGGCCCGGTTGAGGAAGGTCGCGTAGAGGCACACGACGGGGTGCATACCGCCCATCGCAAGGCCCGCCGCGGAGGTGACCGCATGCTGCTCGGCGATGCCGACGTCGAAGGTGCGCTGAGGGAAAGCCACCGAGAACTTCTGCAGCCCGACCGGCTGGAGCATCGCGGCGGTGAGTGCCACGACCTCCGGCCGCTCCTCGCCGATGCAGACCAGCTCGTCACCCAGGACGCTGGTCCACGACCGCGCCCCGGGGCCGGCCTTGCCGGTGAGCGGGTCGGTGCCCGGTCCGACGCTGTGCAGGCAGTCGTTCTCGTCATCGACCGCGGGCTGGTAGCCGAACCCCTTCACGGTGACCGCATGCACGATCACCGGGCCCCCGAACTCCTTGGCCTTGCGGAGGGCGTACTCCATGGCCTGCTCGTCGTGGCCGTCGATGGGACCGACGTACTTGAGCCCCAGGTCCTCGAAGAGCACCTGGGGCTGCAGGAAGTCCTTGATGCCGCGCTTGAGGCCGTGCAGGGCGGTGTAGACCGGCGGTCCGAGGACGGGTGTCTGGG
This sequence comes from Frankiales bacterium, assembly GCA_025966135.1. Taxonomy (GTDB): domain Bacteria; phylum Actinomycetota; class Actinomycetes; order Mycobacteriales; family SCTD01; genus RYN-111. The sequence continues at coordinate 9,133 of JAOPVP010000015.1, forward strand.
TGAGCGTCTGCTTCACCTTGTCGAGGGTCCGCTCGTAGCCCTGCGTCATCCGCAGCGCCGCGAGGTGCTCAGCCAGCCCACCGATGGTGGGGGCGTAGGAGCGGCCGTTGTCGTTGACGACGATCACCACCGGCAGGTGCGAGCCGGCGATGTTGTTGAGCGCCTCCCAGCACATCCCACCGGTGAGGGCTCCATCACCGACCACCGCCACGACGTGCCGTTGCTCACCGCGGAGCGCGAAGGCCTTCGACAACCCATCGGCGTACGACAGAGCGGTCGAGGCGTGACTGTTCTCGATGACGTCGTGCTCGGACTCGGCGCGCGAGGGGTAGCCCGACAGCCCACCCTGCGTCCGGAGACCGGCAAATCCCCTCTGCCGGCCCGTGACGATCTTGTGGACGTAGGCCTGGTGACCGGTGTCCCACAGCACCTTGTCCCGGGGGCTGTCGAACACGCGGTGCAGGGCGAGCGTGATCTCGACGACACCGAGCGAGGGGCCCAAGTGGCCCCCGGTGCGCGACACGGCGTCGATCATGAAGTCGCGGATCTCCGCCGCCAGCCCTGGGAGCTGGGATGCGGGCAGTCGCTTGAGGTCGTCGGGCCCGTGGACGGACTCCAGCAGGCTCACGCACTCTCCTCGGCTCTGGGATATCGCCAGCTCAGTCTAGGTCGTGGGGTCACTCCTACAGCCGTGGCACCCATCTGTCGCCGCGCAGGGCGGCCTCCACCAGCGCGACCTGGCGTCCGGTCTGGACGAGCCGGCGCCCCTCGCGGTCGTACGCGCTGACAGCAGCCTCCACGACCTCAGGAGGTACGACGTCCTTGAGCTCGGCCCGCAGTGTGCGCAGCCCCTGCCGGGCGGCCTCGACCGCAGCCTCCAGGTGTCCACGGGCGAAGCGCGCCAGGACCACCGGGTGCATCCGCAGGACGTCGTGCGCGCGGTAGTCGGGCGGGCACAGGTCGAACAACCAGCCGACCGCGCTCCGCTCCCACTCCGGCGCCTGCGGAGGCAGCACCTCGGCGGGCCAGCCGGGGGGCACGTGGTCGGACATGCGACCACGGTAGGCGCGTCACGCCTGCGCGTACCCGCCCTCGAGGACTGCCGTCACCGCTGGGCGGCCCGCCTGAGCCCAGGCGTCGACCAGCGACAGCCGGGTGCGGCGCTCGAGCAGGTCCTCCGCGTCGAGCGCTCCTTCTGCCACCAGCCCCCACAGCAGCTCCACACCCAGCACCGGCACGCCCTCGGCAACCGGCTCGAGCAGGTGCTGGCGGCCCTCGGCAAGGGCCGCGACCTCCTGGGCCTCACCGCCGTACCTGCGGCCCAGCCGCCCGACGCCGGAGCCGCGGGCGCCGACGAGAGGGAGGTCGGCCGTGCGGCAAGGGATGTCGGTGAGCAGGTCGACGGCGTCCTCGGCCATCTTGCGGTAGGTGGTCAGCTTGCCGCCGAGAATCGTCAGCAGCCCGTCCTCGAGCACCAGGCTGTGACGCCGGCTGAGGTCGGCGGTGCGACCCTGCTCCCCCGCGACCAGGGGGCGGACGCCCGCGAACGAACCGATGACGTCGCTGCGGGACAGCGGCCGCTCCAGCCCCCTACTCAGGGTGTCGAGCAGGAAGGTGATCTCGTGCTCCTCCGCCCTGGGCACCTCCGGCAGCGGACCGTCGAGCGGGTCGTCCGTGAGACCGACGAACACGATGCCGTCGGGGTGCGGAAGGGCGAAGACATACCGGTTCCGCTCGCCGGGGACCGGAACTGTCATAGCAGCGGTCGGGTGGTCGAGCGTGGCTGCGTCGAGGACGATGTGCACGCCCTTGCTGGGCCGCAGGCTGGTGCCCGGGGTGATCTGGTCGGCCCATGCCCCGGTCGCATTGACGACCGTCTTCGCCTGGGGCACAAGGGTTCTGCCCGTCAGCTGGTCGATGAGAACCCCGTTCTGGTAGCGCACCCTGGTGAGGATCCTCGCCCCGTGCGCTGCGGCGGTGCGGGCGATAGCGACCACCAGCCGCGCGTCGTCCTCCAGCTGCCCGTCCCAGTTGAGCGAGCCACCCCGCAGCCCGTCACGCCGCACGCCGGGCAGCAGGCGCGTTGTCTCGGCGATGCCCACGCGGCGCGGCCTCGGCAGGGTGGCGCGAGGCGTGCGGGCGAACAGGCGAAGGACATCTGCGGTGCGGTGGCCCGCCTCGACGAGCATGCCTTCGCGCGGGCTGAGGTCACGGCTCAACGGGACGAGCATGGGCAGCGCCCGGACCAGGTGCGGCGCCGTGCGCGTCATGAGCACACCGCGTTCGCGGGCCGACTCGATCGCGATGCCGACGTCGCCGGTGGCGAGGTACCGCAACCCGCCGTGCGCCATCTTGCTGCTCCACCTGCTGGTCCCGAAGGCGAGGTCGTCCTTCTCCACGAGGGCGACGGACAGCCCACGGGAGGCGGCGTCGAGGGCGACCCCGCAGCCGGTGACGCCGCCGCCGACCACGAGCAGGTCGACCCGGGTGCTGGAGAGCGCGTCGAGCTCCTGCCGACGGCGGACTGCGTTGAGGTGGCTGCTCATCGCAGGTACCCGTCGAACATCCGGCGCAGCTCGTCGTACGCGGCCTCCTCGACGAGCCGGGCGCTGAAGACGAAGGACTGCGCGGTCAGCAGCAGGCACGTCGCGGCCAGTCGCGGGTCGAGGGCGCGGACGGAGCCGTCGGCCTGCCCGTCCTCGAGCTGCTCGGTGACGAGCGCCAGCGCCGCCTTCTGGGTCGAACCGAAGCGGTCGACGATGAGAGGGAGCAGCAGCTCCGGGTCGAGGTCGAGCACCCGGCGGTACAGCGGGTGGTGGTCGATCCGCTCGACCACGCGGACGCCGGCCTCCACCAGCCGCTCACGAGCGGTCAGCAGCTCGGCCACCTCCTTGCGGGCGGTGTCGACGACCGCCACGAGCTCGCGAGTGAGCAACGCGGCGACCAGGGTGTCGAGGTCGCCGTACTGCCGGTACACCGTCATCCGGCTCACCCCTGCCCGACGGGCCACGTCGGCGAGGGTGGTGCGACGCAGGCCGACGTCCATCACGCACGCCTGAACGGCGTCGAGCAGGATGTTACGTTGTGACGACATGTGTAACACTGTACGCATGGCTCTCGACATGGTCCACGCGGGTTGGGGCGATCCCGCTCGTCGCACCGGTCTCCCGCCCGCAGCGGCGAGCTGGCTCCAGTCCCAGGTGGGTGTGGGCGCCCGCTCCCAGCCGGTCCCGCTCGACGAGGCCGCCGTACCCGCCTCGCGGTTGTCTGCCGGGCAGCTGGAGGCCCTCCGGGCCAGTGGGGCGACCGTGCTGGTCGACGACGCAGCCCGGGCGCGGCGGGCGGCGGGACGGTCGTACCTGGACCTGCTGTCGCTGCGGTCGGGAGCCTTCGCCGCCCCCGATGCCGTCGTCCTGCCCACCGCGGGTCAGGTCGGCGAGGTCTTGCGAGCCTGCGCGGCCGCGGGGATCGCGGTGGTGCCGTTCGGCGGTGGCACCTCGGTGGTGGGCGGCGTGGCGCCGTTGGCCGGCGAGCTGTCGGCCGTGATCGCCCTCGACCTGCGGCAGCTGGACTCCTTGCTCTCCCTGTCGGAGGAGGACCTCACCGCGACGTTCGAACCCGGCCTGCGCGGACCGGCCGCGGAGGCGCTGCTGAACGCCCGCGGGTTCACGCTCGGGCACTTCCCGCAGTCCTACGAGCACGCCACGATCGGCGGCTACGCCGCGACCCGCTCCGCCGGACAGGCCTCCACCGGCTACGGGCGCTTCGATGCCAACGTGCTCGGCCTGACGGTCGAGACCCCCGCAGGCCCGCTGACGCTGGGTCGTGGGGCCGCCACCGCGGCGGGACCGGGGCTGCTGCAGCTGTTCGTCGGCTCCGAGGGCGCGTTCGGCGTGATCACGTCCGTGACCCTCCGGATCCGCCGACTGCCCGCCGTCAAGAGGTACGACGCGTGGCTGGTGCGGTCCTGGGAGGACGGGATCGCTGCCTTGCGGAGGCTCGAACAGCAAGGCGTCGTCCCCGACGTGGCCCGGCTGTCCGACGTGGACGAGACCTCGGTGAACCTGCGGCTGTCCGCGCCGCGTCCCGTGCAGCTGCTGGCCCGCGGGCGTTGCCTGCTGGTGCTCGGCTGGGAGGGCTCCGCGTCGTCGGTGTCGGCGCGTCGCAAGGCGGCTTCGATCCGCGGCATCCCGCTGCCCGGTGCCGGAGCGAAGTGGGAGCACGGCCGTTATGCCGGGCCGTACCTGCGCGACGACTTGCTCGACGCCGGCTTCCTGGTGGAGACCCTCGAGACCTCGGCGTCCTGGTCGTCCCTGCTGACGACCTGGGCTGCGGTGCGTACGGCACTCTCCGATGCCCTCGGATCCTGCGTCGTCATGTGCCACGTGTCCCACCTGTACAGCCAGGGGGCGTCGCTGTACTTCACGGTGCTGGCCGCGCAGTCCTCGTCGCCGGTCGCCCAGTGGCAGCGCGCCAAGGAGGCCGCCTCCGCCGCTCTGGTCGCCACAGGTGCGACCATCACGCACCACCACGCGGTGGGCTTCGACCACCGACCCTGGATGTCCGAGGAGATCGGTCCGCTGGGGGTCTGCGTGCTTCGCGCGGTGAAGGACGTGCTCGACCCGACCGGGATCCTCAACCCCGGCAAGCTCATCCCTTGAGGAGCACCGTGCGTCTGCAGCTCGTCGTCAACCCCGCCGCCGGCGGTGGCCGCGGAGCCAAGCGGCTGCCAGCGGTGCAGTCGGCCCTGTCGGCGCACGACCTGGTCGTCACCCCCACCCGTTCACTGGAGCACGCCGACGAGCTGGTCGCGGCAGCTCTGGCCGACGACCGCGTCGTCGTGGCGATGGGGGGCGACGGCATCGTCGGCCGGGTCGCCGGCGCCGTCGCGTCGGGCGGTGGCGTGATGGGCGTCGTCCCCGGTGGACGCGGCAACGACTTCTGCCGCGCCGTCGGGATCCCGCTCGATCCGGTTGCGGCCTGCGCGGTGCTCACGTCCGGGGTCGCCTCACCCATCGACCTCGGCTACGCGGGCGCCACGGCCTTCATCGGGATCGCCTCGATCGGCTTCGACAGCGACGTCCAGGAACGGGTACTCCGGTCCCGGCTGCCGCTCGGCCAGCTCGTGTACCTCTACGGCTCCCTCGCCACCGTCTTGTCGTGGAAGCCGGCCCAGTTCACCTGCTCCGTCGACGGTGCAGCGCTGTCCTTGGCGGGATGGTCGGTGGCCGTCGCCAACACCGGCATGTACGGCGGCGGCATGAAGCTCGCGCCGGCCGCCTCGGTCACCGACGGCCTGCTCGACGTGGTGACCTCCTCGACCACGTCCCGCCTGACGTTCCTGCGGGCCCTCCCCAAGGTGTTCAAGGGCACCCACATCGACGAGCCGTCCGTCTCGGTCCGCACCGCGTCCACGGTGACCCTGGACGCGGACCGGCCGTTCCGCGTCTTCGCCGACGGCGACCCGGTAGCGACCCTGCCCTGCACCATCACCGTCAAGCCCGCCGCCCTGAGCGTGATCCTGCCCCGCCCCCGCTGACTCCTCCTCTCCTCTCTTCTCCGTCACCGTCTCCGCACTTCCCTCCCGCAGCCCCGTCGACCACCGTTCTCGTACGCGTGGGAAGGGAGCCACGAACAGGGCCCAGGGAGGGAAGTGGAGTGTCAGGCGGCGCGACGGAGCCGGTCGGCGACCGTCGTGGGCACGAAGCGAACCCGCGGGTCGAGCTCCTGGCGACGACCTCGCGCGAAGGCGCGTTCGAGGCGGGCGTCGAGCACACCGCGGGGCCGCCACGCCTGTCCCCACGTCCAGCGGGCCACCTCGAGCCCCACGTCCTCCATCCACTCCTGTCGGACCTTCTCCTTGCGGAACGCAGTCCTCAGGGAGGCGTCGTCCTCGCCGTACTTCCCGACGCCGTCGTCCTCACCCACGGTGTTGAACTGGCGCCACAGCTTGTCCACGCGGCCGAGGAAGCGCCCACCCAACCAGACCTCGACCTGCAGCTCCGGTGCCGGCAGCCCGAGCTCGTGCATGGCCACCCGAGAGATCGACTCCAGCGGCGTCTCGGACAACCCATCGGCAAACTCGACTGCCCGTCGTGCCTTGGCGACGCCGGGCCACCGACGCATACGGCCCAGGCACGCCAAGACCTCCTCCCGCTCGAGGCCCGAGCCCAGCACGGCGTCGGCCACCACGACGGCGTTGCGAAAGCTCTCTTCCCGCGCGATGTCTGCCACGACACGGGCCGGCGACACGACCTGGACGCCCTCGCACGCTCCGCGGTCGGCACGTGGCAAGGCTGAGAGCCTCCGGTGCCGGTCATGGGTCTCGGCTTCTCCTACTCGATCGGCGACGAGCTGGGGTCTGCTCGGCGGGGTGCCGATGAGCGGCACACCGAGCACGACCGCACCTGAGCGACGCGCAGCGAACCATCGCGGACCAAGTGCCAGCTGCGCGGCCCGGATGTCGAGGAGATGACGCCCGCGCTGGTCAAGTGCTGCCAGCACGTCGCGCTCCGCGTAGACGCCGGGCCGCACCCGCACCAGACGCCCCGTCCGCTCAGCCGTCTCGACGTGCGCCTTGTGCCAGCCAGCCACGAGAGCCTGCTCGTAGCTGAAGCAACCGCGTTGCCTGGCCGCCTCCACCGGGATGTCCACGCGAGCAGCGTCCCGGAATCTGGCGTTGCACGGCTTGAGCCGTCCACAGACCCACTTCCCTCCCGTGGCCCTGACCAGGGCCTGTTCCCTGAGCGTGCGGAGGGACCAGCCGACAGGGCCGTGGGAGGGAAGTGCAAAAGGGCGGGCCAAAGGGAGGCGGGCAAAGGGCGGGCGGGGTCAGGTCGGGGGGTGGAGGACGGTGACGAGCTCGACGTGCTCGGTCTGGGGGTAGAGGTCGAACGCGCGAAGGGAGGCGACGGTCCAGGCTGCGTCGAGGAACACGCGCAGGTCGCGGGCGAACGTCGCCGGGTCGCACGAGACATAGGCCAGGGCCCGCGGTCGCAAGGAAGCCAGCGCCGAGGAGACCTCGAGCCCTGCGCCGGCGCGCGGCGGGTCCAGCACCACCAGCGAGGGACGCAGGGAGCTCACCAGCGACGGGGTCACCAGCGACGTCCGGATCGTCACCCACGGTTGGTCGGCGGTGTTACGGGCCGCGTCGGCGCAGGCCCGGGCGTCACCCTCGACCGCCGTCACCGAGCCAGACGGCCCGACCGCGGCGCCGAGCAGGGAAGCGAAGAGCCCGACGCCCGCGTACAGGTCGACGACCGACTCCCCCGGCCGCGGCTCCAGCCCGGAGAGCACCGCGGACGACAGCACCGAGGCCGCCGCCGGGTGGACCTGCCAGAAGCGTCCGGCCGACACCTCGAAGGACCGGCCTCCCACCGAAAGCCGAACCCCGTGCGGCCCACGGACCGCCTGACCGGCCACGACCACCCCGGCATCGACCGCCGGCAGGACCCGGGGCCGACCCTCGACCGTCAGCACGGTCTGCTCCTCCAGCGCGAACGCCTCCACGGAGCGCGCCCCCGACCAGTCGTGGCCGAGCGGCGTCTCGACGCCTGGCGCGGCGATGGCGCAGGAGGAGACGAGCTCCAGGTCGCGCGAGCGGTGCCGATGCAGCCCGGGCGTCCCCGACGACGACACCGCCCACTGCACCCTGGTCCGCCAGTGCAGCAGCGGCTCGACGGGTTCGACGGCGACGTCCCACGCGAAGCGCGCGACCCGGGTGAGCTGCTCCGACACCAGGGCGGCCTTCAGCTCCAGCTGCAAGGACGGCGAGGCGTGCTGCCAGTCGCAGCCGCCACACCGCCCAGGCCCCGCGAACGGGCACGGCGGCACGACCCGGTCCGGTGACGGCGTGAGGATCTCGACGGCGTCGGCGCGCAGAAAGCGAGACCCGGAGGAACGCACCTCGACCCGCACGGTCTCCCCGGGCAGCGCATGCCGGACGAACACGACCCGCCCGTCGTCGGCCCGGGCGACACAGGAGCCGCCGGCGGCCACGGCTCCGACGGTGAGGATCACCCGCGCGGCGCCGGCTTGCGATACGTCCCGGCCGGGTCGTCGTCCTTGCGACGGTCGGACGAGGCCAGCTGATAGGGCACCGACGTGACCATGACGCCTGGCTGGAACAGCAGGCGGCCCTTAAGTCGCAGCGCGCTCTGGTTGTGGAGCAGCTGCTCCCACCAGTGGCCCACGACGTACTCGGGGATGAAGACGGTGACCACATCGCGTGGCGAGTCGAGCCGGATCCGCTTCACGTAGTCGAGGATCGGCTTGGTGATCTCGCGGTACGGCGAGTCGACGACCGTCAGGGGTACGTCGAGGCCCCTGCGATCCCACTCGTCCTGCAGGGCCTGAGTGTCGTTGGGGTCCACCGAGACCGTCAGCGCCGTGAGGTCGTGTGGCCGCGTGGCCTTGGCGTAGGCAAGGGCTCGCAGCGTCGGGTTGTGCACCTTGGACACGAGCACCACGGCGTGGTTGCGCGAGGGCTGGGCGACGATGTCGTCCGGCGGCTCCAGCTCCATCCGGACCCGGTCGTAGTGCCGGTGGATGCCCCGCATCATGACGTAGAGCACCGCCATGGCGGCGAGCGCGATCCACGCACCTCGTGTGAACTTGGTGACGAGGACGATGATGAGCACCGTGCCGGTCATCGCGAGCCCGACGCTGTTGATGACGCGGGCGCGCATCATCCGACCGCGCGCCGCCGGATCGGTCTCCTGGCGCAGCAGCCGTGTCCAGTGGCGGACCATGCCGGTCTGGCTGAGGGTGAAGGAGATGAACACGCCGACGATGTAGAGCTGGATCAGCCGGGTGACCTGCGCGTCGAAGGCAACGATCAGGACGATCGCGAAGAAGGCCAGCAGCAAGATGCCGTTGCTGTAGGCGAGCCGGTCGCCGCGGGTGTGCAGCTGCCGCGGCAGGTAGCCGTCCTTCGCGAGGATGGACCCCAGCACCGGGAAGCCGTTGAAGGCGGTGTTGGCAGCGAGGATGAGGATCACGCCGGTGAAGGCGACGACGACGTAGAACAGCGGGTGCGTCGCCCCGGAGAAGACCGCCTTGGACAGCTGGCTGATGACGGTTTCCTGCGTGAAGCCCGGCGGAACCGGGCGGCCGTTCTCGAGCAGCTGCCGGGTGGGGTTCTCCGCGAACCGCAGCTTGGTGAGGTTGGCCAGCGTGATGATGCCCATGAGCATGGTCACGGCGATGCCGCCCATGAGCAGCAGCGTCGTGGCGGCGTTCTTGCTCTTCGGTTTCTGGAAAGCCGGTACGCCGTTGCTGATCGCCTCGACACCGGTCAGGGCGGCGCAGCCGGACGAGAAGGCGCGCAGCAGCAGGAAGGCCGCACCCATCCCCACGAAGCCGTGCTCGAAGCCGGGCTCGGGCCTGATCGTGTACTTCGCGCTCTCGGCCAGGGGGAGGTTGCCGAGGAAGTGGCGGAGCAGGCCGAAGACCGTCATCCCGATGATCGCCAGCATGAAGCCGTACGTCGGGATCGCGAAGGCCGCGCCCGATTCCTTGACTCCTCGCAGGTTGATGGCGGTGAGCAGCACCACCAGCCCGACCGCGACGATCGCCTCATTGCCCTTGACGAAACCGAGCGCGGAGGCGGCGTTCTGGACGCCGGAGGACACCGAGACGGCAACGGTCAGCACGTAGTCGACGAGCAGCGCGGCCGCGACCGTCAGCCCGAACTTGGCCCCGAGGTTCTCGTTGGCGACCTCGTAGTCACCGCCGCCCGAGGGGTAGGCGTGCACGTTCTGGCGGTACGACGCGACGACGACCAGCATGACCGCCGCCACGACCAGGCCGATCTTCCACGAGAACGAGTACGCCGCAAGGCCGGCGAAGCTGAGGGTCAGGAAGATCTCGTCCGGGGCATAGGCCACCGACGACAGCGCGTCGCTGGCGAACACGGGCAGCGCGATCTTCTTCGACAGCAGCGTCTCGCCCAGCCTGTGGCTGGCGAGAGCTCTCCCGAGTAGGACGCGCTTGAGGACGTCGTTGGCGGCTGGCACGCGCGCCAGCCTACGGGCGAGGCTCCGTGTAGCGTCTCGCGCGGCCCCGGCACCCCGCTGCGGCTGTCGGAGGACACACGTGCACGTCGTGATCATGGGCTGCGGCCGGGTCGGCTCGGCCCTTGCCAAGAGCCTGGAGTCGGCCGGACATTCGGTCGCCATCGTGGACCGGGACGCCGGTGCGTTCCGCCGCCTGCCCCCGGAGTTCATAGGCCAGCGCGTGACCGGCATCGGCTTCGACCGGGACACGCTCGTCGAGGCCGGCATCGAGAAGGCCGAGGCCTTCGCCGCGGTCAGCTCGGGCGACAACTCGAACATCATCGCGGCCCGGGTCGCGCGCGAGACCTTCGGCGTCGAGAACGTCGTCGCCCGCATCTACGACCCCCGCCGCGCCGAGGTCTACCAGAAGCTCGGCATTCCGACCGTCGCCACCGTCCGCTGGACCGCTGACCAGGTGATCCGTCGCCTGCTGCCCGCCGGCATGCTCAGCGAGTGGCGCGATCCGAGCGGGCACGTCGTCCTCGCCGAGCTGGCCGTCTCGCCCGCCTGGGTCGGCCACAAGGTCAGCCAACTCGAGGAGGAGTCCGGTGCGCGGGTGGCGCTGCTGACCCGCTTTGGAGACGGCATCCTGCCGCGGAAGGGCACCGTCATCCAGGACGGCGACCTCGTGCACGTGACGATGCGCTGGGACGAGCGCGAGCAGGTCGAGCGAGTCTTCCTCGCCGGGCCGACCGAGGGGCACTGACATGCGCGTAGCCATCGCCGGAGCCGGCAATGTCGGTCGCTCCATCGCGGCCGAGCTCCTCGACAATGGGCACAGCGTGCTCCTCATCGAGCGCGAGCAGCGCTCGATGAAGGTCGCCTCGGTTCCCAGCGCTGAGTGGCTGCTCGGCGACGCCTGCGAGATCGACACCCTCGTGCAGGCCCGCCTGCAGGAGTGCGATGTCGTCGTGGCCGCCACCGGTGACGACAAGGTCAACCTGGTCCTGTCCCTGCTGGCCAAGACGGAGTTCGGCGTCGACCGCGTCGTCGCCCGGGTCAACCACCCCAAGAACGAGTGGCTGTTCAACGAGTCCTGGGGCGTCGACGTGAGCGTCTCCAGCCCACGCCTGCTGGCCGCGGTCGTCGAGGAGGCGGTGAGCGTCGGCGACCTGGTGCGCCTGCTGACCTTCCGGCAGGGCCAGGCCAACCTGGTCGAGCTCACCCTCGCGCCCGACGCCGACCTGGTCGGCAAGACGCTCGGCTCCATCACCTGGCCGACCGACAGCGCGCTGGTCGCGATCCTGCGCGCGGGGCGGGTCATCACCCCCTCCCCAGATGGAGCTCTCGAGGCCGGAGACGAACTGCTGCTCGTCGCCACCAGCGAGGTCGAGGCGGAGCTCGACCTGCTGCTGACGAAGGCCGCCCTGGACTAACGCCCGGAGGGCTCGAGCTCCGGGACGTCGGCCTTCTTGACGAGCGCGACGGTGTAGAGCGCCGACCCGATGATCAGCGGCCACTTCACGGCGTTGATGACGATCAGGATCACGGCGTTGTCGCTGCCCTTGTCGCCCACCGACAGGGCGACCGTCGTGGCGACTCCCGCTCGGATGAAGAACGACGCCGTCCAGACGGCGGTCGCGAGGACGCAGGCCCTGCGCAGCGCTGCGTGCTCACGCCACACCGCGTAGCGCGGGTCGAAGGCGGCCAGCCCCAGCGCGACTGCCGGCCGGCCGACGACCAGCGACACGAGGAAGGCCACGCCGGACGCGGCGGTGATGAGAATTCCGGGCAGGAAGAAGCCCTTGCCGGTGCCGGTGCTGCGGACGATGACGACCGCGAGCACCAGGCCGAAGAAGCCGCTGAAAGCCTGCTGCAAGGACTCGCCCCGGGCCTTGCGCACGGCCACGACCAGCAGGCCCGCGACGACCGCGGCCACCACCGAGGCGTTGAGGTCGGCGAACAGGCGCGCGACCACGAAGACGGTCGCCGGGACCGAGCTGTCGATCAGGCCCTTCACGCCCCCGAAGAGCCCGAGCAGCGTGCCCGCTGTGAGGTCTTTGGACGGCGCGGCCTCAGGCACCGACGGCCCGTAGCTCGTACTCGGGGTTGAACAGCGTGGGTTGGCCGTCGCGGCGGGTCAACCGGCCGCGGGCGACGAGGGTACGACCCGGGTCGATGCCGCGGATCCGGCGGCGGCCGAGCCAGACCAGGGTCACGGTGCCGGTGCCGTCGTACAGCTCGGCCTCAAGCGTCGGAACGCCGGCGAGCGGACGCAGGACGACGGCACGCAGCGTGCCGGCGACGCAGACGGGGGACCCGACTGAGCACTGGTCGACCGCGGTCGCGCCGGCCGCTGAGGTCTCGGACCGCAGCTCGGCGTTGGCGACCTCCTCCTCGTCCGCCGTGAGGCGCCGGAGGGCGCGCTTGAGACGACCCGGCTGGTTGGTCACCTCTTCAGACTAGACCTCGGTCGGGCTAGCGCGTCTCGGTGATCTCGGGCCCGCGTTCGGGCATCTTCAGGCCCTCAGCGGCGGCCTGCTCCTCCGTGAGCTGCAGCGCGTCGGCGGGCAGCACCAGCGGCAACGGATCACGTACCGCCATCGGGTCGCTGCCGCGCACCACCACCGCCTGCTTCATGGACTCGAGCAGCGGCTGCACGGCGGCGTCGTCGGTGGCGGCCGGACCGGTGACGAGACCGCGTAGGAACCAGCGCGGCCCGTCGACACCGACGAAGCGGGCCGGCGCGAGCACGACGCCCTGGCCGGGCACCTCGGTCGGGACAGCGGCGCGCAGCTCGGTGCCGAAGTCACCCTCGGCCTCGTCCGCCTGGCCACCACCGCTGTTCAGGGCGTCCCGGATCTCAGCGCGCACCTCCGCCCAGATGCCCTCGGTCTTGGGGGCCGCGAAGGCGTTGAGCTGCAGCGAGGACTCGCCGTGCACGAGCGTCGCAGCGACGACCTCTCCCTCCGGGCTGACTTCCAGCCGAACGTCGGTGTCCGGGAGGACGGTGATCTGCACAGCTCCGAGGTCCAGCCGTGGCGTCTCCACCTCTGGGGCGTCGGCGATGTCCCAGGGGCCCTGCGGCCGCGACAGCGTCATCAGGCGCTGCTCCCGCTCCTGTCGGGCGAGCTCGGCGAGCAGCTCGGCGTCCTCGAGGGCGCGGTCGTCCTCGTCGAGGTCGTCGACAAAGCTCCCGTGGTCTCCGACGACGGTCTCCTCGTCGACGGGGGTCGGCTCGACGTCCTGCTCGCGCTTGGCCTTCTTGCGTCCGAACGCCACCTACGTACCTCCTGCTGAGTAGCCACCCGTGGACCCGTGCCCACCGGCGCCTCGTTCTGTGTCGGACAGCGCGTCGGTCTCCCGCCATGCCACCTGCTCAACCCGCTGGACGACCAGCTGGGCGACCCGGTCGAGCCGGCGCAGGTGCACCGTCTCCCGCGGGTCGTGGTTGACCAGGATGACCTTGATCTCGCCGCGGTACCCCGCGTCGATGGTCCCAGGCGCATTGACCAACCCCACACCGTAGTGCGCCGCGAGCCCCGAGCGTGGGTGCACGAAGGCGGCGTACCCCTGGGGCAGCGCCATCGCGATGCCGGTGGGCAGGACGACCCGCTCCCCCGGCGCCACCTCGGCGTCCACCGTGGTCACCAGATCGCACCCGGCATCGCCGGGACGCGCGTAGGCAGGCAGCGGCACGGCAGGATCCAACCGTCGTACGGCGACCTCGAGTGCGTCCACGGGGCGAGACCGTACCGTGACGGCATGTCCAAGAGCGTGCTCGTGACCGGGGCCAACAGCGGGATCGGCCTGGTGACGTGCCTCGAGCTGGCAAGCGCCGGCTGGGACGTCATCGGCTCGGCCCGTACGGCGGCCAAGGCCGGACGGATCACGGACGTCGCCGCTGAGAAGGGGCTGACGGTCCGCACCGTCCAGCTGGACGTCGACGACGCCGCCTCCTGCAGCCGAGCGGTCGCGGAGTCGGAGGCAATGACCGGCGGCCTGCACGCACTCGTCAACAACGCCGGGTTCGCCCAGTCGGGGACGGTCGAGGACGTCAGCGACGAGCAGGTCCGAGCCCAGCTCGAGACCAACGTGGTCGCCCCCCTCCGGTTGGCCCGGCTGGTGCTGCCGGCGATGCGGGAGCGCGGCGACGGCCGGATCATCAACATCAGCTCGATCGCCGGACGCCTGTCCACCCCGCTCATGGGCTGGTACTGCGCCTCCAAGCACGCCCTCGAGGCGGTTACGGATGCGCTGCGGATGGAGGTCGAGGGCGACGGCGTGAAGGTCGCGCTGGTCGAGCCGGGGATGTTCGCCACCGACGTGTGGTCGGCGACCCAGGAGGGCGGTTTCCCCGACCCCTCCACCGCCCGCTACGCCGCGGCCTACGCTCGCGGACAGGCGCTGGGCGCGCGGACCCACAAGCTCCCCGACCCCGTCTGGGTGGCCCGTACGGTCCGGCTCGCGCTGACCAACCCGGTCCCCCTGGCGCGCTATGTGGTGGGGGCCGACGCCGTCGGTGGCATCGTCGCGGAGACCGTGCTGCCGACCGTGGTCCTCGACTACGTGAAGGCCATCAGCACCGGGCTCCGGTCGCCGGTCCGGCTGCCCTTGCTGTCGAGGGTCCTGCGGTGACCTACCGCGAGCTCCAGCGGGTGCCCGTGTGGTGGGCGATCATCGGGATCGGCGTCGCCCTGGGGGCGGCTGCGGAGCTCCACTCCGGGGCGACCGGCTGGCGCTCCTACGTCCCCTATGCACTGCTCCCCTCGGCCACTGTCATCGTGCTGGTCGCGCTGTCACGCAAGCGGGTCCTGGTCGAGGCCGGCGTCCTCCACGTCCCCGGGGCCCGCGCCCCGCTCCACGCCTTCGGGCCTGCCGAGGTCCTCGACCGCGATGCCCTCCGGCTCTACCGGGGACCGGCGGCCCAGCACGACGCCTGGGTGGTCGTACGGCCGTGGCTGAAAGGCGCCGTGCTGCTGCCGGTCACCGATCCGGAGGACGACACGCCGTACTGGCTGGTGGGCTCACGCGACCCGCAGGCGCTCGCCGCGGCGATCAGCGCCCCCTAGCATGCGCGCGTGGACGACGCAGACATCGCTTTCGCCGGGGTGAACGGGCAGCGCCAGCTGCTGAAGGACGGGACGGTCAGCAGCGTCCAGCTGCTGGAGCTGTCGCTGCGCCGCATCAAGGAGCTCGACCCGCAGCTCGGGGCGTTCCGCACCCTGTTCGACACGGCCAGAGCCGAGGCCGAGGCCGCCGATGCGGCGATCGCGCGCGGGGAGGACCGCCCGCTGCTGGGCGTGCCCGTGGCGGTGAAGGACAACCTGAATGTCGCCGGCCATGCCCCGAGCCTCGGCACCGGCTCCCCTCAGCCCGCGGCCACGCAGGACGCCGAGATCGTCCGCCGGTTGCGGGCCGCCGGCGCGGTCATCGCGGGTGCGACGAAGCTGCCCGAGCTGGCGCTGTGGCCGTTCACCGAGTCCAAGACCTTCGGCGTCACGCACAACCCCTGGAACCTCGATCACACCCCCGGCGGGTCGTCCGGCGGCTCAGCGGCGGCCGTCGCGGCGGGCCTCGTGGCGGCTGCGCACGGCAGCGACGGGGGCGGCTCGATCCGGATCCCGGCCGCATGCTGCGGGCTCGTCGGTCTCAAGCCCACCCGCGACCTCGTGTCCCTGGCTCCAGACGCTGAGCACTGGCACGGCCTGTCGGTGGCCGGCTGCGTCACCCGCTCGGTCGAGGACACCGTCACCGTCCTCAACGTCCTGCAGGACACGGTCCTGGAGCTCCGCGACCCCGGCCAGCTGCGCATCGCCTGGTCGACGAAGATGCCCGTACCCAGCCCCTTGGACCCAGCCGTCAAGGCCGCCCTCGACGACGTTGTACGGCGTCTCGAGGAGCTCGGCCACACCACGGTGGCCGCGGACCCGTCGTACAAGGGGGTGCAGGAGTCGTTCCTGGTCCGCTATGCGGCCGGGGTGGCCGACGACCTCGACACCCTCGCCGACCCGTCGGTAACCGAGCCTCGGACCCGGCTCGTGGCGGCCCTCGGACGACGGCTGCGCGGACGGCCCCTCGCCCGGGCGCGCAGGCTCGGCGAGCAGGCCGCTGCCCGACTCGCCCACCTCCCCGGCGGCGCCGACGTCCTGGTCACGCCATCGCTCGCCACACCACCGCGACGGGTGGCCTCCCTCACCGGGCTCAAGACGCTGGCGCTGGCCGGTCGCCACGTGCCCTACACCCCGACCTGGAACGTCACCGGCCAGCCCGCGCTGTCGGTCCCTGCCGGCTGGACGGCAGGTGGGCTGCCGCTGTCGGTCCAGCTGATCGGGCCGCCGGGCAGCGAGGCGCTGTTGCTCTCGGTCGCGGCCCAGCTCCAGAACTGGACGGAGCGACGACCCCCCGGCCACTGATGCGACGAACCTCCCGTCACAGCGGGTGAACGGTGCGTAACGTCTTCATGTGAGCTCCGTCGCCCCTGACCTCGGCGCCGACCTCGACGCGCTGCTTGCCAGCCGACTTCGGCGCACGCTCCAAGGCAGCGTCCTCGAACAGCGGGTCGCCACCGTCGTCTTCGACGCCGGCCACAGCCAGTGGACCGTCGAGCTCGATCGCGGACGCGGACGCGTCCGTCGCGGGGCCGCCGTCCGTCCGACGCTGGCCGTGCGCGGCAGCCCCGGAGTCCTCGCCGACGTCATCTCCGGGCGCGCGTCCGGCGTGCACGCGTTCCTCCACGGGCAGATCACCATCCGCGGCGACCTGGGCCTGTCCCTGCAGCTGGACGGCCTGTTCGAGGACGACGAGGCGACCCGACCTGTGCAGTTCCCGCGCGCCAAGGAGGTCCTCGCGATGGGAGTCCGCACCGCCTACCTGGAGGCAGGCCCTCCGGACGCGCCTCCCCTGCTCATGCTCCACGGCCTCGGCGCCACGAACGCCTCGCTGCTCCCCTGCCTCGCCGACCTCGCCCGCGACCACCGCGTCATCGCCCCCGACCTGCCGGGCTTCGGGCAGAGCGCCGCGCCGCCGGTGTCCTACCGGCCAGCCTGGTACGCCGCCTGGGTCGAGGCGCTGCAGCACGAGCTCGGCGCCCGCCGCGCCATTTTGCTCGGCAACTCTCTCGGCGGCCGGATCGCCCTCGAGGCGGGCCACACTCACCCACAGTCGGTACGTGGCCTGGTGCTCCTCACGCCGTCGCCCGCTTTCCGCCGCCTGCGCGAATGGGTGCCCGCCGTACGACTGCTGCGCCCCGAGCTGGCCAACCTGCCGATCCCGCTCAGCCACCGGTTGGTGGTCGAGGCCATCCGAGGGATGTTCAGCGACCCCGACCGGCTCCCCAAACCCTGGTACGACGCTGCGGCCGACGAGTGCGTCCGGGTGTTCCGCTCCCGGGCGCACCGCGTCGCGTTCTTCTCGGTGGCGCGGCAGATCTACGTCGAGGACGCGTACGGGCGGCACGGCTTCTGGGACCGGTTGCCCGGCCTGCAGCCGCCGGCGCTGTTCGTCTGGGGTGACCGCGACCGGCTCGTCCCCGCGTCGTTCGCTCGACACGTTGCCAACGCGCTTCCCGAGGCCGGTTCGATCGTGTTGGAGGACTCCGGGCATGTGCCGCAGTTCGAGCACCCGGTCGAGACGATGGCGGTGGTGCGGGGCTTCTTGTCCGGACTGCCGTCGTAGCCGCCCGCTAACGTCGAGGGCGTGACCACCAGTCGCGGCGAGAGGCACCCGTTCGTCGTTCTCGCGATCGTGCTCACGGCCGTCTTCGTCCAGCTGCTGGACGTCTCCATCGTCAACGTCGCGATCCCGTCGATCCAGCGGGACATCGGGGCATCGTTCGCCGCCATCCAGCTGGTGCTGGCGGGCTACCAGCTGGCGTTCGCCTGCCTGCTGATCACCGGTGCTCGGCTGGGCGACATCTATGGCCGCAAGAAGCTGTTCATGATCGGGATGGCGACGTTCACCACCGCGTCGACGCTGTGCGGGCTCGCTCCGAACGCCACCACGCTCGTGCTGGCCCGCATCCTGCAAGGGATCGGCAGCGGCCTGATGTTCCCGCAGGTGCTGTCGGTCATCCAGGTGACGATCCCGCCGAAGGACCGCGGCCGGGCGTTCGGCATCTTCGGCGCCACGATCGGCATCGCGACCATCCTCGGGCCGCTGCTCGGGGGGTTGCTGATCAGCGCCAACCTGTTCGGCACCGACTGGCGGATGATCTTCCTGGTCAACATCCCGGTCGGGCTCTTCGCACTGGTCGCGGCGTTCCTCCAGGTGCCGGACAGCAAGGCGCCGGACGCCCCCAGGCTCGACGTCCCCGGTGCGCTGCTCATCACCGCGGGGTTGTTCCTCCTTGTCTACCCGCTCACCGAGGGGCGTGAGAAGGGTTGGCCCGCCTGGATCTTCGCGATGCTCGCATCCTCGGTGCCGGTCCTGCTCGCCTTCGTCCTGCTGGAGCGGCGCAGGACCTCGGCGAACGCGAGTCCGCTGCTGCTCATGACGCTGTTCAGCAACCCGTCCTTCCGCGCCGGGCTTGTCCTGTCGCTGGTGTTCTTCGCCGGCATCCCGGCCTTCTTCTTCACCTTCAGCCTGTATCTGCAGCTGGGTCTGGGCTTCTCAGCGCTGCACGCGGGGTTGACGACCTTCCCCTTCGCGGTCGCGTCCGGCCTCGCCTCGGCACGCTCCGACCGGATTGCCAAACGGCTCGGCACCCGAGTCCTGACGCTCGGCGCCGGACTGCTGGCATTGGGCATGGTCGTCGTGATCGCGGTGCTGCACACTGCCGGCACCGACCTGCACTCCTACGAGATCGCCCCGTGCCTGCTCATCGCCGGCCTCGGCCTCGGGCTCTTCATCGCGCCGATGACCAACCTCGTGCTCGCCGGTGTCCCGGGCCGAGAGGCGGGCTCGGCCTCCGGTGTCCTGTCGACCACACAGCAGGTCGGTGGCGCCCTCGGCGTCGCCGTGATCGGGCTCCTGCTTTTCGGTCTGCTCGGCAGTCACGCCGCAGCTGCGGCAGCTCACGAGGGCAGCATCTTGAACCGGGAGCTGGCGGGTAGCGGGGTGTCCAGCCAGGCCGCCGGACCCGCCGTACAGCGCTTCGAGCAGTGCTTCGTGAAGCGGGCGACAGCACCTGATCCGTCGACCGTCCCCCCGGGCTGCGCGGCACCGGGCACCGGGTCCCCGCAGCTGACCGAGGCCGTCAACCGGGCGGCGGCGCAGGCGCGCAAGGACAACTTCCAGTACAGCATCGAGCGGACGCTGCTGTTCGAGGTGGCGGTGTTCCTGCTGGCGATGGTCCTGACTACCCGGCTGTCCCAGCAGGAGGGGTCAGCCGAGACCGAGCCGGTGCGGGCGCAGGTCGCGCACGAGGGCCTCGCCTAGGGAGCGGGTCTCGCGGCGGTTCAGCTCAGCTCCTGCCAGCGCACCAGCCAGGAACGGGATGAAGGACGACAGGTTGCGACCGAGGCGCTGCACGACCCGCTGCCGCAGCTGCTGCTTGGTGGCGGTCGACAGCGCCGCCGTCAGCGAGGGCCCCTGTCCCTTGACATCCAGGCCCCGCTTGCCGGCCCAAGAGGTGAGGTAGGCCACCGCGAGCTGAGCGGACGAGCCCTGCGGGGCGCGGCTATAGACGACGTGGAGCTCAGCGACCAGCTTGAGCTCCACGACCACCGCTGCGAGGGTCTCGGCGGTCAGCTGGACCGGTGCCGCGAGCAGCGCCGGCGGGGCGGTCAGCTCGGCCGCCGCCACGGCTCCGGCAGCCGCCCCGATCGCGGCGGTGGTGCGGGCGGCGTTGCGGATGAGCGCCTCGGCCAGCTCGTCGCCGGACAGCCCGCGGTGGTGCAAGCGCAGCGTGAGAAGGTCCCGGACCTGCAGGCGCGGGGCGACATCGTCGACCAGCAGGTCCACGAGCAACCGGCCGGACAGGGCCGCCCGGGACCCCGCCGCACGCACGGCACCACCCAAGGCACGCGTGAGGGCCAGCAGGAGCTTGCCCCGCTCGCTGCGAGCGAGATCGTCCGCGGTGAGGCGGCCGAGGAGCTCCCCTACGTCTCCCTTGACGACCTTCATCGGCTGGTCAGACCCGGCCATGTCCCTGTGAAGCCCTGTCCTACGAACTGTCTGTTACGGGCAGTCTGGCTACGAGCACTCGCGGCAGATCAGGCGACCACCCTTGTCGGAGGCCAGCTGGCTGCGGTGGTGCACCAGGAAGCAGGACGAGCAGGTGAACTCGTCGCTCTGCTTCGGAAGGACCTTGACGGTGAGCTCTTCACCAGACAGGTCGGCGCCCGGCAGCTCCAGGGCCTCGGCGAGCTCCGTCTCGTCGACGTCGACGCTGCTGGACTGGGCCTCGGCCCGGCGTGCCTTCAGCTCCTCGAGGCTGTCCTCGCCGAGGTCGTCCGCCTCGGAACGGCGGGGTGTGTCGTAATCGGTAGCCATGATCGGGCTCTCTCTCTATTGCGTCCGGCGCGGGGACAACGCGCAACGGCGTCGTTCTGTGCCCGTTCTAGGTCCTGCGATCTGAAACGGCTGTGTGACGTGGAGCGGGTGAGAGTACCGGGTGCCAGTCCAGGTGCCCTACCCCCATAGAAGGTCGGTTCACCTGCGGAGTTCCTGAACAGCTGCCTTTCAGCCTGCCGCCACGCCGTACGCGCCCCAGAGGAGCTCTGTCAGCAGGGCGCTGAGCTCCTGCCGTTCGCAGTCCCTTGTCTCCAGCCAGCGATCGCCGGCCGCCTGGACCATACCCACGATCCCAGCCGCCCAGACCGCCGCCCTGAGGTCCACCGGGTCGAGCCCGAGCTCGTGAGCGATGCCGGCGGCGAGCAGCTCCTGCAGCCGGCGCACGAAACCGCGGACCTGGCCGTGGGCGAGGGCGGCCTCCTCGGACTGGACCAGGAAGCGGTAGACCTGCGGCTCGGCCTCGATCACCGCCAGGTAGGTGTCGATGGTCCGGTGCACGCGCTCCCGGGGCGGCCCGCCCGCGGTCAGGGTGACGACGAGCGCGTCCAGCAGCCGGTCGGTGTGCCGCTCAGCGAGGGCGGCGTAGAGGCCCCCTTTGGCCCCGAAGTGTCGATAGAGGATGGGCTTGGTGATACCGGCCTCAGCCGCGATGGCGGCCATCGAGGCCGAAGCCCCGTCCCGCTGCACCACCGCGTCCGCCGCGGCGAGGAGTGCCTCCCGGCGCGCGTCCCGGTTCTGCAGCGCAATCACAGGTGGTCCCTCATCGGTCCCTTGGGTGTGGCCACGGGCTCAGGGGATCTGGTGCCCCGAGATGGCCCGGCTGATGATCAAGCGCTGGATCTCGCTGGTGCCCTCGAAGATCGTGTAGATCTTGGCGTCCCGGTGCCAGCGCTCCACCGGGTACTCGCGGGTGTAGCCGTTGCCGCCCAGGATCTGGATGGCCTTCTCGGTCACGTCGACGGCGGTCTCACCCGCGAACAGCTTGCTCATGGAGCCCTCGCCGGCAGTGAACGGCACACCGTTGCGGCCCATCCACGCCGCACGCCACACCAGCAGCCGGGCCGCGTCGATCTTGGTCTTCATGTCGGCGAGCATGAACGCGATGCCCTGGTTCTGGACGATCGGGCGCCCGAACTGCTCACGGGTCTTGGCGTAGTCCAGCGAGTACTCGTAGGCAGCCCGGGCGATGCCGACGGCCTGCGCTCCCACCGAGGGGCGGGAGGCCTCGAAGGTCGCCATGGCCGCCTGGCCGCCCTTCTCGCGGACGCTCTGGGTCGACTCGCCGCGCTGGAGAGCGGCCTGCCGCTCGCGGGCCTTCGCCAGCCGGGCGTCGAGGCGGTCCTTGCCGCCCAGCAGGCAGTCGCCCGGGATCCGTAGGTCCTCGAGGATGACCTCGGAGGTGTGGGAGGCGCGGATGCCGTGCTTCTTGAACTTCTGGCCCTGCGAGAGCCCCCTCCCCTTGAACTCGGGACCGACCACGAACGAGGCTTGGCCACGCGCCTTGAGGTCGGCGTCGACGGAGGCCACGACCACGTGCACGTCGGCGATGCCACCGTTGGTGATCCAGGTCTTCACGCCGTTGAGGACCCACTCGCCGGTCTTCTCGTCGTACTCGGCGCGGGTCTTCATCGACGACACGTCGGAGCCGGCGTTGGGCTCGGAGACCGCCAAGGCGCCGAGCTTCGGGTCGTCCGGAGTACCGAAGCAGCGAGGCGCCCACTCCCCCAGCTGCTCAGGGGTGCCGTTGGACAGGATGCCGGCGACGCCCAGGGTGGTACCGACGATCGACAGCCCGATGCCGGCGTCGCCCCAGAACAGCTCCTCCATGGCGATAGGGAGGCTGATACCGGACTCGTCACCCCAGAGCGAGGCAAAGAAGTCGAGGGAATAGATCCCTGCCTTGGCTGCCTCCTGGATGATCGGCCAGGGGGTCTCCTCGCGCTCGTCCCATTCGGAGGCTGCGGGGCGGATGACGTTCTCGGAGAACTCGTGCAGCCACTTCTGCAGGGTCTGCTGGTCCTCGGTGAGTTCGAGGCTGAAGCTTGCCATGGTCAAGCACTCCTGTGGGTGATCGAGCCGTGGGTGAAGGTGGGCTTGGTGCCCGGGAAATATGGCGAGGGGGTGAGCTCGGAGGACGGCAGGAACTGCGGGAAGCGCGAGTCGCACTGCGATCGGTCGACGATCGACTTCTCCTTGAGCACCGAGTTGTACTGATCGGCGAGGGCCTCGGGGGTGTTGGTGTTCAGGATCGCCTCGCGCCCCCAGGTGCGAGCGTGCTTGGCGACGCCGGGGATGCGCGAGTACTCGGGCGCCATGCACTCCACGGCGATGATGTCCTCGCTGACCGCCCAGATGCCGTCACTCGTGGACAGCACCAGGGACTGGTTGCCGAGGGTGTGCCCGGGCGTTGCGATGAGCGCGACCCCAGGGCCGAGCAGGACGTCACCGTCGATGGCCGCGATCGCATCCGGTCGCAGGTCGCGGTAGGTCTCCGGCTGGTACCAGGGCAGCTGCAGCGGGTGCAGGTCGGCCATCGCCTCGAGCTCCTCGCGTTGCGCGACCAGCCTGGCGTTCGGGAACGCCGGCTCCCACGGCACGTCGGCCTGAGGAGTCGTCGTACCGATCCAGCGCCGCACGTCCTGGGTGTGGAGGTGGTCGAACGCGAGGTAGTCGACCTCCTCGGGCGCGATGCCGAGAGCTCGGAGGTTGTCGAGGACCGTCGCGTGCCGGGTGATGATCCGCTTCTGCACCGCGGCCGGCGTCTGGGCGTTGAGTCGGGCGAAGTACGGCGTGTTCTCTCCGAGCTCGTGGTCACTGGGCTCGAACACGAGCGTCCTCGTCGTGCCCTGCTCGTCCCAGCGGACCACCAGCATCCGGTTCGTGATCGACAGGTACGGCGAAGGGGTGAGCGCGGCCCGCCACAGGCCGAAGCGGGTGGGGTACGGGAGCGTGATGAGGTCCTTGGTGACCACGCTGGTCGGGGTGCCGGTGGACAGGAAGTCGGTGCGGAACGCCGCGGCGGCCTGGCGGACCTGGCGCAGCTGCACACCGTACGGGGCGGACCTCTCGACGGCCTTGAACGCGTCGATCCGGGTGCCGACGCTCGGCACGTCCCGCAGGTCCGTGAGGGCTGCGCCTGCGACTGGGGTGGCATTGCGCCGCCGGGTCAACGCCACTGGCTACCTCTCCGTCCTGACTGTTACCGGCGGTAACAGTGGTCGCCTCCGAGGCCGGTGTCAAGCCACGCCTTGACAGGGGTTACCGGCGGTAACACTCTCGAACCATGGCAGAGGTGACGCTCGGCGAGCTCGCGGTGCACGGCAACCTGGTGCGTTACGCCGAGGCAGGTACGACCGGTCCCGTGGTGGTCCTGATCCACGGCCTCGCGTCACGTGCCGCCCAGTGGCAACAGGTCATGGCCCGGCTGGGCGAGCAGTACCGGGTGATCGCCCCCGACCTGCTCGGCCACGGCCTGTCGGCCAAGCCGCGTGGCGACTACTCGCTCGGCGCCCAGGCCTGCGGCGTCCGCGACCTGCTGGCCGCGCTCGGGCACCACCGGGTCACCCTGGTCGGGCACAGCCTCGGTGGCGGCATCGCGATGCAGTTCGCCTATCAGTTCCCGGAGCGGATCGAACGGCTTGCCCTCGTCAACTCCGGCGGGCTCGGTCCGGAGGTCTCGCCGTTCCTGCGCGCCGCCACCCTTCCCGGCTCTGAGCTCGTGCTCCCTGTGATCGCCGGTTCCTGGGTCCGCAAAGCCGCATCGCGCCTCGACGGGCTGCTCGGCAAGGCCCATGTCATGGTTCCCGAGGGCCTGCGCGAGGCCCTGATCGGCGTCGGGTCGCTCGGCGACCCGGCCACCCGGCAGGCCTTCGTGCACACCGCCAGGTCGGTCATCGACGTCCGCGGTCAGCGCGTCGACGGGCGAGACCGCCTCTACCTGGCCGGCGACCTGCCGCTGCTGGTGGTGTGGGGGCAGAAGGACACGATCATCCCCGTGGAGCACGGTCGCGCGATCGGCGAGGCGGTTCCCGCCGCCCGCGTCGAGGTGTTCGCCCGGTCGGGCCACTTCCCGCACCTCACCGAGCCGCTACGGCTGGCGGGCCTGCTCCAGGACTGGCTCGAGACAACAGAGCCGGCTCACCTCGATGCCAACTCCCTCACGCTGCGACTGCACCGGCCCGTGGCCTAGGGCCAGGGCCCTGGGGCCGCTACTTCTGCGATGCGTCGAACGCCAGGGCCTGCGCGAGGGTCACGCCGGTCGAGGCACACCCGACGCCCTTCTCTCCGCCCTGGGCGCCGCCGGCGTAGGTGCGGATGAACTCCAAGAGCCCTGGGTCGTCGCTGCTCTGGACCTTCAGCTGCAGGCCCCAGGTGGAGGCGATCACTGGCGCGTCCTGGCCGTTGTACGGCGACACCATCACGAACTCGCGGTTCGTCTGCGCCAGCAGGGCCAGCTTGGCAACGGCCGAGGCCGCGAGGCTGGGCTGGTAGGTCAGCCAGATGCCCCCGTGCTCCTCGGAGTGGACGGCGTTCTCCTTGGGGAGCTCCTGCGTGTAGACCTGGCACTTCAGCCAGGCCGGGCTGTGCGGTCCGCCAACCGGAGGCGACTGCGCATAAGACTGCGGGTACTGCCCCTTCTGCAGGTGCGCGTGGCTGAGCCCCGGGTAGACCTGCACCCCGCTGATGCTTGGGGTCGGCGTGCTTGCCGGTTGGGCACTCGAGGTCCCGCTCCCGCAGGCCGCGAGGAACAGGGCAGGGACAACCAGGGCAAAGGTCAGGCGCACGGACAGACCGTACGACGTCTGCCTGCCGTGCCACTCTGGGGACGTGCACCGCCTGGGTCTGGCCCCACTCGTCCTCGTTCTGCTGGTGCCTGCCTGCGGTGGTGGCAGCACCGGTGCGGCGGCGACTCCAACGCCCGCCGTGACCACGGCGATCACGATGCCCCCGACGCCGTCACGCCTGCCCGCGACAACCACGGTGTCTCCGGCTGCGAAGCCCTCGCCCACGGCCAGCCGCACCCCCGGCGCGCCGGTCCCAGCGGTCCGGAGCTCCGTCGTACGACGGGCCTTTCCGATCCGGGGATGCCGGGTCAGCTATGCGCACAGCCACCACGATTACCCGGCGACCGACATCCTGGCAGCCACGGGATGCACCGTTGTGGCACCCGTTTCCGGTCGGGTCGACGAGGTGTCCGCAGTGGACCACTGGAACGGCAGGACCAACAAGGGCGCTGACCGCGGTGGCCTGAGCTTTTCCATCGTCGGCGACGACGGAGTGCGCTACTACGGCTCGCACATGTCAAGGATTGTCATCCGCACCGGGCAGCGCGTGACCGCGGGCCAGGTCGTCGGTGCCGTCGGCACCACCGGTGATGCACGAGGCACTGCACCACACCTGCACTTCGGCCTGTCCTGGCCGACCCCTCACGGCATCTGGTGGGTGCGTCGCGGGGAGGTCTACCCGTGGCCTTATCTCGACAGCTGGAGGGCCGGTGGGAACGCCTCGCCCGCCTCCGCGGTTGCCAAGGAGCACAAGCGGCAGGGGGACGTGCCACCCTGTCGCAGCGCTTGCTGATTCCAAGGGAGATCCAGGTGGACGTGTTCTACACGGCTGTGGCAACGGCGCGCGGCGGACGAGAAGGCGAGGTCGTCAGCGATGACGGCGTGCTTGACCTGATCCTCGCGACACCCAAGGAGCTCGGAGGCCCTGGTGGTGACACGACCAACCCGGAACAGCTGTTCGCAGCGGGTTACTCGGCGTGCTTCCACTCGGCGCTGAAGCGTGTCGCCGGCCATCAGAAGCTCGACGTCGAGGGCTCGACCATCACCGCGCATGTCGGCCTCGGCAAGGACGGCAACGCCTTCGGGCTCGCCGTGACGCTGGTGGGCGAGATCCCCTCGCTGGACCAGGCGGCCGCGCACGAGCTGATGGAGCAGGCGCACCAGCTGTGTCCGTACTCCCGTGCGACCCGAGGCAACATCGAGGTCACGCTCCAGGTCGCGTAGCGGTCACCGACCCCGCTGTCAGTGAGGCGGCTTGTCGTCCCCGGGTTCGTTCCACAGCGGACCATCGAGCGGGTGCGGGTCGTGGTCGTCGTACCTGGCAGCCCGTGGTGGCGGGAGCGTTACGTCTTCGGGGAGCGCCGTGGGCGCTTGCCAGACGCCGGGCCTCACGTAGGTGTGGCCGAGGGGGCTGGTCCAACTGATGTGCCCGTCGGCGTGCCGCTCCACGGTCCAGCCCTGGTGCTTGGCGCGGTGGCAGCGCCGGCTCTTGTTGCTGAGGTTCCAGTAGGCGGTGGGTCCGTCGGGGTAGCGCTGGTCGTGGTCGTCGTCGCAGCGGCGGGCGGGGTGGTTGCAGCCGATGCCGATGCAGCTCATGTCCCGGACGGCGATCGTGCGGCTCAGAGTCGGGCTGGGGTCGTGGTGAGGTTCGCAGTCGTGGACGACGGTGACGGGTCGCAGCATGCTGAGCAGCCGGTCGCGGCTGGTCCGGGCGAGCACGACGAGGGTCTCGGGGTCAGCGAGGGTGAGCTCCTCCCGGCTGGCCAGCGGCGGGTGGACGGTCTTGTCGATCCCGAGGGGCACGCCCGAGGCCTGGTCGACGTAGAGCCGTCTCAGGCCGGCGACGGGTAGCAGCAGCCGGCAGTGCTCGGCCGGGACGGGTCCGATGCCTTCCAGATAGCCGCTGCGGTGGTCGAGCTCCAGCACCGTGCTCATCGGGATGTGGACGTTGAGCACGGTCGGGTCCTTCACGGGCAACCGGAGCAGCTCGACGGTGAGTTCCTCGACGCTCAGCCCGGCCAGCCGATCCCGCGGTGCGGACTTCGGCGGAGGCTCGGGTGGCACCGAGGTCGTAGGCAGCAGGTCATCCCAGAACACGACCTGCCGATCGGAGGTCGTCCAGCTGTGATGGCTGCTGTCGCCGGCCTCCGCTCCAGCCTCGGGGATGGCCTCCGCCTCAACCGGGGCGACACCTTGCGCCGTGATGTCCTCGACGGTCGTGCCGCCCTCCGCCGCGAGATCGTCGGCAGGACTGGCGACTGGTCTGGCGGCTGGGCTGGCGGCAACGGCCTCGAGCTGCTCCGCCAGCTCGGGGTCGCACTGCGCGATCGCGAGCAGCTCGGTGATCTGGCCTTGCTGGATGGCCTGGATCAGGGCCCGGTGCCGCCCAGGGAGCTCAGCAAACACATCCGCGCGGCGCTGGTCCTGCGACCGCTCGACACCGCCCTTGCGGTCGGCGACCTTCTGCGCCCGGACGAGCTCCTCGAAGTCCAAGCTCCAGCGGTGCCCGCGCAGCACATCGAGGTCAGCGCCGATCTGCACCATCGCGTCGGGGCGGGCGGAGATCCAGACGGCGCGTTGACGACGGGCCCGCTCCAGCCGCTCCTTGGTCAGCTGAGGGTCCAGGTCGGCCTCGACCTCAGGAATGGCTCGCTCGATGATCCGGCGGGCATCGGTGGTGGTGACCGGCGCGACCTGCGTCAGCACTCGCGCCTCGACCTCAGCCTGCACGTCGGGCGTGCAGTGCCGGGTCAGTGACAGCAGCAGCTCCGCGGTCTGCTGGAACAGCCCGCCTTGCGCGAGCAAGGCCAGGGTGCCGGTCAGGACCTCGTCGAGCCGGCGGGCATCGGACAGCTGGGTGGCCGCCCGGCCCTGCCCGATCCGAGCGGTGCCGGCCAGCTCGATGACGCCGAACTGGTCCGGACCGGTGTTGAGCTGCCGGTCCAGCTCAGCCCGGTTCCGCATCCGTCGGGCATAGAGGCGGGCGTTGTCAGCCTCATCGGTGGCGACCGCAGCCAGCACAAGACGCGCGGCTTCCTGCTGGTCGACATCAAGAGCGGTGGGCATGTACCCATTGTAGGACAGAACAATCGAATATACAAACGCTATCCACAACCACGGCGGAGCAGAGGGCCTTGTTGCTAGCCACCATCGGGCCTCCGGGGCGCTGGCAGCGCCGCGCCGTATCCCTCATCAGTACGCCGACGAGCACCGCCCGCGTCGGGTGCTTGACGGTCAGTGTCACGAGGCTGCCCGGGTCACGAGCTGTCGTCCGTGCTTCCTTGCGACGCCGCCGGTCGACGTCGCCTCACACCGCGGAGGTGGCGACGCGAAGCGGCAGGAAGCGAGTCGCCGATCAGCTTTCGGGGTAGCGAGCTGCCCTCGTGCCGGGCGGGTTGTGCACCCCGGGCCGGGCGTCGGGGTTGGGCAGGACGAGCTCGCACTCGAGCCCATCCGGGTCGCGGAAGAAGACGCTCAGGATCTGCCCGAAGTCCGTGACGAAGTCGTCGGCTGCACCTCGCTCCATCAACCTGGACCGCAGCTCCTCGAAGTTGGCCAATGAAGATGCCTGCAGCGCGAGGTGATCGATGCGCCCCCGCCCGAACATCGGGGTCTGCCGGTCTGCTTCGGTGTTGCCGTCGATCTGGAAGACGTTCAGCTCGGCGCCAAGACCGATCTTGATGACAGACAGCCGCGGACCGGGCTGGTCGGCGAACTCCGCGCCGTCGCGCACCACCTCAGCCTCGAAGACCTCCCGGTAGAACGCATGCAGCCGTTCGCTGTCGTTCGTGAGGGTGGCCACATGGTTGAACCCACTCAGCAACATGGACGGACTGTAGGTCAGCTCAGGATCTGGTGGCCCTTCCCGACCACGACGATTCCCGAGTCGGTCCGAGTGAACCCGCGGGCCCGGTCAGCGTCCG
This sequence comes from Frankiales bacterium, assembly GCA_025966135.1. Lineage (GTDB taxonomy): Bacteria > Actinomycetota > Actinomycetes > Mycobacteriales > SCTD01 > RYN-111. The sequence continues at coordinate 38,290 of JAOPVP010000015.1, forward strand.
GGTCGACGCCGATCGTGGCGCCAGGCCAGACGACGACGTTCTTGTCGAGGATCGCGTTCTTCACGATCGCGCCCTGGCCGACATCCACCCCATGCATGAGCACACTTGCCTCGACGTCGGCGCGGTCGTGCACCCGTACCCCCGGCGACAGGATCGACCGACGCACGGTGCTCCCCGAGACGATGACGCCCTGGCTGACCAAAGAGTCGGTCGCCATCCCGACCCGTCCGGGCTCATCGAACACGAACTTCGCGGGAGGCAACGACGGCGAGCTGCTGAGGATGGGCCACTGCCGGTTGTAGAGGTTGAAGACCGGGTGGATCGAGACCAGGTCCATGTGCGCGTCGTAGTAGGAGTCGAGCGTCCCGACGTCCCGCCAGTAGCCCCTGTCTCGATCGGTGGCGCCGGGCACCTCGTTCTGGGCGAAGTCGTAAACCTGGGCTCCCTGGCGCTCGACCATCATCGGGATGATGTTGCCGCCCATGTCGTGGACGGACCCCTCGTCGCCGGCGTCGAGTTTGACCGCATCCAGAAGCGCCTCGGTGGTGAACACGTAGTTGCCCATCGAGGCGTAGACCATGTCCGGGTCGTCGGGCAGGCCCGGAGGGTTGTCCGGTTTCTCCAGGAAGCCCTCGATGGTCCGGCCGTCCGCCGCGGTCTGGATGACGCCGAACCCCTTGGCCTCCGACCGCGGGACCCGGATCCCGGCGACGGTCACACCCGCGCCGCTTGCCACGTGCTGCTCGACCAGCTGCCGCGGATCCATCCGGTACACGTGGTCGGCACCGAAGACCACGATGTGATCGGGCTGGTCGTCGTACACGAGATTGAGGCTCTGATGGATGGCGTCGGCACTGCCTCGGAACCACTGCGGACCGAGTCGCTGCTGGGCCGGGACGGGGGTGATGTAGTTGCCGAGCAGGGTCGACATCCGCCAGGTGGTGGTGATGTGGCGGTCGAGCGAGTGCGACTTGTACTGCGTCAGCACGACGATGCGCAGGTAGCCGGCGTTGACGAGGTTCGACAGGACGAAGTCGACAAGGCGGTAGATCCCGCCGAACGGGACGGCTGGCTTCGCCCGGTCGGCCGTCAACGGGTTGAGGCGCTTGCCTTCCCCTCCTGCAAGGACGATCCCCAAGACCCGCGGCTCTGCCATGGCCCCATCCTGTCCCACTAGGTTCACGGATATGCGCATCGGGATCTTGACACGCGAGTGGCCGCCTGAGGTGTACGGCGGAGCGGGGGTCCACGTCGAGTACCTGGCCCGCGAGCTCCGGTCCCTGGTCGAGGTGGACGTCCATGCCTTTGGCGGCGACGGTGCCGTCGTCCACTCCCCCGATCCGGCACTGGCGTCGGCGAACGCGGCGCTGCAAACGCTGTCGGTCGACCTTCGCATGGCCGCCGCCCTCGAGGGCTGCGACGTGCTGCACTCCCACACCTGGTACGCCGACATGGCCGGCCACCTCGGGTCCTTGCTGTTCGACGTACCGCACGTGGTGACGACGCACTCGCTCGAGCCGCACCGGCCGTGGAAGGCCGACCAGCTCGGCGGCGGCTATCGGGTGTCGTCCTGGGCGGAGAAGGTCGCGTTGCACGACGCCGCTGCCGTCATCGCGGTGTCCAACGGGATGCGCGACGACGTGCTGGCGGCCTACCCGGGGCTGGATCCGTCACGAGTTCACGTGGTGCACAACGGGATCGACACCGTGGAGTACGCGGACGTTGCTTCCGTCGACGTCCTCGAGGGCTTGGGCGTGGACCCCTCGGAGCCCTACGCGATCTTCGTCGGACGGATCACCCATCAGAAGGGGGTGGAGCACCTGCTCCGCTCCGCGGCTTCCTGGCCGGGTCAGTTCGTCTTCTGCGCCGGGGCGCCGGACACCCCCGAGATCGCTGCCTCGGTGGCCGGCCTGGTGGCCGACCTGAAGGCCTCGCGGCCGGGCGTCATCTGGGTGCAGGAGATGAAGCCACGTGCGGAGATCATCCAGCTCCTGTCGCATGCCACCGTGTTCGTCTGCCCCTCCATCTACGAGCCCCTCGGGATCGTCAACCTCGAGGCGATGTCCTGCGGGACAGCCGTGGTGGCCTCGCGCGTCGGTGGGATCCCCGAGGTCGTGGTGGACGGTGAGACCGGGCTGCTGGTCGACCTCGGGCCGTCCTTCGAGCACGACCTGGCCGTCGCCGTACGGTCCATGCTGGAGGACCCAGCGCGGGCGTCGCTCATGGGCGCAGCCGGCCGGGCACGCGCGGTGTCGGAGTTCTCCTGGAGCACGATCGCCGAGCGGACCGTCGAGGTGTACGACTCCGTTCTGCGCTGATGTGGCCGCCGACTGTTTCGAGCGTTGACGGTCGGGCTAAGTGGGCCCTGGACGGGACGCCCCGACCCTCAACTAACGGCTCACCAGCTCAGCCCGCGCCTGTTTGACCTGCAACGGCGTACCGGGGCCCGTCGTCTGCGCGGTGCCGAAGACGTCTCGCTGCTGCCCACCATCCACAGTGAACGTGCCCGTCCACGTGATCACCACGTACGGCGCTACTGACCCGGTGTCCGCGTACCGATGTATGACGTCGGAGGCGTCTCGCCGGCCCGGGCCCGCGTCGAGCGC
>JAOPVP010000046.1 GCA_025966135.1 Frankiales bacterium
ACCACGGCGGCCAGGAGCAGGCCCAGGGCCAGCAGCGGCACGGTGAGCGACGGCCCGGTGGCGGCGAGGGAGCCCGCTGAGGGCCGTGACGGTGTGCTGACCTGGGGCTTCGTCACGACGGTGTGAGACACGGGCACGCTGGTGACGGTCAGCGTGTTGCCGGCCCCGGTCGCGACTGTGATCACGTCCGCCACCTTGTTGCCCAAGGACGTCGCGTCGGTGGCGGCCAACGTCAGGCGCAGGCGGTGCTGGGCTCCGAAGCGGTGCGCGAAGCCGAGCAGCTTGATGTCCACCGGCTTGGTCAGCGCTGCCGAGGGGATCCGGACCGGCGCGATCAGCCGGTGGATGAGGCTCGCGGTCCCGTCAGGCGCGACGTCGTAGACCTTGCCGAACAGCACCAGATCGGTGAGGGCAAGGTGCGACAGCCGGACGTGCAGCGAGGGGATGCCCACGGCATCGACGGGAGCGGTGAAGGCCGGCGTGGTGAAGTCGGCATGCTGACCGGGGACCTCGGTCGGCGGGATGGCGAGGTTGGGGGAGCTGCTCGGCCCACTGAAGTTGGAGGTCTCGGTGTAGGCCGGCGGGAGACCGCCTGCCGGGTTGACGATCGTCGCCGTGCCTGGGGTCGCGGAATCCTGGACCAGGTCAGTGGTACCCGACAGCGTGTAGGTCACGGTGCCGGTCAACGGGAACGCAGGGGCATCGCCGTACTGGGTCGTCGCGCCGCTACCCCCGTAGGGCACCCAGTCGCGGTAGTAGGAGAAGCCGGGGCTGCCGTCGGACTTGCCCCGCAGCCAGTGGTCGAGGAACGCGAGGGTGCGCTGCGTCAGGTAGCAGCTGTCGAGGCCCGCGTACCCCGCACCACCGGTGCCGCCGCCGTAGACCTCGCACTCACCGGGGAGCGAGTCGTAGCCGCCGTGGCCGCCAGAGTTCCAGATCATCTGGACGGGGACGCCTTGCCGTCGAAGGGCCGTGTAGGTGGCGGCGGCGTCGTTGAGGTTGAAGAGCGTGTCGCTCTGACCCTGCACCAGCAGTGTCGGTACCCGCAGCTTGGCGATCTCGGTGGCGCCGGAGGAGTCCGCGAGCAGGGCCTTGTCGGCGGCCGTGGCGTCGCCGGTCGTGGCGACGGTGGCGTACGTCTGGCAGACCGCGGCGTAGAAGCCGGGGCAGGCGACGCCCGCGACGGTGGCCGGGTCGCCACTCGCGAGCTTGTCCTGGGGGCAGCCTCCGGCGGGAGTACCGGTCGGCGGGACGCCGCCGACCGGGTTGCCGTTGCCGCTCGCGAAGAACAGGCTGGCCCACTCGGCCTTGAAGACACCCTGAGGCGCCAGGGTGTGGCTGAAGCCGGTGGGGTCGCCGGGCACCACCCAGTTGTTGGGGTCGAGGGAGTACTGGAGCGAGTTCCAGGTGCGGCCTGGGACGATCGCGCGGATCCGGCTGTCGCTCTCGGCCAGGTTGAGCTGGATGCCGCCGCCGTACGAGCCCCCGACCCTCCCGACCACCGCGCCCTTGCCGTCCTTCTTCACGAAGGGCTTGGGCTGCAGGACCTTGGTGATGAGCTGCTCGGCGTCCTGCACGTCATAGGTACGGGACTGCAGGGTCACGCAGCCTGTCGAGGCGCCGAAGCCCTGCGCGGTGTACGTGAGCACGACGTACCCGTGCCGGGCCAGGAAGGTCGCCGACGACACCACCTCGGCGCCCAGCTTTGACAGGCCGAAGCCGTGCGTCATGAGGATCGCCGGCTGCGGGGACGCGGCGGTCGCGTTGTCCGGGACGTAGAGCCGGGTGTCGATGCCGGCCTGGTGGCTGCCGGTCGGTCCGTCGAGGACGGGGACGAGGGCATCGCTCGTGGTGAAGGAGTGCTCACCCTTCGTCGGTGTGACGAGGTCGGCGGCGGCCAGACCGGGAGCAGCTACGACCAACAGGGCGATTACCAGCGAAAGTGTGCGGCACATCACAGGAGTGTGACGCGGACGAGGCCGCCGTGTGACGTCAGGCTGACGGTTACTACTCTCGGCCGGTCCGACGAGTCGACGAGAAGGACCCCCCAGTGGACCTCATGGAGTACCAGGCGAAGGAACTCTTCGCCAAGCACGGAGTCCCCGTGCTGCCCGGCGAGACGGTCGACACGGCTGAGGCCGCGCGTGCTGTCGCCGAGCGCATCGGCAAGCCCGTGGTCGTCAAGGCCCAGGTCAAGACCGGCGGCCGCGGCAAGGCCGGTGGCGTGAAGCTGGCCGAGACCCCAGACGAGGCGGTCGCCCGCGCGACCGACATCCTCGGCCTTGACATCAAGGGCCACGTCGTCCACAAGGTCCTGGTCACCGAGGCGAGTGACATCGACACCGAGTACTACGTGTCGTTCCTGCTGGACCGGGCCAACCGCACCTACCTCGCCATGGCGAGCGTGGAGGGCGGCATGGAGATCGAGCAGCTCGCTGTCGAGCGCCCGGAGGCCCTCGCGCGCATCGCCGTCGACGCCGTCACCGGCTGCGACGCTGCCAAGGCCGACGAGATCGTCGCCGCGGCCGGCTTCCCGGCCGACGTGGCGCCGGAGGTCGCCCGCATCCTCGTCCAGCTGTGGAAGGTCTTCGTCGAGGAGGAGGCCACGCTCGTCGAGGTCAACCCGCTCGTGAAGACCCCGGACGGCCGCATCGTCGCCCTCGACGGCAAGGTCACCCTCGACGGCAACGCCGAGTTCCGTCACGAGGACGTGTTCACCGCCTACGCCGACAAGGTCGCCGACGACGACCTCGAGGGCCGGGCCCAGAAGAAGAACCTCAACTACGTCAAGCTCGAGGGCCAGGTCGGCATCATCGGCAACGGCGCCGGGCTCGTGATGAGCACGCTCGACGTCGTGGCCTACGCGGGCGAGAAGCATGGCGGCGTGAAGCCCGCCAACTTCCTCGACATCGGCGGCGGCGCCTCGGCGCAGGTCATGGCCGACGGCCTCGAGATCATCCTGTCGGACCCGGCCGTGCGCTCGGTGTTCGTCAACGTCTTCGGCGGGATCACGTCGTGCGACGCGGTCGCCGACGGCATCGTGCAGGCGCTGCAGATGCTGGGTTCCGCGGCCACCAAGCCCCTGGTGGTCCGCCTGGACGGCAACAACGTGGAGGAGGGGCACCGCATCCTCGTGGAGGCCGCCCATCCCCTCGTGACGCTGGTCGACACCATGGACGGCGCGGCCGACAAGGCCGCCGAGCTCGCCGGGAGCGCTGCGTAATGGCCATCTTCCTCACCGAGAGCAGCAAGGTCATCGTCCAGGGCATCACCGGCTCCGAGGGCACCAAGCACACCCGTCGCATGGTTGCCTCCGGCACCAACGTCGTCGGTGGCGTGAATCCGAAGAAGGCCGGCTCGGACGTCGACGGCATCCCGGTCTTCGCGACCGTCGCCGAGGCGATGGCTGCCACCGGCGCGGACGTGTCGGTCATCTTCGTGCCACCGGCGTTCGCGAAGAGCGCCGTCGTCGAGGCGATCGACGCGGGGATCCCGCTCGCGGTCGTCATCACCGAGGGGATCCCGGTCCAGGACTCCGCCTGGTTCTGGCAGTACGCCCAGGGCAAGAGCACCCGGATCATCGGCCCGAACTGCCCCGGCCTCATCAGCCCCGGCAAGTCCAACGCCGGCATCATCCCCGCCACGATCGCCCCCGAGCCCGGACGCATCGGCCTGGTGAGCAAGAGCGGCACGCTGACCTACCAGATGATGTACGAGTTGCGGGAGTTCGGCTTCTCCACCGCGATCGGGATCGGCGGCGACCCGGTCATCGGCACCACGCACATCGATGCGCTGCAGGCGTTCCAGGACGACCCGGAGACCGACGCCATCGTCATGATCGGCGAGATCGGCGGCGACGCCGAGGAGCGCGCGGCGGACTACATCAAGGCCAACGTCACGAAGCCGGTCGTCGGCTATGTCGCCGGCTTCACCGCTCCGGAGGGCAAGACGATGGGCCATGCCGGCGCCATCGTCTCCGGCTCCTCGGGCACCGCGCAGGCCAAGCAGGAGGCCCTCGAGGCAGCGGGCGTGAAGGTCGGCAAGACGCCGTCCGCCACGGCCGAGCTCATGCGCGAGATCATGAAGAACCTCTAACACCCTCGGGTACGACGAAGGCCCGCGCCTCCCATCAGGGAGGGCGCGGGCCTTCGTCGTACCTCTCCTTGCTTGCGTCTGCTCATGTGCACCCGTCGGCCGCGGGTGCGAGCAGACGGTGCGAGGTGAGGGGGACCCTCGGCGTGGGAGCGGTGATCCTGGCGGGACTGCTGGGACAGTCAAGGGGTCATGTCACAGACCGTCGAGCGCCGGCCGCTCACCCGCCCGGCGCCGCCCGTCCGCCGGTCCACCCCCAGCGTCCTCGCTCCGGGTGCGACGGCGGCGGTGTGGGCTCTGGGGGCGGGTCTGGTCACCGTGGCGGTGCCCGTCCTGCTCGTCTGGGCCACCGACTCGCGCTCCGGGTCCGGCGCCGCTGCCGCGATCCGGGCGGCCGGACAGCTGTGGCTTCTCGCGCACGGCACGTCGCTGGCGGTACCCGGCGGCGTCGTGGGCCTCACCCCGCTCGGGCTGGTCGCCCTGCCGCTGATGCTGCTGCATCGGGCCGGTCGGCACTGCACCCGGTCGGTGGCTGTGCCGGGCCTGCGTGCGGCCGGGCAGCTCGTGCTCGCGGTGGCCGGTCCCTATGCCCTGGCGGCTGCTGTGCTGGCCGCGCTGACCGCCACGACGGCGGTGCGGCCGGACCCGGTACGTGCCCTGCTGGGGGCGTTGCTGATCGCGGTCCTCGGTGCCGGTTCCGGGGTGCTGCGTGAGGCCCAGCTCTTCCAGGTCGTGAGGCAGCTCCCCGACCAGGTGCTGTCCCTCGCCGTCGGGGCGGCGGCCGCGCTCGGCGTGCTGGTCGCCGGTGGCGCCGCTCTCGCCGGGGTGTCGTTGATGCTGCATGCCGGGCGGGCCACCACGCTGGCCGGCGCGGCAGCACCGGGGCTGGTCGGCGGCGTGGGGCTGCTGCTGCTCGGGGTGCTCCTCGTCCCCAACGCGGCCATCTGGGGGATGAGCTGGATCGCCGGACCGGGGTTCGCGGTCGGGGTCGGTACCTCGGTCGGCCCGTTCGGCTCGACCCTGGGACCCGTCCCGGCGTTCCCGCTGCTCGCCGCGCTCCCCGGCGGCAGCGTGCCCGTCTGGTTGGGCGTGCTGACGCTGACCGTGCCCCTGGTTGCCGGTGCCCTCGGCGGGATGCTGCTCATGCGTCGGCGCAGCGTCGCCTCGGCGGCCACCGCGGCGCTGGAGGCGAGCCTGCTCGGGCCGTCCGTGGGCGTGCTCGTGGCGGCCCTGTGCGCGGTGTCCGGCGGTCCGCTGGGCGGTGGCCGGCTGAACGCAGTGGGACCGTCGCCGTGGAGGGTCGGCCTGGTGGTCGCGTTGGAGGTCGCCCTCCCGGCCGCGGCCGCCGCCGCAGCCATCGTCGTACACGGTCGTCGCTGACCCTGGGCCGGAAAGGCGACGACGCCCGGTCCTGTGCGGACCGGGCGTCGTGACGTCAGGCGTCAGGCCTTGACGACGACAGTCTTGAGGATCTTGTCGGCGAAGGTCTGCTTCTTGGCGTCCCACAGCGGCCACAGGAAGCCCAGGTAGCAGGGCAGGGCATCCAGGATGTGCACGAAGTAGCGGCCGATCGCCAGGCCGACGCCAACCGGTTGGCCGTCCTGCTCGCGCAGCAACCGGGTACCGGCGATCTTCTTCCCGGTGGACTGACCGCTCTGGCCCTCCAGGACCCTGTTGTAGATGGCCCACGCGATCGCGGCGAGGTAGAGCAGCGTTCCCAGCCCTCGGCTGCCTTGGGCAGCGACACTGGCGACGAGCGACGGGCCGAACCAGTCGATGAGCGCGCTCTGCGCACGGGCTCCCCATCCGGCCAGCTCGGGTCCCACGCTGTACGGCGAGCCGGTGGGCTGCCCGTAACCCGGGGGTGGCTCGCCGTAACCGGGGGGCGTGGCCCCGTACCCGGGCGGCGGAGCGCCATAACCGGGAGGCGGTGGCGGCGGGGGCACCGACCCAGGTGGGGGGTTGAACGGGTCCTCGGGTGTGGTCATCGTTCCTCCGGTGTCGGATGGCGCGTCGTCGAGGGGGTTGGGGTCACAGGAACCGGTGGAGCTGCCAGAGCTCACCGGCGGAGAGCGCTGTCAGGAGCAACGGGTAGCGGACCCGCCTGACCGCCTGGACGACGGTCGCGGGTGCCAGCGGGGACAGCGCGAAGGTAGCCGTCCCGAGGACGGCGAGTGGGGAGGCAGTGAGCGCCGCCCGCAGGTGCCCGTGACCGAGGCGTACGAACGCCGTGGTGCTGCCGCACAGGGGACAGGGAACGCCGGTGGTGGCGCGGAGCAGGCAGAGCGTCGCAGGGCGGCCCCGTGGGTGGACGGCAGCCAGGACCGCCGCCGCGGCGATCAGCACCGCGAGCCGGGCCGCAGCGGGCACCACGCGGGGCGGCGTCAGCCCGCGGGTCAACAGCACGCGACGATGCTTCTGGCGAGCGGCTGCCGCGTCAAGGGGTCGCGCCGGGCCGCTAGAGTCGTGGCTCCACCCGTTCGTTCCCGGAGGGTCAGCTGTCCGCGCGCCTGGTCGTCCTCGTCTCGGGGAGCGGCACCACCCTGCAGGCCCTGCTGGACGCCTCCGTCGACCCTGCTTGGGGCGCGTCTGTCGTCGCCGTCGGTGCCGACCGCGAGGGCACGCTCGGGGAGGAGCGCGCGCAGAGGCTGGGTATCCCCACCTTCGTGGTGAAGCTGCAGGACTTCACCTCGCGCGAGGACTGGGACGCCGCGCTCACGGACGCGGTCGCGGCCTACCAGCCGACGCTGATCGTGCTGGCCGGCTTCATGAAGCTGGTGGGCAAGCGGTTCCTGGAGGAGTTCGAAGGCCGCACCGTCAACACCCACCCGGCTCTGTCGCCGAGCTTCCCGGGGATGCACGGTCCCCGGGAGGCACTCGCGCACGGGGTCAAGGTCACCGGCTGCACGTTGTTCGTCGTCGACGGGGGCATCGACACCGGCCCGATCGTGGCCCAGGCAGCGGTGCCGGTCCTCGACGACGACACCGAGGCCACCCTGCACGAACGCATCAAGACTGCCGAGCGGGCGACGCTCGTCGACGCCGTCGGCCGCATGGCCCGCGAGGGCTTCACCGTCACCGGACGAAGGGTCACCATCCCGTGAGCAGCACCATTGCAGTCCGACGCGCGCTGGTCAGCGTCTACGACAAGACCGGGCTGGAGGAGCTCGGCCGCGGTCTTGCCAAGGCCGGCGTCGAGGTCGTCTCCACGGGTTCGACCGCCGCCAAGCTCCGCGAGGCGGGCGTCAAGGTAACGGCCGTCGACGAGCTCACCGGCTTCCCGGAGTGCCTCGACGGTCGCGTGAAGACCCTGCACCCCAAGGTGCACGCGGGGATCCTCGCCGACCGCCGCCTCCCGGACCACGTGCAGCAGCTCGCCGACCTCGGTGTCGAGCCCTTCGACCTCGTGGTCGTCAACCTCTACCCGTTCGCCGACACCGTCGCCTCGGGCGCCTCGCCGGACGAGTGCGTCGAGCAGATCGACATCGGCGGCCCGACGATGGTCCGGGCGGCTGCCAAGAACCACCCGAGCGTCGCGGTGGTGGTCGAGCCGTCGTCGTACAACGAGGTGCTCGAGGCCGTCGAGAGCGGTGGGTTCACCTTCGAGCAGCGGAGGGCGCTGGCCTCGAAGGCCTTCCAGCACACGGCTGCGTATGACGTGGCGGTCGCGTCGTGGTTCTCCAGCGCGTACGACGGAAGCGACGCGGTCGCGACGTTCCCGGCGTTCCTCGGCGCGACGTGGAAGCGCGCCGACGTGCTGCGCTACGGCGAGAACCCGCACCAGGGCGCGGCGCTGTACGTCAGCGACGACAGCGGCCCCTCGCTCGCCACCGCAAGCCAGCTGCACGGCAAGCAGATGTCCTACAACAACTACGTCGACACCGACGCGGCGCTGCGTGCGGCACACGACTTCCAGGCGCCCACGGTCGCGATCATCAAGCACGCGAACCCGTGTGGGATCGCCTCCGGCGCCGACGTCGCCGAGGCCCACCGCAAGGCGCACGCGTGCGACCCGGTGTCAGCGTTCGGCGGCGTCATCGCGGTGAACGCCCCGGTCTCGCTCGCGATGGCCGAGCAGGTGGCCGACATCTTCACCGAGGTGATCGTGGCGCCGGCCTACGAGGACGGTGCGCTCGAGGTGCTGTCACGCAAGCCGTCGATCCGGGTGCTGCAGACGACCGCTACGCACGGCGGACTGGATTTCCGGCAGATCTGCGGCGGGGTGCTGCTGCAGCACGCCGACAAGATCACCGCGCCGGGCGACGACCCGTCGACGTGGACCTTGGTGTCGGGTCCGGCGCTCGACGACCTGTCCGACCTGGAGTTCGCCTGGCGGGCGGTCAGGGCTGTGAAGTCCAACGCCATCCTGCTCGCGTCCGACCTGGCTACCGTCGGCGTCGGCATGGGGCAGGTCAACCGCGTCGACTCGGCCCGGCTCGCGGTCGCCCGGGCGGGCGAGCGGGCTGCGGGATCGGTGGCCGCGTCCGATGCCTTCTTCCCGTTTCCCGACGGCCTGGAGGTCCTCATCGAGGCCGGCGTGACGGCGGTCGTCGAGCCGGGCGGCTCGGTCCGCGACGACGTCGTCATCGAGGCGGCCGCTGCGGCCGGCATCACGATGTACTTCACCGGCACCCGCCACTTCTTCCACTGACTAGGGTTGCCTCTCGTGAACCCTGTGACCGCCCGATGACTGCCCGCCTGCTCCCCGGAGCGCCTGTTGCCGAGGCCGTCTTCGCCGACATCCGGCCGCGGATCGCGGCCCTCAAGGTGGCCGGCGTCACCCCCGGCCTCGGCACGATCCTCGTGGGCGACGACTCGGCGAGCGCCGGCTACGTCGGCATGAAGATGGCCAAGGCCACCGAGCTCGGGCTGGCCAGCCCGCACCGCCACCTGCCGCAGGATGCGACCACCGAGGACGTCATCCGCGTCATCCGGGAGTTCAACGACGACCCGGCCGTCACCGCGATGATCTTTCAGCACCCCACGCCGCCGCAGGTCGACTTCGACGCAGCTCTGATGGAGATGGATCCCGACAAGGACAACGACGGGATGCACCCCACCAACATGGGTCGACTCGCACTCGGCCTGCCTGGTCCCGTGCCCTGCACCCCGGCCGGGATCGAGGCGCTCCTCGCCCACCACGACATCCCCATCAGCGGCAAGGAGGTGTGCATCCTCGGGAGGGGTACGACGCTGGGTCGGCCGCTCTCGTTGCTGCTCACGCAGAAGCGCCCCACCGCGAATGCCGCGGTGACCGTGGTGCACACCGGCGTGCCGGACTGGGACCGCTACACCCGCCGCGCGTCGGTGGTGGTAGCCGCCGCTGGTGTGCCGGGGATCTTGCGGCCGGAGCACATCACGCCCGGCGCGACCGTGATCGGCGGTGGGGTGCGCTACGAAGGCAAGCGGCTGCTGCCGGACGTCGACGAGGCCTGCAACGAGGTCGCCGGGGCGATCACGCCGCGGGTCGGCGGCGTCGGCCCGACCACGGTGGCGATGCTGTTCCGTAACTGCATCGAGATGGCGGAACGCCAGGCCGGCCTGCGCGACTGATCAGCCCGCGCGGCGAGCGTCGACCTCGACGTCGGTCGGCAGGGGGCGCACGACGCCGGCGCTGATGACCTCGTTGGCCAGCCGGGCACGGCGGTTGATCCCCTCGGCGATCCGGAACTTCTGGTACAGCCGCAGCAGGTGCTGCTTGACCGCGGCCTCGGTGACGACGAGCTCGTCGGCCATGTCGTGGGCCGTCGCGGGGGCGACGAAGGCATCCTGCTGAAGGGCGGGTCGGCAGAGCGCGGTCAGCACCTCCAGCTCGCGACGGGTGAGGTCGGGAGCGGAGATCCGGCGCAGCTCGATCGCGTCGTCCGTCTCCGTGGACAACCCTCCGACCCGGGTGCGGGCGGTGCCGAACGACAGCACGTCGCCCTCCAGCAGCACCCGCTTGCCGACGGGGCGCCCGTTGACCCGAGTGCCGTTGATGGACAGGCCCAGGTCGGAGACGTACACGTGCGGGCCGCGCCGCACGATCTCGGCATGTAGCCGCGACACGCTCGGGTCCTCCAACGAGATGTCGACCCCCTTGCCCCGTCCTACGGTCGTGAGCGGCTCCAGGAGGGCAAACGTCTCACCGGTTTCCTCGAGCCGAAGGTGCGGTGCATCCACGATCGGGCCTCCTTGGGTGACGGTGATATGTCCTCTTCGGGCCCGTACCCGAGGAGCCGAGGGTCACACTCCTCGTACCTCGCTAGTGTTCGACGCGAAACACCAGGAGGCCTGCTTGCGTGCGTTGCCCGACCTTCGTCCCACGCTGGACCCCACACACCTCGCCGTGGCCCGCTGGCCGGTGGGATGGCGCCCCAGCGCGCTCCCCGAGGCGTTCTTCGGGTTCGTGGAGGACGAGGACGAGGTCACCTTGGTCTGCGCGGAGGCGACGATGGCGTCGTACGAGGGCGCTGTCGAGGTGGAGGCGGGATGGCGGCGGGTGACGTTCGCCGGTCCGCTCCCCTGGGAGCAGGTCGGGTTCCTCGCCGATGTCGCCTCGCGACTGGCGGCCGCCCGGATCCCCTTCACGTCGATGGCCGGGTTCACCACCGACCACGTGCTGGTGCGGGCCGCACAGGCCGACCTGGCGGTGGCCGTCCTGCGCGGCGACGCACCGCCGAGGCCGCGGCCGGGGACGACGAACCCATGAAGGACCTGCCTTTCCTCAGCGTGCTTCTCGTCGTCGCCGTGGGCGTGTTCAGCGTCGGAGTCCTGCACTCCTGGCGGATCGGTTCGGGCGTGGTGGGCCTGGGACTGTGCCTGGGTGCGGCGCTCCGGCTGACCCTGCCGACCCGGCAGGCAGGGCTGCTCGTGGTGCGTTCGCGGGCGGTCGACGCCGCGGTCCTGCTCGTGCTCGGCTTCGCCCTCGTCATCCTGACCAACACCATCCCCGCGGGGCACTGACCCCTTCCGGCCCGCGCCTGCGGAGACCTCCTAGGCTGTCGCCTAGCCCCTGGGAGATCAGGGGAGCCCCGAGATCCGTAGGAGCACCTGCATGGCCAGCGCCACCCCTCCCAGCAGCCCCGTCAACGTCACGGTTACCGGAGCGGCCGGACAGATCGGCTACGCCCTCCTGTTCCGCATCGCGTCCGGCCAGTTGCTCGGGCCGGACACCCCCGTGCGCCTGCGGCTGCTGGAGATCACTGCGGCCCTCAAGGCCGCTGAGGGCACGGCGATGGAGCTCGATGACTGCGCGTTCCCGCTGTTGGCCGGCATCGACGTCACCGACGACCTCAAGACCGCCTTCGACGGCGCCAACGTCGGTCTGCTCGTCGGTGCCCGCCCGCGTACCGCGGGCATGGAGCGCGGCGACCTGCTCGCCGCCAACGGCGGCATCTTCGGTCCGCAGGGCAAGGCCATCAACGAGCACGCCGCGAGCGACATCAAGGTCCTCGTCGTCGGCAACCCGGCCAACACCAACGCCCTCATCGCCCAGCAGCACGCCCCCGACGTCCCGGCCGACCGCTTCACAGCGATGACCCGCCTGGACCACAACCGGGCGCTGTCGCAGCTGGCCGCCAAGCTCGAGGTGCCGGTCACCGCGATCGAGCAGATGACGATCTGGGGCAACCACTCCGCGACCCAGTACCCCGACCTCTACACGGCCAAGGTCAACGGCAGGACCGCCGCTGACCAGGTCGAGCAGGGGTGGCTCAAGGACACCTTCATCCCGACCGTCGCCAAGCGCGGCGCGGCCATCATCGAGGCCCGGGGCGCCTCCTCCGCCGCGAGCGCGGCCAACGCCGCGATCGACCACGTCTACGACTGGGTCAACGGCACCGACTGGACCTCCTCCTCTGTCGTCTCCGACGGCTCGTACGGCGTCCCCGAAGGTCTGATCAGCTCCTTCCCGTGCCGCGCCGTCCAGGGCGCCTGGCAGATCATCCAGGGCGTGGACATCAACGACTTCTCGCGCAGCAGGATCGACGCCTCCGTCCGGGAGCTCGTCGAGGAGCGCGACGCTGTCCGCGAGCTCGGCCTCATCTGATGAAGATCATCTACACCTACACCGACGAAGCGCCCGCGCTCGCCACCCACTCGCTGCTGCCGGTCCTGCAGGCCTACGCCGGCAAGGCCGGTGTCGACATCGAGACGCGTGACATCTCCCTGGCGGCCCGGATCCTGGCGGCGTTCGAGCTGGCGCCCGACGCGCTGGGCGAGCTCAGCGAGCTGGCGAAGACTCCCGACGCGAACATCATCAAGCTCCCCAACGTCAGTGCCTCGATCCCCCAGCTCAAGGCCGCCATCAAGGAGCTGCAGGACGCCGGCTTCGCCGTACCGGACTTCCCGGACGACGCGCAGACCGACGAGGAGAGGCGTGCCCTCACCGCGTTCGACGCGGTCAAGGGCAGCGCCGTCAACCCGGTGCTGCGCGAGGGCAACTCCGACCGCCGCGCCCCCGCTTCGGTGAAGAGTTATGCGAGGAAGCACCCGCACTCGATGGGTGCCTGGTCCTCCGAGTCGCGCTCGCACGTGTCGACGATGACCGACGGCGACTTCCGGCACTCGGAGACCTCGGTGACCGTCGCCGAGCCGACGACGCTGCGTATCGAGCACGTGGCCGAGGACGGCACCGTCACCGTGCTGAAGGACGCACTCGCGGTGCAGGCCGGCGAGATCGTGGATGCCGCGGTCATGCGCAAGGCGGCCCTCGAGGCCTTCCTGGCCGAGCAGATCGTCGAGGCCAAGGCCCAGGGCGTGCTCTTCTCGGTGCACCTCAAGGCGACGATGATGAAGGTCTCCGACCCGATCATCTTCGGGCACGCCGTCAAGCAGTTCTTCGGGTCCGTCTTCGAGCAGTACGGCGCAGAGCTCGCGTCGGTCGGTGCCGACCCCAACGACGGCCTCGCGAGCGTCCTGACCGCGCTGGACAAGCTCCCGGCGAAGACGCGGGATGCCATCCAGGCAGCGATCACAGCGACCTACGAGAGCGGACCGTCGCTCGCGATGGTCGACTCGGGCAAGGGCATCACCAACCTGCACGTGCCCAGCGACGTCATCGTCGACGCGTCGATGCCGGCTGCGATCCGCACGTCCGGGCAGATGTGGAACGCCGACGACCAGCTGCAGGACACCAAGTTCGTCATCCCGGACTCGTCCTACGCCCCGTTGTACGCCGAGACCGTCGCGTTCTGCCGCGAGCACGGCGCCTTCGACCCGACGACGATGGGCACGACGCCGAACGTCGGGCTGATGGCCCAGAAGGCCGAGGAGTACGGCAGCCACGACAAGACGTTCGAGATCGCGGCGCCGGGAACGGTGCGCGTCGTGGACGCGTCGGGCGCTGCGGTGCTGTCGCAGCAGGTCGAGGAGGGAGACATCTTCCGGGCCTGCCAGACCAAGGACGCCCCGATCCGCGACTGGGTCCAGCTCGCCGTCTCGCGTGCCCGTGCCACGGGCGTGCCCACGGTCTTCTGGCTGGACGAGAGCCGTGGCCACGACGCCGAGGTGCTGAAGAAGGTCCGTGCCTACCTCGCCGAGGAGGACACCGACGGCCTCGCGATCGAGGTCATGGACGTCGCCGCGGCCGCCAGGTACACCCTCGAGCGGGCCAGCAAGGGCGAGGACACGATCTCGGTCACCGGCAACGTGCTGCGTGACTACCTGACCGACCTGTTCCCCATCCTCGAGCTGGGCACCAGCGCGAAGATGCTGTCGATCGTCCCGCTCATGGACGGCGGCGGCCTGTTCGAGACCGGTGCGGGCGGGTCGGCGCCCAAGCACGTTCAGCAGCTGGTCAAGGAGGACCACCTCCGGTGGGACTCCCTCGGCGAGTTCCTCGCCCTCTCGGTGTCGTTCGAGTTCCTCGCGGACAGGACCGACAACGCTCGGGCCAAGCTGCTCGGCACGACGCTGGACCAGGCCACGGCCAGGGTGCTGGAGGAGGGCCGGTCCCCCGGCCGCAAGGTCCACCAGCTCGACAACCGGGGCAGCCACTTCTACCTCGCTCTCTACTGGGCGCAGGCGTTGGCGGCGCAGACCGACGACCCTGAGGCGGCCTCGCTCTTCGCCCCCCTGGCGGAGCGGCTCGCGGCTGCGGAGGAGACGATCGTGGCCGAGCTGGACGCTGTCCAGGGCAACCCGGTCGACCTCGGTGGCTACTACTACGTCGACAAGGCCAAGACCGACGCCGCCATGCGCCCCAGCGCGACCTTCAACGCAGCCCTCGCCGAGTTCTAGCAAGCGGACGGGGTCCGGGTGCCTGCACCCGGCGCGTGCGCCTCGTCGCTCGCGTGGTGCGCTGCGGCTCTAGGCTGCTCGGCGTGGACCATCCTCCGAGTACCTCGGCGCGACGACCCCTGTCGGGCGGCGCGCCGTGAACGACGTCTTCATCAGCATCGCGCTCATCCTGGTGCTCATCCTGGTCGGTGCCATCTTCGTGGCCGGCGAGATCGCACTCGTCTCGCTGCGGGAGAGCCAGGTCAAGGCCCTGGCGGAGAAGGGCAGGCGCGGGGGCCGTGTCCAGTCGCTGACCAGCACCCCCAACAGGTTCCTGGCCGCCGCGCAGATCGGCGTGACGTTCGCCGGTTTCATGTCTGCGGCGTTCGGCGAGTCCCGGCTGTCCAGCCATCTCGAACCGCACCTCCAGGAGTGGCTCGGGGTGTCCCGGGGGTTCGCCGACGTCCTGTCGCTGATCCTCATCACCCTGGCCATCAGCTACGTCGCCATCGTGGTGGGCGAGCTGGTCCCGAAGCGGCTGGGCCTGCAGCGGGCTGAGGGTGCGGCGCTGCTGCTCGCGCCCTTCCTCGACCGGTTCGCCTCGATCATGAGACCGGTCGTCTGGTTGCTGTCCCGCAGCACCGACGTCCTGGTGCGGATGCTCGGTGGGGACCCCGGTGCCAGGCGTGAAGCCATCACCGAGGAGGAGCTGCGCGGTCTGGTCGCCAGCCACGAGTCGCTGACCAAGGACGAGCGCAAGCTCATCGACGAGGTCTTCGCGGCGGGCGAGCGGCAGCTGCGCGAGGTGATGATCCCGCGTACCGAGGTGGAGTTCCTCGACGGCTCCATGACGGTCGCGCGGGCAGCCAAGGTGACCGCGACCGCGCCGCACTCCCGCTACCCCGTGACCCGAGGCTCGCCGGACGACATCCTCGGTTTCGTGCACGTCCGCGACCTGTTGATGCCGGCGGCCAAGGCGCGGACCACCAAGGTCGCCGACGTCACCCGCGAGGTGAAGCTGCTCCCCGGCACCAAACGAGTGCTGCCCGCGATGTCGGAGATGCGCCGTGAAGGGCATCACCTCGCGATCGTCGTCGACGAGTACGGCGGCACCGCCGGCATCGTCACCCTCGAGGACCTCATCGAGGAGGTCATCGGCGAGATCCGTGACGAGTACGACGCCCCGAGCGCCGAGGCCCTGCGCACCCACGGAGGAGCGGTCGAGGTCGACGGCCTGCTCAACCTCGACGAGGTCGAGGAGCAGACCGGTGTCCACCTGCCGGACGGCCCCTACGAGACCCTCGCCGGGTTCGTGATGGCGTCGCTGGGGCACGTCCCGCGGGTAGGTGAAGCCGTGGAGGCCGACGGCCACCGGCTCGAGGTCACCGAGCTCGACGGCCGTCGGATCTCTCGGGTCCGGGTGACCCCGATCACGGCTGACGTGGGCGCGCCCGCGTCCTGACAGATCCCTGCCCACCTGTTCATGAGAGGAGCTGACGGTGCCCGGCAAGATCAGTGTGAGGTACGACCTACCGGTCGACGTCGAGACCGCCTACGCCGCGATCTCCGGCAACGACTGGGCGCCGACCAAGGCCAGGGAGCTGGGCGACGACAGTACCCAGGTCTCGCGCACCGAAGGCCCCGCAGGCGCGGTCACGCTGGTGGTCACGCGCAAGCTCCCGGACGGTGTCCCGGGCTTCCTCACCCAGTTCCTCCCGGCGGACGGCAGGGTCATCCAGACCGACACCTGGGGGGCGGCCGACGACGGCGTGCGCGCCGGCACCTGGAAGGCAGACACCGTGGGGTCGCCGGCCAAGGTGGCGGGCGTCATGCGCCTCGAGCCGGCCGGCTCCGGGTGCGTCTACGTGGTCGAGGGATCAGTCAAGGTGTCCATCCCGCTGATCGGGGGCAAGGCGGAGAACCTGGTCGTGCGCATGACCGAGAAGCTGACGTCCAAGGAGGCCGACGTCCTACGCGCGATGCTGTCCTGATCGTCCGTTACGTCCGCTCGTCACCCGCGCAGGTGGGTGCGCTTGAGCGGACGCAAGGAGTGGGTCGCCTCCCTTGCGAGGGCGCGGACGAGCGGGGCGGTGATCAGGCCGCGTCCGAGGCCGACCTCGACCAGGGCGTCCATGGCGCCCGGCGCCTGCCTGGCCGCGCGGACCCCCGCGTCGAGGACCCGCTGGTGCGCGGTGATCCGCGCCAGCAGCGACGTGTGCTTGAGGTGGGTGCCCAGCTCTCGCTCCAGCAGCTCCCGGTACGAGGCCCCCGGATCGCGGGCCGACACCGCCACCGCCCCGGCGAGGCGCCCCGACAGCAGCGCGTAGAAGATGCCTTCGCCGGTCAGCGGGTTGACCAGCGAGGCGGCGTCGCCGGCGAGCAGTACCCGACCGTCCGGCTGCACCGGTCGGGAGGTGGACAGCGGCAGGTGGTGCGACCGCAGCCGCACCGCCCCCGCCGCTTCCGGCAGCAGCTGCACGAGCCGGTCGTGCAAGGCGTCCTTTCCGTGCTCTGCCGCCCTGAGGCTGGGAAGGAGCATCCCGAAACCGACGTTGGACGTGCCGTCCCCGGCATCGAAGCGCCAGGCGTAGGCCGGCCAGTCACGGCCGTCCATGACGATGACTTGCTCCGGATCGCTTGTTTCCCAAGGGATGTAGCCGCGGACGGCCACGGCGATGGTTGACGGGTCCTGGTGGGGGAGGCCGAGGCGACGTCGTACCACGCCGTTGGCACCATCGGCACCGACCACGGTGCGGGCCTCGATCTCACCGTCGAGGACGACCCGGTCGGGCCGCACCTCGACCTGCCGGACCGTGTGGCGCCGGAGCTCCGCGCCACGCGCCACGGCGGCATCGAGCAGCCGGGCGTCGAACACGGTGCGGGGCACGACGTAGTCGGGGCGTTGCAGCACCGCCTCGGCCTGCGTGCCGCGTGGGCTGACCAGCCGCAGGCGCCGGACGGGGACCCGGTCGAGCAGCACGTGCGCGGCCCCCAGCCGGGCGAGCTCGTCGAGGGCGTGGGGGGCGATCCCGTCGCCGCACGACTTGTCCCGCGGAAAGTCCTGCTTGTCGAGCAACAGCACCCGCGCGCCTGGTCGGGTGCGCAGGGCGGACAGGGCCGCGGCGGCACCGGCAGGACCAGCCCCGACCACCGCCACGTCGTACACATCATGAAACCTAGGTGACGGCTCTGAGAGACTAGATCGCATGTCTCGTCCACGCGTGCTGTCAGGGATCCAGCCGACCGGTGCCGGCAAGCACCTGGGCAACTACCTGGGCGCCGTGCGGTACTGGGCCGCGATGCAGGACGAGAGCGAGTGCTTCTATTTCATCGCCGACCTGCACGCGCTCACCGTCTCGCCCGACCCGGCCGAGCTGCGTGAGCGCACCCGGAGGCTGATCGCCGAGCTGCTCGCGATGGGCGTGGATCCGGAGCGCAGCAGCTTGTTCGCGCAGAGCCACCTGCCCGAGCACACCGAGCTGGCCTGGGTGCTGTCGTGCCTGACCGGCTTCGGTGAGGCCTCGCGCATGACGCAGTTCAAGGACAAGGGCGGCGGCAACGTCGGACTTTTCAACTACCCGATCCTGCAAGCCGCGGACATCCTGCTGTACCAGGCCAACGCCGTTCCCGTCGGGGAGGACCAGCGTCAGCACCTGGAGCTGACGCGCGACCTCGCGCAGCGCTTCAACAACCGGTACGGCGAGACCTTCACGGTGCCCGATCCGTATGTCCAGAAGTCCGCCGACCGGATCAAGGACCTGCAGGATCCCACCGCCAAGATGAGTACCAGCCGCGGCGGCCCCGGCACGCTGTGGGTCATCGAGGACGACCAGGCGACCACCAAGAAGATCAAGAGCGCGGTCACGGACACGGGCCGCGACGTCGTCTACGGCGTCGCCGAGAAGCCCGGGATCAGCAACCTGCTCACGATCTTGTCGGTGGCCACCGGCAAGGCCGTGCCGGAGCTCGAGGGGGCTTACGCCGGCAAGGGCTACGGCGACTTCAAGACCGATGTCGCCGAGGCCGTCGTCGAGCTGTTCGCCCCCGTACGTCGTCGCTTCGACGAGCTCGTCGCCGACCCGGCGTACCTGGACCAGGTGCTCGCGGAGGGCGCGACGCGAGCCCGCGAGGTCGCGGTCGCCACGATGGCGACCGTGCGCGAGCGGGTCGGGCTGCTGGCACCGGCCTAGGCCGACCCGGTTCGGCCTCCCCCCGAAACGGGGTAGGCCCCGCCTTGTGATCTCGACCTTGCGTGCGCGGTTCGGGCTGATCGACCACCTGGTCCGGACCTACCAGCGCTATCAGGCGGACAACGGCGACCGGCTGGCTGCGGCGGTCACCTTCTACTGGTTCCTGTCGCTGTTCCCGATCCTGCTGCTGGTCATCTACCTGTTCAAGCTCGTCAACGGTGCCTCCGCGGCGGCGGACGTGCAGTCCGGACTCGCGGGGTACCTACCTCCCGAGCTGGTCACGACGATCAGCACGACCATCGGTGCCCACGCCGGCCGGGCCGGCCTCCTCGGTGCCGTCGGTCTCCTCCTGTCCGGGCTGGGCTGGATCGATGCCCTGCGCGAGGCGATTCGTGCGATCTGGCGCTGCCCCGCGCCCCGTCGCAACCTGGTGGTCCGCAAGGTCGTCGACGTCGTCGCCCTCATCGGGTTGCTGGCCACCGTCACGGCGTCGGTCATCGTGACCGGACTGGCCGGCAGCGGGCCGCAGTTCCTGCTGGAACAGGCCGGCGTGGAGTCGACGACCGCCGCGATCTGGTTCACCAAGGCGCTCGGCCTGCTCCTGGCCGGCGTTGCCGACGTGGCGCTGTTCCTGTACCTGTTCGTGCGGCTGGCAGGTGTGCCCGCGCCGTTCTGGCAGGTCCTCAAGGGCGCGGTGTTCGGGGCCGTCGGGTTCGGCCTGCTCAAGCTGGTGGGTGGCTTCTACGTGCAGCACACGACCAAGAGGGGCGAGGCGACCTACGGCGCCTTCGCCGTCGTCATCGGGCTCCTGCTGTTCCTCAACCTGGTGTCACGGCTGGTGCTGTACGCCGCTGCCTTCGCCGTGACAGCCTCGCCTGAGGAGCCGGAGACACCGGAAGAGGGAGACGTGGTGGAGACGCCGAAGGACGACAGCGGGGCCTCGCCGGTTGCTGCGGGCGGGCAGCCTCCGGGCGCGCCGAAGGTGCAGCTGGCCGCTCGGGTGACCGTCGTCGTCGGCGGAATGGTGCTGGTCATGGTGATGCTGCACGCCCTCAAGACCGTGCAGCGGCTGCTGCGTCGCTAGGGAGACCGGCTAGAGGGGTGGCAGCCTGAGCTTGCGCCGGCGACTGCGGCGACGGCCCCGCAGCAGGCTGCTGGCGATGACCGCCACCCCCGCTCCGACGACGCCGGTGGGGAGAAGCGGGAGCCCGTTGTCCTTGCTGGCCGACAGGTTGACGGCAGCAGGGTGCAGGCCCGCGTTGGGGGTCGGGCTCGGAGTGGGCATCACCGGGTCGACGAGCTGGCCGATCGGGCTGATACCGGCCCGGGTCGCTGCGAAGCCCCAGTCGAGCAGCGCGGCCGCCTCGGGCCAGTAGCGCGGGTTGGTGCGCAGCAACGTCACGACGAGGGTGTGGCCGCCGCGGGTGGCCGCACCGACGAACGTCGCCTGGGCCTTGACGGTGTAGCCGTTCTTGATGCCGATCGCGCCGGGGTAGTTCCACAGGAGCTTGTCGTGGCTGCCGATGGGGATCGCCATCCTGCCGGGGCCGCGGATGTGCGAGCTCTTGATGGCGACGTACTTGCGGAACGCCGGGAGCTGCATGCCGGCGCGGGCGATCAGGGCCAGGTCGTAGGCGCTCGTGAGCTGCTTGGGGTCGTCGAGGCCGTTGGCGTTGACCGCCTGCGTGTCGAGGGCGTTCAGGTGGGCGGCCTCGGCGTTCATCTCGGCCACCGTCTTGGGGATCCCGCCGTTGGCCGTCGCGAGGGTGTTGGCGGCGTCGTTGCCGGACACGACGAGCATGGCGGTGAACAGCTCACTGACGGTGTACTTGACGTTCTGCACCAGGCCGACCTTGGAGCCGTCGACGTTGAGGTCCGCCCAGGTCGGTGTGACCCGTGCGGTCGCCTTCAGCCTCGGGATCAGGGTCACCGCGGTGAGCGTCTTGAGCGTGCTGGCCGGCGCGAAGCGTCCGTGCGGGTCCTTGCTCGCGAGCACGTCGCCGGTCGTGAGATCCGCAACGAGCCAGCCGGCGGCGGTGGTCGGGGGCAGCGGCGTCGCGCCCTTCGCCACAACGACACCGCGCGCGCCGAGCAGGTCGCCGCCGACGATGCCGGGTCTCTCCACCGCAGCGGCCGGCAAGGCGGCCGTCACCAGGGCGGTAGTCAGCAAGAACATGACTGCCGTGACGAGGAGCGTGAGGGGGATGCCGGCTCTGGCCAGGGGGCCTGGGAAGGTCCGCATGATGCCCAAACAGTACCGGAAGGTCACAGCCTGTCATCGTCGGCGACACTGGTGGACGTGGTCCTTTCTCGCCGTGCCGCGGCCTTCTTGCTCGTCACTGGAGCCTTCCAGTGGGTCATCTGGCCCACCTTCCTCCACAACATCTGGAAGGACCCGCGGTCGTTCTCGCACGGCGACCCGACCGCGTTCCTGCTGGTCCACGCGGTGCTGACAGTGGCCTCGCTCGCCTTGGCCACCGGGCTGCTCCTGGTCGGTGGGCGCTCCTGGCGGGCCGCCGCACGCTGAGGGCTTCGCCGTACCCGCATTGGCTGGTGCACAGAAGCACGCGAGCATCGGTATGGCGTGCGCGGATGCACGGGAGCCGCGCGTGATCTCCCCCGCTCGCGTGCATCTGTGCACCCGGGACGCAACAGCACGAAGGCCGGACCCTTCAGCAGGGGCCGGCCTCCGGGGTCTGGGGGCGACTAGACCTTGCGGAAGATCAGGGCTCGCTTCACTTCCTGGATGGCCTTGGTGACCTGGATGCCGCGGGGGCAGGCGTCGGTGCAGTTGAAGGTGGTCCGGCATCGCCAGACGCCTTCCTTCTCGTTCAGGATCTCCAGCCGCTCGTCGGCGCCCTCATCGCGCGAGTCGAAGATGAAGCGGTGCGCCATGACGATGGCCTGCGGGCCGAAGTAGGCCTCGTCGTTCCAGAACACCGGGCACGACGTGGTGCAGGCGGCGCACATGATGCACTTGGTCGAGTCGTCGAAACGGGCGCGGTCCTCGGCGGACTGCAGGCGCTCACGGGTCGGCGCGTTGCCGTTGGTGATGAGGAACGGCTTGATGGACTTGAAGGCCTCGAAGAACGGGTCCATGTCGACGATGAGGTCCTTGAGCACGGTGAGCCCCTTGATGGGCTCGATCGTGATGACCTCGCCGAGGTCCTTCACCAGGACCTTGCAGGAGAGCCGGTTCACGCCGTTGATGCGCATCGCGTCGGAGCCGCAGACGCCGTGCGCGCACGAGCGGCGGAAGCTCAGCGAGCCGTCGATGTACCACTTGACGTGGTGCAGGGCATCAAGCAGCCGGTCGCCCTTCTCGACGGGGACCTGGAACTCCTGCCAGGTCGCCTCAGGGCCCACCTCGGGGTCGTAGCGTCGGATCTTCAGGGTGACGAGCCGCTGGTGCTCGGCGACCTCGACCGTGGGGCGTTCGTCAGTCACAGTCATCAGTACTTGCGCTCCATGGGCTGGTAGCGGGTCTGGACGACGGGCTTGTAGTCGAGGCGGATGTCGCCCCCGTCGTTGTAAGCCATCGTGTGGCGCATGAAGTTGACGTCGTCCCGGTGCGGGTAGTCCTCGCGGAAGTGCCCCCCGCGCGACTCGTTGCGCGCCCTGGCCGACACCACCATGACCTCGGCGAGGTCGAGCAGGAAGCCCAGCTCGACCGCCTCGAGCAGCTCGGTGTTGTAGCGCCGACCGCGGTCGGAGACGCCGACACCCTGGTACCGCAGCTTCAGGGCGGCGATGTCGGTCTCGGCCTGCTTGAGGGTCTCCTCCGTCCGGTAGACGGACGCGTGCGCATCCATCGTCTCCTGGAGCTCAGCCCGGATCGCGGCGACGTTCTCGCTCCCGCCACCGTCGCGCAGGCGCTGCAGCAAGGACTCGACATCCTTCGTCGGGTCGGCCGGCAGCTCGACGTGGTCGTGGCTGTTGGCGTACGCCGCCGCCGACAGACCGCCGCGGCGACCGAAGACGTTGATGTCGAGCAGCGAGTTGGTGCCGAGCCGGTTGGCGCCGTGCACCGACACGCAGGCGACCTCACCGGCAGCGAACAACCCGGGCACGATGTCCGTGTTGTTGCTCAGCACCTGAGCGTCGATGTTGGTGGGCACTCCGCCCATCGCGTAGTGCGCGGTCGGTTGGATCGGGATCGGGTCCGTGTAGGGCTCGATGCCGAGGTAGGTGCGGGCGAACTCGGTGATGTCGGGCAGCTTGGCGTCGAGCTGCTCCGGCGGCAGGTGCGTGAGGTCGAGGTACACGTGGTCCCCGGCCGGGCCGCAGCCGCGACCGGCGCGGATCTCGGTATAGATGGCGCGGGCGACCATGTCGCGGGGTGCGAGGTCCTTGATGGTCGGGGCGTACCGCTCCATGAAGCGCTCGCCGTCCTTGTTGCGCAGGATGCCACCCTCACCGCGGGCGCCCTCCGTCAGCAGGATTCCCATCTTCCAGATGCCCGTCGGGTGGAACTGGAAGAACTCCATGTCCTCCAGCGGCAGGCCCTTCCGGTAGACGATGCCCATGCCGTCACCAGTGAGCGTGTGGGCGTTGGAGGTCACCTTGAAGACCTTGCCGAAGCCGCCGCTGGCGAACAGCACCGACTTGGCCTGGAAGACGTGGAGCTCTCCGGTCGCCAGCTCGTAGGCGACGACGCCGGCTGTCGCGCCGTCGTTCATCAGCAGGTCGAGGACATAGAACTCGTTGTAGAACTCGATGCCCTCCTTGACGCACTGCTGGAACAGGGTCTGCAGGATCATGTGGCCGGTGCGGTCGGCAGCGAAGCATGACCGGCGGACCGCGGCCTCGCCATGGTTGCGGGTGTGCCCGCCGAAGCGGCGCTGGTCGATCCGGCCCTCAGGGGTGCGGTTGAACGGCAGGCCCATCTTCTCGAGGTCGAGGACCGCGTCGATGGCCTCCTTGCACATCACCTCGGCGGCGTCCTGGTCGACGAGGTAGTCGCCGCCCTTGACGGTGTCGAAGGTGTGCCACTCCCAGTTGTCCTCCTCGACGTTGGCGAGCGCGGCGCACATGCCGCCCTGCGCCGCGCCGGTGTGGGAGCGCGTCGGGTAGAGCTTGGTGAGGACGGCCGTGCGGGAGCGCTTGCCGGCCTCGAGCGCGGCCCGCATGCCCGCGCCGCCGGCGCCGACGATGACCGTGTCGTAGCGGTGGAACTGCACCATGGTGAGGACCTACTTGATCGTGGGGTCGAAGGTGAAGATGACCAGCGTCCCCAGGACCAGGACCAGGAAGGCCGAGGTGTAGAGCAGCATCTTCAGCCAGAAGCGCGTGGAGTCGCGCACGGCGTAGTCGTTGATGACGGTGCGCAGGCCGTTGGTGCCGTGCAGCTCGGCGAGCCAGAGCTGCATGAGGTCCCAGGTGCGCCAGAACGGCGACGCCCAGCGTCCGGCTACGAAGCCGAAGTTGATCCGCTGCACGCCGCTGTCGAGGACGTTCATGATGAGCAGGTGCCCGAGCACCAGCACGATGAGCAGCAGGCCGCTCATCCGCATGAAGATCCAGCTGTACATCTCGAAGTTCGTCCGCGAGCCCTTGCCGTGGCGCGTGCGCCGGGCCCGCGGAGCCTCGATGACGACCGGGGCGGCGCCTTCCGCGGTGGCGGTCACGTGGCGCTCCCGAACATCGTGCGGACGGTGTGCTCGAGCATGAAGTAGGCGCCGGGGACCATGACGACGACGAAGACCGCGAGGATCGCCCAGGTCATCTGCCTCTGGTAGCGCGGGCCCTTCTCCCAGAAGTCGATCGCCATGATCCGCAGGCCGTTCAGCGCGTGATAGAGCACCGCGCCCGTCAGGCCGAGCTCCATGAGGTTGACGATCGGCGTCTTGTAGGTGTTGATCACGCGGTCATAGGAGTCGGGGGAGACCCGGACGAGCGCGGTGTCGAGTACGTGTGCGAACAGGAAGAAGAAGATGAGCACACCCGTAACCCGGTGAGCCACCCAGGACCACATGCCCTCGCGTCCGCGGTAGAGAGTCCCGGCGGGAGCTTTCGCCATGCCGGCGTCCTCCAGATGTTGCGCAAGGTGATGGCTGCTGTCGGTTCATTTTAACGATGGAGAAACCTGTGAGCGACCTGAGGGGTGTGAGGGTTGTCACCCGAGTGCAAGACTGCTGACGACCCGTCTCAGCTCCGGGGATGCGGCGTGCCAGTCGGCGGCCTTCGCCTGTGTGAAGAGGGTGAAGCCGCGGCCGCCCAGCACGAGCGCCCAGTCGGCTGCGTGCAGGTCCGCGCCCCCGTCGGTGTAGGTCAGCTCCCAGACCGCCCCGCCGGACGTCTGCTCCAGCCGGACTCTCGAGTACGACGGGTAGACCCGCGCAAATGCCGTGGCCGTGGTCGTCAGCACCGCGAGCGGGCTGCTCCCGAGGGACGCCGGTCCCACCCGGACCGTCCGGTGGGTGACCGGGTCGCGCAGCTGCGGCTGGCCGCGGTACGTGCCGACCTGCCACGTGGCCGGGTAGCGGATCGACCAGCCGTCGCCCGTGTAGGTCTTCCAGCCGGCGGGGACGACGGCCGCCGCTGAGGGGGAGGGCCGAGGGCTCGCCGTACTCGTGGTGCGATCGGGAGAGCGCGTGGACGCGACGTACCCGGCGGTGCCAGAAGCCACGACCACCAACGCGGCGACGACTGCCCACGTACGGCGACGCCCTCGGGCGGGCGGGGCTGGCACGGGCCGGGCTGGGAGGAGGGGCAGGGCCTGGGTGGCCGCAGCGCCCGCGCTGAGCGCTTCCTGAAGGCCGCGACGCGCCCCGATGGCGTCGAGGCGGTCCTCGGGCTCGCGGACCAGGAGCCCGGCGAGGACCGGGGTGAGCGGTCCGGCGAGCTCGAACGGCGCCGGCTCGCCCGCCACCACTGCCGTCATCGTGGTCAGGGCCTCGCCGGTGTCGAACGCAGCCCTGCCCTCGACGGCCGTGAAGAGCGTGGCGCCGAGCGACCACAGGTCGGACTCCGGCCTCGAGCCCAGGCCGCGGGCGCGCTCGGGCGCGATGTAGGAGGGTGAGCCCAACAGCAACCCGGTGCTGGTCAGCGACGCGTCGCCGGTGGTGTGGGCGATCCCGAAGTCGGAGAGCACGACCCGCCCGTCGGGGCGCAGCAGCACGTTGGAGGGCTTCACGTCGCGGTGCACGATCCCCTGCGCGTGCGCGGCCTCGAGCGCGGCGAGCAGGGACAGGCCGATCTCGGCAACGCGGTGGGGCGGCAACGGGCCCTGGTCGCGAACGACCGAGGAGAGGGTCGGGGCCTCGACCAGCTCCATCACGAGGAAGGGGTTGCCGTCCTCCTCGACGACGTCGTAGACGGTGACCGCGTGCGGGGAGTCCAGCCGGGCCGCGGCGCGTGCCTCGCGCAGGGTGCGCTCCCGCAGCTGGTCGCGCTCGTCCTCGGGCAGACCAGCAGGCAGCCGGACCTCCTTGACCGCGACCTCGCGGTGCAGGAGCTCGTCCCGTGCTCGCCAGACCGTCCCCATGCCGCCGCTGCCGAGACGGCCGAGCAGGCGGTAGCGGTCGGCGATCAGCCTGTCCATCTCCGACCTCCTGCCTTTTGCTCGTTCAGCACTTCCGTAGTCTGCGGCACAGGTCGTTCGGGAGAAGGAGTCAGGCATGGCGCGCGAGTCCGAGTCCGGGTTCCCCATCGAGCCGCTGTACACGTCCGAGGACCTTGCCGCGGGTCTGGAGGAGCGGCTGGGCACACCTGGGGCCTACCCCTTCACCCGCGGGGTGTATCCGTCGATGTACACCGGCCGGCCCTGGACGATGCGGCAGTACGCCGGCTTCGGCACCGCGAGGGAGTCCAACGAGCGTTACCGGCACCTGGTCGCCCAGGGAACGGGCGGCCTTTCCGTCGCCTTCGACCTGCCTACCCAGATGGGCTACGACTCCGACGACCCGGTGGCGCACGGCGAGGTCGGCAAGGTGGGCGTCGCGATCGACTCGCTCGAGGACATGCGGATCCTGTTCGACCAGATCCCGCTCGACCAGGTGTCGACCTCGATGACCATCAACGCGCCGGCGTCGGTGCTGCTGCTCATGTACGAGCTCGTCGCGGAGGAGAACGGCGTCCCCGGGTCGGCCATCACCGGCACCATCCAGAATGACGTGCTCAAGGAGTACATCGCCCGCGGCACCTACATCTACCCGCCGGCGCACTCCCTGCGGCTCATCACCAACATCTTCGAGTACTGCCGCAACGAGATCCCGAAGTGGAACACCATCTCGATCTCCGGCTACCACATGGCGGAAGCGGGGGCGACGCCCACGCAGGAGATCGCCTTCACCCTCGCCGACGGTATCGAGTACGTCCGCGCGGCGGTCGCCACCGGCCAGGACGTCGATGACTTCGCGCCGCGGTTGGCGTTCTTCTTCGTCTCCCGGACCACCATCCTCGAGGAGGTGGCGAAGTTCCGTGCCGCCCGGCGGATCTGGGCCGACGTGATGAAGAACGAGTTCGGCGCCAAGGACCCCAAGTCCCAGATGCTGCGGTTCCACACCCAGACGGCAGGCGTGCAGCTCACGGCGCAGCAGCCGGAGGTCAACCTCGTCCGCGTCGCCGTACAGGGGCTTGCTGCTGTGCTGGGTGGGACCCAGTCGCTGCACACCAACTCCTTCGACGAGGCGATCGCCTTGCCGACCGTGAAGGCCGCGACCCTCGCCTTGCGCACCCAGCAGGTGCTCGCGTACGAGACGGATGTCACCGCGACGGTCGACCCCTTCGCCGGGTCCTACGTCGTGGAGGCCATGACCGACGAGGTCGAGAAGGGCGCTCGCGCCCTCATGGCGAAGGTCGAGGAGCTGGGCGGTGCCGTCGCCGCGATCGAGAAGGGCTTCCAGAAGACCGAGATCGAGCTGTCGGCCTACGCGACCGCGAAGGGCATCGACTCGGGCGAGCGGATCGTGGTGGGCCTCAACAAGTTCAAGGCGGCCAGCGAGGAGAGGTACGAACCGCTCCGGGTCGACCCGTCGATCGAGGCCGACCAGCGGGCCCGTCTGGCGGACCTACGTGCCCGCCGCGACCAGCAGGCCGTCGACGCTGCGCTGGAGGCCATGAAGAAAGCGGCTGTCGGCAACGACAACGTGCTCTACCCCATGAAGGACGCTCTCAAAGCCCTCGCGACCGTTGGAGAGGTCTGCAACGCCTTGCGCGAGGTGTGGGGGGTCTACACGCCGCAGGAGTTCTTCTAGGCTGGTCCTGTCCAGGGGGGACCACCCGGTCCGGAAGGACATCCACTCGTGCTCTACCTCGTGATCGTCGTGCTCGCCGCCGTCGCCGTCTGTGTCGCGTTGCCACTGATGCGCCGCAACAACCGCCTCGACGAGGTCGACCGCTTCCACGTTGCCCGTTCGCTCACCACCACCTGGTCGAGCGAGCCGCAACCGGAGTTCAAGGTCCCGACGCAGGGAGAGACGGCTGAAGAGGACTGACCTGGTCCTCGGCTTTGCCCACCGCGGAGGGATGGCCGACGCGCCGGAGAACTCGCTCGAGGCCTTCCGCAAGGCGCTCGCCCACGGTGTCACCGGGCTGGAGTCCGACGTGTGGCTCGACGCCGAGGGCGATCCAGTCCTGCACCATGGCCCGCCGCACAAGGAACGTGAGACGCCGCTGTCGCTGGCGGCGCTGTTCCGCGAGTGCGGCACCCACTTCGACCTCTCCTTGGACATGAGGGGTCCCGGTACGGCGATCAGAACGGTGGACGTGGCCCGTGAGGCGGGCTTCGACCTCTCGCGGCTGTGGCTCTGCGGCGGGGTCGGCTCTTGCGTGAGCTGGCGCGAGCTCGACCCGAAGCTGCGGCTCGTCACCGACCTGCGCTGGCGAGAGGCGCTCCTTCATGCCGAGCCCACCATGCACGCGATCGCCGACCGGGGGATCGATGCCGTCAACCTGCGGCACGGGCGGTGGACGCACACGCTCGTGCGGCACGCCCATGCGGCCGGGCTACTGGCCTTCGCCTGGGACATCCAGACGCGCTGGGGGCTGCGCCGGGCCTTGCGGCATGGTGTGGATGCGGTCTACTCCGACCACCCCGCACTGCTGGTGCACGGGCTGGCGGGGTAAGCCGGCGTCGAGAGGTTGGTAGCCGTCATGCAGATCCCGTTCGTCTCGTCCTCCCGGTCCAGCTTAGGTATCGAGTGGGAGCTGCAGCTCGTCTCCACGCAGACCCGTGAGCTGACCAGCGCCGCGACCGAGATCCTGGGCGCCCTGGCACCGGGCGGGGAGCACCCCAAGGCGAAGTACGAGCTGTTCGAGTCGACCATCGAGGTCATCACCGGGATCTGCTCCACGGTGTCGGAAGCGACCGCCGACCTGGCGGGCACGATCGAGGAGCTCCGGCCCCTCGTGGAGGCGCGGGGTCTGGCGATGATGTGCGCGGGCACCCACCCGACCACCGACTGGGACACGCAGACGGTCAGTCCCAACCCGCGTTACGCCAAGCTGGTCGAGGACATGCAGTGGCTGGCCCGCCAGCTGCAGATCTTCGGCGTGCACGTGCACGTCGGGGTCCGGTCCGCGGAGAAGGCCATCCCCATCGTCAACGCGCTCTCGGCGTACATCCCGCACTTCCTGGCGCTCTCGGCGTCGTCGCCGTACTGGATCGGTCATGACACCGGGCTGGCGTCGTCGCGGTCCAAGGTGTTCGAGAGCCTGCCGACGGCAGGCCTGCCTTACCAGCTCGCCGGTTGGCCGGAGTTCGAGTCCTACATGGGGACGCTCATCTCCACCGGGACGATCGGCTCCATCAAGGAGGTCTGGTGGGACATCCGGCCCCACCCGACCTACGGCACCGTCGAGCTCCGGATCTGTGACGGGCTCCCGACGCTCCACGAGGTGGGGATGGTCGCGGCGTTGTCGCAGTGCCTCGTCGACGTCCTGGACCGGGAGATCGACAGGGGCTACACGCTGCCGACACCGAAGGGCTGGGTGGTGCGCGAGAACAAGTGGCGGGCAGCCCGGTACGGCCTGGACGCGGACATCATCCGCGACGACGAGAGCACCGTCCCCGTGCGGGAGGCGCTGAGGGAGTTGGCGCACGAGCTGAAGCCCGCGGCAGAGCGACTCGGGTGCGCCGAGGAGCTGGCCCGCGTGGAGGAGGTCGTGGCACAGGGTGCGTCGTACCTGCGGCAACGCGCGGCGGCACAGGCCGCGGGCGGCGACCTGCATGCCGTCGTCGACAGCCTGATCGCCGAGTTCGTCGCGGGCAGGCCGCTGTGACAGCCGGGGTGACCGTGGACGGCTGGCTCCTGGAGGGCGAGCAGGAGCTGATCGCCTTCCGGCGCACGTTGCACGCCCACCCGGAGCTGGGGTGGCAGGAGCACGAGACGACGGCGTTGTTGGGGAACCGGCTCGCCGCTGCCGGCCTGTCGCCGAAGGTGCTCGCGGGCGGGACCGGCCTGGTCTGCGACGTCGGCACGGGCGCGCCGCTGGTCGTGCTGCGGGCCGACATCGACGCCTTGCCCATGCAGGACGACAAGCGGGTGCCGTACCGCTCCCAGGTCGACGGCGTCTGCCACGCCTGCGGCCACGACGTCCACACCGCGGTCGTGCTCGGCGTGGGGCTCGCCTTTGCCCGGATGAACCTGACCGGACGGGTGCGGCTGCTGTTCCAGCCCGCCGAGGAGCAACTGCCGGGCGGTGCTCTCGGGGTGGTCGCCGAGGGGTGGCTGGAGGAGGCGCAGGCGATCTTCGGGCTGCACTGCGACCCCTCGCTGGAGGTCGGGTACATCGGGGTGAAGAGCGGACCCCTCACTGCGGCCGCGGATGCCGTCGAGGTGCGCCTCAGTGGTCCGGGTGGGCACACGTCGCGGCCGCACAACACCGTCGACCTGGTGCACGTCCTCGCGACCGTCGCCACCGGGCTCCCGGACGCGCTGTCGCGGCTGGTCGACCCGCGGGCCGGGCTGTGCCTGGTCTGGGGGCAGGTCGCTGCCGGCACGGCCCGCAACGCCATTCCGCGCGAGGGCGTCCTGACGGGGACGCTGCGGGTCCTCGACAAGGAGGTCTGGCGGCAGGCGCCCGACCTCGTCCAACGCCTGGTGCAGGGGATCGTGGCGCCTTATGGCGCCCGGGCGACCGTGACGTACGAGCGGGGCGTGCCCCCGGTGGTCAACGACCCGGCCGCGACGGCCCTGCTGACGGCGGCGGTGATCACCGCGCTGGGGCCCGGCGCGGCGGTGCCGACCGTGCAGTCGCTCGGCGGCGAGGACTTCGCCTGGTACCTCGACCAGGTCCCCGGCGCGATGGCCCGCCTGGGGGTGCGGCCGCGGGGCAGCGAGCGGCGGGTGGACCTGCACCAGCCCACGTTCGACGTCGACGAGGGCGCGATCGGGGTGGGGGTCCGGGTGCTGGCGGCGGCGGCGCTGGCGGCGCTGGCGACTGCCTGAGGTTGGCCCTCGCGGGCGCAAACTGTAACGTGTTCTCATTGTCGCGGGAGGGAAGGGCCTGATGGTGGACGTCGACGTCGACGTGCTCGTGGTGGGAGCCGGTCCGTCCGGGCTCTACGGGGCCTACTACGCGGGCTTCCGCGGCCTCAGCACGGCCATCGTGGACGCGTTGCCGGAGGCCGGCGGGCAGGTCACCGCGCTCTACCCCGAGAAGATGATCTTCGACGTGGGTGGCTTCCCAGCGGTGCGCGGCAAGGACCTGGTCGAGAACCTGGTGACCCAGGCGGCACCGTTCAACCCGCACTACCTCCTGGGTGAGCAGGCCGTCAGCTACGCGCAGACGGAGGACGGGGTGCTGGTCACCACCGCCTCCGGCAAGCGCATCGCAGCCAAGGCCGTGATCGTCACCGGGGGGATCGGGACGTTCAACCCCCGCCCCTTGCCCGGCGGAGCGGAGTGGGAGGGCCGAGGGCTCGAGTACATCGTCCCGAGCTATCTGCCCTACGCCGGCAAGGACGTGGTGGTCGTGGGCGGCGGCGACAGCGCCGTCGACTGGGCCCTGGGGCTGGAGGGGGTGGCGCAGTCGGTCACGCTCGTGCACCGGCGGGACGAGTTCCGCGCCCACGCTCACTCGGTGAAGCTGCTCAAGGACTCCTCCATCACGGTCGCGACGCCCATGCAGCCGGTGTCGATCAACGGGGACGGGAGCCTGGCGTCGATCACTGTCCGCGACGTGAAGACCAAGCAGTCCCGCGACCTGCCGGCGGAGGCGATCGTCGCCGCCCTGGGGTTCACCGCCGACATCACGCCGTTGGAGGCCTGGGGCCTGAACGTGCAGGAGCGGCACATCGTCGTGGACACCACGATGGCGACCAACCTGCCCCGCGTCTTCGCCGCCGGCGACATCACGGAGTACCCCGGCAAGGTGCGGCTCATCTCGGTCGGATTCGGGGAGGCTGCGACCGCCGTCAACAACGCCGCTACCGTGATTGATCCGCAGGCCACGATTTTTCCTGGCCACTCGACGGAGCACCCGGAGGGCCCCGCCGCATGACGTACGTGATCACCTCGAGCTGTGTCGACATCAAGGACATGTCCTGCATCGAGGAGTGCCCGGTCGACTGCATCTACGAGGGCGACCGCAAGCTCTACATCCACCCCAAGGAGTGCATCGACTGCGGTGCCTGCGAGCCGGTGTGCCCAGTCGACGCGATCTACCCCGACCGCACGCTCCCGGCCGAGAGCGCGGACGACAAGGAAGACAACCAGGTCTTCTTCTACGAGGTGCTCCCGGGCCGGGAGCTGCCGCTCAACTCCCCCGGTGGCTCGATGAAGACCGGCCCGATCGAGACTGACACCTCCCGCACGGCTGAGCTCCCGCCCAATCCCGACGCCACCTGACGTCGGGCGAGCGGGGCTCGGCGCGCGGCCTTAGACGATCGGGACGCCGGGCACGACCGTGCCGGCGGGCAGCGAGATCGACTTGCTCTCCAGGTAGGCGGCCAGGCCTTCGGGACCGAGCTCGCGGCCGACTCCGCTCTGCTTGAAGCCACCGAACGGGGCGGCGAACT
The DNA here is from genome assembly GCA_025966135.1 of Frankiales bacterium. Taxonomy (GTDB): domain Bacteria; phylum Actinomycetota; class Actinomycetes; order Mycobacteriales; family SCTD01; genus RYN-111. The sequence continues at coordinate 32,446 of JAOPVP010000046.1, forward strand.
CGAGGGCGAAGGCGTTGACGGTGTAGGTACCAGTGCGCACCTTGCGGGCGATGTCGATGCCGGCCGCGACGTCTGCGGTGAACACCGAGCCCGACAGGCCGAAGTCGCTGTCGTTGGCGATCCGGACCGCGTCCTCAGGGGTGTCGTAGGCGAGGACGGAGACAACCGGGCCGAAGACCTCCTCCTGGGCGATCGTGTGCTTGGAGTCGACGTCGATGACGAGGGTCGGCTCGACGTACCAGCCGGTGGGCTGCGACGAGGGACGACCGCCGCCGACCGCAATCTTGCCGCCCTCCTTCTGGGCGGTCGCGATGTAGCCCTCCACCCGGGCGCGCTGCCGCTCCGCGACCAGCGGGCCGATCTGCGTCGCCGGGTCCAGCGGGTCGCCGACGACCTGCGCCGCGGTCCACTCGGACAGGGCGTCGACGGTCTCGGAGTAGCGGTCGCGCGAGACCAGGATGCGGGTCTGCGCCACGCAGGCCTGGCCGTTGTTCATGAAGCCCGAGCCCAGGGCCTGCGGGACGGCGATCGACAGGTCGGCGTCGGGCAGGAAGATGCTGGCGCTCTTGCCGCCCAGTTCGAGGGTGACGCGCTTGAGCTGGGCGCCGGCCGCCGCTGCGATCTTCTTGCCGGCCGCGGTCGAGCCGGTGAAACCCACCTTGTCGATGCCGGGGTGGGTGACGAGGTGCTCGCCGACCTCGCGGCCGGCCACGACGATGTTCAGGACGCCCTTCGGGAGGCCGATCTCCTCGCACGCCTCGGCCAGCAGGTAGGCATCCAGCGGGGTCTCAGGGGACGGCTTCAGGACGACGGTGCAGCCTGCCAGCAGAGCAGGACCGAGCTTGAGGACCGTGGTGAACAGCGGGACGTTCCAGGGGACGATGGCCGCGGCGACGCCGACCGGCTCCCGACGCACCAGCGCCGGGCCCATGATGCCGTTGCGGACCTCCTCGAAGTTGTACGTCGCAGCCAGGCCCGCGTAGTAGTCGAGCACCATGGCGCTCGCGAAGATCTGGCCCATCTGTGAGAAGGAGAAGGGCGAGCCCATCTCGGTACTGATGACGCCGGCCCAGTGGTCCATGCGGCCCTGGATGATGGCCGACAGGGCCGAAAGGTAGCCGGCCCGCTCGGCGGGCGCGAGGTGCGGCCAGGGGCCCTCGTCGAAGGCCTGGCGCGCGGCGGCCACGGCCTTGTCGATGTCTGCCTTGCTGCCGTCGGGCACCCGGGCGATGACCTGCTCGGTGTGGGGGCTGATGACGTCGATCGTCCCGTTGCCCGAGGGGGCGATGAACTCGCCGCCGACGTAGATGTGCTCGCGCGTCTCCACCGTGTTGGCCATGAACGTGGTGCCTCCTGTCGCGGGCGCCGATGCCCTCTGCCCGCGCAGTATGGAACACGTTCTAGGTGTTGCGCCAGTGCTCCCCGCCGTGGGGCGGCTGCTGTGGTGCACAGCCTCATATCGGATCGCGTATGACTATCTGCGATCCGACATGGTCCCGGGGGTGCATTGCCAGTTGGGGCAGCCAGCTAGGGCTGCTGGGCAGCGGCGCGCAGGGCCTTGGCGGGGTGACCGCCGACGGGCTCGATGAAGATGCCCGTCGCCTCGGCCAGCAGCGCGCCGTCCAACGTGCTGCGACCCCAGGCCACGACCTTTCGGCCGCTGTGCTCGAGAACGCCTGCCTCGTAGTCGATCCGGCGGTGCAGGGGTGTCCCACGACGCAGCTTTACCTCGAGAGTGCCGGTCAGCCCGGCGATGCCCGAGGCGGCCTGGGCGACGCCCAGCAGGTCGTCGAAGGCTGAGATGACGTAGCCGCCATGCACCAGCCCGGGAGGTCCTTCGTAGGACTCACCGTAGGTCGCGTGACCGCGGGTGAGGTCGCCGTCGAACTGCAACGAAAGCGGCGCGGCGAGGGCGTTCGAGCGGCCGGACAGCGGGCTGCGCTCGAAGAGCGAGGCGTCGTCCCCAGCCAGGTGCAGGCCGAGCGAGCGGATGTCGGGCAGGTCGGCGAAAGCCTTACGCGCCAAGGCAATCCGCTCCTCGACCTCGGCGAGCTGCTGCTCGGTGACGGCCTCCACGTCGAGCATGAGGACATCACCGACCAGGGTGCGCAGTTCGTCGGCGAGGGCGTGCTTGCGGGCACGGCGGGGAGAAGGCGGCGGGTCCTCGGGGAACCAACGCTCGCGGGCGTGCGTCACCGGGCCGCGATCAGGTCGCCGAGCCGTTCGAGGGAGCGCTGCGCGCCGCCCAGCGAGAGCTCGACCACCTTCCCGATGAGGAACCACTTGTGCAGCGGGTAGCTGACGTCGACGCCCAGTCCGCCGTGCAGGTGCACGGCCTTCGACACGACACGTTGCACGCCCTCGGCGCCCCAGAAGGCCGCGATAGCCGTCTGCTCGCCCGCGGGCAGCCCCTGGTCGAGACGCCAGACAGCTTGCTGCGTCGTGAGACGCATCGCCTCGACGTCGATCCAGCAGTCGCTCACCTGGCAGGTGATGGCCTGGAAGGTGGCGAGCGGCTTTCCGAACTGCTCCCGCGTCGATACGTGGCGGGCGGCGATCTGCAACGACTGCTCGGCGACTCCCACGGCGTAGGCGCACTGCAGCAGGGTCAGCCGCGCCAGGGCGTCCTCGAGGGCCGACCGACCGGTGGCCAGCTCCACAGCCAGGGTCCCGTGCAAGGTGATCGTGGCGTGCGGCTCCTGGGAGCTGACCACCTCGTCCTGCAGCGTGGCCGCGGACAGGTCGACGAGCGCCAGCACGTCGGTCCCGTCGTCGGCGCGGGCGGCCACTACCGCGTGCGACGCCTCGCGGGCCCAGGCGACGGCCAGCTGGGTGCCGCTGAGAGCCCAGCGGTCGCCTGCGCGCACAGCGGTGACGCCAGCTGTCCAGCCGTCCGCCCCGATCGCGGGAACCATGACCGCACTTCCCGTGAGGGCCGCCGTGAGGAGCGGGGAGTCGGAGAGCAACGGCAGAGCAGCAAGCACGGGTACGACGGGGACGCGCCCGGCCGCCCGGCCTGCCTCCTCGGCGACCACGGCGGCGACGGCGAGCGGCAGCCCGCCTCCTCCGAACTCCTCGGCGACGGACAGGCCCAGCAGACCGGCCTCGCCGAGCCGGGTCCACAGGTCGGTGTCGAAACCGGCGACGCCCAGGCCAGGATGGGTGGCGGTGGCGAACAGCTGCGCGGCCAGACCACGGACGGCCTGCTGCTCTTCGGTCGGGGTGAAGTCCATGTCCACTACCTCTTGCTGCGGGGGAGGCCGAGGGCGGTCTGCGCGAGGATCTCGCGCTGCACCTCGTTGGAACCGCCGCCGAAGGTGCGGACCGGTGCAGTGCGGTAGGCCTTCTCGAGGACGCCGGCGAGCTCGGCCCCGGCGGACCCCTTCTGCAGGAAGCCGGCCCGTCCGAGCACCTCGAGCAGGAGGCGGTAGCACTCGATGTCGGTCTCCGAGCCGTACACCTTCCCGCTCGACGCGTCCGCGGGCGTGAGCGCGCCCACCTCGGTCTTCCAGGCCATCCGCCAGTTGAGCAGTTTCAGCGCTTCTAGTCGCGCATAGACGCGGGCGAGCGTCTGGCGCACCCACGGCACGTCGATGAGCCGGGTCCCGTCGGGCGAGGTCTCCCGGGTGGCCCAGGTACGGACGGCCTCGAAGAGCTCGAGTGACCGGCCGCCCATGGCCGCCAGGGCGACCCGCTCGTGGTTGAGCTGCGAGGTGATGAGCTGCCAGCCGGCGTCGATGTCGCCGACCACCATCGACACCGGGACGTGCACGTCCTCGTAGTACGTGGCGCTCGTGACCTCGCCGCCCACGGTGACGATCGGGGTCGCGGTGAAGCCAGGGCTGTTCGTGTCGACGAGCAGGATCGTGATGCCCTTGTGCTTGGCCGCGTCGGGGTTGGTGCGGACCGCGAGCCAGATGTAGTCCGCGGTCAGGCCACCGGTCGTGTAGACCTTGTTTCCGTTGACCACGAACTCCTCGCCCTGGCGCTCGGCGCGGGTCCGCAGCGAGGCAAGGTCGGTGCCCGATCCGGGCTCGGTGTAGCCGATGGCGACGTCGAGGTTGCCTGCCAGGATCCGCGGCAGGAAGAAGTCCTTCTGCGCCTGCGAGCCGTGCCGCATGATCGTCGGGCCCACCGTGTTGAGGGCGATCATCGGCACCGGTGCGCCGGCCCGGGTGGCCTCGTCGAAGAACACGAACTGCTCGAGGACCGAGCGTCCTTGACCGCCGTACTCGGCGGGCCAGCCGATGCCCAGCCAGCCGTCGGCGCCGAGCTTCTGCCGCACCTCGCGCGAGGTCGCTCCGCCATGCCCTTCGCTGGCGAGCGCCTCCTTGACGGCCGGCGTGAGCAGGCTTGCGAAGTACGATCGGAGCTGGTCGCGGAGCTCGTGCTGGGACGGGGTGTAGTCGAGGTACACGTACTCTCCAGATCTAGAACGTGTTCTACCGGTGAAGTAGAGCAGCGGTGGGCGGCGTCGTCAATCGCCCACGCGAGCGGCGGGGTTGAGGGCCGCCTGCAGGTCCCGCTCGATGTGGCGTCTGCCGTACAGCAGCAGCACGCTGCCGACGAGCACGACCGGGGTGACCCAGCGGAACGCGAAGCCCAGGTCGCCGACGACCTCGCCGGTGTGGATCCGAATCTTGTGGCTGTCTGCCAGCGTGCCGATGAGGGGCGGCGTGGCAGCGGCCAGCACGTTGGCGCAGAGCTTGAGGATCCCGAAGGAGGTCCCACGCAGGTCGGCTCGGACCACTTCGGCCGCGATGCACGTCAACGGGGGCAGCGAGGAGACGACCAGCGCGACGCCGACCATCTGCAGCGGCAGGCGCGCGGCGTAGACGGGGATCCCGTCGATGAAGCTCAGCTGGAGCAGGAGTGCGCCGCTGCCGGTGACCGCCCCGGCGAGCAGCATCGGTGCGCCCAGCACGCGGCCTCGGATCCTGTCGGTCACGATGCCGCCGCCGATCCCGCCGGCGATGGCGCCCAGCAGGATGACGCCGCCGGCGATGCCGCCGGCCGAGCCCTCCGAGAGTCCCGAGGAGCGCACGTGATAGCTGACACCCCAGAACCCGAGCGCGGTCAGGATCCCGTTGATGAAAGCGGTCGCGAGCAGCAGCACCCGCAGGGACGGCACGGCCAGCACCTCACGGACGCCGCGCCACACCCCGATCGCAGGGACGGAGACCGCCGCCGGCAGGACGGGCACGGGCGCGTCGGACTCACCCCGCGGAGGCAGCGGCATCCGCCGTACCAGGATGGCGACGAGGATGCCCGGAAGGCCGATGGCCAGGACCGCGACCCGCCACCCGAAGGCCGCACCCAGCGCCGCGCCGATGCCGATGCCGACGCCGACACCGACGGTCGGTACGACCCGCTGCCAGGCGAAGGCCCGTCCACGCACCTCGACGGAGTAGTAGTCGGCGACCAGCGACTGGGCGGCCGGGTCGTTGATGGCGTCGCCCGCTCCCAGGGCCGACCGGACGGCGAACAGCTGCCAGAAGCTCTGGGCCGCGGCAGCGAGCCCGGTCGCGAGCGACCACAGGCCGAGGACCCCGGCCATGAGCACGCGCCGGTCTGTCCGGTCGGCCAAGAGCCCCCCGGGTACGGCGAGCAGCAGCGAGGCCACGATAAGCGCGGTATTGAGGTAGCCGGCCGTCTGGTCGTCGAAGTGCAGCTCGCGCTGGATGGCGGGCAAGACGCCCGGGAGGACCCCGCGATCGACGGCGTCGACCAGCCCCACGAGGCAGAGCACGACCAGGGGTCGGGTCCCGTACTGGCCCCACTTGGTGATCGCGGCGGCCCCCGTGGTCATCCCCGAGCCATGTCCGGGAACAGCCGTTTGGCGTGCTGCTCCGTGAGGCGGAAGAAGGTCGCCGTGGCAGTGACCGTGGTCGTGTCGCCAGCTGCGATCGACCCTTCCATGCGGACCTTGCGGTCGCTGCTCTCCAGCACCCTGGCCCTGATGTGCAGGTCGGTGTGGATCGGGGTGGGAGCGCGGTAGCGGACCTCCAGCCCGACGGTCATCCCAGCGACGCCCGCGGCAACGCCGGCCTCGCCGAACAGCTGATCCAGCACCATCGACAGCACCCCGCCGTGCACCAGTCCGGGGGCGCCCTCGTACGCGGTCCCGAACCGCACCGTGCCGGTCACGCCCTCGGCCGTGCATGACGTCAGGACCGTGGGTGCGGCCAGCGGGTTCCCGCTGCCAACCACGGTGTTGTACGGCGAGGGCTGCGGGTCGTGGCGGTCCGGCACCCAGGGCCCGTCCCGCAGGTGCTGGTCCAGCAAGGACGTCGCACGGTCGACCGAGGCGACGGCGTCGAGCAGGTCGCCCGGTGCGGCCTGGGTGCGGACCGCGACCTCCATCAGCCGGCGCACCGCGTCGGCCAGGAGGTCGGCGTTCTCGGTGAGCCGGGTCGGGCGGTGCTCGGACATGGCCGGCTACCGGCCGACGAAGTTGGGCTTGCGCTTCTCGGCGAAGGCGCGCGGCCCTTCCTTGGCATCCTCGGTCGCGAAGACGTGCATCCCGATCTCGAGCTCGATCTTGAGTGCCTCGTCCTCCGGCAGTCCCTCGGTCTCGCGCAGCGAACGCAGCACGGACTTGACGGCGATCGGCCCGTTCTCGCAGATGGCGTCGGCGATCTCGTGGGCCTTCCTCAGCGCGTCGCCGTTGGGCACCACGTGGCCGATCAGGCCGTAGGACAGGGCCTCCTGCGCCGTGATGGTCTTGCCGGTGAGCAGCATCTCGGCCGCGACCGTGTAAGGGATCTGGCGCCGCAGTCGCACCGTCGAGCCGCCCAGTGGGAACAGGCCACGGCGCACCTCCGCCACGCCGAAGGTCGCTGACTCGCCGGCTACCCGGATGTCTGTGGCCTGCAGGATCTCCGTCCCGCCGGCGATGGCCGGCCCCTCGACCGCGGCGATGAGCGGCTTGGTCAGGCGGTAGTGGCGCAGCAGGGCCTTCCAGGCCATGCCCGCGTCCTCCTTGTACCGCTGGGCGTACGCGTCGCCCGGGTCCGGCTGGCTCATCATCGCCTTGAGGTCGGCGCCGGCGCAGAACACCTCGGTCGACCCCGTGAGGATGACCACGCGGATGTCGTCGTCCTCGTCAGCTCGTACCCAGGCCTCGGCCATGCGTGCCAGCATGTTGGGGGAGAAGGCGTTCTTGGCCTCCGGCCGGTTCATCGTGAGGACCAGCGTGTGGCCGGTCTGTTCGACGAGCAGGTGCTCCAGGGTCACAGGAAGTGCTCCATCTCTACGGGAAGACCTCGGCGCCAGAGTCGGCGTCGCGAGCGGTGATGGCTTCGACGGGACAGCTTTCGAAGGCCTCGAGGAGGGCCGGGGTCTCCGTCACGGGATTGGTCTTCACGAACGACTTGCGGTCGGCGCCTGCCTCGAAGACGGCGGGCGCGAAGTTGCGGCAGTAGCCGCTGCTGATGCACGTGGGGCCGACCTCGACCTCGAGCGATCTGGACACCTGGGACCTCCTTTTGCTGCACCGGCTCGGCAAGGTAACAGCCTGCCGCACTCCATGCTAGAACCTGTTCTCGTTCCTGAGGAGTCGGTGCTTTCCGTACGCCAGCCTTCCGTACAAACTCCGCCTAACCCACCCTGGCGCTTGCCCCCTGACAAGAACAGGTTCTAGGTTCGGCCGACAGCGACAAGGGGGTCGACCGTGCCAATCCCGGCGCAACGTGATGTGGACCAGTCCGCCAAGCAGCTCGCAGCCTGGCTCGCGCCCAGGGTCGACGCCGACGGTGACCTCCTGCTCTCGCCGTTCCGCGGCCCTGGGGCGACCGGTTTCTCCAACGAGACCCTGATCGTGGACGGCACCTGGTCGTGTGGGGGTCAGCCGCAGCAGGCCACCTGGGTCGTCCGCGTCGCGCCGTCCGGCTACACCCTGTTCCCCGACGCTGCCTTCGAGGTCCAGCACACGCTGCTGAAGACCCTGGCGACACAGACCTCGATCCCGGTACCGAACGTCCGGTGGTACGAGACCGACCCGGCTGTGCTGGGCGCGCCCTTCTTCGTCATGGACGAGGTCCAGGGCGTGGTGCCGCCCGACAACCCGCCGTACCACGTCTCTGGGTGGTTGCACGACGTGACGCCGGAGGTGCGGGAGCGCATCTGGTGGGGCGCGATCGACACGATGGCTGAGCTGCACACGCTGGACTGGCGGGCGCTCGGTCTCGGGTTCCTCGACAAGCCGGAACTGGGGACTCCCGGGCTCGGGCAGCAGCTGAGCTACTACGAGCGCTTCCTGGAGTCGGTCGAGAAGGACGAGCAGGTGCCGATGGCCCGGCGTGCGCTGGCCTGGCTGAAGGACAACCTGCCCGCCGAGGAGCCGCTGGTGCTCTGCTGGGGTGACGCCCGTGTCGGCAACGTGATGTACGACGACAACGGCAACCGGCTCGCCGTGCTCGACTGGGAGATGGTCTCGCTGGGCTCGCCGAGCCAGGACGTGGCGTGGGCGTGGTTCCTCGACCGGCACCACTGCGAGGGGATGGAGGTCCCTCGGCTGGCGGGCTTCCCCTCCAAGGAGGAGACGATCGCGCGCTATCAGGCGCGCAGCGGTCGGATCTTGGACAACTTCGACTTCTACGAGGTCTTCGCGGGCTTCCGGTTCTGCGTGATCATGGCCAGGCTCGCCGTCATCTTCAAGGACTGGGGGCTGCTGCCGGCGGCGGACGGGATGGCCCAGGAGAACGCCGTCACCAGGGTCACCGCACGCGTCCTCGAGGAGCGCGGATGCTGACACCACTCGACGACCTGCCGATCCACCAGGTCGCGGAGACCATGGCCACGGTTGGGACGTCCGACCGCAACTTCTACGACCGCTACTACTTCAACCTGCACGGCTGTTCCGACGACTTCTTCCTGGCCGCTGGTCTCGGCCAGTACCCCAACCTCGGGGTGACGGACGGCTTCGTCGCCGTCAACCACGGCACCACCCAGACCGTCGTGCGCGCTTCCCGGCCGCTGGGAAGCGACCGGCTCGACACGAGCGTCGGGCCGCTGCGGGTCGAGGTCATCGAGGGTCTGCGCCGCGTGCGGTTCGTGTGCGAGGAGACCCAAGGGTTCGCCCTGGACGTGACCTGGGACGGGTTCATCCCGGCCTTCGAGGAGCCGCGGATGATCATGGCCGCGCCGCACGGCCGGATCCTCATGAACACCATGCGGTTCCTGCAGACCGGCTCGTGGACGGGCCGCCTGCTCCTGGACGGTCGTGAGATCGACGTGACACCGGACCGCTTCTGGGGCAACCGTGACCGCTCCTGGGGTGTGCGCCCGGTGGGGGAGCCGGAGCCGTCGGGGGCACCGACGACCGGGACCAGTGGCTTCTTCTGGAACTACTTCGTCGTGCGCTTCCCGAAGAGCACGGTGGTCTACATGTGCCAGGAGGACGGGTTCGGCCGGCGGACCCTCGAGGAAGGGGTTCGGTTGCACCCCGACGGACGGGTCGAGCACCTCGGCCGCCCCGAGCATGAGCTGCGGTTCGCCCCCGGCACCCGGATGGTCACCGGCGCGACGGTGACGTTCCGGGACGGGCTGGTGCTCGAGGGGGAGACCCTGCGACCGCTGCACCTCGCCCGCGGCACCGGTTACGGCTTCGACGCCGACTGGCGGCACGGCATGTGGCAAGGGGATCAGCTCGTCGTGCAGCGGCACGACTTCGACAGCACCGCTCCCGACATGGTCCCGATCCCCGGTGCGATCGTCGACCACGTCGCCCGCTTCACCACCAACCAAGGTGACGACGAGGGCTTCGGTCTGCTCGAGGTCATGACCATGGGGCCGCACCCGCAGTACTTCAGCGGATGGGACGACGTGAGCGCGTGAGACCGCTCCCTCCCGTCGAGAAGGTCGCGGGCGGTGTCTTCTCGGTGCCGGTCGTGGTGCCCGACAACCCGATCGGCTGGACACAGGTCTACGTCCTCGAGTCCTCGGCCGGTCCCTACCTCGTCGACACCGGCTGGAACGCGCCGTCGGCGTGGGACGGCCTGCTCGCGGGTCTGGTGGAGTGCGGGACGTCGGTGGAGGAGGTCCAGGGCGTCCTCATCACCCACCACCACCCCGACCACCTCGGCCTCGCCGGCCGGGTCCGCGACGCCTCCGGCTGCTGGGTCGGCATGCACGCCGCGGACACCGCGCTGGTCGAGAGGCACCGCGAGCTGTTGCTCGACGACCCGGAGGTGATGCACGCGGAGACGCAACGGCTGCTGGAGGAGGCCGATGCCGGCCGCTGCGAGATCGACGAGATCGTCGGTGCGGCGCGCGGCCTCGCGCTCCCGCTCCCGCCGCTGCCCGACCGCCATGTCGGGAGCGAGACCCTGCGGCTCGGCGACCGGGTGGTGAGGACTATGCACACGCCGGGGCACACACCTGGCCACCTGTGCCTGTACCTCGAGGACGTGGACCTGCTGCTCACCGGCGACCACTTGCTGTCGACGATCAGCTCGCACGTCGGCGTCTACGGCTTCGAGGACGCGTCGGCCGACCCGCTCGGTGACTACCTGAGCTCACTGCGACTGCTGCAGGACCACGAGCCGACTGAGATCCTGCCGGCTCACCGCGGCCGGTTCCACGGGGTCCGGGACCGGGTCGAGGAGCTGGTCGCCCACCACGAGGAGCGGCTCGCCGAGCTCAAGAACGCGCTGGCCGACGGGCCCCTCACCCCCTGGCAGCTGTGCCATCGGATGACCTGGAACCGGTCGTGGGACGAGATCCCCATCCTCATGCGCCGTGCAGCCCTGGCGGAGGTCTTGGCCCACGTACGGCGCTTGGAGCGTGAAGGCCTGGTCACCGTGCTCCCCGGAATGCCGACCCAGGTCCGCCTCGCCTGAACCCATTTCCTTCCGCCGATCATGGTGTTGTTGCCCGCGCGCTGAGCGTGCGGAGCGGGCACAACTTCCATGATCGGCGGAAGGGGCACGCGGGAGTGGGCGTCAGATCCTTTCGAGGATGGTGGCTGGCGCCAGCGCGCCACCGGCGCACATGGTGAGCAACGCGAACTGCTTGTCGGTGCGCTCGAGCTCGTGCAGCGCGGTGGTGATGAGGCGGGCGCCGGTGGAGCCGACCGGGTGACCGAGGGCGATGGCCCCCCCGTTGACGTTGATCTTCTCGGTGGGGATGTCGTGCACCTGCTGCCAGGACAGCACCACCGAGGCGAAGGCCTCGTTGCACTCGAACAGATCGATGTCGGAGATCGACATGCCAGCCTTCTTCAGCACGGCGGCGGTCGCGTCGACCGGGCCGTCGAGGTGGTAATACGGGTCCGACCCGACGAGCACGCGAGCGCGGATGCGGGCCCGCGGACGGATGCCCTGGGCCTCCGCCTTCTCACGGGACATCCACATGACGGCGGCGGCGCCGTCGGAGATCTGCGAGGAGTTGCCGGCGGTGTGGATGCCGTCCGGCAGCACGGCCTTCAGTCCTGCCAAGCCCTCCATGGTCGTGGCGCGGAGGCCGCCGTCGCGGTCGACGATGTGGGTGCCGGTCCGGTTGCCCTCGGCGTCGAAGGTCGGGGCCTCCATGGCGAAGACCTCGCGGTCGAAGCGACCCTCCGCCCAGGCCTGCGCGGCGTTCTGCTGCGAGCGCAGGCCGAGGCCGTCGACGTCCGCGCGGGTGATGCCGCGCTTGTTGGCGATGCGTTCCGCGGCCTCGAACTGGTTGGGCATGTCGAGGTCCCAGTCGTCGTCGTGCGACGTCCCGGGGCCGTTGTAGACGTTGGCGCCGAGCGGGATGCGGCTCATCGCCTCGACACCGCACGCGATCCCGACGTCGATCGCGCCGGACATGATCAGCCCCTCGATCATGTGGTTGGCCTGCTGCGCGGAGCCGCACTGGCAGTCCACGGTCGTGGTGGCGGTCGTGTAGGGGAGGCCCACGGCGAGCCAGGCGTTGCGCGTGATGCTGGAGCCTTGCTCCCCCGCCTGCGTGACGCAGCCGCCGATGGCCTGCTCGACCTCACTGGGCTCGATCCCGGAGCGCTTGACGACCTCGAGCTGCGCAGCGCCCAGCAGCTTGGTTGCGTGCAAGCCGGCCAGCTGGCCGTTGCGCTTCCCGATAGGGGTGCGCGTCGCTTCGACGATGACGGCCTCGACCATGGGTTCTCCTCGCTCGGTGGTGGCGCGAGAATAGAACGTGTTCTTGTCAGGAGACAAGGGTCCGCCGCCGAGAAACTAGAACACGTTCTTGACGCCGCGGGAACAGGCTGGTTACGGTCGCGACATCACCCAGCACCCCCTTGAAGGAGATCGCGCGCCTGTGACTGACACTGCCGGCCTGCTCGATGAGGCGCGCGCCTGCCTGGGGGGCGAGCCGGGGCCGCTGCGCGTCGGGCGCGACCCGGTCAACCTGGCGATGGTCCACCACTGGAGCCAGGCGCTGGACGACCACAACCCGGCCTACCTGGACGAGGAGTTCGCAGCCGCGACCCGCGGCCACCTGATCGCCCCGCCCGGGATGCTCCAGACCTGGACGATGGACGCGCCCCGCGACCCCGATGCCCTGGGCGCCAACGACGAGGTCATGAGGCTGCTCGACGCCGCGGGCTACACCAGCGTCGTCGCCGTCAACTACGAGCACGACTACCTCCGCGAGCTCCAGCACGGCGAGCGCATCAGCGTGCGCTCGACGGCCGAGGACCTCAGCGACGAGAAGAAGACCGCCCTCGGTCCGGGCGTGTTCACGACGGTCCGGCACGAGTACGTCACGGACAGCGGCGAGATCATCGGCATCGGCCGGATGCGGCTGCTGAAGTTCAAGCCCCCTGCCAAGGCTCCGGACGTCGGCGTCCGGCCGCAGCCTGCGATCGGCCGCGACAACGCCTTCTTCTGGGACGGCGTCGAAGCCGGCGAGCTGCGGATCCAGACATGCGGTGCCTGCGGGCTGCTCCACCACCCGCCCCAGCCGCTGTGCCGCGCCTGCGGCAGCAGCGACATGGGGTACGTCGTCGCCTCCGGGCGCGGCGTGGTCTACAGCCACGTGACCCACCACTACCCGCCGCTCCCCGGCGTCGAGCGGCCGCACCCGGTGCTGCTCGTCGAGCTCGAGGAAGGTGCCCGGCTCGTCAGCGAGTGGGCCCCGGACGTGTCCGTCGACAACATCCGCATCGGTCAGCAGGTGCAGGTCGCCTTCACCACCGTCCCCGGCGGCGCCCTGCGGCCGACGTTCAGGCCCATCGAGGAGCAGGCGTGACCGCCATCGCCACCAGCATGCAGACCAAGCCGGAGGTCGGTCAGGCGCTGCCTGAGCTGGTCATCGAGGCCAGCGTCCGCAACATCGTCGCCACCGCCATCGCCAGCCGCGACTACCAAGACGTGCACCACGACGTCTCCCTGGCCCAGCAGCGCGGCAGCAAGACCATCTTCACCAACATCCTGACCAGCAACGGCTACGTCCTGAAGTTCGTCACCGACTGGGCCGGCCCGCTTGTCGTGGTGAAGAGCTCCAAGATCCGCCTGGGGGTGCCCAACTACGCGGGGGACACCATGACGATGCGCGGTGAGGTCACCAAGGTGGAGGGCAAGCTCGTCGACGTCGCCGTACGAGGCACGAACTCGCTCGGGGACCACGTCATCGGGACCGTCACGGTGGAGCTCCCATGAGCTCACCGCACAGGAGCCGCGGGTTCGCGCGTCAGACCGCGATCGTCGGGATCGGCGCCACCGAGTTCTCCAAGGACAGCGGGCGTTCCGAGCTGCAGCTCGCCGGCGAGGCGGTCCTCGCGGCCGTGGCCGATGCGGGCCTGAAGCCGTCGGACGTCGACGGTCTCACGACGTTCACGATGGAGACGAACTCCGAGATCGAAGTCGCCCGCGCTGCCGGCCTCGGCGACCTCACCTTCTTCTCCAAGATCGGGTACGGCGGTGGGGCGGCCTGCGCGACGGTGCAGCAGGCGGCCCTCGCCGTCGCGACGGGCGTCGCGGACACGGTGGTCTGCTACCGCGCGTTCAACGAGCGCTCGGGTTATCGCTTCGGTTCGGGCGCTGCGCGCAGCGAGCCCACGGCGGAGGGCATCGCGATGGGCTGGGTGAGCGCCTTCGGGCTGATGACCCCGGCCTCATGGGTGGCCATGTTCGCCCAGCGCTACATGCACGAGTACGGCGCCACCTCGGCCGACTTCGGCCTCGTGAGCGTGGCCGACCGCAAGCATGCGGCGACCAACCCGAAGGCGTGGTTCTACGAGCAGCCGATCACGCTCGAGGACCACCAGGCGTCGCGCTGGATCGTCGAGCCGCTGCACCTGCTCGACTGCTGCCAGGAGACCGATGGCGGCCAGGCACTCGTCGTCACGACCGCCGAGCGGGCCCGTGACCTGTCTCAGAAGCCGGCGCTCGTGGCCGGGGCCGCGCAGGGCTCGGCGATCGGCCAGCAGTCGATGGTCAGCTACTACCGCGACGACATCGCCGGGCTGCCGGAGATGGGCCTGGTCGCACAGCAGCTGTGGGAGCAGTCGGGCATCGGACCGGACGACATCCAGACGGCCGTCATCTACGACCACTTCACGCCGTTCGTGCTGCAGCAGCTGGAGGAGTTCGGCTTCTGCAAGCGCGGGGAGGCCAAGGACTTCATCGCCGGGGGCGCGATCGAGCTCGGCGGCCGGCTACCGATCAACACCCACGGCGGCCAGCTCGGCGAGGCCTACTTGCACGGGATGAACGGCATTGCCGAGGGTGTCCGTCAGGTGCGCGGCACCTCGGTCAACCAGGTCCCCTCGGTGGAGAACGTCCTCGTCACCGCGGGCACGGGTGTGCCCACCAGCGGCCTCGTGCTGTCCACGGATAGGTAACGACAACGATGCGCACCTCACTGTCCGACGAGTTCGGTCTCGATCTGTCCCTGTTCGCCTTCAGCTACATGCCGGACGTGGTCGCCGCGGTCTGCAAGGCCGGCGGCATGGGCGTCCTCGGTGCCGTCCGGTTCACGCCGTCGGAGCTCAAGGAGGCCCTCGACTACATCGAGGGCGAGATCGGTGGCCGGCCCTACGGCGTCGATATCGTCATGCCTGCCAAGACCGAGGCGGTCGCAGGCATGGAGGTCGGCGAGATGCACGCCATGCTCCAGAAGATGATCCCGCAGGAGCACCGCGACTTCGTCGAGCGCGTCCTCGACCAGTACGGCGTCCCGAAGCTGCCGGCCGACGCCGAGACCGGCCGTGACCTGCTGAGCTGGAACGACACCGAGGCGCGCCAGCAGGTCGAGATCTCGCTCGAACGCCCTGACGTGAAGCTCATCGTCAACGCCCTCGGGCCGCCGCCGAAGGACGTCGTGGACCAGGCGCACGCCGCCGGCGTCAAGGTCGCGGCGCTCGTCGGCCGCAAGGACCACGCGCTCAAGCAGCTGGCCAACGGCGTGGACATCATCGTCGCGCAGGGCACCGAGGCGGGTGGCCACAGCGGTGACGTGGCCACCATGGTGCTCGTGCCCGAGGTCGTCGACGCGGTCGGCGACCACCCGGTGCTCGCCGCCGGGGGCATCGGCAGCGGCCGGCAGGTCGCGGCGGCGCTGTCGCTCGGCGCCCAGGGCGTCTGGACGGGGTCGATGTGGCTCAACACCGCTGAGTGCGGCCAGCCGGACATCATGTACAAGAAGTTCGCCAAGGCCACGTCCAGTGACGCCGTCCGGTCCCGCGCCTACACCGGCAAGCCCGCCCGCCAGCTGCGGACGGCGTGGACCGAGGCGTGGGACGACCCGGACAACCCGGCACCGCTGGGCATGCCGCTCCAGTACATGCTCAACGCCGAGGCCCAGGACCGGATCCGCCGCTCCGGCAACGAAGAGCTCATGGGCACGCCGATCGGCCAGCTGGTCGGGTCGTTCACTGAAGTCCGTACCGTCGCCGAGGTGATCGCCCTGATGAAGGATGAGTACCAACGCACCGTGACTGCACTGCCCCGTTTGGCACCGTCCACCGACACCGTCCGACCAGGAGATCGCTCATGACTGCACCCGTGGACAAGGCGGACCGGCCGCGCTGCCCGGTCGACATCGACCTCATCGACCCGGACACGTTCGCGGATGGCCTGCCGCTCGAGAAGTTCGCCGCGATGCGAGAGTCCGCGCCGGTGTTCTGGCACGACCAGGAAGGGGCGGCGGGCGACGGCTTCTGGGTCGTCACCCGGCACGCCGACGTCCAGGAGGTCTCCCGTACTCCCGAGGTCTTCTCGTCGTACGAGCGCGGTGCGCTGCTGCACACCGGCCCGGCGGAGGACGAGGAGCAGGCGCTGGAGATGACGCGGATGCTCATGCTCAACATGGACCCGCCGGAGCACAGCGACTACCGCAACATCGTGCAGCGGGCCTTCACACCGCGCACGATCCGCAACCTGGAGCCGCGCCTGGAGGAGTTCGCCAACGAGATCGTGGACCGGTCTCTCGCCAAGGGCACGGGTGACTTCGTCAAGGACATCGCCGCCGAGCTCCCGCTGCTGGCGATCTGCGAGCTCGTCGGCGTGCCGGCCGAGGACCGCGGGATCATCTTCGACCTGTCGAACCGCCTGATCGGCTTCGACGACCCGGAGTTCCGCAACTCGCCGGAGGACGCGCAGATCGCGTCGGCCGAGATGTACATGTACGCCGACGGGATCGCCGCCGCCCGCCGTGAGTGCCCGATGGACGACGTGGCCAGCCGGCTGCTCGCCGCCGAGGTCGACGGCACGGCGCTGTCGCAGGACCAGTTCGACGTGTTCTTCCTGCTGCTGATGGTGGCCGGCAACGAGACGACCCGCAACGCGATCTCGCACGGCATGCAGGCGTTCTTCGAGCACCCCGACCAGTGGGAGCTGTTCAAGAAGGAGCGCCCGCTCGACACCGCCGTCGAGGAGATCATCCGCTGGGCCACTCCGGTCATGCAGTTCCAGCGCACCGCGCAGTCCGACTACGTGCTGGCCGGACAGAGCATCAACAAGGGCGACCGGGTCGCGATCTACTACTCCGCCGCCAACCGCGACGAGACCGCGCTGACCGACCCGGACACGTTCGACATCACCCGGGAGACCAACGAGCACATCGCGTTCGGCGGGGGAGGTCCGCACTTCTGCCTCGGCGCCAACCTCGCGCGTGCGGAGATCCGCATCATGTTCAACGTGATCGCCGACCGGATGCCCGACATCAAGGCGACGGGTGACCCGCGGATGCTGCGCTCGATGTTCATCAACGGCATCAAGGAGATCCCGGTCAAGTACGCCTGAGCGCAGCCTCCTCGCTGGCTTCCCCTGCGCGGATCCTTGCGGGTCCGGCGTGGCTGGGGCAGTCGTGCAGATCCGCCGTGGCCGGGGACCGCGCGGCGCCCCCGACCGGTGAGGCCCGCAGAGATCACCGAGGCCGCGACGAAACCGTCGTACTCGATGGTGAAACAGGTCTTGCCACGAAACAAGAACGTGTTCTAGCGTCACGCCGACAGCACAAGGTGAAGGAGTTCTCGTGGGTGATCTGGGTTTCTGGAACGTCGCGACGGCCCATCCGGAGCGGGTCGCGCTCGTGGAGCCCGACCACACCGAGCACACTGCGGGCGACCTGCTCGCGTCGTGCAACCAGGTGGTGCACGCGCTGCGCTCGTTCGGGTTGGAGAAGGGCGACGTCGTCGCCATCTTGATGCCCAACTGTGCGGCGTTCCTCGAGGTGCTCCTGGCGGTGCAGCAGGCCGGCTGGTACCTGGTGCCGGTCAACTACCACCTGGTCGGACCCGAGATCGCCTACATCATCAACGACTCCCAGGCGAAGGCGTTCATCACGCACGAGGTCTTCGCCAAGGAGGCCCTGCGGGCAGCCGACGAGGTCACCCTCGATCCGAAGTACCAGTTCGCCATCGGTGAACTGGCGGGTTTCCGGCCCTACTCCGAGCTCAAGGAGGGGCAGCCCACCACGCTGCCGGAGGACCGCTCCGCCGGCGCGCTCATGAACTACACCTCGGGCACCACCGGCAAGCCCAAGGGAGTGAAGCGCCCGCTGCCCCCCATCGACCCCGACACGATGGCCGAGATGGGCACCTTCCTGCACATGCTGTTCGGCATCGAGAACTTCGACGACAACGTGCACATCACCGTCGCGCCGCTCTACCACACGGCCGTCGGCCAGTTCACCCAGAACGCCCTGCACGCCGGCCACAAGGTCGTGCTCATGGACAAGTGGACGCCCGAGGGGACTCTGGAGCGGATCGAGCGCTACCGGGTCACGACCAGCCACCTGGTGCCGACGATGTTCCACCGGATGCTGCAGCTGCCGGAGCAGGACCGAGCCAAGTACGACCTCTCCTCGCTGCGCCGCATGATCCACTCGGCGGCGCCCTGCCCCGTGCCGACCAAGCACCGGATGCTCGAGTGGTGGGGCCCGGTGATCTGGGAGTACTACGCAGCAACCGAGGGCGGCGGCACCGTCGCGAGCCCCGAGGACTGGCTGAACAAGCCCGGCACCGTCGGCAACGTCTGGCCGGGCAGCGAGGTCGTCATCCTCGACGACGACGGCAACGACCTCGGTGTCGGCAAGGTCGGCACCGTCTGGATGAAGATGGGTGATCGCACCTTCGAATACCACGGTGACCCGGAGAAGACCAAGAAGTCCTGGAACGACAGGGGTTTCTTCACCGTCGGCGATGCGGGTGAGCTGGACGAGGACGGCTTCCTGTTCCTGCGTGACCGCAAGGTCGACATGATCATCGCGGGCGGCGTGAACATCTACCCGGCCGAGACCGAGTCGGTCCTGCTGCAGCACCCGAAGGTCGGCGACTGCGCCGTGTTCGGGATCCCGGACGACGCCATGGGCGAGCAGATCAAGGCCACCGTCCAGCCGGCCGACGGCGTCGTGGCCGGTCCTGAGCTCGAGGCCGAGCTGATCGCCTACTGCATGGACAACCTGGCGAAGTACAAGGTCCCGCGGTCGATCGACTTCCTCGACGACTTCCCGCGCGACCCCAACGGCAAGGTCTACAAGCGCAAGCTCCGCGACCCCTACTGGGCCGGCCGCTCGTCCCAGCTGGTCTGAGACTCCACGTTCGTCGAAGGGAAAGCCTTGTCCGAAGTGCTGAGTGCTCCGCACTCGATGGAGTTTGCCTACACCCGCTCGACCGGTCCTGTCGTCGGCGCCTTCCTGACCGGCCTTCGTGACCGCAAGGTCCTGGGCGCCAAGGACAGCACGGGTCGTACCGTCGTACCCCCGCCGGAGTACGACGCGAGTTCGGCGGCGCCGATCGAGGCGAGCACGCTCGTCGAGGTTGGCCAGGAGGGGACCGTCACGAGCTGGTCGTGGAACCCCGTGCCGCGTCTGGGCAACCCCTTCGACGTCCCGTTCGCGTGGGCGCTCGTGCGACTCGATGGCGCGGACACCTCCCTCCTGCACGCGCTCGACGCGCCCCGGGACACCATCACGACTGGCATGCGGGTCAAGGTGCGGTGGGCCGCGGAGACGGTGGGGTTCATCAACGACATCGCCTGCTTCGAGCCGGTGGCCTCCTGATGACCGAGCCGATCACCGGGATCGTCACGCCGATCCGTCTGGACTACCGCTACACGCCCGGTGCCTCGACCTCGCAGTTCCTCAGGAGCATCAAGGAGGGCAAGCTGGTCGGTCGCCGCTGCCCGCGCTGCAGCAAGGTCTACCTGCCGCCCCGCGGCGGCTGCCCGATGTGCGGGGTGGAGTTCGCGGAGGAGGTGGCGATCAAGAACACCGGCACGATGGTCACCTTCGCGGTGGTCAACGTGAACTTCGCCAACCGGGCCGTCGACCTGCCCTACGTCACCGCCGAGGTCGCCTTCGACGGCACGGACACCACCACCATGGTGCTGCTCAAGGGCGTCGCCCCCGAGGAGGCCCGGATGGGGATGCGGGTCAAGGCGCACTGGCTCCCCGAGAGCGAGTGGGACTACAGCCTCGTGAACATCGACTACGTCGAGCCGATCGACGAACCCGACGCCGACTTCGAGTCCTTCAAGGAGCTGCTCTGATGATGGGCCACCAAGCATGAGGGACGTCGCGATCGTCTCCTTCGCCCAGCACGCATCGCGTCGGGAGGAGAGCCGCAACGAGATCGAGATCCTGCTGCCGGTCGTGCGCGAGGCGCTGGCGCCGACAGGCCTGACGAGCCAGGACATGGGGTTCACGATCTCGGGCTCCTCGGACTACCTGGCCGGGCAGGCCTTCGCCTTCGTGCAGGCCCTCGACGCGGTCGGTCCCTGGCCGCCGATCTCGGAGTCGCACGTCGAGATGGACGGAGCCTTCGCGCTCTACGAAGCCTGGGTCCGGCTGCAGCACGGCGACATCGACACCGCGCTGGTCTACTGCTTCGGCAAGAGCTCACCCGGTGACGTGGCCCGGGTGCTGTCACTCCAGCTCGAGCCGTACGTCCTCGGTCCGCTGTGGCCGGACGCCGTCAGCCTCGCCGCCCTGCAGGCGCGGGCGCTGCTCGACGCCGGCCAGGTGACGGAGAAGGACCTCGCCCGGGTGGTGGCCCGCAGCCGCCGCAACGCGCTGGGCAACCCGTACGCCCAACTCCGCGGCGAGTACGACGAGGCGTCGCTGCTCGAGGAGCCGCTGTACGCCGACCCGCTCCGGATGCACGATTGCCCGCCGGTCAGCGACGGAGCGGCGGTCATGGTCCTTGCCGCCGGCGACCGCGCGAGGGAGCTGAGCGAGCACCCGGTGTGGATTCGCGGCATCGACCACCGGATCGACATCCAGGCGCCGGGCTCGCGTGACCTCACGACCAGCCCGTCCACCCGCCTGGCTGGTCAGAAGGCCGGTGTCACCAAGGACATCGACATCGCCGAGCTGCACGCGCCGTTCAGCCACCAGGAGCTCATCCTCACCGACGCCCTGGGGCTCGACGAGACCACGACCACCATCAACCCGTCGGGCGGCGCGCTGGCCTCCAACCCGGTGATGGTGGCCGGCCTGGTCCGCATCGGTGAGGCTGCCATGCGCCTGCAGGCCGGTGAGGGCCACCGGGCCGTCGCCCACGCCACCAGCGGCCCGTTACTGCAG
This sequence comes from Frankiales bacterium, assembly GCA_025966135.1. GTDB lineage: Bacteria > Actinomycetota > Actinomycetes > Mycobacteriales > SCTD01 > RYN-111. Next base: position 53,422 of record JAOPVP010000046.1, read on the forward strand.
CAGAACCTCGTCTGCGTCCTGGAGGGACAGTCGTGAGCGGCCAACGCGCAGCGGTACTGGGGACCGGGCAGACCCACCACGTCGCGGCCCGTAAGGACGTCTCGATCGCCGGGCTCGTCCGGGAGGCTGCCGACCGTGCACTTGCCGACGCGCAGCTCGAGTGGTCGGACATCGACGCGATCGTGCTCGGCAAGGCCCCCGACATGTTCGAGGGCGTGATGATGCCGGAGCTCTACCTGGCGGAGGCCTTGGGGGCCTTGGGTAAGCCGTTGTTCCGGGTGCACACCGCCGGGTCGGTGGGTGGCTCCACCGCGATCGTGGCTACGCACCTGGTGCAGGCCGGCATTCACGAGCGGGTCCTCACCGTCGCCTTCGAGAAGCAGTCGGAGAGCAACGCCATGTGGGCGCTGTCGATCCGGATCCCCTTCGCGCAGCCGCTGGTTGCCGGTGCCGGTGGGTACTTCGCACCCATCATCCGCGGCTACATCCGCAAGTCGGGTGCTCCGCTGGACACCGGTGCCAAGGTCGTGCTGAAGGACAGACTCAACGCGCTGAAGAACCCCTACGCCCACCTGCACCAGGACGACATCACGCTCGAGGCCATCATGGACTCGCCGCTGCTGTGGGACCCGATCCGCTATGCCGAGACCTGCCCGTCCTCCGACGGCGCGGCGGCGATGGTCATCGGCTCGGAGGCTGCGGCCGCCAAGAGCGACCGGCCGGTCGCCTGGATCCTCGGCACCGCCGTGCGCTCCGAGCCGACCGTGGGTGCCGGTCGTGACCGGATCAACCCGCACGCCGGGCGCGACTGCGCCGCGGCGGTCTACAAGGAGGCGGGCATCACCGACCCGTTCCGCGAGATCGACTGCGCGGAGATCTACGTTCCCTTCAGCTGGTTCGAGCCGATGTGGCTCGAGAACCTCGGCTTCGCCGAGGAGGGGACGGGGTGGAAGATGGTCCAGGACGGTACGACGGAGCTCAAGGGCGACCTGCCCATCAACATGTCGGGGGGCGTGCTGTCGTCCAACCCGATCGGTGCCTCCGGGATGATCCGCTTCCTCGAGGCGGCCAACCAGGTCCGCGGCCTGGCTGGTGACCACCAGGTGGACGGGGCCAGGAAGGCGCTCGGCCACGCCTACGGTGGCGGTTCGCAGTTCTTCGCCGCGTGGGTCGTCGGATCGGACAAACCATGAGCGACAAGACCCGCCTCGACGGACAGGTCGCGCTCATCAGCGGCGCGGCCCGCGGCATGGGGGAGGCAACGGCTCGCCTCCTGGTCGAGCGCGGCGCTCAGGTCGTGCTCGGCGACATCCTCCCCGAGGTGAAGGAGGTCGCGGACAGCCTGGGCGGCAGCGCGATCGGGGTCACCCTGGACGTCACCGAACCGCAGTCATGGCGCGACGCCGTCGACGCAGGGGAGCAGGCCTTCGGCAGGATCAACATCCTGGTGAACAACGCCGGCATCCTGCTCATCGAGGGCCTCGAACGGACGACGGACGACATCTACGACCGCGTCAACGGCGTCAACGCCCGCGGCTGCTTCCTCGGCATGCGCGAGGTCCACCCCGCGCTCAAGCGGGCCGGTGGCGGCGCCATCGTCAACATCTCCAGCGTCGAGGGCCTGGGCGGCAACCGCTTCCTGGTCGCCTACACCGGATCGAAGTTCGCCGTACGTGGGATGACGAAGGCCGCCGCGATTGAGCTCGCGGACGATGGGATCCGCGTCAACAGCGTCCATCCCGGTGGCATCGACACCCCGATGGTGCGGCACTTCGTGCCCGAGGAGGCGGACCGGCAAAAGGGCATCGGCAGGCAGGTCGCCATGAAGCGCACGGGCAAGGCCGAGGAGGTCGCCGAGGCGGTCGCCTTCCTCGCCAGTGACGCGGCGTCGTACATCACCGGTGCAGAGCTCGCGGTCGACGGAGGGGCTACCGCCACCTCCGGCTTCAAGCACTAGTCCCTAAGGAGTCTCAGTGCAGTTCAACCTGGCGGACATGCTCGAGCAGGTCGTCGACGCCGTGCCTGACCGCGAGGCGCTCTACGCCGAGGGGCGCCGGCTGTCGTTCGGCGAGTTCGACGAGCGAGCCAACCGGCTCGCCCACCACTTCGCGGCCAAGGGCATCGGGCTCGGTGACCACGTCGGCTGCCACATGATGAACGGCACCGAGTACCTCGAGACGATGTACGCGCTGTTCAAGATCCGCGCCGTCCCCGTCAACGTGAACTTCCGCTACGTCGAGGAAGAGCTCCGCTACCTGTACGACGACGCCGACCTCGTGGGAGTGGTCTTCGACACCGAGTTCGCCGACCGGGTTGCGGCCGTGCTGCCGAAGGTGGACACGGTCAAGCACCTGATCGCAGTGGGACCGGTCGGCGGCCACCCGCTGCCGGAGGGCACGGTCCTCTACGAGGACGCGCTGGCTGCCGAGAGCCCCGGTCGTGAAGGCTTCCCCGAGCGGTCGGGTGACGACCTGTTCATCATCTACACCGGTGGCACCACGGGGATGCCGAAGGGCGTCATGTGGCGCCAAGAGGACCTGTTCTTCGCCGGCATGGGTGGCGGCTACCCGGCCGGTGAGCCGCTGAAGGACCCGACCGAGGCTGGGCCGCGGGCACTGGCCAACAGCCCGCTCGTGAGCTTCCCGGCCCCGCCGCTCATGCACGGCGCGGCCGAGCTCGGCTCGTTCATCAACCTGCTCGGCGGTGGGAAGGTCTGCCTCATCCGCAAGTACACCGGCGAGGGGGCGCTGCGCCTCATCGAGCAGGAGAAGATCAACACCGTGACCATCGTCGGTGACGCGATGGCGGTGCCCCTCGTCGAGGCCCTCGGCAGCGGCACCTACGACACCAGCTCGCTGCTGGCGCTCGCGTCAGCCGGTGCGCTGCTGAGCCAGCCGTTGCGCGACAAGATCAACGAGCTGCTGCCGAACGTCTACATCAACGACAGCTTCGGTTCGAGCGAGACCGGCTACAACGGCTCGGCCCCGCCCGGGTCGAAGGCCAGCGAGGGCCTGCGGTTCGCCGTCAACCCGCGCACAGCTGTCTTCGACGACAACTTCACGCCGGTCGTGCCGGGGTCGGGAACGGTCGGCCGGGTCGCCCAGAAGGGTCACATCCCGCTCGGCTACTACGGCGACCCCGAGAAGACGGCCAAGACGTTCGTGATGGTGAACGGTGTCCGCTGGGTGCTGCCCGGCGACATGGCCACCGTCGATGTCGACGGCACGATGTGCTTTCTCGGCCGCGGGTCGGTCTGCATCAACTCCGGGGGCGAGAAGATCTACCCGGAGGAGGTCGAGGGTGCGCTCAAGTCGCACCCCGCCCTCGTCGACGTCATCGTCGCCGGCATCCCGGATGACCGCTGGGGTCAGAGAGTCGCCGCAGTGCTCCAGGTCCGGGAGGGCTCCGCCATGCCTACGCAGGTGGAGATCGAGGAGCACCTCGCGACCCGCATCGCCCGCTACAAGGTGCCGAGGTTCGTGCACGCCGTCGGTCACGTGCAGCGCTCGCCCAGCGGCAAGCCTGACTACGGCTGGGCGACGAAGGTACTGACCGAGGCCGCCTCCTCCACCGCCTAGACCGATGGAGTGGTTCACGACCGTCTCGGCGCTGGTCCGCGCCCGGGCCCAGGACCCTCGGCCCGGGCTCGTCTTCGAGGAGCGCAGCTGGACCTGGGCCGAGCACACCGCCGAGGCCGCGGCGCGAGCCGCCTGGTACGACGAGAGCCGTCGGCTCCGCGGTGTCTCCGGGCCACCGCACATCGGTGTGCTGCTCGAGAACGTCCCGGAGTACAGCTTCTGGCTGGCCGCCGCGGCACTCGGACGGTTCGTCCTGGTCGGCCTCAACGCCACCCGCCGCGGTGAGGAACTAGCGCGCGATGTGCGCGGGACCGCTTGCGACCTGGTCCTGACCGACAGGCCATCGTTGCTCGAGGGCCTCGACCTCGGCGGCGCGCAGCTGCAGGACCCCCAGATCGCCTACCCGCCAGCCGATCTGCCGGCGGATCAGGCCCAGCTCGACGACCTGTACCTGCTCATCTTCACCAGCGGCACGACCGGTTCGCCGAAGGCGGTGTGCTGCTCCCAGGGCAAGATCGCCACGCAGGGGCTGGGGCTCGTGCAGCGGGTCGGGCTCGGCCCAGCTGATGTGTCCTACGTGAGCATGCCGCTGTTCCACTCCAACGCGGTCATCGCCGGCTGGTCACCGTCGCTCGCCGTTGGCGCGACCATCGCGCTGAAGCGGAAGTTCTCCGCGTCCGCCTTCGTCGACGACTGCCGCGCCGTGGAGGCCACCTACGCCAACTACGTCGGGACGCCGCTGTCCTACGTGCTCGCTCAGCCGCCGCGCCCGGACGACGCCGCCAACCCGCTGGTGCGGGTGTTCGGCAACGAGGGTGCGCCCGCTGACCTGACCCGCTTCGCCGAGCGGTTCGGCTGCGAGGTCATGGACGGCTTCGGCTCCACCGAGGGCGGCATCAGCATCAGCCGCACCCCGGACACCCCGGCCGGCTCGTTGGGGCTCGCGGTCGGTGACGTGCGCGTCCTGGACAGCGAGACGGGCGCGGAGAAACCGGTCGCGGTCTTCGACGACGAGGGCCGGCTGGCCAACGCCGAGGCGGCCGTGGGGGAGCTCGTCAACATGGAGGGGCCGTTCGCGTTCGAGGGCTACTGGAACGCGCCCGAGGACACCGCCCACCGCAACCGTGGCGGGAAGTACTGGTCCGGCGACCTCGGGTACCGCGACGCCGACGGGTTCCTGTACTTCGCCGGCCGCTCCCTCGACCGGCTGAGGGTCGGGGGCGAGAACTTCCCGGCCGCCCCCGTCGCCCGCCTGCTGACCCGGCACCCGCAGGTGGTGGAGGCCGTCGTCTACGCCGTACCGGATGCCACTGCGGGGGACCAGCTGATGGCGGCGGTGGTGCCGGCGGACGGGTTCGACCCGGCGACCTTCGGGGTGTGGGTGGCGTCCCAGCCCGACGCGAGCGCCACCTGGGTGCCGCGCTACCTGCGTGTGGACGCCGACCTGCCGAGGACGGCCACCGGGAAGGTCGTCGTACGACAGCTCGCGCGGGACCGGTGGGACGGCGGGGACGTATGGGTCCGGGACGGTGCGGCGATGCGGCCGCTCACGGCGGACGACCGCGCTGCCCTCGACAAGGCCTTCGCCGAGTCGGGCCGCCCCCTCCTCTAGCGACTTCCCTCCCTCGGCCCTGTCGCAGCGGTCGCTCTCACGCTCAGGTCCAGGGCCGTGTTCAGGGCCACGGGAGGGAAGTGCGAAATGGGGGGGCGGGGCCTGACGGCCTCCTGGTGCTACGCGGGCTGGGGGGCGCGGTAGGCGGCCACCACGACCGCGCCGCCGAGGCCGATGTTGTGCTGCAGGCCCACGCGCGCACCGGAGACCTGGCGCTCCGCAGCCTGCCCCCGCAGCTGCCAGACCAGCTCGGCGCACTGCGCGACGCCCGTGGCGCCGAGTGGGTGGCCCTTGGAGATCAGCCCGCCCGACGGGTTGACGACCCACTGGCCGCCGTAGGTCGTGGCGCCCTCGAGTGCGAGCACCCCGCCCTTGCCCTCCGCACACAGCCCGAGCGCCTCGTAGGTCAGCACCTCGTTGGCCGAGAAGCAGTCGTGCAGCTCGATGACCTGTACGTCGGAAGCACCGAGCCCTGCTTGCGCGTAGACCTGCTCCGCCGCGGCCCGCGACATCGAGGCGCCCACCAGCTCGATGTCGGACTTCGTGAACGTCTTGTCGGTGTCCGTGACCATCGCCATGCCGGCGATCTCCACGGCCTGCGACTGCAGACCGTGCGCCTGCACGAAGCGCTCGGAGGCCACGATCGCCGCGGCGGCGCCGTCGGACGTGGGCGAGCACTGCAGCTTGGTCAGCGGGTCATGGATCATCCGTGACTCCATGACCTCGGCCAGCGTGTACTCGTCGCGGAACTGCGCACGCGGGTTGTTGACCGAGTGCCGGTGGTTCTTGACGGCGACGGTCGCGAACATCTCCGGGGTCGAGCCGTAGCGGTCCATGTGCTCACGCGCAGCATTGCCGAAGAACTGCGCCGTCACCGGCCCCTCGCCGTAACCGCGCAGGGCGATGAGCTCGTCGATGTGCTTGTCCATCGGGTGCGGCTTCGAGCCCCCGGAGTGAGCGATGGGGCCTTTCTCCATCTTCTCGAACCCGGTCGCCAGCACGACGTCCGAGACACCGCCCTCGACGAACTGCTTCGCCATGAACAGCGCCGTCGAGCCGGTCGCGCAGTTGTTGTTCACGTTGTAGACCGGGATCCCGGTGTGGCCGAGGCCGTAGACCGCCCGCTGCCCTGCGGTGGAGTCGCCGTGGGCATAGCCGACGCAGGCCTGCTCGACCTGGTCGTAGGGGATGCCGGCGTCACGCAGGGCGTCGCCGGCGGCGAGGGCGACCATGTCCGGGTAGGTCCACTCCCGGCTACCCGGCTTGGCGAAGTCGGTCATGCCGACGCCGATGACGAATGCCTTGCCGGTCATGGAGCCTCCTTGTCAGGGGGCGAAATGTAGTAGAACCTGTTTCAGTCAGGCAACCTGCCTGTCACAGGCTCGTCGCTTGACCGTGTGACAGCGGCCACAGTAGAACGTGTTCTCAATCTCCACTTGACGAGCGAGGGTGCATGTACCTCACGTACACCGCGGAGCAGCAGGCGCTGCGTGACGAGCTGAGGGGCTACTTCGCCCAGCTGATGACGCCGGACCTCAGGGCAGCGCTGTCCGAGGGCGAGCTCGAGGGCTCGGCCTACAAGGACCTGGTCCGCCAGCTCGGCAAGGACGGGATGCTGGGCATCAGCTGGCCCAAGGAATACGGCGGTCAGGGCCGCGACCTGCTCGACCAGTACATCTTCTTCGACGAGAGCCAACGGGCGAACGTCCCGGTCCCGTTCCTGACGCTCAACACCGTCGGACCGACGATCATGCAGTTCGGCACGGACGAGCAGAAGGCGTTCTTCCTCCCCAAGATCCTCAAGGGTGAGCTGCACTTCTCGATCGGGTACTCCGAGCCGCAGGCCGGCACCGACCTCGCGAGCCTGAAGACCACGGCGGTGCGCGACGGCGACCACTACGTCATCAACGGCCAGAAGATGTGGACCAGCCTGATCCACCACGCCGACTACATCTGGCTCGCCTGCCGCACCGACCCCGAGGCCAAGCGCCACAAGGGCCTGTCGATGATCATCGTGCCGACCGATGCCGAGGGCTTCACCTACACGCCGGTGCACACCATCGGTGGCGGCTACACGAGCGCGACCTACTACGACAACGTCCGGGTCCCGGTCACGAACGTGGTGCTCGGCGAGAACCGCGGCTGGGAGCTCATCACCAGCCAGCTCAACCACGAGCGGGTCTCGCTCTCGAGCGCCGGCTCCGTCCAGCGCAAGATCAACGACGTCCGCACCTGGGCGCAGGAGACCAAGCTCGCCGACGGCCGCCGGGTCATCGACCAGGAGTGGGTGCAGACCACTCTGGCCCGCCTCACGGCCAAGACCGAGTTCCTCAAGCTGCTCAACTGGAAGGTCGCCTGGAGCGTGACCCAGGGCGTGCTCAACCCGGCCGACGCCTCGGCGGTGAAGGTCCACGGCAGCGAGTTCTACATCGAGGCCTACCGCGCTCTGATGGAGATCATCGGCCAGTCGGCCACCCTCACCAAGGACTCCGCGGGCACCGTCCTGGGCGCCGACCTCGAGCGCGCGATGCGCAACACCCTTGTCCTGACCTTCGGCGGCGGCACCAACGAGATCCAACGCGACATCATCGCGATGGTCGGTCTCGCGATGCCCCGCGCCCCCCGCTAGAGGAGACCGACGCACCCCATGGACTTCACCACGACCGAGGACCAGCAGGCCCTCGTCGGCCTCGCGACCCAGATCCTGGGGGAGCGGTCGACGCAGGCGCACCTCGACGCCCTTGACGCCAAGGGTGTCTGGTTCGACGCCGACCTCTGGAAGCAGCTCGCCGACGCCGGCATCGTCGGCGCCTCGCTCAAGGAGGACGTGGGCGGTGGGGGCCTTGGCTTCACCGAGCTCGCCCTGCTGCTCGAGCAGGTCGGGGCGCACGTCGCGCAGGTCCCGCTCTTCGAGACGCTGCTGTGCGCCGGGCTCCCGATCGACCACTTCGGCACGGCGGAGCAGCGCTCGCGCGACCTGCCAGACGTCGCCGCCGGCACCGCGCTCCTGACGGCGGCCCTGGTCGAGAGCGGTCGCGACGACCTGCGCCGACCCGTGACCACGGCGACGCCGAACGGTTCGTCGTACCTGGTGAGCGGGACCAAGACGAGCGTGCCGTACGCCGACCAGGCCCGCCGGATGCTGGTGCCCGCGTCGCTGCAGGACGGCACCGTCGTGCTGCTGCTGGTCGAGCCGACCGCGGTCGGTGTGACGCTCCGAAGGGGCACGGCCACCAACGGCCTCCCCGTCTTCGAGGTCGAGCTGGTGGACGTTGCCGGCGAGGTGCTCGTCGGCCCCGACAAGGGCGCGGACGCGCTCGCCTGGCTGCTCGACCGCGCCCTGACCGGGCTGGCGGCGATCGCGCTCGGGGTCAGCGGCACGGCGTTGCGGCTCTCGGCGGCCTACACGACCAGTCGTGAGCAGTTCGGTCGCGCCATCGCGACGTTCCAGGCCGTGGGTCACCGGCTCGCCGACGCCTACATCGACGTCGAGGCGATGCGCCTGACGACCTTGCAGGCCGTCTGGCTGCTCGATGCGGGTCTGCCCGGTCGCGACGAGGCGCGGATTGCCAAGTGGTGGGCGAGCGAGGGCGGCCACCGCGTCGCGCACGCCGCACAGCACGTCCACGGCGGCGTCGGCATCGACATCGACTACGAGCTGCCGCGGTACTTCCGCTGGAGCAAGCAGGTCGAGTTCGCGCTCGGCAGCGCGCAGGCCCAGCTGCTCTCCCTCGGCGCCGCCCTGGCCGCCGAACCCGTCTAGGAGTCCCGCTCCCCGTTCGTTCGAAAGGACAGCTGCATGACCCTCAGCCTCGAAGGAAAGACCGCACTCGTCACCGGCGCCGGCGCCGGTCTGGGCCGCGCCGAGGCGCTGGCACTGAGCAAGGCCGGCGCGGCGGTCGTGGTCAACGACTACGACGCCACCGCGGCCCAGGCCGTGGTGGACGAGATCACCGGCGCCGGAGGGCGCGCCACAGCAGCTCCTGGCGACGTCTCGAGCTGGAGCACGGCGGAGCAGCTCGTCGACCTGGCGGTCAGCACCTACGGGCAGCTCGATGTCCTCGTCAACAACGCCGGTGTGCTGCGCGACCGCACCATCTTCAACATCAGCGAGGACGAGTGGGACACCGTGATCGGCGTCCACCTCAAGGGCCACGCCGGCACGTCCCGCTTCGCCACTGCGCACTGGCGCGACCGCGCCAAGGCCACCGGCCAGCCGGTCTACGGCCGGGTCATCAACACCTCGAGCGAGGCGTTCCTGTTCGGCTCCGGCGGGCAGCCCAACTACGCCGCCGCCAAGGCCGGCATCGTCGCCCTGACCATGGCCACCGCGAAGAGCTGTGCGCGGTACGGCGTGCGGGCGAACGCGATCTGCCCACGCGCCCGTACCGCGATGACCGCAGCGGTCTTCGGCGAGGCCCCTGATGGTCTCGACCCGCTCAGCGTGGACCACGTCGCGCCACTGGTCGCCTACCTCGCGAGCCCCGCGGCGGACGCCATCAGCGGCCAGGTCTTCGTGGCCTACGGCCCGATGGTCGCCCTGGCCACGGCCCCGAACCTCGAGAAGCGGTTCGACGCCTCTGGCGCGACCTGGACGCCCGACGAGCTCGATCGTGCGCTCGGAGCGCACTTCTCCGACCGTGATCCCGAGCTCACCTTTAGTGCCGATGTGTTCCTGAAGCTCTGAATGTCTGATTTAGTAGCGAATGGCCCTCGACGCGACTGCGCAACCAACCGACGATGACGTCGTTGTGACCTGTGACACAGCACAGGCGCTCCCTCGTCCCCGGAGCGCTTCAAGCTGCCCAGCCCCTGGAGCTCCCGTGCCTACCCCGCTCGGCAACGTCGCCGCCCGCTGGCGTGCGTCATGACCCAGTTCCTCGCGTTCACGATCATCGGCATCGTGGCCGGTGCGACGTACGCGATCGCCGCCAGCGGCCTGGTGCTGACCTACGCGACGTCGAACGTCTTCAACATGGCGCACGGCTCGGTCGGGATGTTCATGGCCTTCCTCTACTGGGAGGTGCAGGTCAACCAGGGCTGGCCCACCTGGCTGGCGCTGCTGTTCGTTCTCGGTCTCGCGGCCCCCGCGATGGGTCTGCTGCTCGAGCGGGTGATGATGCGCCGCCTCACCGAGGCGCCCGTCGCCATCTCCATCGTGGTGACGGTCGGCCTGCTGGTCGCCCTCATCGGCCTGGCCCAAACGGTGTGGAAGCCCGCCGGCCGTGACATCCCGGAGTTCTTCGTCGGCCAGGCGGTCGACATCGGACCTGTCCGGGTGACCATCCACCAGCTCATCACCCTGGGCACCGCCCTGGCCCTCGCCGGGGGCCTGTACGTCCTGCTCAACCGGACCCGCATCGGTACGGCGATGAGGGCCGTCGTCGACAACCGCGAGCTGCTCGCCCTCCACGGCGGCCGGCCGAACCTGCTCAGCGGGCTGTCCTGGGCGATGGGCTGCTCGCTCGCGGCCCTGGCCGGGATCCTCATCGCGCCCCAGATCAGCCTCGACTACATCACGCTCACCCTGCTCGTCATCAGCGCGTACGCCGCCGCGATGGTGGGGCGGCTGAAGAACCTCCCCCGCACGTTCGTCGGTGCGCTCGTCCTCGGCCTGTTGACGACGTACGCGCAATGGGGTGTCTCGAAGATCGACAAGAGCACCCTGGACGCGTCGCAGGGCCTCATCCAGGGCGCCCGCATCGCCCTGCCGACGCTGTTCCTGCTCGCCGTCATGCTGGTGCTGCCGCAGGAGAAGCTGCGCGTCGGCCGGATCGGCGGAACGACGCTTCCTCCGCTCCCGAGCTGGCGCAAGACCCTTGCCTGGTCCGGCGTCTTCCTCGCCGTGGTCTACACGTTCACGGCCAACATCAGCCCGGCCAACAACTCGCGGTTCGGGCAGGCCCTCTGCCTGTCGCTCATCATGCTGTCGCTCGTCCTGCTGACCGGGTACGGCGGTGACGTCTCGCTCTGCCAGCTGAGCTTCGTCGGCGTCGGAGCGCTGGTGACGGGCAGGCTGGTCCACGGGATCACGCCGGTGACGATCGTCGTCGCCTTCCTGGTGTCCGGCGCGGTCGGGGTGCTGATCGCCGTACCCGCGCTGCGCCTGCGTGGTCTCTACCTGGGTCTCGGCACCCTGGCTGTCGCCTCCGCCATGGACACCCTCGTCTTCGAGACTTCGTTCTTCGGGTTCGGGGCCCGTGGCGCGAGCTTCGACATCACCCGGCCGAGCTGGCTCCGGAGCGAGCAGTCGTTCGTCATGGCGGTCGCGGTGGCGTTCGTGGTGATGTCGATGGTGGTGCTGGCCATCCGCCGTGGGAAGTACGGGCGCATCCTGCTGGCGACCCGCGACAGCCAAGCGGCCTGCGCCACCCTCGGCTTCAGCACGACGGCCGTGCGGGTCGCCGTCTTCGGCGTCAGCGCCGGGCTTGCTGGGGTCGCCGGCGTCTTCTACACCGGGATGCACGTCTCGGTCAGCACCGAGGACTTCTTCTTCTTCAAGAGCCTGCCGCTGCTGCTGTTCGCTGCGGTGGCCGGTCTCACCTGCATCAGCGGCGCGCTGCTCGGTGGCCTCTTCTACGGCGTGCTCCCGTTCCTCAACGACAAGTACCCGTCGGTGGCGACGCTCGTCGCCGGCCCGGGACTGCTCGCCGGCATCCTGCTGCTCGGCGGCAACCCCAACGGGTTCGTCGGCATCCTGTTCGGGCTTCGGAGCAAGCTCCCAGCAGAGCTCGTGCCTGCCTTCGCGAGACGGTCGCGCGCGAAAGCAGGTGTGGTCGTTGGCTCTGCTTGAGATCGATGAGGTCGTCGTCCGCTTCGGCGGCGTGGTCGCCGTCAACGGTGCCACGTTCGACGTCGAGCAGGGCAAGGTCGTCGGGCTGATGGGTCCCAACGGCGCCGGTAAGACGACGCTGTTCAACGTCATCACCGGGTTGCAGGACCCGACGGCGGGTCGGGTTCGTCTCGACGGCCGCGACATCACCGACGTGGCCCCGCGCCAGCGCGCGCTCAGCGGCATCGGCCGCACCTTCCAGCGGCTCGAGGTCTTCGGCTCGCTGTCCGTCGGCGACAACATCCGGGTCGCGGCTGAGATGCGCGGGCTCGACCACCCCGACCGCGTCCGGGACGGCTTGCTCGACCGGGTGGGCCTCCGGGCGTTCACCGACGTCCCCGCCGACGCAGTGCCCACCGGCATCGCCCGGCTGACCGAGCTCGCCCGCGCGCTCGCCTGCAACCCGCGTCTGCTGCTCCTCGACGAGCCGTCTTCGGGTCTCAACGAGAACGAGACCGATGACTTCGCCGCCCTGGTGCGCTCGCTCGCCCAGGACGACGGCACGTCGGTCCTCATCGTCGAGCACGATGTCGAGCTCGTGCTCGGCCTCTGCTCGACGATCCACGTCCTGGACTTCGGCACCATCATCGCGAGCGGTCCACCGGCCCAGATCCAGTCCGACCCGCGGGTGCAGGACGCCTACCTCGGTGCAGACACGGCCGCCGCAGAGGCGCTCGAGGACGTGGGCGCGTGACCGAGCCGAACGCACTCGACGTCGTCGATCTCACCGCCGCCTACGGACGGATCGAGGTGCTGCACGGCGTGACCTTCTCGGTCCCGCGGGGCTCCGTGGTGGCTCTGCTCGGCCCCAACGGCGCCGGCAAGTCCACGACGCTGCGGTGCATCAGCGGCCAGCTGGAACCGACGGCAGGCCACCTGCACATCGGTGGCCACCACCTCAACGGCGCGGCCGCGGACCGCCTGGCCCGGGCGGGGCTCTGCACGATCCCGGAGGGCCGAGGGATCTTCCCCAACCTCTCCGTCGAGGAGAACCTGCGGCTGTTCGCGTTCACGACCGCGAACTCCGACCAGGAGATCCGCGAGATCACCTACACCCAGTTCCCCCGACTGCAGGAGCGGCGCTCTCAGCTCGCCGGCCGGCTCTCCGGTGGTGAGCAGCAGATGCTCGCCATGGCCCGGGCGCTCGCGACCAGCCCCGCCATCCTCATGCTCGACGAGCTGTCGATGGGGCTCGCGCCGAAGATCGTCGAGAACCTGTACGGCATCGTGGCCGACATCGCGCGCACCGGCGTCTCGGTGCTCGTGGTCGAGCAGTTCGCTCGCCGCGCGCTCGCCGTCGCCCAGTACGGCGTCGTCATGGCCGGCGGTCGGGTGACCGCTGTCGGTGAGCCCGCAGACATCCAGGACGAGCTGTCCGCCGCCTACCTCGGAGGTGCTGCATGAGCGCCCGTGCCAGATCCCTGCTCACCGTCATCGCGCTGACCGGCGCGATGGGCTCGATCGGTGCCGCCCCTGCCACCGGCAACACCATCCGGACCGACACCGCGCTCGGCGGCTTCAGCATCTTCGCCGAGGCGGCGCCGCTGAAGATCCTCCTCGACGACCCGACGATCCCGATCCCGCGTCCGGAGGACAGCCCCATCTTGGAGGCTGACCCGTCCTACAGCGCCGCCTACCTCGACACCGGTCCCAACTCGCGCGCTGTCGGCAGCACGCTGTGGCCGGGAGGGCTCATCGGCACAGGCCTCCCGCAGGTCGCGGCGGGCGCTCCCCAGTACCCGGTGAAGGCCGAGGCGCGCTACCCCGACAAGCCCTATACGGCCACTGCGCAGGACGGCGGGGCGCTCATGAACGCGTCTGCCTTGGGTCTCGATGTGGTCGGCTCGGCACGTGGCGTCCCGAAGGCGGCTCCTGGGGTCGTCGACATCGGTGCCATCTCCTCCACCTCGACGGCGACGATCACCAAGGACGTGGCCGTCGGCACCGCGGTCAGCAAGATCTCCGACATCGACCTCGCCGGCGTGATCCACATCGGTTCGGTCTCCACCACGGTGGTGACCCGGAGCGACGGCAAGACGCCAACCTCCTCGGGATCCACGGTCGTCAGCGGCCTGACCATCGCCGGGCAGGGCTTTACCGTCGACGACAAGGGCGTGCACGCCGCTGGCCAGGTGCTCGGGCTTCCCGCGTTGACCGCCGATCCGCTGAAGGCGCTCGGCATCACGATCGATGGCATCGTCCAGGAGAGCAGCAAGACGGTCGACACCGCCACGCGGTCAGCGCGGGGCCTGCGGATCAGCATCGACACCCAGCCCCTGCGCACCTTGCTGTCACCGGTGCTGGGCCCGCTCAACGGTCCGCTCGGCGACCTCATCGCCAAGCTGCCCAAGGCTCAGCAGGGCAACCTGTACTACCTGCTGTCGGCCACGCCGAAGATCACGTTCATCCTCGGTGCCGGGACGAGCTCAGCAGCCGCCACCCAAGCGCTGAAGTTCGACTTCGCGCCGCCGGACAATCCGGGTGTTCTTCCGCCAACCGTCAGCAATCCGGGCGGTCCGCCCAGCATCAACACCTCGGGCGACCTGCCCGGGTTGGGCTTGCCAGGGACGGCGCCTTCCATGGAGACGCCACAGATCGACTCGTCCGGCCTGTCGCCGCGGGCCGCGACCGGCTTCCCGGGCGGCCTGTTCCACGGCGTCGCCGCGGGGTTGGTGCTGGGCGCCGCCCTGTTGGCCGGCCTGGGCGGCTGGGGGCTGGTGCGCCTCCAGGGCCTGGCGCTCACCGGCGGCCTGATCCGTCCGGGCTGCGGTCTCGGTGCCCCGTCCACCCTTCCCGACCTGCATGGAGCGTGACGTCGTGACCGTCGACCCCTTCGCCACCGCGACCCCCCGTCGTTCCCTCGGAGATCGCTTCCGCACGGTCGACACCGCCATGGGCGCCGTCGCCGCCGTGCTGCTCCCGCTGGGCCTGCTCGTCGTCGGCCTCGGCTGGTACGGCGCCGCCCACACGCCGTACCTGTTCGAGCAGGTGCCCTACCTCATCTCCGGTGGGCTCATTGGCTTGGGGCTGGTGCTCACCGGCGGGCTGCTGCACTTCGCCTCGTGGATCGCCCGCAGCGCCGCCACCCAGCAGCAGGCCACAGAGGAGCTCGCCGGCCTGCTCCGCGAGATCCGCGACGAGCTCGCTGCCCGACCGGCGGCAGCGTCCGCGCCCACGCGCACGAGCAAGGCGCGCAACGGCTCCAATCCGTTTGTCGCGACCGCTGGTGGATCCATGCTGCACCGGCCGGACTGCTCGGTCGTGGTCGGTCGTGAGGACCTTCGCCCGGTCGCTGCCACCGGGTCCGGGCTCCAGCCCTGTGGCCTGTGTTCGCCGCTCAGCACGACGCCTGCTGGTACGGCGCCTGCTGGTACGACGCCTGCCCGTCCGGCACCTTCCCGCCGTTCGCCTGCCCGCACCTGATCTGCCCCGTGCCCCGACCAGGAGGAACACCCATGCGCTCACCCCAGCGGCTCGCTGCAGCCCTGGCGATCGGGAGCCTGCTCACCGCAGCCTGCGGAGCCAGGCTGACCCCCGCACAGCACGCGGCCGCCCTCTCCCAGAGCGGTGGCTCGGGCAACGGGCCCATCACGAACGGGACCGCCACGACCGGGCCCAACGCGAACGGGACCGCCACGACCGGGCCCAACGCGAACGGGACCGCCACGACCGGGCCCAACTCGAACGGGACCGCCACGACAGGCCCCGGCGGCCAGCACGGTGGGACGGGCCCCGGCACGAGCGGCCCGGGTACGGGCACGAGCGACTGGATCAAGGCCCCGGCTGGCGGCAACGGCGGCCACACCGACGTCGGCATCACCGCCGACAGCATCACGATTGCCAACATCAGCGACGTCAGTGGCCCGGTCCCCGGGCTGTTCGAGGACGCCCGGTTCGCGGTGCAGGCCTACGTCAAGTACTTCACCGCGAGGTACGGCACGATCTACGGCCGCAAGCTCGACCTGAAGACCTACGACTCGCAGCTGGACACAGGCGCGAACCGCAGCGCCAGCATCGAGGCCTGTGACGCGGCCTTCGCGGGGGTCGGTTCGGTGTCGGCGTTCGACCAGGGCGGTGCCGAGCCGACCAAGAGCTGTGGCATCCCGGACCTGCGCGGGCTGGCCACGACCGACGCGATGAAGGGGGTGCCCAACGTCTACCCGATCAACGCGGCGGGCACGGGCGGCATGGTGGCGATGGCCACCTACGGGTGGGCCGCGAAGAAGTTCCCGGATGCGATCAAGAAGGCGGCCTACATCTACATCGACGGTGATGTCACCCGCCAGGTGGAGCAGCAGGACGCCGAGGGCGCACGCAACATCCTCGGGTACAACTGGGTGGCCGAGACCGCGATCGGCATCACCGAGACCAACTACAGCTCCGTCGTCCGCGACCTCAAGGACAAGGGGGCCCGTTACGTCACCTTCGTCGGCGCCTACCAGCAGGCTGCCCGCCTCGCCAAGGAGTTCGCCAGCCAGGGCTTCAAGCCGGACGTCTTCCAGCCCACGATCACGGCGTACACGCCGAACTTCATCAAGCAGGCCGGCTCGGCTGCGGAAGGTGTCTACGTCAGCGTGGCCCCGTCCCTCAACGAGGAGATGCAGGGCAACCAGGAGCTCACGACCTACGCGCAGTGGCTGAACCAGGTCAAGCCCGGAGCGACGCCCACCGGCATCGGGCAGTACGCCTGGGCTGCGGCGGCGCTGTTCGTCGAGAAGATGAAGGAGCTCGGCCCGAAGCCGACCCGGAAGGGACTGCTCGCACTGGTCGCGAAGGTCCACTCCTACGACGGCAACGGGCTCTTCCCCGCGCAGGACGTCGGTGGACGCCGGCTCCAGGACTGCGTGGCGGTGGTGCAGGTCAAGAACGGCAGCTTCGTCCGCGTGGAGCCGGCCGCACCGCGGAGCCTGCGATGTGGGGACGGGGTCTGGAACAGCAAGACCAACAAGGCCGAGAAGGGCTTCCCCAAGTAGTCCTAGTCGTGGACGACGAGAACGATCGCCTGGTGGATGTCGCGCCAGACGTCGGCGGCCTCGATGCGGCCGCCGAGCCAAGCGATCTGCCGCGCGAACCAGACGTCCTGCAAGATGGCCGCGATCTCGACGTCGTTCTCCTGGGGCTCGCCGCCGTCGCGCATGGCCTGCACGATGAGGTCGCTCATGCCCTGGCGGATCGCCGACACCTCGCGGGCGACGCTGGCGTCGGCGGCCATCATGGCTCGCACCATCGCCTCGGTGAGCAACGGGTCGCGCTGCAGCGAGCGGGTGGAGCGCTCGAGCACGAACGACACCCGCTCCGCACGGGTCCCGCCCGGCGCCTGTCGCTTCTGGAGCCGACCAGAGAGCCGCTCGACCTCGGAGCCCATCGCGGACACGAGCAGGTGGATCTTGGACGGGAAGTAGCGGTACAGCGTGCCAAGGGCCACCTCGGAGCGCTCGGCCACCTCCCGCATCTGCACGGCTTCGAAACCGCCGCGGGAGGCCAGCGCGAGGGTCGCGGAGATGATGCGGGCCCGTCGGGCGCGTTGGGACGCGGTCTCGGTCTCCACCGGGCTCGCCGTACTCGTCACGTGCTCTCACCTCTCGCTGGCTAGCGGCCGAAACTAGCACCGGTTCTCGTTGTCGAAGCCGGGAAGTCGCGGATGTCACGTGCCAGAAACAGGAACGTGTTCTAGTATGACAGACACCTGACGGGAAGGCACGCGCACATGTCGATCGGTGTGAGCGAGGAGCACGAGGCGCTGGCGGCCTCGGTCCGAGGATGGGCGGAGCGTGCCGGGCTGCGCGCGAGTGCCCGCGAGGCGCTCGAGGCCCCAGAGCAGCGACCGGGCTGGTGGTCGGCGCTCGCCGAGCAGGGCCTGCTCGGGCTCCACGTGGCCGAGGAGTCGGGCGGCTCCGGCGCCGGCGGTGTGGAGCTCGCCGTCGCCGTCGAGGAGCTCGGCCGGGCCCTCGCCCACGGCCCCTCCCTCCCGACGGTGCTGGCGTCGCTCGTCCTGTCCCAGCTGTCCGGTACGGCGTCCAAGGAGCTGTTGCCCGTCCTCGTCGACGGGACCGCGACCGCGGCCGTGGCTCTCGAGGACGGACTGGTCGCCATCCCCTCCGCTGACGGCGTGGTGGTCTCCGGCACCGCCGAGCGCGTCCTCGGCGGGGCGCTGGCGGACCTGCTCGTCCTCGGCGCGGGTGACACCTGGTTCGTCGTCGAGGCGTCGCAGGTCACGGTCACGCCGCTGGCCGGTCTCGACGGCACCCGCCGACCGGCCGCGGTGACGCTGGAGGAGGTCGCCGTACCAGCCTCCCGGCTGCTGCCGGGGCTGACGTTGCCGCAGGTCCGGTCGTTGGTCGGTGTGGTCGTGGCCGCCGAGGCCACCGGACTGGCCGGCTGGGCGCTCGACACCGCGGCGTCCTACGCCACGACGCGAGAGCAGTTCGGCAAGCCGATCGGGGCCTTCCAGGGCATCAAGCACAAGTGCGCCGACATGCTCGTGCGCCTCGAGCAGGCACGGGCGACGACGTGGGACGCGGCGCGTGCCCTCGACGAGCCGGCGTCGACCGAGCGCGACTTGTCTGCTGCCATCGCCATCTGCGTGGCCGTCGAGGCGGCGGTCGACAACGCCAAGGACGCCCTGCAGGTGCTGGGTGGCATCGGTTACACGTGGGAGCACGACGCCCATGTCGTGCTGAAGCGGGCGCTGTCGCTGCGTGCCCTCATGGGCGACCCGGCGCACTGGCGCGGAGTCGCAGCCGACCTGGCGCTCGGCGGTGCCCGCCGCAAGCTCGAGCTCGAGCTCGGTGACACCGCCGAGCTGCGCCAGGAGGTGCGTTCGTTCCTCGCCGACCTCCCGACCGATGCCGACGCCCGCAAGGTGGCCATCGCCGATGGCGGGTTCCTGACGCCGCACTGGCCGGCGCCCTGGGGTCGCAACGCCTCGGCCGTGGAGCAGCTCGTCATCGACGAGGAGTTCGCTGCCGCCGGTGTCAGGCGCCACGACCTCGTGATCGGCGGGTGGGCAGCCCCGACCATCGTCGCGCACGGCACCCCGGGGCAGCAGGAGCGCTTCGTGCGCCCGACCTTGCACGGTCGGATCACCTGGTGCCAGATGTTCAGCGAGCCTGGTGCGGGCTCGGACCTGGCGTCGCTGCAGACCAAGGCGGAGCGGGTCGAGGGCGGTTGGCGCATCAACGGCCAGAAGGTCTGGACGTCCATGGCGCAGGTCGCCGACTGGGCGATCCTGCTGGCCCGCACCAGCGGCACCGGCAAGGGAGCGGACCGGCACAAGGGGATCACCTACTTCCTGCTCGACATGTCGGCGCCGGGTGTCGACGTCCGACCGTTGCGCGAGCTGACCGGGCACGCTGCCTTCAACGAGGTCTTCCTCGACGACGTCTTCGTGCCGGACGAGTGCGTCGTCGGTGCTGTGGACGGTGGCTGGCCCTTGGCACGGACGACGCTCGCCAACGAGCGGGTCGCGATGAGCTCCGGTTCGCCGTTCGGCCGTGGTGTCGAGGACGTGCTCGCCGACGTGCTGGCGTTGGGCGGCCCGGACTCACTGCTGCGCGACCGGGTCGGACACTTGGTCTGCGAGGCCCACGGGCAGGCGCTGCTCGCGTTCCGGACCACGCTGCGCCAGCTCTCCGGCGCCGAACCAGGGTCGGCCTCCAGCGTCCGCAAGCTGGTCGGCATGCGGCACCAGCAGGACACCGCCGAGCTGCGCTTCGAGCTGCTGGGCATGACCGGGCTGGCCCGCGAAGGCGATGCTGACAAGCTGGCCCACACGATGCTCAACACCCGCTGCCTCACCATCGCGGGTGGCACCAGCGAGGTCCTGAAGAACGTCGTCGCCGAGCGAATCCTGGGGCTGCCCCGTGACTGATCTCAAGCTAGGACTGATGCTCGGTTACTGGACGGGCGAGGGTCCGGGTGACGTCATCCCGACCGTGCAGGCGGCAGAGGACGTCGGCTTCGACTCGGTCTGGACCGCCGAGTCCTGGGGCAGCGACGCGTTCACACCGCTGGCCTGGCTCGGCTCGCACACGTCCCGCATCAAGCTCTCGACCGGGCTGGTGCAGCTGTCGGCGCGCACCCCCGCGGCGACGGCGATGAGCGCGATGACGATCGACCGGATGTCCGGCGGGCGGATGCAGCTGGGCCTCGGTGTGAGCGGCCCCCAGGTCGTCGAGGGCTGGTACGGCGTCCCCTTCCCGAAGCCGCTCGCTCGCACCCGCGAGTACGTCCAGGTCATGCGCGACATCTGGCGGCGGGAGGGGCCGGTCACCAACAGCGGGGAGCACTACCCGCTGCCCTACCCGGGCGGCACCGGACTCGGGAAGCCGCTCAAGGCCAACATGCACCCACTGCGGCCCGAGATCCCGGTGTTCCTCGGTGCCGAGGGCCCCAAGAACGTGGCGCTGGCGGCGGAGATCGCCGACGGCTGGGTGCCCATCTTCTTCCACGTCGAGAACGCCCCGGCCGTCTACGCCGACGCGCTCTCGGTGGCGAAGCAGGGCTTCGAGATCGCCTGCCCTGTCACGATCGTCGTCGACGACGACACTCAGAAGGCCATCGAGTGGGTCAAGCTCTCGATGGCGTTCTACATCGGCGGCATGGGCGCCAAGGACAAGAACTTCCACCTCGACGTGGTCTCTCGCTTCGGTTTCGAAGAGGAGGCGCACAAGGTGCAGGAGCTGTTCCTCGCCGGCGACCGTGACGCGGCCGTCAAGGCCGTCCCCGACGAGCTGTGCGACGGCATCGCGCTCTGCGGGCCGCTCGACCGCATCAAGGAACGCCTGGAGCTGTGGCGCAAGAGCCCGGTCACGACGCTTGTGCTCGGCGGCGTCAAGGACCCGGCGGTCATGAAGGCCCTCGCCGACATGACCTTCTGAGGTGGAGAAGCTCGACCTGCTCGTCTGGACGGCCGACGGCATCGACGCCGCTCCGTCGCTCCTCGACCTCGGCGCCCGGGGACTGTCGGTCAGCACCTCCGCGCGGCTCGACCACGCCCCACTGCTGATGGGCCGCGGTCCAGCGCTCTTCGGTCTGGTCGAGCTCTGGGTCGACAGCGTCGACATCTGGCCGGCGGTCGTCGACCGGGTCCCCTCGGACGCCTACCTGGTCACCGAGTCGGTGCCGCAGCCGCCGCCCACGCCGCCGGTGGGGGAGCGTCGCGCGGAGCTCACCCATCTCACCTGGTTCCCCAAGCCGCCGCGGCTGACGGAGGACGACTTCTTCCACGCGTGGCACGTGGTGCACACCCCCTCGTCGGCTGCCCTGCATCCGCGACGCAAGGGCTACGTACGCGATGCTGTCGCCCGGCCGCTGACGGCACACTCACCGCCCGTGCGCGCCATCGTCAGCGAGCACTTCGCCCTCGAGGACTACCTCGACCCGGCGCGGCTGTTCGGCGGGAAGGAGGCGCTCGAGCGAACCATGCAGGAGCTTCCGTCGTACGCCGATGGGGCGGAGATCTCGAGTTGCCCGGTGTGGCAGACCGTCCACCTACCAAGGAGCTGAACGTGCTTTCGTTGCAGGAGATCTCGGACCGCATGGAGATCCAGGACGTGCTTGCGCGCTACAGCGACGCGATCGATTCGCGACGCTGGGACGACCTCGATGCCATCTTCACGGAGGACGCGGAGATCGACTACTCCGAGATGGGCGGGATCAGCGGCAACCTCGCGGAGCAGAAGGCCTTCCTCGACGCCAACGTGCCCGTCTTCCCGGTGTCGCAGCACCTGGCCGCGACATCGACCTTCGACCTTCGCGGCGACGAGGCGCACGTGCGCACGATCTGCTTCAACCCGATGGTCGTCAAGGACGAGAAGCACGTGCTGTTCTGCGGACTCTGGTACCGCGACGTGTTCGTCCGCGTGAACGACACCTGGCGCATCAAGACCCGGCACCAGGACCGCGGCTGGTCGCTCGACCTGCGTCGCTGACCGCTGTTCCCTGCGTCTGCTCGGTACCCGATCCGTCCCGAGCGGTTCAGCTCAGCGCGGGCCGGCCGCCGACCTCTACGGGGACGCCGTCGCACGGTGAGCCGTACTCCGGGGTCACGGTCGGGTTGGTCCGGAAGGCGTCCACGAAGCGCTGCATCCGCGGGTCGGTGGGACTCGTGACCTTCAGCTGGCGCCCCCAGGCCGACAGCACGATGGGAGAGGGCAGCGCGTTGCTCTTCCACGGGGTGAGGTCCATGTAGCGGTTGCTCGCGCCCGCCGGCTTGCTCTGCCGGAGGACGAAGTCGGTCAGCTGCTTGACCTGTGCGGCCGACAGGTCCGGCCGGTAGGTGATCCAGACCGCCCCGTGCTCGAGGTTGTGGACTGCCCGTTCGCTCGGCACGGGCAAGGTGTAGATCCCGCAGTTCATCCAGGTGGCGTTGTGCGGCCCGCCGACCGGCGGGGTCACGCTGTAGACCACGGGACCCAGGACGTGCTGGAACTCGAGGGAGCCGGCCGTCGGGGTGCCGGGGGTGGGGTGACCGGTGGTGTCGTAGGCGACAACGCCTGGGATCCCGGAGGTGTCCTTCACCGTCTTGACCGGCTTCTCCGTGGTGACCACTCCGACCACCGGCAGCGGCAGGACCTGTCCCGTGCTCGCGGAGTTCTTCCTGACCACGGAGAAGGCGATCACCCCTAGGAGCAGGACGGCGACGGCGCCCGCGCTGCCCCACACGAGCAGACGCTGACGCCGTTCACGGGCCGCGGCCTGCTTGCGGAGTGCCTCAACGCGTGCGCGGCGCTCCTGGTTCCTGCCGCCCTGCCCTCTCGAGGGCTTCTCTTTGGGTGCCATGAGTTGACCTAACCACGTCCGGCTGGGCCCCTCCCTTGCGTCTGCTCGTGCGCCGCGTGCAGGTGCGCAGAAGAGCAGACGCAAGGGATCTAGCGGGTGGACCAGAGCTGCTCGGCGTGGGCCTTCAGGGCGTGCGCGGTCGCGTTGAAGCCCTGGGTCACCCATTCGCCTTGCAGGTCGAAGACCAGCTTGGCGATGTCCCCCGTGAACACGTCTGTCGTGCGGTACGACGATCGGCCGCCGCCTAGGTCCTCTACCCACTGGTCGCGGACCGCGTGGATGCCGGGCAGCTCGGTGCCGGTGTTGTACTGCAGGTGGTGGGGAGGGTCGATGACACTCATCCACTCGACGGTCTTGAAAGTCTGCCCTGGGTTGTTGGGGTCGGGCAGGTGCAGCTCGACCCGACCGCCGAGCTCGAGCGTCGCCTCGACCCGCACGGTGTAGGGGTTCCAGTCCGGGTACCGCGCATAGTCGGTCAGCACCGACCAGACGAAGTGCTGCGGGGCGTCGATATCGACCGTCTCGGACGTGATCGTCGTGTCGTTGAGAGTCGCTCCCGCTGTCATGCCGGCATGTACTCCCCGCCGTTGACGTCGAGGATCGCGCCAGTCACCTCCGAGGAGTAACCCGACAGGAGCATGAGGATCGCGCCCGCGCAGGCCTCGTCCGTGGGGATCCGACCGAGCGGGTTGCGGGATGCGATGTCGTCGTACACCTCTTGCTCGGAGATGCCCTTCTGCTCCGACGTCATCTCCAGGTAGAAGCGGACACCAGGGCCGTCGAGCCAGCCCATGATGGCCTGGTTGACGCGGATGTTGTGCGCGCCGAGCTCGAGCGCGAGGAACTGCGTCGCGCAGGTCATCGCGGCCTTCGCGAGTGCGTAACCACCCTCGCCCTTCATTGGCTTGCGGGTCGTCATGGTGCCGACGTTGACGATGGAGCCGTGCCCAGCCGTCTTCATGTGGGGCACGGCCAGCCGGGCCATCTGCAGCGAGCCGTGCAGGATGACGTCCATGGAGCGACGCAGGCCCTTGTCCGGGGTGTCGAGGAGGTCGTGGAAGCCGGGGTGCGCGTAGGCGCTGTTGACCAGGCCGGTGACCTTGCCGAAGCGCTGGATGGCGGTGTCGATGACCCGCGCGCAGTCCTCTTCCTTGCGCACGTCGCACTGCACCGCGACGGCTGCTCCGTCGGTGTCCTTCTCGACCTGCTCGGTGACGGTGCCGGAGCGCGCGGCCATCACGACCTTGGCTCCTTCGTCGACTGCGCGCTGGGCGAGCTTGGCGCCGAGTCCGGCACCGACGCCGGTGATGACGACGACCTCGTCTTTGAGGATCACAGGTAGGCCTCCGTGTAGAAAGAAAAGTCAGTGGCGAGCTGCTCGGTCGAGAGCCCGAAGTCTTCGGCGGTGTAGCTGTGCGAGCCGTGTCGTTCCTTCTGGTTGACCTTGAGGTAGCCCTCGAAGGCCTGTATGTCAGCTGTTCCGGTGCTCAGGCCGAGCTCGCCGAGGACGCGCTGCGCCTGGACGAGCGGCTCGGTGAGCATCGCCTTGAAGTGCACGTCGACGAAGCGGTCGGGGCGGCGGGCCCGGACCTCGGCGAAGCCGCCGAGGCACTCGACGAAGCGCTCGTTCCAGTAGGGCCCGATTAGCTTGGGGTCGGCGGCGTCGCTGTACTGCGACGTCATCGCCTGCACCATCGACGCGTACGACGGGACGGCCGAGGTCGGCGACCGGTGCGTCATCACGATCTTGCAGTCGGGGAACTCGTCGAGGACGGTGTCCGCAGCCGTGAGGTGGTGCGGTGACTTCAGGACCCACTTCTTGCCGTCCCGCGTCTTGTCCTGCCACTGCAGGACCTGCAGCCACTCACGGAGCTCGCCGTACGCCCTGCTCTGGTCGAACGAGCGCAGCCAGACGCCGTAGGTCGGGACCCAGTAGAAGGAGTCCCAGCTCATCGCGGTGAAGCTGCGGTCGAGCAGGAGGATGTCCTCCTCGGGTCCGTCCCAGACGACGGTGTGGATGTCGCCGAAGTCGGGTGACAGCTCGAGGAACATGTCCATCATCTTCTTGGCGCGGGTCTTGCGCTCGGCGGAGTCAGGGCCCTCGCCGGGGAACGGGATCGGGTAGGAGCACTCCCAGGACAGCGTGCTCGTCAGCTGGGGGGAGGCTTCGAGCAGCCGGTGCAGCAGTGTCGAGCCGGTGCGCGGGAGCCCGCAGATCTCGGCGGCCACGCGGACGTCGACATCGAGGATCTCAGGGTGGTCCTTCTGCAGGGCCCGCAGTCGGAGCCGGTCGACGAGCAGCGCGGTGAGGCGCCGCTCCGTCATCTGCAGGCCCGTCTCGGAGAGGTTCGCCTCGGTGTTCAGCGCGTCGACGAGGACGCCGAGCGGTTCGAGGAACCAGTCGTCGCCGAACTCCTCCGACTTCGCCTTGGCCTTGGCGGCCGTCAGGAGGCTGTCCACGTTCAGGGTCATCGACGAAGCTCCACGATCTTGCAGGTGGGAAGGGGGTGGTGGTCGGTGCCGACCCAACGCAGCAGCGCCGTGCCGGTGGTGTGACCGGTGGTGTCGATCCAGTTGCCCCAGCCCGGGTCGGCCGCGGCGATCACGAGGGTGAGCTTGCCGTCGTCGTCGAGCTGCGCGGTGTGCTTGTTCACCGTGATGCGCTTGTCCCAGTCCATGGACTCCATCCACCAGTTGTCCAGCTGGAAGTTCCAGTACGGCGCATCCGGGACCTCTGTGGTGATGACCCAGGCCTGACCGGGCTGCAGGGTCCAGTAGCCGTGCAGGTAGAAGATCTCCGGGTCGCCGCCGGCCCTTTGGAACATCTCCTGTCCCCAGTCGAGCAGCTCGTTCGGGCGGGTCATGAACAGCTCGGTCCAGGCGACGAACGTGGCGGCGGTGCCGTGCACGCCCATGGCTGCTCGCTGCAGGCTGCGGACCAGGTGGGTGGTCGTCAGCGGCTCGGCGGGTGGCGTGTCGCCGAGGCGCTCGATCGACCAGGTGCCAGGGACTTCCTTCGTCCGGTCGAGGTAGGACTCACGCAGCACGATCATCGTGGAGTCCTCGGCCAGTGGCAGCCAGTTCTTGGCGTCCTCGGGCTTGTCGACGCTGACGGTGATCTCCACGCTGCCGTCGGGCTCGACAACCAGCTCGTTGCCTCGCAGCTCCCCGGTGGAGGCCATCGTGCCGTCCTTGGCGTAGCGGTTGGCCTTGGACCCGAAGCTGGCGTAGGCGATGGTGCCGCGGGCTCCGGTGATGCGGTAGCTGTTCGTCCCCTTCACCGGAGCGGAGTGGTAGACGTTGTCCGGGTTGTCGGCGCCCATCTTGACCAGGTCCAGGCCCTGCCAGCGAGGGCGGTCGGGGTCGGAGTTCTCGAGCGTCGCGTAGAGGGAGTTGCGGAGGAGGCGGCTGAGGTAGCGGAAGCCCTCGGCGCGGTCCAGGGGGGTTGCGGGTGCCGTTTCCTTGAGCACCACCTGGCCGGCGGCCTCGAGCGCACGGCAGAAGTCCGTCCAAGCCTGACCGGTCAGGACCGCCTCGTCCGCGTTGCTCATGTCTCGCCCTTGCCTTCGTAGGTGGAACACGTTCTACCAGAGGGGCACCGGCAAGGCGAGAGCCGTTTGCTTCCGTCCGGTTACGGGAGGACGCTCGGCAGCGGAGGTGGGTCATGTACGCACGGGTCACCGAGTGGGACGGCGTCACCACGGCCGAGATCGATCGCGACCTGTCCTACGCTCGCGCAGAGGTCGTTCCCAAGGTCCAGGAGATCCCCGGGATCTGCGGGATCCTCGTACTCGTCGACCGTGCCAACGGCCGCTCGACGAGCATCACGCTCTACCAGGACCAGCAGGCCATGGAGGACAGTCGGGATGCCGCCCGGACGCTTCGTGAGATGGTCGAGCAGCGGATGGACCTGCGGCGGCCGCCGCAGGTCAAGGAGCTCGAGGTCGGTATCGCCACCTTGACCGCGTCGGGGCTGCCGCTCCCCGTCTGACGCGTTCGGGTCGGGGCCGGATGCTCCGATACTTCCCCTATCGCCAGCATTGCGTTGATACTGCCGCCGTGGCCATCATCGGTTCGTACCGTCCCAGCCTCGACGGCCTGCGCGCCCTCGCGATCACACTCGTCATGGCTGAGCACGCCCAGATCGGCCTCGCACGGGCCGGCGGCCTCGGCGTCGACGTCTTCTTCGTCCTCAGCGGCTATCTCATCACCGGCCTCCTCGCCGGTGAGCACGCGCGGACGCAGCGCATCCGGTTCGGTGCGTTCTACCTACGGCGGGCCACCCGCTTGTACCCGGCGCTGCTCGCGCTCGTGACGGTCGGCGGCGTCGTCCTGTGGCTTGAGCTCAAGACCCCCTGGCGCCATCTCGCCAAGGCGGGGCTCATCGCCGCCACCTACCTCACCGACCTGTTCAGCTTCGGCCACGGCTCCACCTGGGCGCTGTGGGGCCACACCTGGTCGCTAGCGGTGGAGGAGCACTTCTACCTGCTCTGGCCCCCCGTGCTGCTGCTCCTGCTACGACGCGGCTCGCGCGTGGCGGCGAAGTGGTGGGCGCTCGCCGGCGCGGTCGCAGGTGTCGTCGTGGTGGTGGCGCTCGCGGTCCCCGGACACGCTGGACCGCCCACCTTCTACTTCCAGCCCCATGCCCACGCGGGTGCGCTGCTCCTCGGCTGCGCTGTCGCCCTCACCCCGGCCTGGCCGGCGTGGAGCAAGAACCTCACGGCACCGGCTCTGCTGGGGCTGCTCGCGCTGATCCTCGTGTCGCCGTCGCCGGTGCACGCCAGCTACTACCGCGTCTCGCTGCCGTTGGCGTGGCTGCTGACCGCGGCGCTCCTGGTCGGGCTCGAAGCGGAGTCCGGGCTGTCCCGAGCCCTGGCGTGGCGGCCGTGGCGGCGCATCGGCGTCATCTCCTACGGCCTGTACCTCTACCACCAGCTCGTCTTCTTCGTGGTGGGAAGGCACCTGACAGCCTCGCACCGCGCGGTGGTCGTCACGGAGTTCCTGGTCTGCTTTGTCGTTGCTGACCTGAGCTACCGCTTCCTCGAAGCCCCGATCCGGCGGCGCGGACAGCAGCGAGCGGCTCGCAGCGACTCCGGCCTGCAGGGCCGACTCGAGGCAGCACCCAGCGAGGTCGGGGGATAGCCCGGGTGCGGGGCCGGCTCAGGCCTGCGTCATCGTGGCCATCATCCGGTCCATCTCCCAGAAGGCCCGCAAGCTCAGCAGCTTGCCCTCCTCGTCCAGCCGGTAGACGAACACGCCCTCGCAGCGGGTCGTCGTACCGCCGGGAAGGGTGATGTGGATGGTGGCGACGTTGGCAACCTCGTCGCCGGTGGCGAACGAGTCGTGGATGTCGAAGCGGATCGCCTCGGTGGAACCGATGTTGGCGTCCCAGAAGGCAGCCCGTCCCTCAGGACCGTGATGGCCGAGGCCGGTGGGGTCGATGAAGGAGATCCCCACCGGGTCCTCGACCCAGCCGTTGTCGGCCCACAGCGCCAGCCAGGCCGTCTTGTCGCGGGCCCCGACGGCGTCCATCGAGCGCTGCGACATCGCCCGCGCGGGATGCTCGGTAGTGGTCACCATGCCTGGATCACGTCCTTTGCGAAGCGGCGGATGCCATCCTGCTTGGCCTCGAGCGGCCCGTCCCAGGGCACGCCGTAGAAGACCCAGGGGACGGTGACGATGTCGGTGGCGCCCGCGGCCTCGAGCTCCTTGTAACCCTCGAGGCCGAAGCGGTCAGCGGAGGCGACCTGGTAGGCGAAGCCCTCGATCGAGCGTCCCGCGGTGAGCAGCTGGTCGGTCACCTCGGCGACCACGCCCTTGAAGTCCTCCAGCGTGATCATCGCGCTTGTCCATCCCTGCCCGAAGCGGACGGTACGGCGAAGGGCGACCGGGGTGTGCCCGCCGATGTAGACCGGCACCTTCTGGGTGGGCGCCGGCGGCAGCTTGATCTTGCCGAACTTCACGTGCTCGCCGTCCCGCTCCACCCAGCCGCCGTCCAGGAGCTCGAGGATGGCGTCGAGCGCCTCGTCGGTGCGGGCCCCACGACCCTCGTAGGTCTGACCGGCCCACTCGAACTCCTCCTTGAGCCAGCCGATGCCGGCGCCGAAGGTGAAGCGGTTGTCGCTGAGGAGGGCCGCGGACGCGACCTGCTTGGCGAGCAGGATCGGGTTGCGCACGGCGACCTTGATGACGTGCGAGCAGAAGCGGATCCGCTCGGTCACCGCAGCCATCGTCGCGACGGCCATGAACGGCTCGACGAAGGGCGTGTTCTCGTTCCAGAGGCGGCTGCCGTCCTTGGTGTAGGGGTAGGCGTCGCTCACCTGCTCCGACCAGAACAGGCTGTCGGCCACGGCGATCTGGTGGTACCCGCACTCCTCCGCGGTCTGCGCCAGGGCGGTGTACTCGCGTGGGTCGGTCATGGCTACGGACATCGTGAACTGCAACGTGTTCTCCTTTTGCCGGTGGGCGACAGTAGCCCTGCAGGCAGCCTTTCGACTAGCGGGGGTCCGTGCCGTCCTTCCACGTCGTCCCCGGCTCGTCGTACTCACCGGTGAGGGCGTGGGCGATGGCGTCGTAGGCGTTGCGGGAGGCGAGCAGCCCGACGTGGGTGCCGCGGACCTCGATGTTGCGTGCCCCGTCGGCGAGGCAGGACTGCCAGCGCACGACATCGTCGTGCCGGGTGAACAGCGAGACCAGCGGTGGACCGTCCGCGGGGAGCGCGGCGCGGAAGAAGCGGCCGTAGTCGCACGCGCAGGCCTCGGTCATGCAGCCCATGGTGAGCCGCGCAGGATCGCGGTGCTGCAGGCGGGAGCGTGCGACGTTCGCTGCCGCGGCCAGCGTGAGGTTGGTGACGGCGAACGGCTCGTTGAGCGGGCTGGCAAGGGTGATGACCCGTTCGACGAGGTCCGGTCGCGCGCTGGCCAACGCGCGAGAGAGCAGTCCGCCGCGGCTGTGGCCGAGCAGCGTCACCTTGCGTTGCTCGCGCTCAGCGATCTCCTCGACCCGGGGGAGGACCCTGGACATCGTGCGGTCGGAGCAGTCGACGTGCAGGCTGATCGAGGACCGGTAGCTGGTGTAACCGATGCGGCGCAGCCAGCTCAGCATGATGGGCATCAGCCAGTCGCCCGCTGCGGCCGGGGGAAGCAGGATCACCGGGCGCCCGTCGCCGTGCGGGACGCCCTGCCCGGCAAGGACCTCCGACCGCAGGAAGCGGGTCATGGCGACGGGACCGCGAAGCCGCAACGCTGCGGCCCCGAGCTGGCGCACCGCGAGCGGCACGTCCCGCACCGGCCTGCTGTTCATGCTCCGGAATGTGGCACAGGACGACAGGGGCGTGTGCCCGAAAAGCGCCGCACCGCCCCGATGTCGTCATTGCGTTCCGGAAACAGTGATGACCTGCAGCGTCTCCTCGACAGCGGCGGGGAAGGCCGCCGCCAGGTCCGCAAGGTCGGGCAGGTTGTCGCTGCAGGCGATCAGACCGAAGCCGACACGGTCGCGGTAGCTGACGATGGTGATGTTCAGGCCGGGTCCCTCGAGCACCGGGCCGAGCGGGTAGAGCCCCTCGACCGTGGCGCCCGCGAGGTAGATCTGGATCGGCGGCCCGGCGACGTTGGAGACCACGAGGTTGTGCACCACCGGGTGAAGGTTGGCGAGTCGCAGCGAGCTGTAGAAGCGCGCCACGGCCGTGGTGGTGTTGGGCGGCGCTACCTGGGTCACGCGCGCGACGATGTCGTCGCCCAGCGCTGACTGGTCGCCCCGGCCCACCTTGTTGGCCTGGCGCACGACCTTCAGCCGCTCAACCGGGTCGGCGACGTCGGTGCCCAGGACGGTGAACATGGCCGAGACCCGGTTGGCGCCGAGGTCGTCCTCCCCGCCGCGGACGGAGACCGGCACGACCGCGATGAGGCTGGCGTCCGGGAGCTCGCCGCGGGCCCCGAGGTAGCGGCGCAGGGCGCCGCCGCAGACGCTGATGACAGCGTCGTTGAACGTGCCGCCCACCGCGGCCTTGATGGCTTTCACGTCCGCCAGTGAGACGTCGACGTAGGAGACGACCCGGCCGGCGGTGATGGCGCCGTTGAAGGGCGCCCGGGGAGCGGTCAGCGGCAGGGCGCCACCGCTGGTGTCCTGCTCGCCGCGGCGGTGGTTGACCACGCCGGCCAGGGCTCTGACGGTTGTCGGGACCAGCCTGGCGAGGTTGAGGGGCTGTCGCGCGATGCCTGCTGCGGTGTGCAGCGCCACGTCCAGCAGCCCGGGGGCGGGCTGCTGGGACGCCCTGGCCTCGGCGCGCGCCCCCATGAGCTCGGCCTCCGTGCGTCCTTCCGGGAGCAGGTCGAACAGGCTGCCCAAGATCCTGGCGGCGCCGACGCCATCCACCGCGCAGTGGTGGATCTTGAAGACGATGGCGGCCCTCGCGTCCGCCATGTCCTCCACGACGAGGCACTCCCACAGCGGGCGGCGGCGGTCGAGCTGCGTACTCGCGAAGGCCGCGACCTCGTGGGCGAGCTCCGTCATCCCGCCCGGGGCGGGACACTGGACGCGGGTGACGTGCGAGGCCACCTCGACGTCCGGGACGTCGGCCCAGAAGGGGTGGTGCAGTCGCAGCGTCGCCGCCACGAGCTTGCGCCGGAACGGTGGGAGCAGGTCGAGGCGGTCCTCGAGGAGCGCGATCACGTTGTCAGCCGACCAGCCCGGTTGGTGGCTGGTGTCCACCACGATCGTGCCGACGACGTGCATGTGGGAGCTGGGCGTCTCGAAGTACAGGAAGCTCGCATCAGTTCCGCTCATTTCGCGCACATCGCCACACTAGGGAAACTGAGGGTGTTCGTCTGCACCTGGACAGTTCGGACACAATGCCCCGGTGTCGGTCGTGCTCCTCGTCCTCTCCCTGGTCGGGCTGCTGGCTGTCCTCAACGGACTGCGCCCGATGCGCTGGACCCCGCTGCTGCTCCCGTCGTTCTTCGCCGCCTGGCTGACGGTCGAGCTCGCGCCGCAGCTGCTGCTGCTCACGGTGGTGGGGACAGGCGTGTGCGTGGCCGGTGGCGCGCTGTCGGGCGTGGGCTGGGGCGGGCTCACCGTCATGACCCTCGCTGCCCTGGGGCTGTGCTGGATGGTTCTCCAGAGCGAGCGCGCAGCGGCAGTGGCGGACGCGGCTCTCGCGGAGTGGCCGGACTCCGGCGAACCCGAGGTGCACGTGGCTGGGCTGGTGCGGCGGTTCTTCGTGCCGATGGCGTTCAGCCACCCCGACGTGGTCCGGGTCGTGGATGTGCCCTATGCCGACAGCTCGGCCCGCAACCGGCTGGACGTCTACCACCGCAGGGACAAGCCAACCGGCTGCCCGACGCTGGTGCAGGTTCACGGCGGCGGTTGGGTCATCGGCGACAAGAAGGAGCAAGGTCGGCCGCTGATGCTGCACCTGGCGCGCCAGGGATGGGTCTGCTTCGCGCCCAACTACCGGCTCTCGCCCAAGGCGACCTTCCCGGACCATCTCGTCGACGTGAAGCGGGCGGTCGCCTGGGTCCGGGAGCACGGCCACGAGTACGGCGCGGACCCCGGCTTCCTCGTCCTCACCGGCGGTTCCGCGGGTGGGCACCTGATCGCGATGTGCGCGCTGACCCAGAACGACCCGGAGTACCAGCCCGGCTTCGAGGATGCGGACACCTCCGTCCAGGGCTGCGTGCCCTACTACGGCGTCTACGACCTCGCGGGTGAGACCGGCACCAAGGCGGCCGAGGTCCGCACGAAGCGCCTGCTCGCCAAGCTCGTCCTCAAGACCCGCGAGCCCCTCGCCTACCAGCGGGCCTCCCCGCTGGTCCGGGTGAACACGGATGCTCCACCGTTCTTCGTCATCCACGGACGCAACGACACCCTCGTGCCGGTGGCGGAGGCGCGGCTGTTCGTGCAGCGCCTGCGTGAGCGGTCCGGCCAGCCGGTGCTCTACCTCGAGCTGCCCGGCACCGAGCACGCCTTCGACGTGTTCCCCTCGATCCGCTCCGACCACGTCGTGCGTGCCGTCGGTCGCTTCTGCGAGCTCCTGCGCGCGCGGTCCCTCCGCTGACCGCTCGGGTCAGGTCACGAGCCCGCGACCGGTGATGAGGGGCAGGTCGAGAGCAGTCACCAGCCCGGCCGGTGCCTCGACCACAGCGGGTACGGCGTTCACGAGGCGCATGGCCGTGGCCTTGAGGCCGGCCGTGTTGTGGTCGCCGTCGCTGCCGAGCAGCTGCAGGTCGAGGGTGTAGTTGGGTTCGCCGCTGACGACGACGCGGTAGCAGCCGTGGCCCGCGGGTTGGGGCCAGGTGGCGCCGAGGTCGTCATGAAGGCGGGTGACGTGTTCGAGGACGATGACGGCCCGACCGCCGCGCATTCCGCGGAGCTCGAAGTGCAGCGCGCCGACGGTGCCCTGCTTGATGCTGCCGCTGTCGACCTCGAAGTCCGACGCGGCGAGCTCCCGCTCGTACCACTCGACGACCTCGTCGAGCTCGACGCCGAGACCGGCGGCGATCTGGTGCACGACGCTGCCCCAAGCCATCGTCAGGACGCCCGGTTGCAGCAGCATCGGGATGTCGTCGAGCTCCCGGCCGAAGCCCATCACGTCGAACAGGATCATCCCCTGGTCGTACGTGTTGTAGTTCAGGACCTCGAGGCAGCGGACCTCGTCGATCCGCTCGCTGATGCCAGTCAGTGCCAGCGGCATGAGGTCGTTCGCCCAGCCGGGGTCGATGCCGTTGACGAACAACGAGACGCCGCCGTCCAGTGCGGCCTGGCGCACGCCCTCGGCCATCCCGACCGCCGGTCCGCTGGGGAACTGCAGGAAGACCGGCCCGCTCGCGACGACGTTGATGCCGGCGCGCAGGATCTTCTCGATGTCGGCCAGTGCCTCGAAGATCCGGTGATCGGCCATCGCCGTGTTCACGACGCAGTCCGGCTGTAGGGCAAGGATCTCGTCCACGTCGCTCGTTGCGAGCACGCCGAGCTGCCGGCCCAGCCCCGCCAGGTCGCCGGCGTCGCGGCCGGCCTTGTCGGGGTTGCTGACCCAGACGCCGACGAGCTCGAGGTCGGGGCGGGCGTCGATGCCCGCGAGTGCGTGCCTGCCCACGTTGCCGGTGGACCACGCCACCACCCGGTAGGTCACAGCGAGTCCCCCAGGTCCGGCAGGCCCATGTCGAGGCTGGGCTGCTCGAGCCCGCCGTCCACCTCGAAGACCTTGCCGGTGACGTAGCCGCTGGCCGGGCTGGCGAGGAACAGCACGGTGGCAGCGATCTCGTCCGGGTCACCGATCCGCTTCAGCGGCGTGCTCGCCTCCATCGCCTCGCGCAACTCGTCGGTGTCCGTGACGATCTGTAGAGCCGATGTCGCGATCGACCCGACGGCGATCGCGTTGACGCGCACCCGGGGGGAGAGGTCCAGCGCTGTGAGCCGGGTCCAGTGCGTGAGGGCGGCCTTGGCGGTGCCGTAGGCGACGAAGCCGCGGCCCGGGACC
The DNA here is from genome assembly GCA_025966135.1 of Frankiales bacterium. Lineage (GTDB taxonomy): Bacteria > Actinomycetota > Actinomycetes > Mycobacteriales > SCTD01 > RYN-111. The sequence goes on from JAOPVP010000046.1 coordinate 87,702, forward strand.
CGCCCCATCACCGAGGAGATGTTGACGACCGAACCGCCCTCGCGGAGCAGGTGGGGCAGCGCCGCGCGGGTGAGTGCGTGCGCGGTCGACACGTTGAAGTGGAAGGCCTCCTCGAGGAACCGGGTCGAGGTCTTCTTGAACTCCCGCGGCAGGGTGCCACCCACGTTGTTGACGACCACATCCAGCCGCCCGAGACCCTCGACGGCGCGCTCCGCCAGGCCCGCCACGGCCTCGAGGTCGTTGAGGTCGGCCGCCACCACCAGGGCTCGTCGACCCAGGTCGGCGATCTGCTTCGCGACCCCCTGCAGCTGGTCCTCGGTGCGGGCCGACAGGAGCACGTCGGCGCCCGCTTCGGCGAGGGCGAGGGCGCTGGCCGCTCCGATACCGCGACCTGCACCAGTGACGACGGCGACCTTGCCGTCGAGGCGGAACTTCTCGAGCACCACGGCTTGCTCCTCACGGGAAGGGGAGCCGGAGGCTAGCGCAGTATCTGCAACACGTTCTAGTCTCGCAGGATGGCCCGCACCCGCACCGCTGCACCTCGACAGGCCTCAGAGGTCACGACCTGGCACGACGAAGCTGACGTCCTGATCGCCGGGTACGGCTGTGCCGGCGCGTCCGCGGCCTGGGAGGCCGCCAAGGCCGGTGCCGACGTCCTCGTCCTGGAACGCGCCAGCGGCCCGGGAGGCACCAGCGCGCTCTCCGGTGGCGAGGTCTACCTCGGCGGCGGCACCACCGTGCAGAAGGCGTGCGGCTTCGAGGACACCCCGGAGGCCATGGCTGCGTTCCTGCGCACCGCGCTCGGCCCCGGCGTCGACGAGGACAAGCTGGCCGCCTACTGCGCCGGAAGCGTCGACCACTTCACCTGGCTCGCCGACCGGGGCATCCCCTTCGTGCCGTCGCTGTACGACGACCCGTCCTGGATGCCTCCCACCGACGACGGCCTGATGTGGCTGGGCGAGCGCAGCTGGCCCTTCACCGAGCTGGCCACGCCGGCGCCCCGCGGGCACCGCCCGGCGACCGGCCACTTCGGCGGCTGGCTGCTCATGGACAAGCTGGCCGCAGCAGCCAAGGACGCCGGAGCCCGCGACGCCTTCGACGTCTACGTCGAAAGGCTCGTGCTGGACGGCGGCAGGGTCGTCGGCGTCATCGCCAAGCAGTACGGCGAGGAGCGGGCCTACCGGGCGAGGCGGGGCGTGCTGCTCACCACCGGCGGGTTCGTCGACGACGACGAGATGCTGGCGCAGCACGCGCCGAAGCTGCTCGGCATGGACAAGATCTCCTGCGGTGGCGAGGACGGCAGCGGGATCCGGATGGCCCAGGCGCTCGGTGCAGCGGTGAAGCACATGTCCGCCGGCCAGGTCGGCTTTCACGCCGTACCCGCCTTCATGGCACGCGGGGTGGTCGTCAACAACCGCGGGCAGCGGTTCATCAACGAGGACACCTATCCCGGTCGGATCGGTCAGGCCGCGTTGTTCGGGCAGGGCATGGGCTGCTGGGTCGTGCTCGACGAGGCGGCCTACGAGCAGGTCCCGGAGGGCGAGCGCTGGGGGGTGCTTCCCCACGAAACTGCCGCGACGCTCGCCGAGCTCGAGACGCTGACCGGCCTGCCCGACGGCTCGCTGCAGGCGACGGTGGCGCTCTACAACGAGCACGCCACGAACGGCGAGGACCCGGTCTGTCACAAGGACCCGCGCTGGCTGCGACCGCTCGAGCCGCCGTTCGCCGCGATCGACCCGACCCGATCCTTCCGCGGGCCGAACGACGCCGCGGTGGGATCGGGGGCCGCGGTGTTCACCCTCGGCGGGCTCGAGACGGACGTCGCCGGCCAGGTGCTCCACGTCGACGGCGAGCCGATCCCGGGCCTGTTCGCCGCCGGCCGGGCCTCCAGCGGGCTGGCCGCGTGGGGCTACATCAGCGGCACCTCGCTGGGCGACGGGACCTTCTTCGGCCGGCAGGCAGGACGCACGGCCGCAGCGGCTGTCGCCGACAATCATGCCGGAGTGTCCCGGTGAGTGGGACGCTGGGCGCGCAACGCGTTCCGGGGCTCCCTAGCGTTCGGTCCAGACGCTACGAACCCGAAGGAGCAGCGATGTCGGACAGCTCAGCGAACAAGGTGCTCGAAGCGGTCCAGGACCTGCTTCCCAAGATCGCCGCGCGCGCGGACCAGACCGAACGCGATCGCCGCATCCCCGACGAGAGCATTGCCGAGCTCAAGGAGGCGGGCGTCTTCACGATGCTCCAGCCCAAGCGCTGGGGCGGGCTCGAGGCCGACCCGGTCGAGTTCTACGAAGTCGTGCGCACCATCGCGGCGGTCTGCGGCTCCACCGGTTGGGTCTCCTCCATCGTCGGCGTCCATCCCTGGCAGCTGGCGCTGTTCCCCGACGCGGCGCAGCGTGAGGTCTGGGGCGAGGACCCCAAGACCTTGGTCTCGTCCTCGTACGCACCGACCGGTCGCCTGACGCCGGTCGAGGGCGGGTACGAGGCCAGCGGCCGCTGGAGCTTCTCCTCCGGTTGCGACCACTGCTCCTGGGTCCTGCTCGGCGCGCTCGTGATGGGCCCCGAGGGCAAGCCGACAGACTTCCTCACGATCCTGGTGCCCCGCACCGACTACCAGATCGACGATGTCTGGGACGTGGTCGGGCTGCGCGGTACGGGCAGCAACGACATCGTCGTGGACAAGGTCTTCGTGCCGGCCCATCGGACGCTGTCGTTCAACGACGTGAGCGCGCTGCGCTGCCCGGGTCAGACCGAGAACACCGCGCCGCTCTACAAGCTCCCCTTCGGGACCGTCTTCAGCTACACCATCACCACCCCGATCATCGGTATCGCGACCGGCGCCTACAACGCCCACGTCGAGCGGATGCGTGAGCGCGTCCGGATCTCGTACGGCGGGCAGAAGGTCGCGGGCGACGCCTTCGCGCACGTCCGGGTGGCCCGTGCCGCGTCTGACATCGATGCCTCCTGGTTGCAGCTGGAGCGCAACCTCGACGAGGAGATGAGGTACAGCTCCGCCGGTGAGGAGATGCCGATGGAGCTGCGGCTGCGCGCGCGTCGCGACCAGGTGCGCGCGACGGAGCGCTGCATCGAGGCGATTGCCTTGCTGTTCAAGAACTCTGGTGGCCACAGCCTCAAGAACGGCAACCCGATCGAGCGCGCGTGGCGCGACGGCAACGCCGGCTCCGTGCACGCCGCCAACGACGTCGAGCGGTGGCTCGCGATGTACGGCAAGGGCGAGTTCGGCCTGCCCATCGAAGACGCAATGGTCTAGGGGGATCGATGGCATCGCTGCATTCGCTGGGCTACCTGGTCGTCGAGACGACGGACCTCGACCGCTGGCGCGAGCTGGCCGTCGACGTCCTCGGCATGGCGGTGGGCAAGGGTCCCGACGTCGACGCGCTCTACCTGCGCATCGACGAACGGCCGGCCCGCGTGATCGTCCGACCCGGTCAGACCGAGCGGCTCGTGGCGGTCGGCTGGGAGGTCCGCGACCGCGAGACCTGGCGACAGATCGTGCGCCAGCTCGAGGACGCCGGCGCCCCGGTCAAGGTCGCCAGTGGCGCGGAGGCCGATGAGCGACGGGTGCAGGAACTCGTGTTCACCGAGGATCCTGGCGGTACGCAGCTCGAGATCTTCCACGGCGCCTCGCAGGTGCACGACAAGCTGCTCACCACCCACGGCGCGACCTTCGTCACCGGCGGTCAGGGCTTGGGGCATGTCGTGCTCCCGACCAAGAACGCCGAGGACGCCTACGACTTCTACACGCAGGTCCTCGGCTTCCGCAGCCGCGGGGCGTTCAAGCTGCCGCCCGGCATGCCCGGCGCACCGCCCGACGCCCGGATGTACCTGCGCTTCCTGTCCTGCAACGAGCGGCACCACGCGCTGGCGCTGGCGCCCTGGCCGCAGGACAACGGGATCATCCACTTCATGGTCGAGGTCACCGAGCTCGACGACGTCGGGATGGCACTGGACCGCCTGTACAAGCGCAAGTTCCCGCTCTCCTCGACCCTCGGTCGGCACACCAACGACAACATGGTCTCGTTCTACGTCGCGACCCCGAGCGGCTTCGACATCGAGCTCGGGTGCTTCGGCCGCCGCGTCAAGGAGGACGACTACACCGCGGAGGACATCACCGCGGACTCCACGTGGGGGCACCGCTGGGGGGGTGGTCCGAAATGACCTGCCCCGTCGGCACCCCGTGGAGAGGCGGCATAGCGTGACCGTCGTGGACCACGTTGTCGAGGCAAGCGAGATGCGCCGCGTCCTGGGCAGTTTCGCCAGCGGCGTGACCATCGTGTCGGGGACGGACGACGGCGAGCCGGTGGGCTTTGCCTGTCAGTCGTTCACGTCGGTGTCGCTTGACCCGCCGCTGGTGCTGTTCTGCCCTGCGCACACCTCCTCCACCTGGCCGCGGATCCGCGCGTCCGGCTCGTTCAGCGTCAATGTGCTGGCCGAGGACCAGACGGAGCTCGCCAAGCGCTTCGCGAGGAGGGGCGGCGACAAGTTCGCCGGCCTCGAGTGGCACGAGACCGCCTGGGGTCCGTCCCTCGACGGTGTGCTGGCGACCGTGCACTGCGACATCGAGCAGGTGCACGCCGCCGGTGACCACGACATCGTGGTCGGCCGTGTCCGCAAGCTGGTCACGCACCGCGAGGTCGGACCGCTGCTGTTCTTCCGCGGCCAGTTCGGACTGACATGGGACTGACCGTTGCCGACCGCGAACGCGCGGCCGACGTCCTGAGGACGGCGGAGGCGACGCAGGTCGCCGTACCTCCCTTGGTGCAGGTGTTCCCGGGGATCGACGTCGTCGACGCCTACGAGATCCAGCTCCTCAACATCCGTCGCCGCCTGGCGACCGGCACCACGGTCTACGGGCACAAGGTCGGGCTCTCCAGCAAGGCCATGCAGGAGATGATGGGGGTCGACGAGCCCGACTACGGTCACCTGCTGTCGGACATGGTGCTGCACGAGGACCGGCCCGTGGACACCGGCCGGTACCTGCTTCCGCGGGTCGAGGTGGAGGTCGGCTTCGTTCTCGGCGACGACCTGCCTGGCGAGGGCTGCACCGTCGAGGACGTGCTGCGCTGCACCGCGTTCATCGCCCCAGCCATCGAGCTCATCGACAGTCGCATCGCGGATTGGAAGATCGGGCTGTTCGACACCATCGCCGACAACGCCTCGTCCTGCGGCGTGGTGCTCGGCAAGGAGCGCGTCAAGCCCGACGAGCTCGACATCAGGGCCATCGAGGCGACGCTCGAGCGCAACGGCGAGCAGGTTGCAGCAGGCCGGGCCGAGGCGGTGCTCGGCGACCCGGCCATCGCGGTCGCGTGGCTTGCCAACAAGGTGGCGTCGTTCGGGGTGCGGCTCGAAGCAGGGCACGTCGTGCTTCCGGGGTCCTGCACCCGCGCGTACGACGTGAAGGCGGGCGACCAGGTTGTCGCGCACTTCTCCGGTCTCGGTTCCGTCTCTCTCTCTTTCGAATAAGAGGTCCCTCATGGGCAAGGCCACCGCCGCGATCGTCGGCTCCGGCAACATCGGCACCGACCTGCTCTACAAGCTGCAGCGGTCGGACCTCATCGAGCCGAGGTGGATGATCGGCGTCGACCCTGACTCCGAGGGGCTGAAGCGGGCGCGCCAGGCCGGTCTCGAGGCGTCACACGAGGGCATCGACTGGCTCTTGCAGCAGGACGAGAAGCCCGATCTGCTCTTCGAGGCCACGAGTGCCTACGTGTTCCGTGCCAACGCCCCGCGCTACAAGGAGGCGGGGATCAAGGCCATCGACCTCACCCCCGCCGCCCTCGGCCCCTACGTCGTGCCGGCGGCGAACATGATGGACAACCTCGACGCGGACAACATCAACCTGGTGACGTGCGGCGGTCAGGCGACGATTCCGATCGTGCACGCCATCAGCAGCGTGGTGCCCGTGTCGTACGCGGAGATTGTCGCGTCCGTGTCGTCGAAGTCGGCGGGTCCAGGGACGCGCGACAACATCGACGAGTTCACCCGCACGACGTCGCGCGGCATCGAGGTCGTCGGCGGCGCGGAGCGCGGCAAGGCGATCATCATCCTCAACCCGGCCGATCCGCCGCCGCTGATGAGGAACACCGTCTTCTGCGCGATCCCCGAGGGAGCCGACCGCGACGCGATCGCCGGCGCCATCCTGAAGCGGGTCGACGAGGTCGCGCAGTACGTTCCCGGCTACCGGGCCCGTGAGCCCCAGTTCGACGACCCGTCCGACATCAACGGAGGCATGGCCCGGGTCGCCGTCTTCCTCGAGGTGGAGGGAGCGGGCGACTTCTTCCCGCCGTACGCCGGCAACCTCGACATCATGACCGCTGCCGCCGCCCGGGTCGGAGAGGTCCTCGCGGCCTCCCGGATCCCGGCCTAGGAAGGACCGAGATGCCCGTTCCGCAGACTGTCCCGGTCCCCTACAGCGACACCCTCGACCTGCGCGTCACCGACTCCTCGCTCCGCGACGGCTCGCACGCCAAGCGGCACCAGTTCACGACCGAGCACGTCGTGAACATCGTCGCGGCGCTTGACGACGCCGGCGTGCCGGTCATCGAGGTCACCCACGGCGACGGGCTCGGCGGCTCGTCCTTCAACTACGGCTTCAGCCACACCCCGGAGCTCGAGCTCATCACCGCCGCGGTCAAGACGGCGAAGCACGCGAAGATCGCCTTCCTCATGCTGCCGGGCCTGGGTGTCAAGGACGACATCCGCGCGGCCCAGGACGCCGGCGGCCAGATCTGCAGGATCGCCACGCACTGCACCGAGGCCGACGTCTCGCGCCAGCACTTCGGGCTCGCCCGGGAGCTGGGCCTGGAGACCGTGGGCTTCTTGATGATGAGCCACTCCGCGACGCCGGAGGAGCTGGCGCGGCAAGGCCGCATCATGGCGGACGCCGGCTGCCAGTGCGTCTACGTCGTGGACTCCGCCGGTGCGCTCATCATGGAGCAGACCTACGACCGGGTGGCCGCGCTCGTCGCCGAGCTCGGGGACGACGCCCAGGTCGGCTTCCACGGCCACGAGAACCTCGGTATGGGAATCGCCAACTCCCTCTTCGCGGCCCGGGCGGGTGCCAAGCAGATCGACGGCTCCACCCGCCGCTTCGGCGCCGGCGCCGGCAACACCCCGGTCGAGGGCTTCGTCGCGGTCGCCGACAAGCTCGGGGTCAAGACCGGCATCGACGTACGAAAGATCATCGACGCAGCCGAGGACGTCGTCCGGCCGGTCATGGACGGCGAGTGCCTGCTCGACCGGCTCTCCCTCACGATGGGGTACGCCGGGGTCTACTCCAGCTTCCTCAAGCACGCCGACCGCCTCGCCAACAGGTACGACGTCTCGGGCGCCGAGCTGCTCATCCGGGCCGGCCAGCGCAAGCTGGTCGGTGGCCAGGAGGACCAGCTCATCGACATCGCCCTCGAGATCGTGGCCGAGAAGTGAGCTTGACTGCCGACTCCACGCGCAAGACGGTCACGGTCGACGGGCACGATCTCGCCTTCCATGACGTCGGCGACGGACCGCCAGTGGTGTTCCTGCACGGTTCCGGTCCGGGCGTCACAGGTTGGGCGAACTTCGGTGACAACCTCCTTGCCCTGCAAGGGATCCGGGCGATCATCGTGGACCAGGTGGGCTTCGGTGCCTCCGGACGTCCCGCGACCTACGAGCGGAACTACCTACAGATCTCGGCCGACGCCGTCCTCGGGCTGCTCGACTCCCTCGGGCTGGAGAAGGTCGGGATCGTCGGGAACTCCATGGGTGGTGACGTCGCGGTGCGGCTCACACTCGACCACCCTGAACGGATCTCCGCGCTGCTGCTGAACGGTCCGGGAGGGACCGGAGCGCCGGTGCTGGGACCGCAGCCGTCCGAGGGGATCGCGCGGCTCATGGAGTTCAACCTGGACCCCACCAGGGAGCGGATCGTCGCGTGGCTCAAGACGATGCTGTCCGACCAGCGCCGGCTGACCGAGGAGCTCATCGAGTCGCGGTTCGCGGCGGCCACCGCCCCCGGCGCGGTGAAGAACCTGCAGGACGCCTACGCGACCTTCTACAACCCGGCCATGACCGGGGACCTCCCGCTGTGGGCGGAGGTGCACCGGATCAAGCAGCCAGTGCTGCTGTGCTGGGGTCGTGACGACCGGGTCGCACCGGTCGAGGGCGCCCTGCTGCCGGCCCGCCGGATGCCTCGGTGCGACCTGCGCATCTACAGTCGCTGCGGTCACTGGGTGCAGGTGGAGCGCAAGGCCGACTTCGAGCGCGCGGTCCTCGAGCACTTCGGGGCCTAGTTGCTAGAGCCAGTAGTCACCGCCTATGCCCTGCACGAGGCGCTCCAGCGCGCCGGGAGGCCAAGGGCTCGGTGCCGGCCTGCGGTCCACCGTGCGCGACCGACGGCGAGTGCGGGGCGCGGGGAACAGGGCGTGCGAGGCGGTGCGGGCGGCCTCTTGGACGTACGGCGCGAGCCGCTCGAGGTTCACCGCCTTCACGTCGCCCGACAGCTGCAGCGCCGCAAGCGCCTTGCCGGCGCCGCGCAGGGCCACCGCCACCGAGACGGTGCCCTGGGCCACTTCCTCGCGTTCATAGGCGATCCCGCCTCGGCCGCGGACCTGGGCGAGGTCCTGTCGCAGTGCCTCGAGCGTCGTGATGGTGCGAGGTGTCCGGGTGGGAAGCCGCTGCGGGTAGGTCGCGCCCAGGACAGCGTCGTCGGTCCAGGCGAGCATGGCCTTTCCGGCCGCCGTGGCGTGTGCGGGGGCACGGCCGCCCACGCGCGTCAGGACATCGGAGGACAGGCCAGCGCCCTGGCGGTCGACGAACACCACGTCCTTGCGGTCCAGCACGGCCAGGCTGGCGACCGCCCCGGTGCGCTGGTTGAGCTGCGCGAGCAGGGGCATCGCGATGTCGCGCAGCTCGTGGTGGGCCACCGCCAGGCCGCCGAGCTCGAGGGCGCGCATCCCGAGGGCGTAGCTCTGGCCGCTGTGCTCGAGCCACCGCAGCTCGACGAGCTGGTCGAGGATCCGGTGCGTCGTCGATCGGGGCAGCCCAGTGCGTGCGGTGAGCTCAGCCAGGGTGAGGCGCGGAGACGCGGCGTCGAAGGCGTCGAGGACGAGGGTCATCCGATCGACCATCGAGACCGGCGGCTCGCCCATGGGTCGAGCCTAGCGCGACGGGGCGACCAAGCGCTTGCTTGCCTAAGGCCTTTCAGCGAGACTGCAAGGCGACCGAGGAGACGAGGGTGCCCGTGAGCAAGATTCGCGACTACGACGTGGTCGTCGCCGGTACGGGCGCAGGTGGCCTGGTCGGCGCGCTGCGCGCTGCCGAGCGCGGGTTGCGCGTGCTGGTGCTGGAGAAGGCCGACGTGTGCGGTGGCACCACCGCCTTGTCGGGTGCCGGCCTATGGGCCCCGGCCAACCTGCACGTCCTGGCCGCCGGGCAGCCGGACGACCTCGACCTCGCCCGGACCTACCTGGCCAACACCGTTGGCGCCCGCACGCCGTTGTCGATGCAGGAGGCTTTTCTCCAGGCCGCAGCACCGACCATCGCCTGGCTGGAGGAGAAGGGTGTCCGCTTCTCCTTCATGACCGGTTACCCGGACTACCACCCCGACGAGCCCGGCGGTCTGCTCACCGGCCGTGCCATCACCCCGAAGGCGATCCGTCCTGCCGTCATGCAGGCCCTTGACCACAAGGTGCAGCCCACGCTGCCCATGGGCCACGGTGGTCCGCCGATCCCCGATACCGGCCCCGAGGGACCGTTGTGGGGCGGTCAGTCGCTCATCGCCCAGCTGCTGACCGCCTGCGCGACGGCGGGGGTCGACGTCTGGACGTCGACCGCCTTCACCGACCTGGTCCTGGAGGCTGGCGCGGTCGTGGGCGTGACCGCCCTGCGTGCCGGCACTACCGTCGAGATCGCCGCACCCGCAGGAGTTCTGCTCGCCTCGGGCGGGTTCGAGCACAACACTGAGATGCGCCGTGCCTACCAGCACGAGGTCGTCGACCACGACGACTGGAGCCTGGGTGTGCCTGGCAACACCGGCGACGGCATCGCGGCCGGCATCAAGGCCGGGGCGGCCACCGACCTGCTGGAGGACTGCTGGTGGGCGCCTGGCTTCCTGCGTCCCGACGGCGGGCCGTCGTTCCTGCTCTGGGAGCGGGCGGCGCCGACCGGGATCATCGTCGACCAGGACGGCCGACGGTGGGTCAACGAGGGCACGCCGTACAACACCTTCGGGCACGAGATGCTTGCGGCCGCCGAGTCGGGCAGGCCGTGCATCCCGTCCTGGTACGTCTTCGACCAGCACGCTCTCGACACCTACGGGTTCGGCGGTCTTCGACCGGGCGATGACACGAGCGAGTGGGTCGCGGCTGGGGCCTTTGTACGAGCGGACGACCTCGCGGGTCTGGCATCCGCGTTGGGTGCCTCCGCACTGGTCGAGACCGCGGACCGCTGGAACGTGCTGGTCGAGAAGGGCATCGACGAGGACTTCGGCCGCGGTGATGAAGGCAGCTACGAGCGCCAGCTGCTGGCCGTCTTCCAGCGCTATCCAGGCATCGCCGGCCCGCACGAGTGGCCCAATCCCTCCATGGCACCGTTGGCCCGAGGGCCGTTCTACGCCGGTCGCGTGGTGCTCTCCGACCTGGGTACCAAGGGCGGTCTGGTCTGCGACGAGCATGCCCAGGTGACGCGACCGGACGGCTCGACCATCCCGGGGCTGTTCGCCTGTGGCAACACGATGGCGTCAATGATGGGCCACGCCTATCCCGGCCCCGGGGCCTGCATCACGCCGGCGATGGCCTTCGGCTGGCTGGCTGCAGACCAGATGACCTCCGGGGTGGCCAACGGGGTGAAGACCTGAACCGGGTCGTCCTCGTGACCGGCGGCACCCGGGGACTCGGGCGCGGCATCGCACAGGCCTTCACCGACGAGGGCGACCAGGTGGTTGTCTGCGGCCGGACGCCCGATGACGGGCCAGGGCGCTTCGTCGCCTGCGACGTCCGGGACCCCGCGGCCGTTGACGCACTTGTCGCTGACGTACTGGCCCACGAGGGTGGGCTCGACGTCGTCGTCAACAACGCCGGCGGATCGCCGTCTGCTCTGGTGGCTGGGTCGTCGCCGCGCTTCGCGGAGCGGATCGTCGCCCTCAACCTGCTGGCTCCGCTCTACGTCGCCCGCGCCGCCCAGGCCGTGATGACCTCCGGCGTGATCCTCAACATCGGGTCGGTCGCGGCGGTGCGACCGGCACCGGGAACGGCCGCGTACGCCGCCGCAAAAGCGGGCCTGACGGTCCTGACCCGGGCGCTCGCCCTCGAATGGGCTCCGTCGGTGCGCGTCAACCAGGTGACGGTCGGCCTGCTCCACACCGAGCGCACCGCTGAGACGTACGGCGAGGACGTCGGTCCCGTGGAGTCCACGGTACCCATGGGGCGCCTCGCGTCCGTGTCCGATGTGGCGGCGGCCTGCCTCATGCTGGCGTCACCGGCGCTGTCGTACGTCACCGGCGCTGACCTGTTCGTCGACGGAGGCGGGGAAGTGCCCGCCTTCCATGCAGCGCTAGGGAGCACTCATGCCTGAGGCCTATCTCGTCGAGGCGGTCCGCACGCCCGTGACCCGCAAGGGCACCGCCCTCGCGGACATCCACCCGGCGGACCTCGGCGCGCACGTGCTGAACGCGCTGGTCGACCGCTCGGGTATCGACCCGGGCGCCGTCGAGGACGTGGTCTTCGGCTGCGTCGACACCATCGGCGGCCAGGCCGGTGACATCGCGCGCACCTGCTGGCTCGCCGCCGGGCTGCCGGAGCACGTGCCCGGCACGACCGTCGACCGCCAGTGCGGGTCCTCGCAGCAGGCGGTGCACTTCGCCGCGCAGGCCGTCATGAGCGGCACCGCCGATGTCGTGGTCGCCGGTGGCGTGCAGAACATGTCGCGGATCCCGATCTCGTCCGCCATGGTCGTCGGCCAGCAGTTCGGCTTCGAGGACCCGTTCTCCGGTTCGGTCGGCTGGGTGAAGCGGTACGGCGAGGGGATCCTGTCGCAGTTCAACAGCGCCGACCTGATCGCCGAGCAGTGGGACATCTCCCGTGAGCAGATGGAGGAGTTTGCCTACGAGAGCCACCAGCGGGCGTTGCGTGCGATCGCCGAAGGCCGTTTGCTACGGGAGATCGCCCCGGTCGGTGAGGTGGCCGAGGACATCGGGCCGCGGGCCGACACCACCCTCGAGAAGATGGCGTCGTTGAGCACCCTGCAGGAGGGCGGACGGGTCACCGCGGCCGTCAGCTCGCAGCTGACCGACGGCGCGGCGGCACTGCTGGTGGTCTCCGAGCAGGCGCTGAAGGTGCATGGCCTCACGCCACGAGCCCGGCTCCACCACCTGTCGGTGCGCGGCGCCGACCCGGTTCTGATGCTGACCGCGCCCATCCCCGCGACTGCACACGCTTTCGCCAAGACCGGGCTGACCATCGACGACATCGACCTGGTCGAGATCAATGAGGCCTTCGCCTCCGTGGTGCTGGCCTGGCAGAAGGAGACGGGCATGGACCTCGCCAAGGTCAACGTCAACGGCGGCGGTATCGCCCTCGGACACCCGCTGGGTGCGACCGGTGCACGGCTCATGACAACGCTGCTCCACGAGCTCGAGCGGACCGGCGGGCGGTACGGCCTGCAGACGATGTGCGAGGGCGGCGGCCAGGCCAACGTGACGATCATCGAGAGACTGTGAGAGTCGTCGTCTGGGGCACCGGCAACATGGGCCGGGCCGGCATCCGCGCGGTGGACGCCCACCCCGAGTTGACCCTCTCGCATGTCCTCGTCGCCAACCCGGAGAAGGTGGGTGTCGACGCCGGTTCGTTGGCCGGCTTGGAGTGCTCACTCGGGGTTGCGGCCACCTCCGACGTCGACGCCGTCCTCGCCTCCGGTCCTGACGCGGTCGTCTACACGGCATCAGGGGACGTGCGGCCACAGGAGGCAGTGGCCGACATCGTCAGATGCCTGCACGCCGGGGCGGCCGTCGTGACGCCGTCGGTCTACGCGCTCTACGACCCCACGTCCGCACCTGCCGAGCTGCTGTCGCTGCTGGAGGAGGCAGCCAAGCAGGGCGGTACCTCCCTGTTCGTCAGCGGCATCGACCCGGGCTGGGGGAACGACGTGCTGCCGCTCCTGGTCAGCGGTGTCGCCTCGACCGTCGAGCAGGTGCGCTGCATCGAGTTGTTCGACTACTCGACGTACGACCAGCCGGACGCCGTGCGCTACTCCGTCGGCATGGGGCAACCGATGGACGAGGTGCCGGTCATGGTGGCACCGGGCGTCCCGACGATGATCTGGGGCGGTCAGGTGCGCCTGATCGCTCGCGGCCTCGGCCTCGAGCTCGAGGAGATCGTCGAGAAGGTGGAGCGCCGGGCGCTCGAGCAGACCGTCACGAACCCGATGGGAACGTTCGAGGCGGGAACACAAGGCGGTCTGCGCTTCGAGATCCAAGGCATGGCGGAGGGAAGACCGGCCATCGTCGTCGAGCACATCACGCGCATCGACGCCTCGGTCGCGCCTGACTGGCCGTCTCCTGCGGACGGGGCAGCCGGTGCCCACAAGGTGGTCATCGAAGGGCGGCCACGCATCGAGGTCACCGTCGAGGCAACCGACGAGGGTGACAACCGCGCAGCCGGCGGCAACGCGACCGCTGCGGCGCGGTTGGTGAACGCCATCCCGTGGCTCCGGTCCGCCGGGCCGGGGATCTACGACGCGCTGGCCGTGCCGCTCAGCCCGGCTGTCGGCAAGCTGAAGCGCTGCTCCTGAACAACTGCAGCGAACTGGCGAAGGCCAGCGGGCCAGCCGCCGTCGCTGCCGACACCGTCCCTGATCGATTCCCACCCGGGGCCGTGCACCTCGAGCTCGTCATGCACCAGCTCGACGAGCGTCCCCTTCGCCGTCGGCGTGAACGTCACGGTGACCCGACTTCCCAGCGCGTCGGGACCGGGCACATCCCAGCCAGGCCCGATGAGCCAGGAGAACGCGAAGACGCGAGGCGGGTCCCAGGTGAGCACGCGTCCCCAGGTGCAGACGTCACCGGCATCGTTCTGCTCCCACAGCCGGCCGCCCACGAACGCGTCGACGCCGATCTCCTTGAGCTCACCGCTCTGGACGTGATGACTGCGCGTCCACCAGCGGTCGATCCCGCTCGTGAAGACCTCAAAGGCGCGTTCGGGTGCAGCAGCGACCTCCACGAGGGTGCGCACGCTCTTGTCCGGCGTCTGCGTTGTCATGTCAGCTCCCTCTCGTCCTCGACGGCGCGCGTGAAGGCCGCGAGGTTGTCGTCCCAGAACTGCGCGAGCCAGGCGCGCAGGGGCGCCAGGCCGGAAGGGTCCAGCAGATACAGGCGCCGGGTACCTGCAGCGGTGGCGGTGACCAGCCCGGCGTCCTTGAGCACCTTCAGGTGCTGGGACACCGCCGGGCGGCTGATGGGCAGGCGCTCAGCGAGGTCGCCCACAGCAAGAGGCCGCGTCGCGACAAGCTCGAGGATCGAACGCCTCGACGCATCGCCCAGGATCTCGAAGAGTCCCTGTTGGTAAGTAACCACGAACGGTAAGTTGTCACGAACGCAGTGCGTACGTCAAGAACTGGTCTCGATCTCCCTGGGGCCTGCTCACCCCTGGAGCCGGTGCGGGCATCCCCGAGGGCGGAGTGGGGGCCTCGGCTCTCAGGGTTGCCTCTCCTACAGCGTAGGTGGGTAATGGTCGGCAGTCACCCCTGGCCCTGCTGCTGACCTGACTGCTGGCGCGCCGAGCCCCAGAACTGGTCGTCGGCGGCCTCGTCCTGGGCAACATCGTCGAGGTCGACGACCTGGTTGTCGCGCATCTTGAAGACCAGCGCGTGCCGGGTGTCCAGCTGGCGGCCGTCCCGCTCGCCGGTGGAGTGGTAGACGGTGATGACCTCGTCGTCGTTCGCGTAGACCTCCTCCAGCTCGACCTTGAGCGTGCCCCCGCTCTGCTCGGCCAGCTGGCCGTACATGGCGAGGATCTCGTCGCGGCCGCGGTGATCGCCCGAGAACTGGTTGTGGCCGGGCATGTGCTGGACCGCGTCGGTGGCGATGAGCTCCGACAGGCCGGCGGTGTCTCCCGCGGAGAATGCCTCGTACCCTTGACGAATACGCGCGGCATTCGGGTGTTCGGCCATGATTGACCTCCAAAGTAGGCACTGCGTCCGCGCTGCGTCGACCGGCTGGTTGTCGTGCCGACGGCGGCAGGCCGAGAGTGCTCCTCGTTCGGGAGGCCGTCCAGTCGTCGCGGCAAACGCGGTCATTTGTGTGTCTCCTGCTGCCGGCGCCCGACTCACACCAGGCCGGAGCGACCTTCGGTACCGAACCAGGCTGCGGTCGTCCTGGTGCCCTCGGGGCGAGGCGCGATCTCCTCGTAGAGCCGCTTGTAGCCGGTGTGCTGTATCCGCCACTGCCCCTCGACCCTGACGTAGCGGTCCTCGTAGAGCGAGGCGCCGCGGATAGCCATCCCGAAGTCTTCAAGGATGACGACGTCCTGCAGCGCCCAGCGACCCGTCGCGGCATCACCGGTGACCTCGATCTCGGGGTGAGAGACAAGGTGGGACGACAGCATCGTCTCGGAGCCCATCGCGTTGGACAGGTAGGCCTCGACGGCCTGACGTCCGGTCAGCGTGATCGCACCGCCGCCGTAGGTGACGGTGACGTCCTCTGTCATAAGGCCGCACATGGACCCGAAGTCCTTGGTGTCGAGGAACCGGCAGTAGGCGTACTTCAGCTTCTGGATCGCGTAGACGTCCTCCAACGATGTCACTTCGCGGCATCCCTCATGGAGCGGGCGTCCTGGCCGGCGAGCGAGTCGACGCCGATCTCGGCGTTGTGGGCGTGCGCGAGGTGGTGCAGGCCGAAGACGCTGTCCATCCCGTCGCGCAGGCCCATCTGGTCCTCGCACTGGTTGACGGCCTTCTTCGTGAGGGCCAGGCCGAAGGCGGGCATCTCCGAGATCTTCTCCGCCACCGACATGACCTCCGCCTCCAACGACTCGCGGGGGACGACCCGGTTCACCATCCCCAGCTCACGGGCCCGGTCAGCGCCGACCCGCTCGCCGAGGAACAGGAACTCCTTGGCAAAGCGCGGTCCCATCTGCCAGGGGTGAGCGAAGTACTCCACGCCCGGGATCCCCATCCGCACCACGGGATCGGCGAAGAAGGCGTCGTCAGAGCAGATGACCAGGTCGCACGACCAGGCGAGCATGAGCCCGCCCGCGATGCAGGCGCCCTGCACCATGGCAATGGTCGGCTTCGGCAGCTCACGCCAGCGCCGGCACATGCCGACGTAGACCTCTGACTCGCGGGCCAACCGGGAGGCGCCACCCTCGTGGGTGGTGTGGTCCCACCACAGGGTGGCCTTGCGGGGGAACGGCTGGTCGATATCACGGCCGGGCGTACCGATGTCGTGGCCGGCGCTGAAGTGCTTGCCCTCGCCCGCGAGCACAACGACCTTCACCTCGTCGTCGCCTGCAGCTCGGTAGTACGCCTCGTCAAGGGCGTAGGTCATCTTGCTGTTCTGCGCGTTCCGGTACTCCGGACGATCCATCGTCACGATCGCGACGGGCCCACGGCGTTCGTACCTGACGGGCTGGTCCTCGCTCACAGCGCGGTCCTTCCTCTGACGATCTCCCTGGCGACGATCGCCCGGTGCTGCTCCGCCGTACCCCAGTCCTTGGCCAGCGCCCACGTGCGCTTGGCGAACAGGTGCAAGTCGTACTCGACGGTGTACCCCATTGCCCCGTGCGCCTGCAGGCACACCCTCGACACCCGGTAGGAAGCCTCGGAGGCGAGCGCCTTGGCCATGCTCACGTGCAGGGCTGCCTGAGGATCGCCGGTCGCCAGGGAGTGCGCGGCCCGAAGCGCTGCGGGCCAGGCGAACTCGGTGCCCACAATGGCATCTGCCAGCGGGTGCTTGACCGCCTGGAAGGTCCCGATCGGAACGCCGAACTGCTTGCGCTCCTTGACGTAGGCCACCGTGAGATCGACCTGCCGACGTGCCAGGCCGAGCAGGAACGCGGCCGTCCCGAGCGTCCCGCGCAGCTCGAGGAGGGCCAGCTGCTCGGAGCTGAGCGAGGGCGCCGACCCGTCGCCACTGACGTCGGCGAGCTGGCGGGCTCGGTCCACTGTGTCGACGGGCGTCAGTGCCGCCTGCGTGACGTCGAGCAGACGCAGATCGTTCGAGGTGTCCAGCACGTGCGTGCTGGTGCACGCCCACGGGACAGGGCCCGGATGGCGCTTCACAGCGATGCGGGCACTGCCGTCCAACGGCAGGTCGAGAACCGGAGTGCTCACCAAGGTCTCGACGAGCGGCCCCGGCACGCCATGCCAACCGGCTTCTTCGAGGGCAGCGACGAAGGACAGCTCGTCGAGCCCGAGGCCACCGGTGCTCTCGGACGCGAGGAGCCCGGGCAGCCCGAAGGACCCGAGGGTCTTCCAGAGCGCCACGGAGGAGTCCCCGTCCCAGGCAGCCCGGATGACCGCCGGCGTGCACGCCGTCGTCAGGACCTCACGCAGACCGTCACGGAGGGTCAGCGCGTCGTCGGGCAGGCCGAAATACACCGGCTACTTCCCTGTCATCTGCGGGGCAGTCCGAGCAGGCGCTCGGACACGATGTTGCGCTGGACCTCGTTGGTGCCGGCGTAGATCGGACCCGACAGCGAGAACTGGAAGCCCTTGCTCCAGGGGCCTTCCAGCTCGGCCTCAGACCCGAGCACGTCGAGTGCCAGCTCATGGAGACGGATGTCGAGCTCGCTCCAGAACAGCTTGTTGAGGCTCGACTCACCGGGGCGCCCACGGCCGGCCTGCTCGTCGCTGACCTGTCGAAGTGTGAACAGCCGGTAGGCCTCGGAATCCATCCAGGCCTGCGCCAAGCGGTCGCGCACGCCGTTGTCGAGGGTCTCGTCCCCGACCAGGTCGAGCAAACGCGCAACCGTCGCTGTGTAGCGCCCGGGGGAGCGCAGCGTCAGGCCTCGTTCGGAGCCCGTGGTCGCCATGGCCACGCTCCACCCCTTGCCCACCCCACCGAGGACGGCGCTGTCCGGGACAAAGACGTTGTCCAGGAAAACCTCGGCGAAGCCCTCGTCGCCATCGAGCCGTGCGAAGCCGCGCACGGTCACCCCCGGTGCGTCGAGCGGCACCAGGAAGTACGTGAGTCCGTGGTGGCGCTCCGAAGCCGGGTCGGAGCGGAAGAGACCGAACAGGTGCGTGCAGAAGGACCCGCGGGTGGTCCAGGTCTTCTGGCCGTTGAGCACCCATCCGCCGTCGGCCTGATCAGCGCGGCTGGTCAGCGACGCCAGGTCACTGCCCGAGCCCGGCTCCGACCAGCCCTGGCACCACAGGTCCTCGGCGGCAGACATCCGGGGCAGCAGGCTGTCCTGCTGCTCCTTGCTGCCAAAGGCGAACAGGGTGGGGGCGAGCAGGAAGATGCCGTTCTGGGTGACCCGCTGTGGCCCCCCGGCCCGGTAGTACTCCTCCTCGAACGCCAGCCACTCCCACACCGAGGCACCGCGACCGCCGTACTCCTCGGGCCAGGACACGACGGCCCAGCGCGCCGCGTGGAGCTGCTTCTCCCACTGCAGGTGCTCGGCGAACCCCGTTCGCGTGTCACCCGAGGGCAGGCCGTGCGGGACGTTGGCGGTCAGCCAGGTACGGGCGTCCGCGCGGAACGCCAGCTCGGCGTCCGTCTCCGTCAGATCCACCTTCCGGACGCTACCAAGCAAGCGCTTGGGCAACAACCCTGCGCCGATGCGCAGGACCTGGCATCAGCGACCGATGCCCTCCAGGAACACCTTCACGTAGTCCGCCGCGAGGTTGCTGTAGCCATAGGTCTTGGTCGGGACGAACCAGCGCGCCGTCAGCCACAGGCCGTCGCGCAGCAAGGGGTAGACGACCTTGACCGGCACGTCGTTGCGGAACACCCCGGCCTCGGCGCCCTCCTCGAGGACCTTGATCCAGGCGCTGCGGACGGCCCGTGCGGACTGCCGCACGACGGTGGGGCCGTCGGCGGCCTGCAGGTAGCGGGCGTCGTTCTGGTAGATCTCGGTCGCGTGCGGGTGCTCGGCCGACGTGGCGATGGAGGCCTGGACCAGCCCGCGTAGCCGGGAGGCGGGGTCGGTCTCCGTGGCGAGGACGGCGTCGTACCGGGCGACCAGGTCGTCCATGAAGCTCGAGACGATGGCGTCCACGATCGCGTCCTTGGAGGCGAAGTGGTGGTAGAGGCTGCCGGAGAGGATTCCCACGGCCTCGGCGATCTCGCGTACGGTCGTCGCTGCCACGCCTTGCTTCGCAAACAGGTCTGCGGCCCGTTCGAGGATCACCTCGCGGCGGTCCAGCGGGGTTGACATGCCGGTCCTCTCGTTGACGTCCAGCGAGTGGCGATCGTACTGTCCCTACCAAGCGCTTGCTAGAAGGGACGGCATGGACACGATCCCCGCGGTGCTGCGGGCCGCCGCTGCCGCCACCCCTGACCGCGAGGCCGTCGTCACGCCCGAGGCGCGACTCACCTTCGCTCAGCTGCTCGAGCGATCCCGAACCTTCTCCCGGGCCGCTCTCGCCTCCGGGCTCCAGCACGGCGACCGCGTTGCCATGTGGGCACCCAACACGGCGGACTGGATCGTCGCCGCGCTGGGCCTCAGCGGCATCGGGGTGGTCCTCGTCCCCGTGAACACGCGCTTCAAGGGCGAGGAGGCCCGCTACCTCCTCGACCGGACGGGGGTGTCCGCCCTCGTCGTCGATGACGGCTTCCTCACTCAGCTGCTGGGGGCAGACCCCTTGGCAGCACTGGGAAGTCCGGATGTCCAGGTCATCCGGACGTCGCAGCTGGGGAGCTTCCTGGCACGGGCCGAGGAGGTCTCGGAGGAGGACGTCGAGAAGGCCGCCGGCGCGGTGCTGCCCGACGACCCGAGCGACATCATCTTCACCTCCGGGACGACTGGCAGGCCCAAGGGCGCGGTGGCCCGGCACGGACAGAGCGTGCGGCTGTTCAGGACCTGGGCCGACACGGTCGGAGTCCGCGAGGGCGAACGGATGCTCGTGGTCGCGCCGTTCTTCCACACCTTCGGCTACAAGGCCGGGCTGCTCGCGTGCCTGTTAACGCGCGCCACCTGCATCCCGCTGAAGGTCTTCGACGTCGACGAGGCGCTGCGCACCATCGCCACCGAGCGCGTCGACGTCGTCCCTGGGCCTCCGACGCTCTACAGCTCAATGCTCGAGCACCCGGCCCGTCAGTCCGCTGATCTGAGCTCGCTGCGTCTGGCGGTCACCGGCGCGGCGGTCGTCCCGACTGCGCTCATCGCGCGCATGCGCGCTGAGCTGGGCTTCCGCGAGGTCATCACCGCCTACGGCCTGACGGAGTGCTGCGGCTTCGCCACTGCCTGCAGGCCCGGCGACCCCGACGAGGTCATCTCCCTCACCTCCGGTCGCGCCGTGGAGGGCGTCGAGGTGCAGGTCCTCGCTGCACAGGGGCAACCGGGTGAGGTGGTGGTTCGTGGCTACGGTGTGATGAGTGGCTACTGGGACGACCCGGCGGCGACCGCAGAGGCGATCGACACCGACGGCTGGCTGCACACCGGTGACGTCGGGGTGATGGACGCGGCCGGTAACTTGCGCATCACTGACCGCCTCAAGGACATGTACGTCGTAGGGGGTTTCAACGCCTACCCCGCCGAGATCGAGCAGGTCCTCATTCGTCACGCGGGTGTGAGCGAGGCCGCCGTCATCGGTGTGCCGGACGAGCGAATGGGTGAGGTGGGCAAGGCCTTCGTCGTCCCCCGCGCGGGCTCACAGGTGCAGCCCGATGAGCTGATCGCCTGGTGCCGGGAGCTGCTGGCCAACTACAAGGTGCCCCGCAGCGTCGAGCTGGTGGACACGCTGCCCAAGAACGCCACTGGCAAGGTCACCAAGGAGGCCCTTCGCCAGGGACCACCGCGCCCGTGACCACCGCCTCGACGCTCAGACGGTGCCATCGCTGCGCCGACTGACAGCCGCCGTGCACGCGCAGGGCGCCCTCGCCGCAGCCCAGCTCGGTCACGCCGGGCTGGTGGCCGACTCGCACTCCAACCGTGGCCGCTCCCTCGCTCCCAGCCGTCGCTTCAGCCCGGTCGCCCGGGGCTGGTCCCCGGTGCCACCAAGGCCGACCCGGGTCCGGCTCGAGTACCGCCTCACACAGGCCGGCCGCGAGCTGCAGCCCACCTTGACGGGGGTGAAGGACTGGGGCGACGCGCATCTCGCCGACGAGCGGGGCGTGCCGGTCGTGACCCGGCACCGGGAATGCGGGCGGCCGTGCACACGCAGCCCGTTTGCGAGCAGGGCCACGTCGTCGACGACACCCGCGGGTTGCTGTCCGAGGTCAACGTCGCCTGACCGGAGCCGTCGGTGGTCTCTTATGCCCGCCACGCAACGCTCCTGCAATGTCCCGGTTTCAGGGCAGCACCAGATATGGTCCGGCCCAGCGTCGACCTGCCACCGGTTCCCGGTTCGGCCCCGACGTGGCGTCAGAGGGGGGCGCAACGGCCATGCAGAAGCCGTTTCCGGTGACTCAGGTGAGCGATCTGTCCAGGTGGGATCGGCTGCGCTTCGCCTGGCGGGACTACCGGTACGGCGATCAGCAGGACGTCTTCAGCAGCGTCCCACCGGGTCACTTCTACTCGCCGGTTCCCTCGCTGCTCGACGTCCAGCAACGGAGCGAGGAGATCTTCTCCGTCCCCCGCGACCTCCCAGGCATCGATCTGCGGGCGGCGGCTCAACTCGAGCTCGCACGTGAGCTGGCGCCCTTGGTCCAGGCCCTCCCGTTCGCTCCCGACGAGGTGCCCGGCTTGCGGTACTGGCTCAGCAACCCCTACTTCTACACAGCGGACGGGGCCATCTACGCGGCGCTTCTCCAGCTCTGGCGACCGTCCAGGATCGTCGAGGTCGGCTCCGGCTTCTCCACGGCGGTGCTTCTGGACATGGTCGATCTGCACGGCGACGTGCGGCCGCGCATCACCTGCATCGATCCGTATCCCCAGCGGCTGCGTGGGCTGCTACGTCCCAGTGACGATGTGGAGATCCTCGAGTGCGGGGTCCAAGACGTGAACCCCGCGCTGTTCACCGGGCTCACGGCCGGGGACCTGCTGTTCATCGACTCCACGCATGTCAGCAAAGTCGGCAGCGATGTCAACTACCTGTTCCTCGAGGTGCTCTCGCGCTTGCCGGCAGGGGTGCACATCCACGTCCACGACGTGTTCTACCCCTTTGAGTACCCCCGCGAGATGGTGCTCGGTGGGATGGCTTGGAACGAGGCGTACCTGCTACGGGGGTTCCTGACGCACAACGCGCGCGTCCGGATCGACTGGTGGAACTCCTACCTGAGCACCGCACACCGCGAAGAGGTCCAAGCCCTCATGCCCAGCTGGGAGCCGCAGGGCTGCTCCAGCCTGTGGCTGACCACCACCTGACCCGCTACGAAAGCATCCCGCCGTCGATGACCAGGGCGCTCCCGGTGACCGAGCGCGCGGTGTCCGAGGCGAGATAGGCGATGGCCTCGGCGATCTCGAGCGGATCGGAGAACCTTGGGATCACGTTGTCCAGTCGGGCCATGAGCTTCGGATCGAGGTCCGTCGGCATCGCGGTCGCAACACCTGCGATGAGCGGGGTGTCGACGCCACCCGGGCACACGCAGTTGACGCGCACACCGGTCTGGTAAAGCTCGAGGGCCATCGACTTCGTCAGCATGACCAGGCCAGCCTTCGAGGCGCAATAAGCCGCCGAGTAGGCCTGTCCGCGGAGCCCGGCGACACTTGCCACGTTGACGATGTTGCCCTTGCGCTCGAGGAGGCCGGGCAGCGCAGCTTGGCTCACCACGAAGGGGGCGGTGAGGTTGACGTCGAGCTGGCGCTGCCAGCTCCCGAGCGTCAGGTCGGCGACGTGGTCGAGCCGCACGATGCCGGCCACGTTGAGGACCACGTCGAACGGTCCGTTCTCCGCCACCAGCCCACGGACGGTGTCGGAGTCGGTGAGGTCGCACTGCTGTACGCCGGGCGCCTCCTGGACGTCGAGACCGACGACCGTGGCGCCCTCCTCGGCGAAGAGCGAGGCGGTCGCCTTGCCGACACCAGATGCGGCGCCCGTGACCAGGACCCGCTTGCCGTCGAACCTCACAGGTTCACCATGTGGCTGCTCATGTCGCCTCGTTGCTCGAGGAAGAACTGGCGCTCGGTGAAGCACCAGCTGCCGTCGACGACGGCGAACGTGTCGCGGTAGCGGCCGGCGGCCACGGGTTGCAGCGGGCCGTCGCCGACCTGCTGCACGACGAGGAAGGACGAGCGGCACACCGCCTGCTCCCCCTCGACCTCGATCACAGGGCCTGACACGAGATGCCGGGTCCGCGGAGACCCGTCGTGCAGCTGCACCATGACGCCGTACAGCTTGGCGACTCCCTCGGCGCCGGAAGTGACCTCGACGCCGTTCTCGTCCCTGAACCTGGCGTGGGCGAAGAGCGCTCCCAGGCCGCCCCAGTCCCCGGCGTCCATCACCTCGCAGTAGGTGCCGAGGAGGTTCCTGATGGCCTCGTGGGCGGTGCTCATTCGATGCTCAACGGATGCTCATCTGCCGAAGTCCTTGCGCACCTTGTCGGCCACGCCCAGCAGGTTGAGCTCGAAGGTGTAGCTCTGCTCGATGCGATAGCTCTTGTGGACGTCCCACAGGTCGATCGCAGCGAGCGACTCCTTAGCCATCCTGATGACGACGGGGTCCTTCTCGGCGATGCTGCGCGCCACCTCGAGCGCCTTGCTGCGCAGCTCCTCGCGGGGGACGACGTGCAGCACCGAACCGAACTCGTGCAGCTCCTGCGCCGTCGCGGTAGCGGAGGTGTAGACCATCGCCCGGGCCTTGTGCAGGGGCACCAGCCGCGACAGGTGGGTCGCGGCACCGAGGGCGCCGCGGTCCACCTCGGGCAGCCCGAAGGTTGCGTCGTCGGAGGCGATCACGATGTCACTGTTGCCTGCCAGCCCGATCCCACCGCCGAGGCAGAAGCCTTGTACGGCGGTGATGACCGGCACCGGGCACTCGTAGCAGGCGCCGAAGGCGGCATGGCAACCGCGGTTGGCACCTACGAGAGCGGTGAAGGTGTCGTCCCTCTGGAACTCCTTGATGTCCACGCCCGCGTTGAAGCCGCGCCCCTCGGCACGCAGCACCACGACCCGGGTCGACGGATCGCGCCCAGCGGACAGGATCGCCTCGGCAAGGTCGAACCAGCCCTGGACCGGTAGGGCGTTCACCGGCGGGTGGTCGACGACCACTTCCACGACGCCGTCGTCGTAGCGGGTGGAGGAGATCATGGTTGCCCTCTCACGGGTGCTGGCTACTGACGGACACGACCTCGCCCGTCATGTAGGTGGAGTAGTCGCTGGCGAGGAAGACGATCACGTTGGCGACCTCCCACGGCTCGGCTGCGCGTCCGAAGGCCTCCTTGGCCGACAGCTCCGCGAGCAGCTCGTCGCTGGTCACCTTCGCGAGGAAGGGGTGCATCGCGATCGACGGCGAGACGGCGTTGACGCGCACCCCGTGCTTGGCACCCTCCACGCCGGCCGTCCGGGTGAGGGCCATGACGCCGGCCTTGGCGGCGGCATAGTGAGCCTGGCCTTCCTGTGCGCGCCAGCCGATCACCGACGCGTTGTTGACGATGACGCCGGAACCCCTGGCCGTCATGAGCTTCAAAGCGGCACGGGTGCAGCGGAAGGTGCCGCCCAGCGTCACGTCCAGCACGTTGGTCCACTGCTCGTCGGTCATGTCGACGATGGCTGCCGTGCCACCGAGACCGGCGTTGTTGACCAGCACGTCGACATGGCCGTGCTCGGCGACGGTCAGGTCGAACATCCGCTGCACGTCCTCCTCGACCGTGACGTTGCAGGGAACCGCGAGGGGGCGCCTACCGGCAAGCTCCGCGAGGGCGTCCGCGGCCTCACCGAGCCTTCGCTCGTGCCAGTCGGAGAGGACCACGGTGGCGCCCTCCTCGACCGCTCTCTTGGCGGTGGCGAACCCGATGCCGGTGCCGGCGGCGGCGGTCACGAGCACGACCTTCCCGGCGAGCAGGCTGTGGCCCGGGACGTAGTCGGGGACCTCAGGCACGCGCGCCTCCGAGTCGTTCGAGGACGGCGGACGCCTCGGTCATGATGCGGCTGAGCAGCTCGTCGCAGGACGGCAGGTCCTCCAGGACACCGACGACCTGGCCGGAGGACATGATGCCGAGGTCGGGCCGGCCGTCGACCATCGCGGCCTTGAGCAGCATCGGGGTGTTGGCCGACATCACGACCTGGCTCAAGGAGAGCTCAGCGCTCTTCCTCATCGCCAGGCCTTCGCGGACGAACGACGACCATGGCGTGCCCGAGAGCTTCTGGAAGGCCAGCGCGTTCCGGGCCGCGCGGGTCAGACGACTGACCGCCCGTGACTTCTCCAGCTCCTCGACCAGCTCGGTGCGCAGCACCCGGTGAGGGACGCCGTCGACCTCTCGCGTCACGACCGTGTCATTGACGCCCTTGCTCAGGTAGACGTCCTTCACCTGCGTGCTCACCGCGCTGTCGCTGGTGAGCAGGAAGCGGGTGCCCATCGCGATGCCCTCCGCGCCGTAGGCCAGCGCTGCGACGAGCCCGCGACCGTCGAAGAACCCTCCGGCCGCTACCACGGGGATGTCGACGGCGTCGACGACCTGGGGCAGCAGCACCGTGGTCGGCACCTGGCCGGTGTGGCCGCCGCCCTCACCACCCTGCACGATGACGGCGTCCGCTCCCCAGCCCGCGACCTTCTCGGCATGTCGGCGGGCGCCGATCGACGGGACCACGATCAGCCCCTGGTCCTTGCACCGCTTGATGAGGTCCTGCTTCGGGGCCAGGGCAAACGAGGCCACCCGCACGCCCTCACGGGCGAGCAGGTCGACTCGCTGCGCGGCGTCGGGTGCGTCGGCGCGGAGGTTGACACCGAAGGGCTTGGTGGTGCGCGACTTCGTCTCCGCGATGGCCGCGGACAGCTCGTCATAGGTCATCGTCGCCGAGGCCAGGATCCCGAGGCCGCCGGCGTTGGCAGTGGCCGACGTGAGCCGCGCGCCGGAGACCCAGCCCATGCCGGTCTGGACCACGGGGTAGTCGACCCCGAACAGCTCGGTGGCCCGGGTCTTCAGGGCGGGGTGGAGGGTCTTCACGCGGGTGCCACCTCCTTGTCGCGCAGGTTCTTCGGGTCGAGGACCTCCCGCATCAGCCGGAGCTCGGTGTCGGTCGGCAGTCGCGACTGCACCACGTCGTCGACGTGCAACGGGAATCCGGTAGCGCTCTGCACGTCCTCGACCGTGACGCCGGGGTGCACGGAGACCAGCCGCATCGAGCGCTCGGGACCGCGCAGGTCGAGCACCGCCAGGTCCGTGACGACACGGCGGATGTCCACGAAGGGGCCGCCGTCCTTGTCCGTGCCGACGCCACTGACCATGTCGACCCTCTCCACGAACACCCGTGGTGAGTGCCTCGGCACCCAGTACGACGTGGCGTGGTTGGCGGTGTTGCCCGGCGCCCCACGGACCCCCAGGAGCTGGTTGGTCGGCTTCTCGAACGGCCCGATGCAGCTGATGTTCTGGTTGCCGAACCGGTCGAGCTGCGACGCGCCCATCATCACGTGCCGTCGTCCGCTCCAGACCAGGTCGAAGACGGACCGGTAGGGGATCCACGCCTCGACGGTCGCCGGGGGCCGGCCACCCAGCTTCCACGGACCGGCGACGAACGACGCCTCACCGTCCGACAGCAGCAGGTCAGGCTCGAAAGTCTCACGCGCGAGCCGCGCTCCCAGGGATGGGACGAGGGCCATCGGGCTGGCCAGGATCTCGCCGTCCCCGCGCCACGCCTCGGCGCACGCGATCGCGCAGATCTCGGCCCGCGAGATGCTCCGATCCGTCGCGATGGTCATGCTGACACCGCCCTCTTCTCCTCGCGCCACGCCTTCACTGCCTGCTGGTACGACGCTTCGTCGCCCGACAGGAAGCGCGCGCTGAAAGCGGCCCAGGCGTCGGGGTCCTTCGCCGCCGTGACGTACTCCTTCTGAAAGGCCTCGTCGCGGTCGTAGTCCGGGACGCAGGAGGTGAAGTGCGCTCCGTTGGGGGACTCGACGACGCCGTGCACCATCCAGCGCGCGATCCGCGTGCGGGTCAGCTCGCCCAGCTCGCCGGTCGGCACGATGCGCTCGCAGGAGACGTAGGCCCGGGTTGCGGCCTGGCAGAACAGGTCGTCGAAGTACAGGTCGGGCCCGTGGAAGGCGGCGTTGCCGCGTGCGTCCGCCACGTTGAGGTGCACCAGGGCCGCGTCCAGGTGCAGCGCCGGGACGGCCAGCAGCTCTTCGTCGCCGTACGGGCTCTTGACGGTCTTGAGGTCGGGGTTGACGCGCATCACGTCGGAGCCCAGGCCCGCCCGGGTGGGCAGGAACGGCAGGCGCGCGGCGGCAGCGTAGAGGGCCCACTGGACCATGCCCTCGTCCCACTCGGTGGCCTCGATCGCGCCCGCCTTGCGGGCGGCCTGGAAGTGCGGCTCCAGCGGGATCGAGTCGAGGGACACGAAGCCGTAGACCAGGCGCTTCACCTTGCGGGCCGCACAGAGCAGGCCGACGTCGGGTCCGCCGTACGACACGATCGTGAGGTCTGTCACGTCAGAGCGCAGGATCGCGCGTACCAGGGACATCGGCTTGCGCCGCGAACCCCAGCCGCCGATGCCGATGGTCATGCCGGACTGGAGTTCGGCGACCACCTGCTCCTCGGTCATCCGCTTGTCGGCCATCTACTGCCCTGCTCTCTGGAAAGCCAGCCGGCGAAGGGTCCTGCTGTCGCCGTGCATGAGGGACGTGGTCCACGCCCGCTTGAAGTACAGGTGCGCGTCGTGCTCCCAGGTGAAGCCGATGCCGCCGTGCAGCTGGATGCTCTCGCCTGCCACCCGGACGAACGCGTCGGCGGTCACCGCCTTGGCCAGAGGGGCGGCGACGGGCAGGTCGGCCTCCGGCGAGGCGGACACCGCGCGCGCGGCATACCAGGCGCTGGACGTGGCCGCCTCAACGGCGACTGTCAGATCAGCGACTCGGTGTCGCAACGCCTGGAACGAGCCGAGCGGACGGCCGAACTGCTCGCGGACCCGAAGGTGCTCGACGGTCAGCTCGACGACCCGCTGGGCGGCGCCGACGGATTCCGATGCCAGGGCCACATACTGCAGGTTCCTGGCGTGCGAGCTGGTTCCGAGGCGCTGGCCCGGTCGGGTGAGGTCGACGCGCGCTTGCGGACGGGTTCGGTCCATCGGCTCCAGCGGTTCGGCGGTGAAGTCCTCGACGACGAGCAGGTCGTCACCGTCGGCGAGCAGCAGGATCGAGGCGCCGGCGCCGTCGACGACCTGGTCGAGCCGTCCGTCGAGCGCGAGCGCTGCCGTGATCGAGCCGTCCGCAAGTCCCGGCGCATACGTCGTGTCGCCGAGCTGGTGCAGGGCGGCGGCCGCCACGACCGACGAGAGGTAGGGGGCCCGGAGGAGGACCCGGCCGGTCTCCTCGAGCACCGCGCAGACGTAGGAGAACGGCATGCCCTCCGACGGCAGCGACATCAGACCCATCTCGGCCGTGAGGCGCTTCCACACCGAGGGGTCGTCGTGGAGCTGGGCCCGCACCGGCGCATGCGTGGTGAGGAGGCCGCGAACGGCGGAGCGGAGGTCGTCGAGGTCGCTCACGGACGGTCCTTGGGCAGTTTCCAATGCCGCTCGGCGATGACGTTGCGCTGCACCTCACTGCTGCCGCCGTAGATGGTGTCGGAGCGGGTGAACAGGAAGAGGTTCTGCAACGGTGACAGGCCCTCTGGGGAGACCAGCGTCGATGGGGGACCCGCCACGGCCATGGCCAGCTCGCCGAGCTTCTGGTGCCATGGGGCCCAGAGCAGCTTGTTGACGTTGGCTTCGACGCCGGTGCTCGAGGAGGCGTCGCTGTCCAGGGTGCGCAGCGCCTGGTGCTTGAGCACCTGCAGGCCGGCCCACGTGTCGACCAGCCGCTCCTCGAAGGCCTCGAAGGTCCCGTTCGACCGGGCCAGCGCGAGAACCTCGTCGTACTCGCGGGTGAAGCCGACCTGCTGCCCGAGAGTGGAGATACCGCGCTCGAAGGCGAGCAGTCCCATGGCCACCCGCCACCCGTCGCCAGGCTCGCCCACGACGTTCTCGGCGGGGGTGACCGCGTCGTCGAAGAACACCTCGTTGAACTCCGACGTCCCCGTCAGCTGGACGATCGGCCGCACCTCGACGCCGGGCTGGTCCATCGGGACGAGCAGGAACGACAGCCCTCGGTGTCGCACGGAACCAGGATCGGTTCGGGCGATGACGAAGCACCAGTCGGCGAGGTGCGCGAGCGAGGTCCAGACCTTCTGGCCGCTGACGTGCCAGGCGCCAGCGCGGAGCTCGGCACGCGTGCGGACCGCGGCGAGGTCGGAACCAGCGCCTGGCTCGGAGTACCCCTGGCACCACAGCTCGGTGCCGGCGAGGATGCCGGGCAGGAACCGGTCCTTGTGCTCCTGGGTGCCGAACGCGATGATCGTCGGGCCGGCGAGCTGCTCGCCCATGTGGCCGATGCGGGCCGGGCCTCCCGCCTTGGCGTACTCCTCGTGGAAGGTGACCTGGTCCTCGATCGAGGCCCCACGGCCGCCTACGTCGGTAGGCCAGCCGAGACCGATCCAGCCGCCGCGACCGAGTTCCTGCTCCCAGGCTGTCCGCAGCTCGACGTGCTCGTGTTCGCGGCCGGGACCGCCGGTGCCAACGAGTGGAGCGAACTCACCGACGAGGTGCTCGGCAAGCCAGGTCCGGACTTCCTTGCGAAAGGTCATGCGCCGTAGACAGGCACCGGAGGCGGTGCCTTCTCCAGCAGACGTCGTACGGCGGGGCCGACCTCCTCGACCGGCCACTGGGCGCCCCGGTCCTCCCGGGGTCCGTGCTGCCAGCCGTCGGCGGGGCTGATGATCCCGGCCTCGACCTCGAAGACCCGGCCGGTGATGTCGCAGTCGGCACTGGCGAGCCACACCACCAGGGGGGAGACGTTCTCCGGCGCCATCGGGTCGAAGCCGCTCTCCGGCTTGGCCATCGTCTGCGCGAAGACCACCTCGGTCATCGGTGTACGCGCCGCAGGCGCGATGGCGTTGAGCTTGACCGCGAAGCGCGACATCTCCACCGCGGCGACCTGCGTCAGGGCGACCACGCCCGCCTTGGCGGCGCTGTAGTTGCCCTGACCGACACTTCCCATCAGTCCGGCCCCGGAGGAGGTGTTGACGACGCGGGCCTCCCGGGGGGTGCCGGCCTTCGACTGGTCCCTCCAGTACGCCGCAGCGTGCCGCATCGGCACGAAGTGGCCCTTGAGATCGACCTGCAGCACGAGGTCCCACTCCTGCTCGGACATGTTCACGAGCATCCGGTCGCGAACCAGACCCGCGTTGTTGACCAGGGCGTCGAGCTGTCCGTAGGCCTCGACGGCGGTACGCACGAGCTCCGCGCCGTAGGACCAGTCCGACACGTCGCCCAGCGAGGCCACGGCCGAGCCACCGGCGTCGCGAACCTCGGCGGCGACGTCTTCGGCGGCTGATCCGACGTCGTTGACGACCACGCGCGCCCCCTGGGCGCCGAAGGCGAGCGCGTGCGCCCGCCCGATTCCCTGGCCCGCGCCGGTCACGATGACGACGCGTCCTTCACTCATGCTCACGGCGCCAACCTAGCAAGCGCTTGGTCGCTCGGCTACCGTGCGGGTCATGCAGCACATGGAGCTGACCGACGAGCAGGTGGCCCTTCAGCAGGAGCTGCGCGCGTACTTCGCGCGGATGCTCACCCCCGAGGTGCGGCGCGACCTCGGCGGGGAGGGCGACAACCCACCGCTCTGGCGCGAGCTCGTCAGGCAGCTGGGCAGCGACGGCTGGCTCGGCCTCGGCTGGCCGACCGAGTACGGCGGTGGTGGGGCAGGGCCCTTCGAGCAGCTGATCTTGTTCACCGAGGTGCAGCGCGCTGGTGCGCCCTTCCCCTTCGTGACCGTCAATACCGTAGGTCCGACCATCATGGCTTTCGGTACGCAGGAGCAGAAGGAGCGCTACCTGCCGGGCATCCTGCGCGGTGAGGAGGTCTGGGCCATCGGCTACACCGAGCCTGGTTCGGGCACCGACCTCGCGTCGCTGCGCACCAAGGCGGTGCGGGAGGGCGACGAGTGGATCGTCGACGGCAACAAGGTCTACACCTCCGGCGCCGGGCACTCCGACTTCATCTGGCTCGCCGTGCGTACGAACTCCGAAGTCCCCAAGCATCAGGGCATCTCGATCCTCGTTGTGCCGACGAACGTCCCGGGGTTCTCGTGGACCCCACTGCACACGGTCGGCGGCAACACGACGTCGACCACCTTCTACGACTGCGTGCGGGTGCCGCTCGACAGCGTCATCGGTGAGGTTGACGCGGGCTGGCGCCTGCTCACCTCCCAGCTCAACCATGAACGAGTCGGTCTCGCCGCCTTCAGCGGCCGCACCGAGGCCCTCTGGGACGCCGTACGCGACTGGTGCGTGGAGGAGGGGATCGCTGACGACCCGTTGGTGCAGGCCGACCTCGCGCGAACCTACGCGCAGGTCGAGGCGATGCGACTGCTGAACTGGCAGCTGACCGGCACGGTGGCTGGTAAGTCCGTGAGCATCGCGGATGCCAGTGCCGCCAAGGTGTTCGGCACCGAGACGCATGCCGCGGTCTGCCGGACCCTGTTCGGCCTCGTGGGATCGGCGGGGGCGCGTCGGCAGGGCTCGCGCGGCGCGGTGCTCGACGGGCGCGTCGAGGTGCTCACCCGGGGCGCGATCGTCAACACCTTCGGAGGAGGGGTCAACGAGGTGCTCCGCGACTTGATCTGCACGACGGGCCTGGGCATGCCGCGGGGCACCCGGTGAACGGCGACCAGGAGGCCCTCGTCGGCCTCGCCGCCGACATCTTCCGGGGCCGCACCGCCAACGAGCAGCTCGCCAAGGTCGAGGCGTCGGTGGCGCGCACTGACGACGACCTGTGGCGTGAGCTGGCCGACGCCGGCCTGCTGGGCCTGGCCGTCGCCGAGGAGCACGGCGGCGCCGGCCTCGGGCTGACCGAGCTGTGCCTGCTGCTCGAGCAGCAGGGCAGGTTCGTCGCCCCGGTGCCGCTCTGGGAGACGACGGTCGCGGCCCTTGCCATCGGCCGGGGCACCGCGTCTCAGCAAGCGACCTGGCTCCCGAAGGTCGTCTCCGGTACGGCCAAGCTCTCGCTCGCCCTGGCCCTCAGCGGACCGCAGCCGATCAGCTGGGACGGTGCGGCTCTGCAGGGGACGGCGCTCGTCCCGGGGGCGTCGCATGCCGTCGTCGTGGTGACCGACCACGGCGTCTTTCTGACTGAGACGCCTGCCGGCGAGCCGGTCGTGACCACGAACCACACGCTCGCCTTCGACGTCGACCTCGGGGGCGTCCACGCGGAGCCGCTCGACGTCGACCCCGGGTGGCTGCTGGACGTCGCACGGCTCGGGCTCGCGGCCCAACAACTGGGTGTGGCGGATGCGGGAGTCCGGGAGGCGGCCCAGCACCTCACCGGCCGCGAGCAGTTCGGCCGGCCGCTGGCGACCTTCCAGGCGACGTCGCAACAACTCGGCGACGCCTACTGCGACGTGCAGGCGATGCGCGCCACGCTGTGGCAGGCGGTCTGGGCACTCCAGAACGGCGCTGCCAGCAAGGAGGTGGGCGTCGCGACGTGGTGGGCGACCGACGCTGCCGAACGCATCCAGCACACCGTGCAGCACCTGCACGGCGGGCTCGGCGCAGACACGACGTACCCCGTCCACCGTCGCTTGCTCTGGACGATGCGGGCCGGGGCCCTTCTCGGCGGTCCGAGCCGGCAGCTGGCCCGGCTCGGCCAGACCCTGGTCTGATGGCTCGCGTCGCGCTCGTAGCCGGTGGTACCGGGGGCATCGGTGCCGAGATCGTGCGTGTGCTGACCACACGTGGCACGGAGGTCGTCTTCACCTTTCGGAGCAACAGCGCCGCCGCGGACCGGCTGGCTGAGGAGACCGGGGCGACCGGGGTCCAGGTCGACCTCACGGACCCTGCCTCCACGGCGGCGGTCGTGCATGCCCTGCAGGAGCTGCACGCCCTGGTCTATGCGTCTGGCCCACACGTCCCCATGAAGCACCTCAGCACGATCACGCCCCAGGAGATGCTGCACCAGCTGACCACGGATAGTGCAGCCTTCTTCAACCTCGTCCAGCCCGCGTTGCCGGCCTTGCGCGCGAGCCAGGGAAGTGTGGTCGCCGTGACGACTGCGGCCACCGCGCGCTTCGCCGTACGCGATGGCTTGTCGTCCGTGCCGAAGGCTGCTGTCGAGGCGGCCGTACGAGCGCTGGCGAAGGAGGAGGGCCGGTTCGGCGTGCGGGTCAACGCCGTCGGACCCGGCATGCTCAGTGACGGGATGGTCGAGCGGCTGATCGCCAGTGGTGACCTCGACGCTCGCGACCTGGAGGCGGCCCGCGGCAACATCCCGCTGCGCACGTTCGGCACGGCCCGGGACGTGGCGGAGGCGGTCTGGTTCCTGACCTCCGAGGCGGCGGGCTACATCAGCGGGCAGAAGCTCGACGTCGACGGTGGCTACAGCGCCTGAACTAGTTGCGTACCGAATACATCTGTGTGAAAGTCGCTGCATGAACGACGCGCTGCTGAGCGAGCTCGTGGGGACGCTGAACGACCTCTACCGCTTGTCCGGATCCCCTCGGGTGCACGCCGACACCGTCCGCTCGACCGGCGTCGCCATCACCCAGACCGGCCTGCGGTTCCTGTCGCTCATCCAGGACTCACCGCGGATCTCCGCCAGTGACCTCGCAGCCTCGCTCGACGTCAGCCAGCCGACGGCCAGCAGGGTGCTCCAGAGCCTGGAGAACGACGAGTACGTCGTGCGGCACCAGAGCGACCGCGACGGACGCGTCTCCCACTACGTCACCACCGCCAAGGGCCGCAAGGCTCTGGCCAAGGTCCACCGCTACCACGTGGACCGGTTGGCGTTCGCCCTCAGTGACACCGAGCCGGCACACCGCAAAGCGATCGCGCGGGCAGTGACAGAGCTCGTCGAGCGACTTCACACCGCCGCGCAGGGCAAGGCCGTACCTGTCAAGGAACGCCGCAGCGCATGACGAGGAGACAGCGATGACCGAGGTCCGGACGATCGAGGCAGGCGCACCGCCGGAGCGCTTTGCGCGCGGCTGGCATTGCGTCGGCCTGGTGCGCGACCTGGCGGACGGCAAGCCGCACTCCGTCGAGGCGTTCGGCACCAAGCTCGTTGTCTGGCAGGGGGAAAGCGGGTCGCTCAACGTTCTCGACGCCTACTGCCGCCACATGGGTGGGGACCTCTCGCAGGGCACGGTCCAGGGCGAGAACGTCGCGTGCCCGTTCCACTCGTGGCGCTGGGGTGGGGACGGCAAGTGCCAGCAGATCCCTTACGCCCGTCGGGTGCCGCCGCGTGCCCGCACCCGCGGCTGGCCGACCCTGGTCCGGGATGGTCAGCTGTTCGTCTGGAACGACCCGGAGGGCAACCCTCCGCCCGAGGACGTGACGATCCCCGAAATCCCCGGCTACGCCGACGGGGAGTGGACCGAGTGGACCTGGAACAACGTCCTCGTCGAGGGCTCGCACTGTCGCGAGATCATCGACAACATGGTCGACATGGCCCACTTCTACTACATCCACAAGGGGCTGCCGACGTACTTCAAGAACGTCTTCGAGGGCCACGTCTGCACGCAGTACTACGCCGGCACCTCGCAGGAGCACGCGGCCACCGGCGCGCTCATCGAGATCGGGCAGTACGAGGGCCAGAGCACGAAGTCGGATGCGACGTACTGGGGTCCGTCGTACCTGGTGGACAAGCTCTGGGACACCTACGGCGACATGACCATCGAGTCGGTCCTGATCACCTGTCACTACCCGATCACGAGCAACAGCTTCATGCTGCAGTACGGCATGGTCGTGAAGAAGATCGCGGGACTCGATGACGAGACCAACGCCAAGAT
This sequence comes from Frankiales bacterium, assembly GCA_025966135.1. GTDB lineage: Bacteria > Actinomycetota > Actinomycetes > Mycobacteriales > SCTD01 > RYN-111. Next base: position 122,772 of record JAOPVP010000046.1, read on the forward strand.
CGCCAAGAAGATGACCCGCCTCATCGGCGAGGGCTTCCTGGAGGACGTGAAGATCTGGCGGAACAAGACCCGCATCGACAACCCACTGCTGTGCGAGGAGGACGGGCCGGTCTACCAGCTGCGCCGTTGGTACGAGCAGTTCTACGTCGATGTCGCTGACATCCAGCCCGAGATGGTGCAGCGGTTCGAGTTCGAGATCGACACCACGAAGGCCGTGGACTTCTGGCAGCAGGAGCTCGTGGAGCAGGCCGCTGCCAAGGTGGGCGCAGAGGCCTGATGCAGCCAGTCGACTGCGCCCGCTGCGGCACCCGAGTGCAGGTGTCGAAGAACAGCGCCGTGCAGACGAGCATCCAGTGGGAGTTCGACAGCTCGTCCTGTCCGCTGCGTGCCGAGCTGGCCCTGGGTGACACCTGCCCGGCGCTGTCGGACTCCATCCGCGACGCGGTCCTCGGCGGTCAGCTGGAAGTGGCCTCCAGTGACCTCTGAGCGGTTGCGCCTCCGGGTAGCGGACGTGATCCGCGAGACAGGCGACGCGCACTCGATCGTCTTCGACATCCCGGCAGGCTTGACCTACCAGCCCGGCCAGTTCCTCACCCTCCGGTTGCCGCACGCCGACGGTCCGGTGGCACGCTGCTACTCGCTGTCGAGCGCCCCTGGAGTCGACGAGCAGCTCAAGGTGACGGTCAAGCGGGTCAAGGACGGACGGGGTTCGAACTGGGTCTGCGACACCGTTCTCGTCGGGCACGAGATCGACGTGCTCGCGCCGTCCGGCACATTCACTCCCAAGAGCCTCGACGCCGACCTGCTGCTGCTCGCCGGGGGCAGTGGCATCACGCCAGTGATGAGCATCATCAAGTCGGCGCTCGCGCGCGGGACCGGGCGGATGCTGCTCGTCTACGCCAACCGTGACGAGCAGTCGGTCATCTTCCACGCTGACCTGCGGGCCTTGGTCGCTGCACACCCCGACCGGCTGATCGTCCTCCACTGGCTCGAGACGGTGCAGGGCCTACCCTCGCTCAAGCCGCTCCAGGAGCTGGTCAGGCCGTGGGCGCACGCTGAGGCGTTCATCTGCGGTCCGGCTCCGTTCATGGACTGCGCGGCCGAGGCCCTCAAGAGCCTCGGCATCCTTCGCGACCGCATTCACGTCGAGCGCTTCACCTCCCTTGCCGGCGATCCCTGGACCGAGGTCGAGGTGGCTGCGCCGGTCGCGGGAGAGCGCACGGTCGACCTGGTCGTCGAGCTCGACGGGGACACCCACGAACTCGACTGGCCCGAGAGCAGCAAGCTGCTGGACCTGTTGCTCGGAAAGGGCCTTGATGCGCCGTACTCCTGCCGCGAGGGGGCTTGTAGCGCCTGCGGTGTCATCCTCGTCGAGGGTGAGGTCGTCATGGAGAACAACTCGGTGCTGGAGAAGGAGGACCTCGACGAGGGTTGGCGCCTCGCCTGCCAGTCACGTCCTGTCAGTGACGTGGTGAAGGTCCGTTACTCCTGAACTGCCGCACCTCGGCATCGCCCTCCGAGAGGGCTGCTAGAGCAGGCGCTCCGGGATGATCTCGGGCACGCGCGTCTGACGCGGCTGGATCGTCTGGTCGAGGAACGACCCGAGGCTCTTGTCGCTGACCGACGTACGCAGCTCGTCGAGCACGATCAGGCGCTTCGCCTGCTGGTCCCGCAGGTCGTTCAGCTCGATCACGAGGACGTCGATCCGTTCGGAGAGCACACTGACGGCGCGCACCTCGGCGTCGATCGAGCCGAGGTAGGAACGCAGAGCACCCGCCAGGTCGATCGTTCCGGGGGCCGGCGCAGTCACGTCGACGTTGGTCGTGGGAGCGGCGGCAGCGACCCGCGGTGCCGCAGGTGTGGCCCGGCGGGTAGGCGCAGCCTTCCGGGCGCGCGGGGGCTTGGGGGCCGCCTTGCGCGCTGGCGCCTTGCTTGCGGTGGCTTTCCGTGCGGTGGCCTTGCGAGCGGTGGACGTGCGGGCCGTGCTCTTGCGGGCGGTGGGCTTGCGGGTAGGACTGGCCACGACGGAGCCTCTCTTGCTCGGAGTGTGGGCGGCGGCGTATGCCTCGGTGACGCTGGAGGGCAGGCTGCCGCGGTCGTTCACGGTCATGCCCTGGGCCCGAGCCCAGGAACGCATCTGCGCTTGTGGTGCGGTCTTCATCGGTTTCCCCAATGTGCGGCGCGTGAGCGTCGGAGTCTGTTCGTGCGATGCCGAGGATCATGCCCCCTATAGGGATCGCACGCATCTGCGCGGCCTTGAGTCAATCGGCACAGTCAATCTGCGCCGCCTACCGAGCGGGGCGGGTCGTGAGCTGGACAGCCGTGATGCCCCGCTTGGTCGGCAGCAGGAGCGCATTGCCGCTGACGGCTGGCTTCGCGAACCGCGTGGCGCCACCGACCTGAAGGCGAGCCTTCTGACGGCCCGTAGAGGCGTCGAGCCCACACAGACTGCCGTCCTGCTGCACCACCCAGACGGTGCTCCCGACGACCAACGGTGAGCCGACGACGCTCGAAACCCAGCCTCGCGACAGGTGGTTGCCCTGTACCCGCACCTGCAGCAACCCGCCATCGCAAGGCAGGTACGCCGCGACCCCTGCTCGAGAGGCAGCGACGGCCCCACTTCCGTACCCCGAGCATCCCGACAGCGAGGCGATCTGACCTCCCACCGCACCGAGGTGACCGACGTCGACCAGGAAGACGTTGCCGCCCTTGCCGGCCGCCAGCGCGCGGGCGGCCCCCGGGAGCAACAAGGGCCCCATCGAGCCCAGGTCGGCGTCGAGGGAGTTCTCCCGCGCCCATTGGCGGGGCGCGAAGCCGTCGAGCAGCCTCAAGGTGGGGGACAGCCGCAGGACTGAGTCGCTGTGGTCCCACGCGCCGCCCGTGGACGCGCCATTTCCCGTTGTCAGCAGGAGGTCGCCGCCAGGGAGCAGGGCGGGTCCCGACGCCGCCCAAATCCCGCCCTCGCGTCGGGTCGGGACCGTGAACGACCGCAGTGCCCCAGCACCCTTGGTCGGGACGCCGACGACGCGGCCCTGGTATTGGCCGCAGTCGCCGTAGTTCCCGCCGTACGAGATGTAGACCGTCGCACCGGACAGCAAGAGGGCTCCGCGCTGGAGGTGGGTCGCCGGCTGCATGCCCGGCACGTCGACGCCGCGGCTGAGCCGGATCCGTCCAGTGCGGGCGTCGACGCCGTACAAGACGTGGCGGACGCCGGGCTGGGTGGCGACGGCGAAGACCAGGCCGGTCGCACGGTCGTACACCGGTGTGCCGGTGATACCCAGCGGGTCGATGTTGCCGCAGGGGAGGGCGGACCCGTTGACGGGGTCGGAGAGGTGCCGGCGCCACAGCACGCGACCGGTCTGGCCGGACAGCGCGTACAGCGAGCCGTTCTCCGTGGCCGCGATGACGGTCCCCCGCACTACGAGGGGGCTGGCGTAGACCCGGCCGTCGAGGGCGGCCTGCCATGCGACGTTGGGTCGGTTCGGGTTGGGCCCTGCCGGGACGTTGCTGCTCCGGCCGGCGGTCCCGCCGTACGTCGTCCAGTCGGCGCCGAGGTCGAGTTGGTGCGGCCCGGCGGAGTTGCCGGCGGCAGGGACCGTAGCCGTCGGGCTCACGCTCGGCGACGGGTCGGCTGTCGTCGTGCCGGAGCTGCACCCGACCAGGACGCAGGCAACGGCTGCAGCCCTCAGCAGCCCCGTGCGAAGCGGCGGACCGGCCACAGCCCCATCATGGCGGTTGGGAGGCAGGAAGTCGTCATGAGACGCTCGTATCCCCCCATCCGGCAGAGGTGAACCTGTGAGGCTGTTGCTGGTAGGCGCTCCCGGCGCCGGGAAGGGGACCCAAGCACGTCTCATCGCGCAGCACTTCGGGGTCGTTCACCTGTCCAGCGGTGAGCTGCTCCGCGATCACGTCGCGAAGGGCACCCCGATCGGGCGCGCCGCGCAGGCGTACATGGCCCGCGGCGAGCTCGTTCCCGACGCGGTCGTCCTCGACATGCTGCGCGGGCCCTTGGTCGCCGCGGCGGCGGCCGGTGGCTACGTGCTCGACGGCTTTCCCCGCACCGTCGAGCAGGCCGAGGCGGCGTACGACGTCGCGAAGGACCTGGGCGTGTCCGTCCAGCTGGCCGTCTACCTCAAGGTCGCGCGCGAGGCGCTCATCGCGCGGATCGTCGCCCGCGGCGAGTCCAGCGGGCGCGTCGACGACACCTTGGACGTCGTCGAGCGCCGGCTCGACGTCTACGACAAGCAGACCAGGCCGCTGCTCGACTACTACCGCGAGCGAGAGCGGCTCATCACCGTCAACGGTGACCGTCCCGTCGAGGAGGTCACCCGGTCGGTGCTCGTGCAGCTCCAGCGTGCCCGCAAGCTCCTGGACTAGGGCCGGCAGAGCACCTCGCCGTGAAGGACGGTCAACCAGCCGTCTTTCGAGTCTGCCCAGCTCCGCCACCCGTCGGCGATGCGATGCAGGTCCTCCCGCGACGCCAGGCCCTCGGCCTGCAACTGGCTCGCCAGCGCCGACTGCACGATGCGGTCGGCCCACATCCCGCCCCACCACTCCCGGTCCTCGGGGGTGGCGAAGCACCAGGTGCTCGCGCCCGGCCGGACGTCCGTGAAGCCTGCCGCGCGAGCCCAGGACAGCAGCCGTCGGCCGGCCTGCGGCTCACCGCCGTTGGCGGTGGCGGCCTGCTGGTAGAGGCTCATCCAGGCGTCGAGCTCGGGTACCTGCGGGAACCAGGTGAAGCCGGCGTAGTCGCTGTCGCGCGCGGCCACCAGACCGCCGGGCCGGCAGACGCGTCGCATCTCGCGCAGCGCCGTCACCGGGTCGGCGACATGCTGAAGCACCTGATGGGCGTGCACCACGTCGAAGCTGTCGTCCGGCAGGTCGAGGGCGTGCACGTCGGCGACCACGAACTCGACGTTGGTGAGGCCTCGCGACGCGATCTCGGCGCGGGCGAGGCCGAGGGCTGCCTCGCTCACCTCGACCGCGGTGACGCGCCCAACTCGGGCCGCGAGGTCGGCCGTGATGGTGCCAGGGCCGCAGCCGACATCAAGGACCGACATGCCCTCGACGAGATGCGGCACCAGGTAGGCCGCCGAGTTCTCGATGGTGCGCCAGCGATGGGAGCGGAGCACCGACTCGTGGTGTCCGTGGGTGTAGGTCGTCATGCCACGATGCTAGCGATGTGTCTCAGTATCCGGTACCGATATCTCAACATGTGAAACGACCCCGAGCCTTGGCGCGCTTGGGCGGCGTTCGTGACGGGGCAGAGGTCCTCGTCACGACCGCAGGCGAGGGTGTGGCTGGTCAGAAACCGCTTCGACGTGCCTGCGAAAGTGGAGGCATGCGCCCTGCCCCGTGGAAGGTCTGGACCGCGCTGGGGCTGGTGTACATCGTGTGGGGGTCGACCTACCTCGCGATCCGCTACGTCGTCGCCGGCCTGCCACCCATGCTCGCCGCCTCCAGCCGGTTCCTCTTGGCATCCGCGCTGACCGCGGCCTTCGTCCTCGTCAGGCGCGGTCGTGAGCCCTTCGGTGCGTCACGTCGTGCCTGGCTGGGCGGCGCGGGCATCGGCGCGCTCCTGCTGCTGGGCGGCAACGGTGGGGTCACCCTCGCTGAGGACCGCGGCCTGCCGTCCGGGCTGACGGCACTGCTCATCGCCGGCGTCCCTCTGTACGTCGTCGTCCTGCGCGCGCTGTTCCGCGACCGTCCGAGCCGCCGCACCCTGGTCGGCGTGGGGATCGGCTTCGTCGGCCTCGGCGTGCTGCTGCTACCGGGCACGCGCCCGTCGGGCGTGTCCCTGGCATCGGCGGTGCTGGTGCTCGGTTCGAGTGCGCTGTGGGCGATCGGCTCGATCCTCGCCACCCGCATCGAGCTGCCGAAGGACCCACTCGTCATCACCGTGGCCGAGATGCTCGGTGGCGCCATCGGGCTCGCGATCGCCGGCGGGGTGCGCGGTGAGCACATCCCGACCTCGGGAGTGCACGCCTCCGCATTGGTGGCGCTGGCCTACCTCGTCGTGTTCGGGTCGGTGGTGGCGTTCACGGCTTACTCATGGCTGCTGGGCAACGTCCCCATCAGCACCGTGGCGACCTACGCCTACGTCAACCCGGTTGTCGCGGTCGTGCTCGGGTCGCTCGTCGCGGGGGAGACCATCAAGGCCACCAGCGTCGTCGGTGGGCTCATCACCGTGATCGCTGTCGCGGTGGTCGTGTCCGAGCAGCCCCAACCGGTCGAGCCTCCCGAACCGGTGGTCGTTCAGGAACCAGAAGACCGGCAAGGCCGCGTGCGCAGCTCACGGAGGTAGTCCTCGGGTGCGCCGGCCTTCTCGGCGGCCTCGGCCAGCACGCCGAGGTAGCGCGCAGAAGGCAGGCCACCCTCGAAGCCGTCCAGGACGTAGACCCAGCCGAGCTTGTCGCCGTCGAGGGTGGCGACCCGGACGCGCACCTTGCGATAGAGACCGTTGTCCGCGCCCTCCCAGGAGTCGAGCAGGCGCTCGTCCTCCTTCGTGACGTCGTACAAGCTGACGTAGACGTGCTCGCCCGGGGCCTCGACGATCGTCGCGAGCGAGCCCTCCCATCCGAGGTCCTCACCGCCGAACGTCAGCCGCCAACCCTCGACCCAGCCGGTGCCGGCCACAGGAGAGTGCGGACAGCGTTCGTGCATCTGCGCCGGGTCCAGGTTGCTGCCGTACGCGGCGTAGAGCGCCATGCTGCGCAGCCTATCTGCGAGGGCCTGGGAGACTGGGCGAGTGACACGCATCGCGATCGTTGGAGGAGGCCCTGCCGGCTACGAGGCGGCGTTGGTTGCCGTCCAGCTCGGAGGGGACGTGACCCTCATCGAGCGCGACGGGATAGGCGGCATGTGCGTGCTCGCCGACTGCGTCCCGAGCAAGACGCTCATCGCGACCAGTGAGGCCATGACGCAGCTGTCGCATGCAGACCGCGTGGGTGTGCACGCCGACGGGTCGGTCAGCGCGCGCGTCGCCGAGGTGCACGCCCGCGTCAAGTCGCTGGCCCTTGCCCAGTCCGGCGACATCGCGGCGCGCCTCGTCCGTGAAGGCGTGTCGATCCGTTATGGCGCAGCCCGCCTGCTCCCCGGCCCCATGGTCGAGGTCGGGTCCGAGACGCTGGCCGCGGACGTGGTGCTGCTCGCAACCGGCGCACACCCACGGGTGCTCCCCGGTGCCGAGCCCGACGGCGAGCGGATTCTGGACTGGCGCCAGCTCTACGACCTGCCCGCGCTCCCGGAGCACCTGGTGGTCGTCGGCTCGGGGGTCACGGGGGCGGAGTTCGCGAGCGCGTACCTCGCGATGGGCTGCCAGGTGACGTTGGTGTCCTCCCGCGAGCGGGTGCTGCCGTCCGAGGACCCCGATGCCGCCGAGCAGCTGCAGCAGGTCTTCGCCCGCCGGGGCATGCGGGTCCTTCGCGGTCGTGCGGCCGGCGTCCACCGGACGCCCGACGGCGTCGTGGTCCGGCTGGTCGACGGCTCCTCGGTCGCTGCCTCGCACTGCCTGATGACGGTCGGTTCCGTGCCCAACACCGAAGACCTGGGGCTGGGCGATGCGCAGGTGGTGGTCGACGGCGGGGGCTACATCAAGGTCGACCGGGTCTCGCGTACGACGGCCCCTGGCGTCTATGCGGCCGGTGACGTGACCGGAGTCCTCATGCTGGCGTCGGTGGCGGCGATGCAGGGGCGGATCGCGATGTGGCACGCCCTGGGCGAGGCCGTGGCACCGTTGCGGCTCGACACCGTTGCGGCCAACGTCTTCACCGATCCCGAGGTCGCCTCGGTCGGCGTCTCGCAGAAGCAGGTCGACGACGGCGTCGTGCTCGCGAAGAGCGTCCGGCTGCCCCTGGCCACCAACGCGCGCGCCAAGATGCAGGGCCTCACCGACGGCTTCGTGAAGCTGTTCTGCCGCCCCGGCTCGGGCACGGTCCTGGGCGGCGTCGTGGTGGCTCCCCGTGCCTCCGAGCTGATCCTGCCGGTGTCGATGGCGGTTCTGCACGGGCTCACCGCGGACCAGCTGGCCCACACGTTCTCGATCTACCCCTCACTCGGCGGCTCCATCACCGAAGCCGCCCGCCAGCTCATGCTCCACGAGGGCTGACCCCGCACCCCTTCGTCGCTAGTCCTTGATCTGGCAGAGCGCGGTGCCGGCGGTGACGACTTCGCCGACGACGGCTGACAGGCCGGTGACGGTGCCGGCCTTGTGGGCGTTGAGGGGCTGCTCCATCTTCATGGCCTCGAGGACGACGATGAGGTCGCCGGCCTCGACCTGTGCGCCGTCCTCGACGGCCACCTTGACGATGGTGCCCTGCATGGGCGAGGTGAGGGAGTCGCCGGACACGGCGGCGCCTGCCTTGCCGCCCGACTTCCGCTTCGCGGGTCCCTTCTTCGCCGCCCCGCCGCTGCCGGCGCCGACTCCGACGCCGGCCGGCAGCGTGACCTCGAGCCGCTTGCCGCCGACTTCGACGACCACGGTCTCGCGCGGCTCCGCGGCCTCCTCCGCACCGGCGGCCCCGCCGTACGGCTCGAGGTCGTTGTCGAACTCGGTCTCGATCCAGCGGTTGTGGACCGTGAACGGGTCGGACGTGAAGGCGGGGTCGCGTACGACCTTGCGGTGGAACGGGATCAGGGTGGGCATGCCGTCGACGGTGAGCTCGTCGAGGGCGCGGGCGGACCTCTCCAGGGCCTCGGAGCGGGTCGCACCGGTGACGATGAGCTTGGCCAGCAGCGAGTCGAACGCCCCGCCGATGACCGATCCCGACTCGATGCCCGTGTCGACGCGGACGCCCGGCCCCAGCGGTGGGACGAAGGTCGTGACGGTGCCCGGCGCCGGGAGGAAGCCGCGGCCCGGGTCCTCGCCGTTGATGCGGAACTCGAAGGAGTGCCCGCGCGGTGTCGGGTCGCCGAACGTCAGTGCCTCGCCGTCGGCGATGCGGAACTGCTGCCGCACCAGGTCGACGCCGGTGACCTCCTCGGTCACCGGGTGCTCGACCTGCAGGCGGGTGTTGACCTCGAGGAAGGAGATCAGGCCGTCCTGCGCGACGAGGAACTCGCAGGTGCCGGCACCGACGTAGCCGGCCTCCTTGATGATGGCCTTGGAGGCCTCGTAGATCTGCTTGGTCTGCTCCTCGGTGAGGAACGGCGCAGGCGCCTCCTCGACGACCTTCTGGTAGCGCCGCTGCAGCGAGCAGTCGCGGGTGCTGACGACGACGACGTTGCCGTGGCTGTCCGCCAGCACCTGGGTCTCGACGTGGCGCGGCTTGTCGAGGTAGCGCTCCACGAAGCACTCACCGCGGCCGAAGGCGGCGACGGCCTCGCGGACCGCCGACTCGTACAGCTCGGGGATCTCGTCCTTGGTGCGCGCGATCTTGAGACCGCGGCCGCCACCACCGAATGCCGCCTTGATGGCCACCGGAAGGCCGTACTCCTCGACGAAGGCCAGCACCTCGTCGACGCCCTTGACCGGGTCGGCGGTGCCCGGCGCCAACGGCGCGCCGATCTTCAACGCGATGTGCCGTGCGGTCGTCTTGTCCCCCAGGGCGGCGATCGCGTCGGGGGAGGGGCCGATCCAGGTCGCACCGGCGTCGATGACAGCCTGCGCGAACTCGGCGTTCTCCGACAGGAACCCATAGCCGGGGTGCACGGCGTCGGCTCCGGAGTCCTTGAGGGCCTGCAGCACCTTGTCGATCCGGAGGTAGGAGTCGCCCGGGGTCGTCCCGCCGAGGGCGTAGGCCTCGTCGGCGACGCGTACGTGCAGTGCGTCGAGATCGGGCTCGGCGTAGACGGCGACCGACTGCAGACCGGCGTCCTTGCAGGCACGGGCGACGCGGACCGCGATCTCACCGCGGTTGGCGATCAGAACCTTGCGCACTCGATGGCTCCTTGGAGAGGCGGACTAGCGGGGCAGGCCGGAGGCGCGCCAGGCGCCCGGTCCATGGGTCAGGGGGGAGCGCAGCTGGGGAGTGGCCCACCACGAGGGCGGTTCCGGCGCGGGCTCCGCTGCGCCGCCCGCGCAGCGGGCCACGAGCAGTGCGACGACAGCGCCGAGCTCCTCCGGGGAGGGGTTCCCACGGACCAGGCGCAGCACCGGCTTCGCCCTACCCGCCTGCGAGTTGTCAGCGTCTGGTGGGGTCATCGGGGCACCTGGTGCTGACAGCTCGGGAAGGCGGCGGAGCCGCGCGGGGTACCGGTCACAGCGGGATGTTCCCGTGCTTCCTGGGCGGCAGGGTCTCGCGCTTGCCGCGGAGCAGACGGAGGGCCTTGGCGACCTCGCGGCGGGTCTCCGAGGGGGCGATGACCGCGTCCACGAAGCCGCGCTCGGCCGCGATGTACGGGGTGGCGAAGGTGTCCTCGTACTGCTGGATGAACTCCGTGCGGGTCTTCTCCGGGTCCTCGGAGGCAGCGATCGCCTTGCGCTGGATGATGTTGACCGCACCCTGCGCGCCGACCACGGCGACCTGCGCGGTCGGCCACGCGAGGTTCACGTCGGCACCGAGGTGCTTGGAGCCCATGACGACGTAGGCGCCGCCGTAGGCCTTGCGCGTGATGACGGTGACGAGCGGAACGGTCGCCTCGGAGTAGGCGTACAGCAGCTTCGCACCGCGCCGGATGATGCCGGCGTGCTCCTGGCCGACGCCGGGGAGGAAGCCCGGCACGTCGCAGAAGGTCAGGATCGGGACGTTGAAGGCGTCGCAGGTGCGCACGAAGCGTGCCGCCTTCTCGGCGGCATCGATGTCGAGGGTGCCGGCGAAGTGCATCGGGTTGTTGCCGACGATGCCGACGCTGCGCCCCTCGATGCGACCGAAGCCGCAGACCACGTTCTGCGCCCAGAGTGCCTGCACCTCAAGGAACTCGCCGTCGTCGAGGACCGCTTCGATGACGGTGTGCATGTCGTACGGCGCGTTGTTGCTGTCAGGGATGAGGGTGTCGAGCTCGGTGAGCGGGTCCTCCTCCAGGGCATCCGGGCCGTCAAAGACAGGCGCCTCGGACAGGTTGTTGGAGGGCAGGAAGGACAGCAGCGTCTTTGCCAGCTCGAGCGCCTCCTCCTCGTCAGGGCTCATGAAGTGCGCGACGCCGCTCTTGGAGTTGTGCGCCCGCGCACCGCCGAGGTCTTCGATGGTGATGTCCTCGCCGGTGACGGTCTTGATGACGTCCGGCCCGGTGATCATCATCGCGGAGGCGCCGTCGACCATCAGGTTGAAGTCGGTGAGGGCGGGCGAGTAGACGTGGCCGCCGGCGCAGTTGCCGAGGATCAGGCTGATCTGCGGGATCACCCCGGAGGCCATCGTGTTGCGGTAGAAGATGTCGCCGTACAGCGCCAGGCCCATGATCCCCTCCTGGATCCGCGCGCCGCTGCCCTCGTTGAGGCCGATGACCGGGCAGCCGGTCTTCAGGGCGAGGTCCATGATCTTGACGATCTTTTGGCCGTAGACCTCGCCCAGCGCCCCGCCGAACACCATGGCGTCCTGGCTGAACACGCAGACCGGACGGCCGTCGACGGTGCCGAAGCCGGTGATGACCCCGTCCCCGATCGGGCGGTTGTTCTCCAGCCCGAAGTCGCGGGCGCGGTGCCGCGCCAGCCCGTCGGTCTCGGTGAAGCTGCCCTCGTCCAGGAGCGCCTCGATCCGCTCGCGGGCGGTCCGCTGCCCCTTCGCATGCCGCTTCTCGAGCGCGGCTTCGGTCCCCGGGTGCAGCGCCAGCTCGTTGCGGCGGCGCAGCTCGGCGAGCTTCCCGGCAGTCGTGTGCACATCGACGGCAGACGTCACAGGCTCAGCAGTCACGCAGCGGAGAGTATCCGGAGCTTGTTTCACGATTGAATGCAGGCATGTACGGCGACCTCGACCGCCCCCCGCTGCGCGCGGCCACCCTGCTGCGGGCCCTGGAGCCGGACGGCTGGCGGCTGGAGGTGCTGCCGACCGCAGGGTCGACCAACGCGGTGGTCGCCGAGCGCGCCCGGGCGGGCGAGGCGCACGGTCTGGTGGTCGTGGCCGAGGAGCAGACCGAGGGTCGCGGCCGCCAGGGCCGCAGCTGGGTGTCCCCGGCCCGGGCAGGGCTGACCTTCTCGGTCCTGCTGCGCCCGTCGCTCGACGCGCGGCTGCTCGGCTGGGTCCCGCTCTGGGGTGGTCTTGCGGTCGCGCAGGCGTTGCGGGCGCAGGCCGAGGTCGACGCGGTCCTGAAGTGGCCCAACGACGTGCTGGTCGACGGTCGCAAGGTGGCCGGTCTGCTCGCGGAGGCCGTCGGCGGGGCCGTCGTCCTGGGGATCGGGCTCAACGTCACCACCCGGCGCGAGGAGCTGCCGCACGAGCAGGCGACCTCGTTGCTTGTCGAGCAGGCCGCGATCACCGACCGGGAGACGCTGCTGAAGGCCGTGCTCCGCGGTCTGGCCGGGGTGCTGGGGGACCGTGACACGACGTCGTACCGGGAGCTGTGCAGCACGCTGGGACGTGAGGTACGGGTGGAGCTGCCGGGCGGAGCCTCGGCCGTTGGCGTCGCCGAGGCGGTCGACGAGCAGGGTCGGCTGGTGGTGAACGGCACGCCGTACGCGGCGGGGGACGTGGTGCACCTGCGCTGAGCAGGCCATGATCAGCCCCGTGGCCTACCCGAAGAAGCTCCTGTCGGACGACGAGACGGTCGCGCTCGAGACCCACCCGCACTGGAAGACGCTGGTCCTGCCGGTGCTCGAGCTGCTGGTGGTGCTCGGCCTCGCCGGCTTCCTGGTCGCCGTGGTCAGCGACAGCACCGCGCGCTACATCGTCGTCGGTGTGGCGATCGTGCTGGTCGTCGTGTTCACCCTCGTGCCGTTCCTGCGCTGGCGCACCACGATGTTCGTCATCACCAACAAGCGGGTCGTCGTGCGCAGCGGGATCTTGTCCCGGACCGGCAGAGACATCCCGCTGACCCGGGTGAACGACGTGACCTTCACCCACAACCTGCTGGAGCGCATCCTGGGATGCGGCACGCTGCTGGTGGAGTCAGCGGGCGAGCGGGGCCAGGTGCAGCTCACCGAGATCCCGAAGGTCGAGCAGGTGCAGCGGAGGCTCTACGAGCTGGTGGAGCAGGCGGGTCGCGAACTCTAGGGCGTGCGAGGGGATCCAGGGCCGGCCAGCTCGCCGTCGATGACCTTGCTCTCGTCGAACGGCGGCCAGTCGCCCTGCGGGGGTCGCACCTTCTCGTAGGCCACCGTCTGGACACGCGCGCCTGCCCGCTCGCCGGGCCCACCGGCGTTGACACCGATGCAGGTCAAGATGCCGCCCATGCCCGCAACGAGGCAGCCGATGACAGCCGGCGCACCGTGGGGCAGGACCGTGGCGGAGAGCAGGAAGATCCCTGCCGAACTGCCACGGAAGACGAAGTACGCCTTCTGCCGGCGCGTCATGGCGCCGACGGTACGCCCGTTGGGAGCGCCGCGCATCTGGCAGTCTGCGCCCGTGGACGACCTCGAGACCGTGCTGCTGGGCGAGCCTCCGGCGCTGACCCGGGAGGAGGTCGAGGCCCGCGCCTCGGTGTCCCCGGAACGGGCCAGTGCCATCTGGGCCGCCATGGGGTTCGCGGAAGTGCCCTACGGCCAGCCGGCCTTCACCGAAGCCGATGTCAAGGCCCTGGAGACCGCCGCCTCGCTCGTCGAGCTCGGGGTGATCGACGCCGACACCCTGCTCGTCCTGGCGCGCGCCATGGGGCAGGGCCTGGCCAAGCTGGCGGAGGCCCAGCTGGACGCCTTCCGCTCGCTGTCGGCCGGTATGACGGTCGACGAAGCACTGTCCGCCGCCGTAGGTGCCGCCGAGGACGTGCTGCCCCGGCTGGAGGAGCTCGTGCTGTTCGTGTGGCGCCGCCAGTTCGCAGCTGCCGTGCAGAGATCGATCGCTACCGCCCGTCAGGATGGCATGCCGGTGTTCGCGATCGGCTTCCTCGACCTGGTCAACTTCACCCGGTCGAGCCGCACCTGGGACGCCAGGCAGCTGGAGCGAACCCTCGAGCGCTTCGAGCGGGACACCTCGCTGCGGGTGGCAGCGGTCGGAGGCCGAGTCGTGAAGACCCTCGGCGACGGCGTGCTCTACACGACGGACGACGCCAGCACCGCCGTCTCGGTGGCCCTCGACACGGTGGCGGCGCACGAGGTCGACGGCGAGCTGCCGTCGGTGCGGGCCGGGGTCGCGGTCGGTCCGGTGCTGGTGCGGCTCGGCGACGTCTTCGGTGAGCCGGTGAACATCGCCAGCCGGTTGTCGGACGCGGCCCGCCCAGGCAGCGTCCTCGTCGACAAGCACGCGGCCGAGGCCCTCGAGGGCTTCGACCTCCGACCGCTGCACCGGCGCTCGGTGCGCGGCTACCGCTCCTTGACGCCGTACCTGGTCCGGCGGGTGGACTAGAAGGCTGCTGACGCGCTAGACGAGCGCGGCGCGCTCGGCCAGCTCAGGGGCAGCGACGAAGACGAACCGGCGGTACGCCCAGAAGCGGAAGACGGTCGCGACGGCGGTGCCGATGATGCCGCTGACCGTGAAGGCGAGCGGGGAGCTCTCGTGGAGCAGGTAGTGCGCGACATCGACGGGAACCAGCGTGATGACCAGCCCCACGACGTTGATGCCGGCGTAGACCGTGATGTCCTGCCCGTGGCCGCGGTCGTCGTCGACGCGGTGCGCAAAGGACCAGAGGCGGTTGCCGACGTAGGACACGGCCACAGCGATGATGGTCGAGAGCGTCTTCGACGTCGTGGGTCCGAGGTGCACCGTGAACCGGAAGAAGTACGCCAGCGCGGTGTCGAGGACGAAGCAGAAACCGCCGACCACCACGAACTTCGTGAGCTCTGCTGTGACCGAGCGCAGCCGTTCGGTGAAGGAGCGGAGCATCGCGCCAGACTAGCGAAGGGAACGTGCAAGAGTCTGAAAATGACCTGGCTATCGCTGCATGGTGCCGTCAACGTCCGGGACGTGGGGGGCCTCCCCACCGTGGACGGCCGGACGACGAGGCCGGGGGTGCTCATCCGCTCGGACAACCTGCAGGATCTGACGGCTTCCGACGTACAGGCGCTGATGGCTGCCGGCGTGCGGACCGTCCTGGACCTGCGCACCTCGGCTGAGGTCGAGCTGACCGGCGCGGGGCCCTTGCGTGAGACCGAGGTGACGCACCTGCACCTCGACCTCATCCCGCACGGCTTGGACGGCCGCGATCTCGTCGACCGGACCATCCCGGACGAGACCGCCGGCGAGCACGCGATGGACCACTTCTACATCGACTACGTCAAGGACGCCCCCGACAGGGTCGCCGCTGCCCTACGTGCGATCGCCGATCCCCGCCGCGGCGCGGTGGTCGTGCACTGCGCGGCCGGCAAGGACCGCACGGGGGTAGTCGTGGCGCTCGCTCTCTCGCTGGTCGGGGTGCGGCGGGACGCGGTCGTCGCCGACTACGCCCTCACCGACGAGCGGATCGAGGCCATCCGCAACCGCCTGCTCTCCTCGCCGCTGTACGCGGAGGAGCTCCAGCGGCGCACCCTCGAGTCGATGCGCCCGCATGCCGGCAACATGGAGCGCTTCCTCGACCGTGTCGACCGCGACTACGGCGGCATCCACGGGCTGGCGATGGCCATCGGGGTGGACGAGGAGACCGTCGGACGCCTTGGGCGCCGCCTTCTCGGTGACCACTAGCCTTTCCCGCGTGGCGACCCTCGGAGCGATGGGACTGCCCGTCGTCGGCATGGTCGGCGGGGGTCAGCTGTCCCGCATGACGCACCAGGCCGCCATCGCCCTCGGCCTGTCGCTGCGCGTGCTCGCCGATGCGACGCACGACTCGGCAGCCCTGGTGGCCAACGGCGTCACCGTGGGATCGCACGAGTCCCTTGCCGATCTGGAGGCGTTCGCGGCGCACTGCGAGGTCGTGACGTTCGACCATGAGCACGTTCCCGGCCACCTCATCGCCTCGCTCGAGAGCGCCGGTGTCAATGTCCAGCCGGGATCGAAGGCGCTGCTGCACGCCCAGGACAAGCAGGTCATGCGCGAGCGGCTCCAGGCACTCGGTGTCCCCGTGCCGCCATTCGCCCCCGTGACCTCGGCAGCCGAGCTGCAGGCCTTCGCCCAGGAGCACGGCTGGCCCGTCGTCCTCAAGGCCGCCACCGGCGGGTACGACGGCAAGGGCGTCTGGGTCGTGGAGAACGTCGAGCAGGCCCTCCCCGTACTGGCCGCGGGGGTCAGGCTGCTCGCGGAGCAGTTCGTCCCGCTCCGGCGCGAGCTGGCGGCGGTGGTCGCGAGGTCGCCGTACGGGCAGGCAGCGGCGTGGCCGGTGGTTGAGACCGTGCAGGCCGACGGGATCTGCGTGGAGGTCGTCGCGCCCGCGCCCGGGCTGTCCGAGGACCGGGCCGTCGAGGCGCAGGCCCTGGCGCTGCGGCTGGCCGACGAGCTCGGCGTCGTCGGCGTGCTCGCTGTCGAGCTGTTCGAGACCGTGTCCGACGGGCTGCTCGTCAACGAGCTGGCCATGCGCCCCCACAACAGTGGTCACTGGACCATCGAAGGCGCCCGTACCTCCCAGTTCGAGCAGCACCTGCGTGCGGTCCTCGACTACCCGCTCGGCGCGACCACGATGACCGCGCCCTGGGTCGTCATGGCCAACCTGCTCGGCGGCGACGGTGAGCCGGACCTGGACCGCCGGCTGCACATGCTGTTCGCCCGTGACCCGGCCCTGAAGGTCCACCTGTACGGCAAGCAGGTGAAGCCGGGCCGCAAGATCGGGCACGTGACCGCGCTCGGTGACGACCTCGCCGACGTGACCGCTCGGGCCCGCGCCGGCGCCCACTACCTGAGGACAGGCCGATGGGATCAGTAGCAGCCGGCGCACTCGTCGGGATCATCATGGGGAGCGACTCGGACTGGCCGACGATGGAGCCCGCGGCGGAGGCGCTGAAGGAGTTCGACGTCCCGCATGAGGTGCGGGTCGTGTCCGCGCACCGCACGCCGGTCGACATGCTCGACTACGCCTCCTCCGCTGCCGACCGCGGTTTGCGGGTGGTCATCGCCGGGGCAGGCGGCGCCGCCCACCTGCCGGGCATGGTGGCTTCGATGACACCGCTCCCGGTCATCGGCGTCCCGGTCCCGCTCAAGCACCTCGACGGGATGGACTCGCTGCTGTCGATCGTGCAGATGCCGGCCGGCGTTCCGGTCGCGACCGTGTCGATCGCCGGTGCCCGCAACGCGGGCCTTCTCGCCGTCCGGGTGCTCGCGTCCGCGGACCCGGTGCTGCTGCAGCGGATGAAGGCCTTCCAGGTCGCCCTCGGCGATCAGGCACGAGCGAAGGATGCTTCCCTTCAGGCCAGGTTGACCTAACTTCGGGTGCGGAGGGGTTGCGCACGGATTGCGAGTGACGTCCAGGGCGTGACGTTTGCGGCGTAAGCCCGTTGTATGTCGCAATGATCACCCCGACGACCTTCCTGAGGGCACGCGTGCCGCAGCTGAGCCGCCGTTCCGCTCTGACGTCCGCACTGGTCAGCCTCGCGGCGGCTGGGGTGGCGGTCGCACGCACGTCCGATGCGGCCGCGCCCGCCGCACCGACGTACCGTCCGTTGCCCGTCACGGACGACCCGGTGCTGCATGCCGTCCGCCGGCTCAGCTTCGGCGCCACCCCGCAGCTCGTGGACCACGTGCGTGCGATCGGGGTGAGTGCCTGGCTGGACGAGCAGCTCGGGAGCATGCCCGACCTCCACGGCACCGTGGTCGGCGCCGGTCCGGCCCTCCCGCTGCCGGAGGTGGTCGCCGCGGCTGTGGCCTCGGTGGCTCACCGCGACGCCGTACAGGACCTGCAGGTCGCCACCTTCGCGCGCGCGGCCTGGGGTGACCACCAGGTCTACGAGCTGGTGGTGGAGTTCTGGAGCAACCACCTGTCGATCGCGGCGCAGCTGCCGTACGTACGTGACCACAAGGCCGTCGACGACCGCGACGTGGTGCGAGCGCACGCGCTCGGCACCTTCGCCGACCTGTTGACGGCGAGCGTCCAGAGCCCGGCGATGCTGCGCTACCTCAGCAACGCCGAGTCCCGCGGCAGTCACCCCAACGAGAACTACGCCCGCGAGCTGTTGGAGCTGCACACCGTCGGCGTGCACGCCGGCTACACCCAGCGCGACGTCCGGGACGCCGCCCGCGTGCTGACCGGGCTCACGGTCGACGCCAGGACGGGGCTGTTCAGCTATCGGCCGGAGTGGCACGCGACCGGCGCGGTGCGGGTGCTCGACTGGACCAGCCCCAACGCCGACCCGGACAAGGGCCTGGACGTGGCCCTCTCGTTGGTCCGCTACCTCGCCTTCCACCCGGCGACCGCTCACCACCTCGCCACCAAGCTGGTACGGCGGTTGGTCAGCGACACGCCGTCCGTCGCCCTGGTGGCGAGCGCCGCGCGGGTCTACCTCGAGGGCGGCACGGCGATCGTGCCGGTCCTGCGGCACATCGTGGGGTCCGCGGAGTTCGCGGGGAGCGCGGGGCAGAAGACGCAGCGGCCGTTCGAGTGGTTCACCGCCGCCGTGCGTGCCCTGGGTCTGCAACCCGCGCCGACGCTGCCCGTGGCCGGCGGCGGCATCGCGTCCTCGCTGCAGCAGCTGGGACAGGCGCCGTTCGGCTGGCCGGCGCCGGACGGCTACCCCGACACGGCGGCGGCCTGGGCCTCCACCGCCTCGACGCTCTCCCGCTGGAACGCCGCGCAGGCCCTCGTGCAGGGCGCCGTGCGCGGCATCGGACCCCTGGACGGGGACACCCTCGTCGGCACGCCGCTGCCCGCTACTGCCGGCGCGCTGGTGGATCGCCTGGCAGGCAAGCTGATCGGTCCCGTGCCGCGCCGTGCACTCCGAGCCGCGGTGCTGCAGGGGGTGTCGATGCCGGCCGGCCAGGCGGTCGACCAGGCCACCATCGGTGCCCTCACGCCGCAGATCGCAGCCCTGCTGCTGTCGTCCCCCGAGGCGCAGGTCCGATGAGCCCCTTCGAGGCGCAGGAGTGTGCCGACCTCGCGTGCACCCGCCGCCGGCTGCTGGCCGGTGCCGCCACCCTCGCTGGGCTTGGGGCTCTCGAGCTCGCCAGCCCGCGGCTGGCGTTCGCTTCCGGCGAGCAGCGCAGCGACCTGCTCGTGGTCGTCTCGCTCCGAGGCGGCGCCGACGGGCTGTCGCTGGTGCCTCCGCTGTCCGACCCCGGCTACCTGACGGCCCGTCCGGACATCGGCGTGCGCCCCGGCCAGGCGCTCCAGCTGGACGGCGTGTTCGGCTTGCACCCCGGCCTCAGGCCGCTGCTTCCCTTCTGGACCGACAGGCGTCTGGCGATCGTGCACGCGGTCGGCGACTCCGATGGCACCCGCTCGCACTTCGAGGCGATGGATGCCATGGAGCGCGGCGTCAACGCCGCGACCGCGGTGTCCAGCGGCTGGGTGGATCGGCACCTGACGGCCCGCGGGCTGCGGGTGGGCGACTTCCCGGCGCTGGCCATCGGCAACCGCCCGCCCGGATCGCTGCAGGGCCCGGCACCGGACCTCTCGGTCAACAGCGTGAGGGACGTGCGCGTGCGGGTCGCTGACAAGCGACGGGTGCCGACCGAGAAGGCCCTCGCCGAGATGTACGCGGGGGTGGCCGGGCCGCACGCCGACGCGGCCCGGAGCACGCTCGACGCCCTTCGACGGTTCGCGCCCCTGCGGGACCACCCCTACCTCCCGCGGGTAGGCGTCAACTACCCCACCGACAGCTTCGGCGTCGGCCTCCGCCAGATCGCGCAGGTCGCGCGGGCAGGCGTCGGACTACAGGTCGCCACCCTCGACCTGGGCGGCTGGGACACCCACGAGGGGATGGGTGATGCCGCCGGTGGTGCCATGACCCAGCTCGTGAGCCGGCTCGGCGCGGGGCTTGCTGCCTTCGCCAGGGATCTGGGTCCGCTGCTGGCCACGACCACCATCGTGACGATGTCGGAGTTCGGCCGTCGGGTCTGGCAGAACGGCAGCGGCGGCGTCGACCACGGCCATGGCTCCGCGATGCTGGTCCTCGGTGGCGGCATCCGGGGCGGCAAGGTCTACGGTCGCTGGTCCGGTCTCGACGCTTCCCACCTGGAGAACGGTGATCTGCGGGTCACGACGGACTACCGCGACGTGCTCGGCGAGCTGGTCCAGCGCCGCCTCGGGGGCGGCTCACTCACGACCGTGTTCCCCGACCACCGCCCACGCCTGCTCGACCTCGCCACGCAGCGCTAGAACCGCTTGCGTCTGCCCGCGCGCTGCGTGCGGGTGTCCCTCTGAGCAGACGTAGCGCCGGCCTAGGCAGCAGACCGGATCCGCGAGTGGGCCAGGAGCGCGGCGATGCTCTCGAGTGCGGCCGGGTTGCTCGGCACCGCCACGTCACTGCTCGGAGCCCGCAGCTGGTCCAGGTGCTCGCGATCGCATGGCACCTCGACGCGCTCGACACTTTCCATGATCACTCCATCGGCAGGCTGACCGCCGACCTGAGCCCGGCCCAGGATCGGCGGGCCGCCCCTGTCCGTGCCACTCAGGCGCCCGCCCGCACGCCGATCACGGACCTTCCCACTCGATCTTCGGGCACTTGTCCATGACGACCGTCAGGCCCGCGCGCTCGGCGCGCTCGGCGGCCTGCGGATCGACGACGCCCAGCTGCATCCACACGCCGACCGCTCCGACCGCAACCGCCTCGTCGACCACCGGACCGACGAGCGCGGAGCGCACGAAGCAGTCGACGACGTCGACCGGGAAGGGGATCTCGGCGACCGAGCGGTAGCCCTGCTCGCCATGCACGGTCGCCCCGGACGGATGCACAGGGACGATTCGCTTTCCCTTGCGCTGCAGGAAGAGTGCGACGTCCCAGGCTGCCCGGCCCTGGTTGTCGGAGAGCCCCACGACCGCCCAGGTCTCCAGCGCCAGCAGCTGCTCGACGGGACTCACTCGAGCCCCTCGTACCGCTCGCGCGGGCGCCTCATGTCCCGGAGCCGCTGCTCGTACGTCGCCCCGAGCACCACCAGCAGCGCGCCGGCTCCAGCGAGCAACGTGCGCTCGCCGACGATGAAGGCCAGCCGCTGGTCGACCTGCCACAGCCGCGCGGCGGTCGGACCCACGACGGGTGGCCCGCAGAAGGTGCACGTCGGCTCGCCAGTCAGCGCAGTGCCGCAGTCTGGGCAGCGGACGTCAGTGGTGGCGGCTGTGCTCATGCCGCACAGGGTGCCTCGTCAGACCGCCGTACGTCGTGAGGAGCGCAACTCGGGTGTGGACGAGCGTCGGTCAGGGACGCCCGAGAGCGCGGTAGGTCCAGCCGGCCTCACGCCAGAGCACCGGGTCGAGGGCATTGCGGCCGTCGACGATGCGCTTGTGCGCGACCACCGCCGACAGGGCGGAGGGGTCCATGGTGCGGAACTCCTTCCACTCCGTGAGGTGCAGCACGATGTCGGCGCCCCGGCCCGCTTCGACGGCGGACTCCCGGTAGCCGATCTCGGGGTGGACCCGCTTGGCGTTGTCCATCGCAGCCGGGTCGTACAGCACCACGGCCGCACCCTGGGACTGGATGGCGGAGGCGACGTCGAGGGCGGGGGAGTCGCGGATGTCGTCGCTGTTGGGCTTGAACGCAGCACCCAGGACAGCGACGCGGCTACCGGCGAACGAGCCGCCGAGCGACTCGCGGGCCAGGTCGACCATCCGGGCCCGGCGGCGCAGGTTGATGGCGTCGACCTCCTTGAGGAACGACAGGGCCTGGTCGACGCCGAGCTCGCCGGCCCGAGCCATGAAGGCGCGGATGTCCTTCGGCAGGCAGCCGCCCCCGAAGCCGAGCCCGGCATGCAGGAACCGTCCGCCGATGCGGGTGTCGTAGGACAACGCCTCCGAAAGCTTCGTCACATCGCCGTGGGTCGCCTCGCAGACCTCGGCCATCGCGTTGATGAAAGAGATCTTGGTGGCGAGGAACGCGTTGGCCGCGACCTTGACCAGCTGGGCGGTCGCGAAGTCGCAGGTGACCACTGGCGTCGGCACGTCGATGACCGGCCCGAAGGCGGCGCGCAGCAGGGCCTCGGCCCGCTCCGAGCGGATCCCGAACACCAGGCGGTCGGGCGTGAGGGTGTCCTCCACCGCGAAGCCTTCGCGCAGGAACTCCGGGTTCCACGCCAGCTCGACGTCCTTGGCCGTGGCGGTCCGCGCCAGCTCGTCGGCCAGCCGCTCCGCAGTACCGGCTGGGACGGTGGACTTGCCGACGACGAGGGCCCCGTCCCGCAGGTGCGGCACGAGGGAGCGGAACGAGGCGTCGACGTAGGTCATGTCGGCGGCGTACTCGCCCTTTTTCTGGGGGGTGCCCACGCAGAGGAAGTGCACGTCCCCGAAGGCTCCGACCTCCTCGTACGACGTGGTGAACCGCAGCCGTCCGGAGTCGAGGTTCTTCTGGAGCAGCTCGGGGAGCCCGGGCTCGTAGAACGGCACCTGGCCCGACTGCAGAGAGGTGACCTTGGCCTCCTCCACGTCGAGGCCGAGGACCTCGAAGCCGAGCTCGGCCATGCACACGGCGTGGGTGGCCCCGAGGTAGCCGGTGCCGATCACGGTCAGACGGGGGCGTTCAGTCATTCGACAAGGCTAGCCGGGTCGCCTCGCAAGCATCCCTAACATGTCGGTCATGGGTACAGCAGACGCCAGTTACGCCCTCTACGGCCTCTCCGAGGAGCACAGGATGCTCCGCGCGGCCGTCCGTGAGCTCGCCGAGGACAAGATCGCCCCGAGGGCCGCTGAGATCGACGAGACCGCGGAGTACCCGTGGGACGTCCACGAGGCGCTGAAGAAGGCGGACCTGCTCGCGATCCACGTCCCACAGGAGTACGCCGGAGCCGGCGCCGACCGGATCGCGCACAGCATCGTGGTGGAGGAGATCGCACGCGTCTGTGCTTCTAGCTCCCTGATCGTCGCCGGCAACAAGCTCGGAACAATGGGGCTGATCCTGGCCGGCTCCGAGGAGCTCAAGAAGCGCTATCTGCCACAGGTGGCCGCCGGCGAGGCGACCTTCTCCTACGCCCTGTCGGAGCGCGAGGCCGGTAGCGACGCGGCCGCCATGCGCACCAGAGCCGTCCGCGACGGCGACGGCTGGGTGCTGAACGGCACCAAGTGCTGGATCACGGGTGCGGCGGTCAACACGCACTTCACGGTGATGGCATCCACCGACCCCTCAAAGGGCGCCAAGGGCATCTCAGCGTTCATCGTGCACAAGGACGACCCGGGCTTCAGCGTCGGCACCAAGGAGCGCAAGCTCGGCATCAAGGGCTCGCCCACGAGTGAGATCTACTTCGAGGACTGCCGGATCCCGGCCGACCGCATCATCGGCAACGAGGGCGAGGGCTTCATCACTGCCCTGAGGACCCTCGACCACACCCGGTCGATGATCGGGGCCCAAGCCGTCGGGATCGCCCAGGGCGCACTCGACGCGGCCATCGCCTACGTCAAGGAACGCAAGCAGTTCGGCAAGTCGGTCGCGGAGTTCCAGGGTGTGCAGTTCATGCTCGCCGACATGGCGATGAAGGTGGCGGCTGCCCGGCACCTGGTCTACGCCGCCAACGCGTCGGCGGAGCGTGGCGATGCCGACCTCACCTTCCTGTCGAGCGCCTCGAAGTGCTTTGCCTCCGACACCGCCATGGCGGTGACCACCGATGCGGTGCAGCTGTTCGGCGGCTACGGCTACACCCGCGACTTTCCCGTCGAGCGGATGATGCGGGACGCCAAGATCACCCAGATCTACGAGGGCACCAACCAGATCCAGCGAATGGTGATGGCACGGGCGCTGTTGACGTAGTCCGACACCGGTCCTCGCCACCCGAACCGTTGCACAGCAAGCGGCTCACACCGCGGAGGAGGCATTCGGCCCGGCCCAACCGCCCCGCGTCAGCTGAGCAAGGGCGACGCCGATCAGCATCACGGCACCGCCGCACAGCTGCATGGCGGTAAGGCGTTCGCCCAGCCACCCGTAGGCGAAGCCGGCTGCCAGGAGGGGCTCGAGCATCCCGAGCACTCCCACGCGCGTCGAGGGCAGGTGGCGCAGCGCGGCCAGCACCAACAGGTAGGGCAGCACCGTTCCCACGATGACGACGCCGACGACGAGCAGCCAGACAGGTGACTGAAGCTGCTCCAACCGACCCGACAGCGAGACCGTGCGTCCGAGGGTGTGCCAGGGGAAGGAGGTCCAAGGGCTGGCGATCGACCAGAAGCCGGTCGCGGCCGCAAAGGCCCAGGTGGTGAGGGGTATGACGTCGCGGGTGACGACGAGCGACTCTCCCAGGACGTAGTAGACGGCCAGACCGAGTGCAGCCCCCAACGCAGCGGCGACACCGATGGGGTCGAGGCGCTCGTGCGGGCCCACGTCTGCCACGAACGCCAGCCCGACCAAGGCCAAGCCGAGTCCGCTCCACGCCATGCGTCCCACTGCCCGTCCCTGACCGAAACGCAGCCAGATGGCGATGAACAGCGGCGCTGTGAACTCGAACAGCAGCGCGACACCGACATGCAGCCGATGGATGGCCACGAAGTAGAGCTGCTGCACCAGGGCGATGCCGAGGATGCCGTAGGCAAGAAGCCGCGGCAGCTCGCGCAGTGCCGGGCGAGGGCCTCGGTTGCGGCGCGAGAGCGTGATCAGCAGCAGACACAGCAGCGACCCTGCCGCGCGAAGCTCGCTCAGGCGCTGGGCAGGCAGGCCGGTCGACAGGACGACCTTGGAGAGGCTGCCGTTCACGCCGTACAGCGCCGCCGCTGCCACCGCGCCGGTCACGGCTATGACTGGTCGGCGGCGGGCCTGAGAGAAGAGGGGCGAATCCACCGCCGCGGTGACTGTCACGTCGGAACCCTAACTGAGTCAGGGGGTCAGCAACGCGAGATCCCCTCACCTGCAACCGTTTCCGACCAAACCGTGCTCTTCGCAGCGTTCTCCTGCATCCCACCCAGTTCGTCCGACAAGCGGACCCCGCAGGGCGCAACCGCGCCACCACGGCGTCGCCAGATGTCGTCCATGAGTCCACTGTGTGACCAGAAAATTTCCTCTTGACGCGTGACCCTTCTTTCTTTACGGTCCGTAATCAAATCCAACCTGCGGAGGAAGCCAATGGCCACGATCGACGCCGTCGAGAACCCGCCTGGGTCGCATCGACTGAAGTCCAACGCACTCGGGCTGCCCAGCGCCCTGGGGATGTCGCTGGCCTTCATCTCCCCGACCATCGGCGTGCTGTTCATCAGTGCGCTGGTGGCGAGCAAGGCGGGAATCTCTTCGCCCTTCGTCTTCATCTTCGGGACGATCGGCATCGCCCTGATGGCCTCCACGCTCGCGCAGTTCACGAAGCGCGTGACGTCGGCAGGCACGTTCTACAAGTTCATCACGCTGGCCTTCGGACCGCGCACCGGCCTGGTTGCCGGCATGCTCCTGATGTTCGCCTACGCGCTTCAGTCGCCGTTGAACACCAACTTGTTCGGCGGCTTCGTGAGCAGCACGCTCCAAGCAGACTTCGGGATCAGCGTTCCCTGGTGGGTCCTCATGATCGTGATCGTGGCGGCGGTGGGAGCGCTGGCCTGGTACTCAGTGCACGTCTCGATGCAGTTCGGCATCGCCTTCCTCATCGCCGAGGTCGTCGTCGTGGCCGTGCTGCTGCTGCTCATCGTCTTCAAGGGCGGTGACTCCGGTCAGGTGCCGCAGGCGTTCACGCCCACCCACAGCAGCGGTGGCTTCGGAGGCATGGGCCAGGCGTTCGTGTTCATCGTGCTGACCTTCTTCGGCTTCGAATCGTGCTCCACCGTTGCCGAGGAGGTGCGCAACCCCCGACGCAACCTGCCGATCGCCCTCGTCGGCTCGGTGCTGCTGACGGGTCTGTGGTTCACGTTCGCCGTCTACGCCATCATCGTCGGGTACGGCGCGAAGCACATCGACGCGCTCGCCAGCGCCACGGCGCCGTTGCACGACCTGGCCAACCGCTACATCGGCAGTTGGTACGCAACCGTCGTGGACATCGCGGCGGTGTCCGCCCTGGTCGCCGTCGTCCTTGCCATCCACACCGCCAACTTCCGCGTGATGTACTCCCTCGGGCGCGACGGTCTCCTGCCCCGCATGTGCGGTCGAACGCACAGCAAGCACCAGACCCCGCACATCGCGATCCTCGTGTACTCGGCCTTCACGCTCGTCATCGGTCTGATCGCCGGTGCCGGCTGGGGACCGATGAAGGCCTTCGGCAACCTCGGGTACCTGTCCTCCCTTGGGATCCTGCCGATCTTCATCCTGACAAACCTGGCCCTCACGGCCTTCATGCTCAAGCGCTACCGCGATGAGTTCTCGGTCATGCTGCACCTGGTCTTCCCGACCCTGTCGACCCTGACCTTCCTTGCCGCCATCTACCTCAACTTGCACCCTTGGCCGACCTCGCCACTCAACGTCATGCCGTGGATCATCGTCGCGGTGATCCTGGGCGCCGTGGCATGGGTCATCGTCCTGAACAGGCAGGGTTCGGAGAAGCTCGACCACCTCGGCACGGTGCTGTTCATGGCCCCGGGATCCGACGCTGCCATGCCGGCGGCGACGCAGACGGTCCCCGCCGAGGCCGCGCGCCTCTGAGAGCTCGAGCGGGGCGGCCGGGAAGGTCGCCCCGCTCGAATTTGTTACAGTGTAAGAAGAAAAGACGAACGCAACCGAAAGGGAACTCCTGTGGACAGGCTCGCTGGACGATCGGCACTTGTGACCGGAGGCGCGTCCGGCATCGGCCGGGCGATCGCGGAGGTGTTCCTGGAAGAGGGTGCCCGCGTCGTCATCTCCGACGTCAACGAGAGCCTGCTCGCCTCCACCGTCGCGGAGCTCGCCGAGAAGGGCGAGATCCGCGGTGTGGCCGGGGATGTGCGCTCGATGTCCGACGCCTCCTCCATGGTCGACGCCACGGTCGACGCCTACGGCGCGCTCGACATCCTCGTGTGCAACGCCGGTATCACCAGCGTCATGCCGATCGAACAGCTCGGCGAGGAGGAGTGGGACAAGGTGATGGGCACGAACGTCAAGGGCATGTTCACCCTCGTCAAGCACGCCGTCCCCCAGATGCGGAAGCAGGGTCGCGGGAACATCGTCACCTTGGGTTCCGAGATGGGGGTCGTGGCGGTGCCCGAGTCGCCTGCCTACAACGCGAGCAAGGGCGCCGTCATGATGTTCACCAAGTCGATCGCCCTCGACCTCATCCGCTACAACATCCGGGTCAACGCGCTGTGCCCGGGGATCACGGCGACACCCTTGCTGCAGGCAGAGGTGGACAACAGCATCGACCCCGCGAAGACGGCCGCCGAGCAGGCCACCTGGGCACCGATCCTGCGCACTGCTGACCCGCGCGAGATCGCGATGGGCGCGCTGTTCCTGGCGAGCGACGAGAGCTCGTTCGCTGTCGGCAGCAACCTCATCCTTGACGGCGGGTTCACGGCGCAGTGAGCAAATGACAGATGAGAGCCGAGAGATGACGGCGCAGACGTGAGCACAGCCATGCGGCCCGGTGCCCGCCTGTCCGGACCGGCGCTCACCGAGGTGACGCCCGCGGCGGAGGAGCCGCGTCCGACGCTCGTCCCGTCGGACCTGCGGCTCGGCAACCTCATCCGCGTCATCCAAGAGCTGCGCGCGGAGCCAACCCTGTCCCGGGCCGAGTTGGCACGCCGGACCGGGATGGCGGTTCCCACGGTTCATCGCATGGTTTCGGACCTGCAGAGCTGCGGGCTCGTCGAAGAGCAAACTCTCCCCCAGAGCGGCGGGAGACTGGGACGTCCCCCGGTCGTCTACCGGTTCCGTCGGGAAGCGGCCGTCGTCGCCGGGATCGATGTCGGCAACGAGACCACCCGTGTCGCCCTCGCTGACCTGGGAGGCCAGGTCGTCGCCTCACGCACCTTGGCGACCGACGGCAGACGCGCGGGCCTGGTGAGGTCGTTGCACGGGGTAGTCGACCGGCTGCTCACTCAGGTGGACCTTCCGCTGGTCGGGGCCGGCGTCGGCATCGCCTCCGTTGTTCACCCGCAGACCGGGGAGCTGTGCAACCCCCCGCAGCATCCGGCCTGGGCTGGGCTGGCCCTGTCGGACGAGCTCGCGCAACGGCTGTCCTGTGAGGTGCTGGTCGAGCAGGACGACCACCTTGCTGCTCTCGCGGAGTGCAGCGCCACGGGGACGGCGCCCGGCTCGGACGCGCTGGTGGTGCTGCAAATCGGCAAGGGCATCGGGGTCGGCGTGGCCCTCGACGGCCGGACCGTCAACGGGCACGTCGGCCGGTTCGGACGCATTGCCGCCTGGCCCGTCTCGTCGGTGCCGCGGGCAGTGTCACTGCCGGGTGACACCCTTGGCGAGGCCCTGCCGAGTGGCGGCCTCGTCGCCCAGTACCACTCTCGCGGCGGGTCGGCGCCGATCGTCGACGGCGCCACGCTCATGCAGGCCGTCCGCGACGGCGACAAGCAGGCACGGGCCGTTGCGGCTTGGGCAGCCTCGGAGATCGCGGCGGTCGTCCAGCGCCTCGACGCGCTCCTGGCCCCGGAGGTCATCGTCTTCGGCGGAGGACTGTCCCGCAGCTACGACGTCCTCGGGCCGCTCATCCAGTCGCGGCTGCCCGACACCATCGACGTGCGGCCATCGGTCCTGGGAGACCGAGCCGTGGTGTCCGGGGCCGTTCTGACCGGCTCCACCTTCGTCGAGCACTGGCTGCTGACCCACCTGCAGCGCACCTGACCCCCGCACGTTCTGAGGAGATCCCATGCAACTGCTGCCCGCCCTCGTCGCCGGCAAGCCGCTTCTGTCCGACCGGAGCGTGGAGGTGACGAACCCCTCTACCGGTCAGGTGATGGCTGTGACCGTCGACTGCGGTCCCGCCGAGGTCGCGCTCGCCGTCGAGTCAGCGGCTGAGGCCCAGCCGTCGTGGCGCAGGACCGCGGTGGCCGAGCGCGCGCGGGTGCTCCGCCGCCTGTCTCAGCTCATCGAGCGCGACATGGAGGAGCTCGGGCGTCTTGAGAGCGAGCAGACCGGGAAGCCCCTCGCGCAGGGACGCCGCGATGCCGAGCTGACCGCGCGCTACTACGACTTCTACGCCAGCGCTGTCGAGACCTTCTACGGGACGACGATCCCTCTCAATGACAGCAGCTTCGTGTTCACCAGCTACGAGCCGCACGGCGTGACGGGTCACATCGTCCCGTGGAACTACCCGATGCAGATCCTCTCCCGATCGGTCGCGCCGTCGCTGGCGATGGGGAACTGCGTGGTGGTCAAGCCCGCGGAGGAGGCGCCGCTGACCGCGCTGCGGCTGGGTCAGCTCGCCCTCGAGGCGGGACTCCCTGCCGGCGCGTTCAACGTCGTCCCCGGCATGGGGGAGACCGCAGGTGCGGCGCTGACCGCGCACAAGGGCATCGGTCACATCTCGTTCACCGGCAGCGTCGAGGTCGGACGGATCATCGCCCACGCGGCCGCCGAGCGGCTCATCCCGGTCACCCTGGAGCTCGGTGGAAAGTCGCCCAACGTGGTCTTCGCCGATGCCGACCTCGACCGAGCTGTACCGATCATCGTCAACTCGATCCTGCAGAACGCCGGGCAGACCTGCAGCGCCGGCTCCCGGTTGCTCGTTCAACGGGAGATCCACGACGAGCTCGTCGCGCGCGTCGCTGACGCTTTCCGCGCCGCCACCGTCGGACCAGCCCTGAGCGACCCGACGGTCGGACCGCTCATCACCGACGAGCAGCGCGAGAGGGTCCTCTCCTTCGCGGCCCTCGCCCGCCAGGAGGCGACACTCGTCTGCGGTGGCGAGGCCCTGCGAGGCGGCGACTACGGGGACGGGTTCTTCGTACAGCCCACGCTCGTGGACGACGTGGCACCCGATAGCCGCCTCGCCCAGGACGAGATCTTTGGGCCGTTCCTGGCCGTCACGACCTTCGGCACCGAGCAGGAGGCCGTGACGATGGCGAACGGCACCGACTTCGGGCTGGTGGCGGGGGTGTGGACGTCCGATGTCGGACGGGCCCACCGCATGGTCCGGGAGATCGTCTCGGGCCAGGTGTTCGTGAACAGCTACGGCGCCTCGGGCGGCGTGGAACTGCCGTTCGGAGGCTTCAAGAACTCCGGCTACGGCCGCGAGAAGGGGGCCGAAGGCCTTCGCGGCTTCGCGCAGGTGAAGACCGGGGTCATCGGCCTGTGAGCAGCGACCCCTCGCTCACGGTCAGCCTCCCGGTACCGGTCTCGCCGTACACGGAGCTTCCGCTCTCCCTCGCCGACCCGCGCATCGACACCCCCGCGGTACTGGTGGACCTCGAGGTCGCCGAGCAGAACATCGCCCGGATGGCTTCCTACGCCGGCCGCGCCGGTGTCGCCTTGCGACCTCACGCCAAGACCCACAAGAGCTCCGCGATGGCGACCCGCCAGCTGGCGGCGGGTGCGGCCGGCCTCACCGTCGCGACCGCCGGCGAGGCGCAGGTCATGGTCAAAGGTGGCGTCCCCGACGTGACCGTCGCCTACCCGCTGGTCGGCCGGGCCAAGCTGGACCGCGTGCTCGAGGCGCTCGGGGCGGCCGAGGTCACCCTGACGACCGACTCCGATGCCGTCACTGACGCCTATGCCGACCTCGCACGCAGGGCGGGCCGCACCCTCAACGTCCTGGTCGAGGTCGACACCGGCATGCACCGCGCGGGGGCACCGCCACAGCTGGTCGTGGACCGAGCGCGGCACATCGCCGGGACACCGGGGCTGGACTTCGCAGGCATCCTCACTCACGCCGGTCACGCGCACGATGTGCCTGGCCCGCGTGGCATCGCGGTCGTCGCCCGGCAGGAGGCCACGGTGATGGGGGATCTGCGGAGTGCGCTGGAGAAGGCCGGCCTCCCGCCGCGGGTCGTCTCCGCGGGCTCGACCCTCACCGCGCCGTACCTCTGCGCCGACGACGGCATCACGGAGCTGCGGCCCGGGACCTACGTCTACAACGACCTGCGGACCCTCGCCTGCTGGTCATGCACCCCTGATGCGCTGGCGGCGACCGTGTTGACCACCGTCGTCAGCACCGACGGTGGTCGCGTCACGATCGATGCGGGCAGCAAGACCCTCACGACCACCCAGGACCCTCACTACGGCTTCGGGCATCCAGCGGGCGCTGCGGAGGTGAGCGTCGCGCGCCTCTCGGAGGAGCACGGCGTGCTCGCTGTGCCCGACGACCACCGCCCCTACGCGGTCGGCGACAGGCTGCAGATCCTCCCGGTCCATGTCTGCGTCTGGATGGACCTCCAGCCCGAGGTGTACGGCGTCCGCAACGGCCAGATCGTCGAACGCATCACCGTCGACGCCATGCGGCACAGCCTGTGACCGCCGCACCCGGCCATGTGCTCCTGCTCGGGGCGAAGGACGTTCGCGAGCTCCTGCCGTGGCCCGAGCTGATCGCCGCGACAAGCGACGCCCTCAGGACGATCGCGACGTCTGACGGCGGACTCCCTGCCTCGAGCTCACAGGTCCTCGTGCCGGGGGCCGCCCTGCACCTCAAGGCCGGCGCGCTGCTGGACCCGCCCGTGCTGTCCGTCAAGGCCAACCTGCGCCCGGACCGAGGTAGCTCCAGCGGAGCCATCCTCGTCTTCGATCACCGCGCGCAGCGGCTCGAGGCGGTGCTCGCCAGCGCCGACCTGACCGCCATGCGAACCGGCGCCATCGCAGCGGTCGCGGCCCGGTCGCTGCTGCGCGCGCCCAACCCGACGGTGGCCCTCGTCGGGAGCGGACCGATCGCCCGCTACACCTACCTCGCGCTGCGCGAGGTCCTCGACCAGTTCGCCGTACGAGTCTGGAGCCGGCACCCGGACCGCGCGCGGCACTTCGTCGAGCAGGAGGTGCCCAGCGACGGTCAAGCCCTCGCCACCGTGGCCGAGGCAGTACGCGGGGCCGACCTGGTCGTCACGTGCACGCCGTCCCGGGAACCGCTCCTGGAGAGCGCGGACCTGCACGACGGAGCTGTCGTCCTCGCCATGGGAGCCGACAGCCCAGGCAAGCGGGAACTCGGCCCGGGCGTCCTCGACCGGGCCCAGCTGTACGTCGACGTGCTCACCGACGCGCTGGTCTTCGGTGAGCACCAGCACCTGGCACAGCATCGCGACGATGTGCTCGAGCTGGGTGCCGTCCTCGGCGACGGCGTGCCCTCGTCGGAGTACGCCCTCACGGTCTTCGACTCGGTGGGGTCGGCCTCCGTCGACGCTGCCGCGACCGCGCTGGTCGTCGAGCGCGCCAGGTCCCTCGGCTGGGGCGCCACGATCAACCTGGGTAGCGACTGACGTCGCCAGGAGGCGCTGGCTACAGCGGCACGACCTGCCTGGTCCGCGACGAGCGACGGGCCGCGTCGAGGACCTGCAGCCCTCGCACCGCGTCGCGCGGGTCCACAGGTACGGGGCTGCCATCGGTGACCGTGGCGGCCACGCCCCGGTAGAACGCGGCCCAGTCTCCGGCCAGGCTCGGGACGGGACGCGACCCCTCTGCGGTCCACAGGTGGCCGTCCGGCTCGGGCGGAAGGGGTACGCCGTCGCGCTGCGCGTCCTCCTGCCCGTCCAGATCGTCCTTGACCCATCCGGCCCGGCTGCCCTGCAGGGCCAGACGCGGGCCGGGGTAAGGCGCGGCCATCGAGCCCCACAGGTGCGAGCGGGCGCCGCTCGTGTGGGTGAGGGCGAGGAAGCAGTCGTCGTCAGCGCCGGCGCCGGTCCGTCGCGTGTCGACCTCTGCGTAGACCTCGACCGCGGGTCCCAGCAGGAGTAGCGCCTGGTCCACCAGGTGCGCGCCGAGGTCGAGCAGCACCCCACCGCCCGCAGTCGCGTCCTCGCGCCAGCGATGCACCACCTCGGGCCGGAAGCGGGTGAACCGTGACTCGAGGCGGATGACCTCGCCCAGCGTGCCCTCGTTGAACAGCGCGGCGGCGGTCAGCGTGTCGCTGTCCCACCGGCGGTTCTGAAACACCGTCAGCGGCACAGCTAGCCGCTGCGCCAGGTCCACCAGCGTGGCGGCCTCCGCGGCAGTGATGGCCAGCGGCTTGTCGACGACGGTGAGCTTGCCGAGCTCGAGTGCGGCGGTGGTCAGCGGGACATGGGTCTCGTTTGCCGTGGCGACGACCACGACGTCGAACTCGTCCGGTTGCGTCCACAGCTGCTCTGCGCTCGGGACGACCGCGACACCGGGCAGGTCCGCGCGGGCCTGCGCCACGCGGTCGGGGTCAGCGGTCACGACGTGCGTGAGGGCCAGCTCGGGCACCGCCTGGATGAGGGGGCGGTGGATCACCCGACCCCCGAGGCCGTACCCGAGCAGCGCCACGCGGATCGCGGAGCGATGCTCAGCCATGGCCGTCGAGCAGTCCGCGCGCCTGCTCGAGGACGCGCATCGTGGCGATGGTCTCGCTCAGCGGTAGGACGTCGCTCTGGCTGCGGCCGTCCGCGAGGCAACGGGCCACCTCCTCGAGCTCGCCGACGAACCCCGCGTTCCGGTCCTCCAACAGGTGCTCCTCCGGCTCTGCCCCGGCGACCTCGAGGCGCAGCCGGGTCGGCGCGTGGAAGGTCGGGCTCAGCTCGGCGTACCCCTTGGTCCCGATCACCACCGCGGTGCCCGGCAAGGTGGCCACCAGCGAGGTGTCGAGCAGCGCGCGGGCGCCGTTGGCCCAGGTCAGCTGCAGGCTCTCCTCGGCGTCCACACCGGTCGGAGCGAGCGACCCTGTCACCTCGACCTTGTCGGGGTCACCCAGCAGCAGCCGGGCGAGGTCGACCGTGTAGACGCCGAGGTCGAGCAGCGCACCGCCGCCCAGGTCTGGGTTCCAGAGCCGCCCCGCGGGGTCGGCGGCGGCGGTGAAGCCGAACGACGCGTGCACCGAGCGGACCTGTCCGAGGTGGCCGTCGCGCACCCGCAACTGCATCAGCTGGACGAGCGGGTTGAACCGCATCCACATGCCCTCCATGAGGAACACGCCGCTCGCGACGGCCAGCCCGGCCAGGCGCTCGGTCTCCGCGAGGCTGTGCGTGAGCGGCTTCTCGCAGAGCACCGCACGACCGGCCGCGAGGGCGAGCTCCACCACCTCGGCGTGCTGCGCGTGCGGGGTGGCGACGTAGACCGCCTGCACCTCGGGGTCTCCGGCGAGCGCGGCGTACGACCCGTGCCAGCGTGGCGCCCCGAGCTCCGTGGCCAGGAGCTGTGCCCGCTGCGGATCACGCGACCCCACGGCGGCGACCCGCATGTCCGGGTGGGCGGCGATGACGGTCCCGACGGCGCGGGCGATCCGGCCGGTCGCGGCGATGCCCCAGGAGAGCGTCATGCCGCACATGTTGCAGCATCACGGGCCGCGCCGTAGGCCTCGCGCACGCGTCGCGCCGAGCTGGTGTCTTCCGGCTCCTGCTGCGGCGAGGAGGCCAGGTCCCACTCAGGGGGTCCCGACGGCTCGAGCGCCCACGCCGCCTGCCGCGCGGCGCCGCGGGCGACGTACTCCGCCGGTTCGGGGACGACGACCGGGAGCCCGAGCAGCGACGGCGCGAGCGCCCGGACGGCACGCGAGCGCGAACCTCCTCCGACGAGCAGCAGCCGCCGAGGCACGACGCCCTGGAGACGGAGCGCATCGACCGCGTCAGCCAGTCCGCAGAGCATCCCCTCCACGGCGGCCCGCGCGAGGTTCTCCGGCGTCATGGAGCTGCGGGTCAGGCCGGACAGCGTCCCCGTGGCGTCAGGGAGGTCCGGGGTCCGCTCGCCGTCGAGGTACGGCAGCAGCACCAGCCCGCCGGACCCGGGTGCGGCCCGCAAGGCCAGGTCGTCGAGACCGGCGACGTCAGTGCCGAGCAGCTGCGCAGTTGCCACGAGAACCCTTGCAGCGTTGAGGGTCGCGACGAGCGGGAGATAGCGGCCAGTGGCATCCGCGAAGCCGGCGACCGTCCCCGAAGGATCGCCCACGGGCACCTCGTGTACGGCGAAGGCCGTCCCGCTGGTGCCGATCGACACGATGAGGTCGCCCGGCCCTGCGCCCAGGCCGAGGGCAGCGCCCATGTTGTCTCCGGTGCCGGCTGCGACCACGATTCCGGTCGCCGTCTCGCCGGCGGTGACGCTCGGTCCCAGGACCCGCGGGGTCTGCAGGCTGCGACCGAAGGCCTGCTCGAGCAGGTCGTGGCGGTAGTCCCCGAGAGCGGCCGACCAGTAGCCGGTGCCGGAGGCATCTCCCCGGTCGCTGACCAGCTCCCCGTCAGGCAGCAGACGGGAGGTCAGCCAGTCGTGGGGGAGCACGACGCTCTGTGCCCGCGCCGCGGCGGCGGGCTCGTGCTCGGCGGTCCATCTCAGCTTGGTGACCGTGAAGCTGGCGACCGGCACCACCCCGACGGCGTCGGCCCAGGCACCTGGGCCACCGAGCTCTGCGACCAGGTCGCGGGCGGCACCGGCGGACCGCACGTCGTTCCACAGCAGCGCCGGCCGCACGACCTGCTGCTCCGCGTCCAGCAACACCATGCCGTGCTGCTGGCCGGCCACCGACAACGCGGCGACGCCCTCGAGAAGCCCGTTGGCGCAGGCGGTCTGCAGCGCCTCCCACCAGGCCAACGGGTGCACCTCGGTGCCGTCCGGGTGGGGGGCCTGGCCCTGCCGTACCACCCTGCCGGAAGCGGCGTCGCACACCACCACCTTGGTCGACTGCGTCGAGGAGTCCACCCCGGCCACGAGGGTCACGCCGGCGCCCGCAGGAGCTCGGGCAGCCGGCCCAGGGTCCCGAGCGGGTCGTCGAGCAGGCGCGCGAAGGCGAGCTCGGCGGCACCGATCGCGATGGAGTCGTCACCGAGCCCGGCCAGTCCGAGGCGCACTTGCTCGCCTGGCGCGGACAGTGCTTCCTTCAGGGCCTGCTGGACCAGGGGCTCGACGGCCAGGTAGATGAGCCGTACTGCACCGCCGAACAAGATCAGCTGCGGGTTGAAGAT
Source organism: Frankiales bacterium (assembly GCA_025966135.1). Lineage (GTDB taxonomy): Bacteria > Actinomycetota > Actinomycetes > Mycobacteriales > SCTD01 > RYN-111. Next base: position 158,658 of record JAOPVP010000046.1, read on the forward strand.
GTTGACGAGGTTGACGACGCCGACGCTGAGCGACCGGGCGACGCGACGCATGCCGGCCCGGGGCCAGCGCTCGCCGGCGGCGTAGGCGTCGAGCACCTGAGCCAAGGACATCCCCGTGGGTGCCCCCGTCGCCAGCAGCACCGCCTCGTCGCCGACCTCTGTCTCCCAGCACCCGCGGCGTCCGCAGCGACAGCCCTGTCCTTTCGGGTCGATGCTCATGTGGCCGATCTCGCCGCCATAGCCGCCGTAGCCACGCATCGGGCGGCCGTCGAGGATGATGCCGCCACCGACCCCCACCTCGCCGGAGATGTAGACGACGTCGGACAACCCGCTCGCGGCTCCGCGCAGGTGCTCGGCCCTGGCGCCGAGGTCGCCGTCGTTGCCCAGCTCGATGCGCAGACTCGTCCGCAGGGCTTCGGCGAGCAGCGCCCGAAGGGGTACGTCGACCCAGGCGAGGTTCGGAGCGAAGCGCACGAGGCCGTCGTCGGTGCTGACGACGCCGCAGACGCCGACCCCGACTCCCACGCAGCGCGCCTTCGGGGGGGCGTCGGCGAGCAACGCGCAGGTCAGCTTGTTCAGACGCCGCAGTGTTCGTCGTACGTCGTAGTCCTTGGGGGACTGGGTGAGCTCTCGGCGGTCGAGTACCACCCCGCCGAGTCCCACCCGCACGGCGGTGAGGTGCTCGACCCCGATGTCGAGCGCCAGGACGTAGACCAGCTCGGACTCGGGCTCGACCGTGATGGACGGTCGTCCAGCACTGCCACGGCCGACGGGGGCGGACTCGCGCACCAGTCCCGCTTGCGCGAGGTCGGCAGTCAGAGCCTTGACGGTGCTGCGGTTCAGGCCGGTGAGCGCGGCCAGGTCCGAACGTGAGGTGGCTCCGCGCACGTGCACCAGACGCAGCAGGCTCGCCAGGTTGTGGCGGCGCACCTCGTCCTGAGTCGCAGGCGCTGGTCGGTCCACGGGTGGAGTCGTCCGCCTTGCCTAGACCCGACCGGTGGCGGCGGCGCGGCGGCGGGAGATCGCATCGACGCTGGCGGCCACGAGCAGCACGATGCCGGTCACCATGTAGACGACGGCGGACGGCTGGTTCAGCAGGCCCATGCCGTTGATGATGACGGCGATGACCAGGCCACCGAGCACGGCGTCCATGACCTTGCCCTTGCCGCCGAACAGGCTGGTGCCTCCGATGACGGCCGCGCCGACGGCGTAGAGCAGGGTGTCGGATCCGCCGGTGGTCGGTGAGACCGAGTTGTCGTAGCTCGCGAGCAGGAAGCCGCCCACGGCTGCGAGCGTCGAGCACATCACAAAGCAGATCAGCCGGACACGCGGCACATTGATACCGGCTCGGCGAGCCGCTTCGGCGTTGCCACCCACCGCGTAGACGTGCCGACCGAAGGACGTGCGGCCCAGCAGGAAGTTGAGCCCGACGAGCAGGACGAGCAGCAGCAGTACGACCTCGGGTACACCCTTGATCGAGGAGACCGCGGCGTTGCGGCTGCGCTCGCGGCTCAGGAAGAACGTCGCGGCACCAAGCAGGACAGCGAGCACGGCCACCTTGGCGAGGATGATCTCGGTTGCGTCAGCATGCAGGCCGCCTTTGCGCCTGCTCGTGGCCCGGCTGAACGTCACGGCCGCGTAGCCGGCGACCACGACCACGAACAGCACCCACCCACCCCAGACGGGGAGGTTGTTGTTGTTGAGGGCAAGCAGGGTCTTGTCGCGGAGGGAGATCGTGCCGCCCTCGCCGATGAGCTGGAGCAGCACGCCCTGCAGGCCGAGGAACGCTGCCAGCGTCACGACGAACGACGGGATACCCAGCCGGGAGACGAGCAGGCCGATGCAGGCGCCGATGACTGCGCCGGTGGCCAGCCCGGCGAGGACAGCGAGGTACCAGGGCTGCCCCTGACGGGTCAGGACGATCCCCATCACCGCGGCCCCGGTGCCGGCGGCGTAGCCGGCCGACAGGTCGATCTCCCCGAGCAGCAGGACGAAGACCAGGCCCATGGCGATGACGATGAGGGCCGCGCTCTGGTGGATGAGGTTCGCGAAGTTGAAGGCGTTGGTGAAGGTCGTGGGTCGCAGGGCCGCGAAGACGATGGTGAGCGCGACCAAGCCGAGTACCGCCGGAAGCGCACCCACGTCCCCGCCGCGAACTCGCGAGAGGTAGTCGTTGACGGCGTCGCGGATGGTGGGTTGGGTGCCGGTCTCGATCTCTTCCGGCGCCAGCGTGGTGGTCATGAGGCCTCGACATTCGCGCCCAGGGGGCCGGTGGGGTCAGGACGCTGCCCGGGGCTGGTGGCGAGCGCGTCAGCGGGTCCGAGGCCGAGATCGCCGGATCGACCGCCGGTGATGAGCTCCACGACCTGGTTCCGGTTGACCTCACCGGCGCGGACTTGGGCCGCCATCCGGCCGAGGTAGAGCACCGAGATGCTGTCGGCGACCTCGAAGACGTCGTTGAGGTTGTGGCTGATGAGCACCACGGCCAGGCCGTTGTCTGCGAGCCGCCGCACCAGCTTGAGGACCTGCTCGGTCTGAGCGACGCCGAGGGCGGCGGTGGGCTCGTCCAGGATCACGACCTTGGAGTTCCACAGGACGGACCGGGCGATCGCGACGGTCTGGCGCTGGCCGCCGGACAGGCTCGCGACTTGCTGCCGGATCGACTTCACGGTGCGGACCGAGAGGCCCGCGAGCGTCTCCTTGGCGCGGCGTTCCATGGTGGCCTCGTCGAGGCGGCCGTGCTTGGTGATCTCCCGGCCGAGGAACAGGTTGTGCACGATGTCGAGGTTGTCGCAGAGCGCCAGGTCCTGGTAGACGACCTCGATGCCGAGCGCGTTCGCCTGCTTCGGGCTGGTCACCGTGACGTCGTGGCCGTCGAAGGAGTAGCTCCCCGAGTCGAAGCCGTAGATGCCCGCGATCCCCTTGATCAGCGTGCTCTTGCCGGCGCCGTTGTCCCCGACGAGCGCGGTCACCTGTCCGGGGAAGGCGTCGAAGTCCACTTCTTGAAGGACGTGCACGGCGCCGAAGCTCTTGTTGACCCCGCGCAGGGACAGCAGCGGCGGCATCCCTCCGCCGGCTGCTGTGTCGGTGACCGTGCTCGGGCTCGTCATGGGACCTCCGCCGTGTGGCTGATAGCCGTTGAACTCATCTGTCTGGAGTGTGCCGCTGGCGGCCCGACCTGTCGTGCGTCGGGCCGCCAGCGCGACGTGCTACGAGATACCCGCAGCCTTGCATGCCGTCGCGAACGCGGCGGTGCAGACGTCGGCCTTCTTCTGGAACCCGTCAGCGATGACGGTCTTGACGGTGTCCTTGTAGATCGCGACCGGCACCTCGAGGGCCGAGGGCACCTCCTTCTTCAGGACGGTGTCCGTCACGGTGCCCTTGGCGATGGCGGCGGCGTCGGTGCCCTTGATCAGGGCGATCGCCAGGGCCGCGGCGGCGTCGGCTTCCTTCTTGATGGCCTTGTAGACGGTCATGCACTGGTCACCCGCGAGGATGGCCTGCAGACCGGGCACGCTGGCGTCCTGGCCCGTGACCGGCACCTTGCCGTTGAGCTTGTTGGCCTTGAGGCGGGCGATGATGCCGCCGGCCATCGTGTCGTTGGCCGAGACGACGCCGTCGATCTTGCCGCCCTGCTGCGTGTAGATCTGCTCGAACGCGGTGCCGGCGACGTTGGCGTCCCACTTGCCGGTCTGGTCACCGACGATCTTGTAGGCGCCGGAGGAGACCTTCGGCTTCAGGCCGTCGACGTAGCCCTTCTTGAAGAGGGCGGCGTTGTTGTCGGTCGGGTCGCCGTTGATCAGCACGACGTTGGCCTTGGCCTTGCCGTCGTCGGTCAGGCACTTCTCGAGGCCGGTGGCCATGAGGCCACCGACGGCCACGTTGTCGAAGGAGACGTAGTACGACGCTCCGCCGCCGAGGGTGAGCCGGTCGTAGTCGATCGTCTTGATCCCGGCCGTCTGTGCCTTCTTGAGACAGGCGCTGCCGGAGTCGGAGTCGAGGTTGACGATGAGCAGGACGTTGACGCCGGAGTTGATCATGCCGTCGCAGATGCTGCCGAACTTCGACTTGTCCCCGTTGGCGTTCTGGATGTCCGCGCTGATACCGGCGGCCTTGAAGGACGCCGCGAGCAGCGGACGGTCGTTGGCCTCCCAGCGGGGCGAGGTCGTGGCGTCGGGAAGGATCACACCGACCTTGCCGCTCTTGGAGGAGCTGCCCGAAGAGGGCTTGTTGCTCGAGCTGCTACCGCAACCGGTGAGCGCCAGCGTGATCACGGAAGCTCCGGCGATTGCCCAGAGGGTGGTCTTGCGCATGTGCAGTCCTTTCGTGGCTGGTGGCCGCGGATCCGACGGACCTCCTGGTCGGCGCCTACGTCCGCTGTAGAACGGACGGAGGGACCGGCCGCCTCGTTCATTTGTTGTGTCGCACAACATATGCAGCCCGTGTGCTGCGTCACAAGGGTTTCCAGGCCGTTGCTCAGGCGTAACGGGATAACGATCAGGTCACGAGCCAGCGCTCGGGTTCGGACACGACGGCGGCGACGACCGACCGGGCGGCGCCCAGCGCGGCGGCCTCCGGCCCGTGCGCGGCTGTGCGCACGCTGGGCGGCTCCCAGGACGACCACAACACCCGGCGGCTCAGCTCGTGTCCGACGGTGGGAAGCAGCCAGGGGGCCAGTGGGGCGTAGATGCCTCCGAGCACCACCGTGCTGATGTCGAGGACGTTCAGGACGCCGGCGAGCACGGTGCCGAGGGCGCCGGCGGCGGCGTCCAGGGCGGCGAGCAACGCGGGGTCGCCGAGCGTCGCCCGCTCCGCCAACGCGGCGCCCGGCGCCCCCACGCTCTGTCCTGCGAGGCCCGCGGCCCGGAGGATGGCCTCCTGTCCGGCGTACACCTCGAGGCACCCGGTGGCTCCGCAGTGGCACGCAGGGCCGGAGGGCACCACCGTCACGTGCCCGATCTCGCCGCTCCACCCTCGGCTGCCGCGGTACAGCTCGCCGTCGAGGACGATCCCGGCACCGATCCCGATCTCGCCCGAGACGTGGACAAAGGTGCGCGCGGTCGGTGATACCTCTCCGAGTGCGGCGTAGTTGGCCTCGTTGTCGAGCGCCAGCGGCAGGGCGGTGAGCCGGCGGTTGCGGGTCAGCAGCCGGCGCACGTCGACGTCCTGCCAGCCGAGGTTCGGAGCGAGGAGCAGGCGCCCGTCGTGCACGAGCCCGGGCAGGGCCACCGCGGTGCCGGCCACCCGCACACCCTTGCGCTGGGCAGCGGCGAGCGCGGCTGCCCCCACCGCGGCCGTCGTGCGGAGCGCCGCCGCGGGGGTCAGCACCCGTTGGTCGCCCGCGTGCACCTCGTGGACGACCACGGCGCCGGTCAGGTCCACCACCGTCGCCGCGATGTAGTCCACGTTGACCTCGAGCCCGAGACCCCCTGGCCCGCCGGGGGCCAGGACCAGCCCGACGGCGGGCCGGCCGCTCCGGGCCGTCGGCGGCAGGGGCACCTCCCGGACGAGCCCCCCGGCCAGCAGGGTCTCCACCAGCGTCGAGGCGGTCGCACGCGTCAGCCCTGTGGTGGAGGCGATCTGGGCCCGCGACACCGGCGTTGGTGCCTCGGCGACCAGCCGCAGCGCCAGCCCGAGGTTGTGGTCGCGCAAGGACTGCTGTCGTGCGGGGCGGCCCCCCGCAACCAGCCTCCTGGCGGTTCTCGTGTCCTGCAGCGCGTCGCTCACGAGCCTTGACACTGGCATGTCCCAAGCATAAGTTCAACCAATCAACAAATCTCGTCAGGAGGCCTCCCGTGCCGCGCTCCCCCCGCCCTGAGGACAAGTTCACGTTCGGTCTGTGGACCGTCGGCTGGCAGGCCCGTGACCCCTTCGGAGACGCCACCCGCCCGCCGGTGGACCCGGTCGAGACGGTCCATCGGCTGGCCGAGCTCGGCGCCTGGGGGGTCACGTTCCACGATGACGACCTGGTGCCCTTCGGCTCCGACGAGCACGCCCGTCAGGAGCACGTGAAGCGCTTCCGGGCTGCCCTGGACGAGACGGGGTTGGTGGTCCCGATGGTGACGACGAACCTCTTCACCCACCCGGTCTTCAAGGACGGCGGGTTCACGAGCAACGACCGGAGCGTCCGGCGGTACGCGCTGCGCAAGGTCATGCGCAACCTTGACCTGGCGGCTGAGCTCGGTGCCTCGACGTACGTCTTCTGGGGTGGGCGCGAAGGCGCGGAGACCGACGCCGGTAAGGATGTGCGCAGCGCCCTGGACCGCTACCGCGAGGGGCTCGACCTGCTCGCGCAGTACTCGACCGACCGCGGGTACGGCCTGCGATTCGCCCTCGAGCCCAAGCCCAACGAGCCGCGCGGCGACATCCTGCTGCCCACCATCGGGCACGCCCTGGCGTTCATCTCCACCCTGGAGCACGCGGACATGGTCGGCGTGAACCCCGAAGTGGGTCACGAGCAGATGTCGAACCTGAACTTCGTGCACGGGATCAGCCAGGCGCTGTGGCAGGGCAAGCTGTTCCACCTCGACCTCAACGGCCAGCACGGGCCCAAGTTCGACCAGGACCTGACCTTCGGCCACGGCGACTTGCTCAGTGCGTTCTTCTTGGTGGACCTGCTCGAGAACGGCGGCCCGCAAGGCGTTTCGCCGTACGACGGTCCGCGGCACTTCGACTACAAGCCGCTCCGCACCGAGGACATCAGCGGTGTCTGGTCCTCGGCTGCCGACAACATGCGCACCTACCTGCTGCTCAAGGAGCGGGCAGCGGCGTTCCGGGCCGACCCGGAGGTGCAGGAGGCGTTGCTGGCCAGCAAGGTCGCTGAACTGTCGGTGCCGACGCTGAGTGACGGGGAGTCCTACGCCGACCTGCTTGCCGACCGCTCGGCGTTCGAGGACTTCGACGCCGATGCGGTGGGCGTCCGCGGGTACGGCTTCGGTCACCTGGACCAGCTGGCCGTGGAGCACGTCCTCGGCGCGCGTTAACCCGTCTCGGCTGCCGTCTTCGGCTGCGCCACCAGGTCCAGGGCCACCGCCACGCCTGGCTGCCCGCTCGAACCCGGGATGCGGAGCAGGACCCGGCTTCCCAGCGGCAGGCCTCGCACGACGTCGAAGGCCGTGGTTGTCCCGCTGACGGGGACGGTGACGGCAGCGGGAGCGCCGTTCGTCCAGGTCGAGCCGGCGACCGTCCCGTTGTACGCGGTCGCCGCGTACTGCACGACGAGCAGGCCGGGCTTGACGGCTGGCCCGGTTCCCCTGGCCAGCATGGTGACCAGCGGCTTCGTCGGCGCCTTGGTGCCCTTGGCGACCGTCACAGTCGGGGCCGCGCCGAGAGCACCCTTGACGGTGATGCCCGGCGTCGTGCCCTTCTGCACCGCGGCGGCCGGGTCACCGGCGACGCTCTTGTTGTACGACGAGACGACGTCGACGACGAACACGAGCGTGTCGGTGCCCTTGATGCCTGCCTGGGTGTTGCCGGCGGTGCCGTAGCCCTGGGCCGGCGGGATGGACATGATGACGCGGCTACCGGCCTTGACGCCCACCAGCACGGAGTCCCAACCCGGGATGACCTTGCCGACGCCGATCGCGAACCCCGCGGCGGCCTTGCGGTCGTAGCTGTTGTCGAAGACCGCGCCGCCCCACACCTGGCCCAGGTAGTCGGCCACGAGCAGGTCACCCTTGCCGACGACCGGCCCGGTGCCCTGGCGCAAGACCTTGCTCATCAGGGTCTTGGGGGGCGTCTTGCTCGGGAAGGCGAACGTCGGCTTGCTGCCGTAGGACCCCTTGACTGTCGGCAGGGCCGAAGCCTTGTTGGCGCTCGCCCCGCATCCGCTGAGCAGGCCTGCGGCGAGCAGCGGGAGGACGAGGACTGCAGTGGCACGGCGCACGGGAAGACCTCGAAATGTGGGGAGTTGTGTCCTACCACTGTGCCCCCTGGGCCTGTGGGCAACCTGAGAGGGGTCCGAGGGGCCTCAGCGCCGAGGATCACGTCAGCAGCCTCATACCTGCCTCGACGCCAGTCCTCGGTAGCGGATGCGACGATGGAGGCTTGCCGACGAAGGGGCGCAGGCATGCAGCAGCAACGGCGGCGCGTCGCCGTCATCGGGTCCGGGTTCGGCGGTCTGTTCGCGGCGAAGGCTCTGCGCAAGGCCGAGGTCGAGCTCACGCTCATCGCCAGGACCTCCCATCACCTTTTCCAGCCGCTGCTCTACCAGGTTGCGACCGGGATCTTGTCGGAGGGCGAGATCGCACCGGCCACCCGCGAGATCCTCCGCCGGCAGCAGAACGCCCGGGTGCTCCTCGGGGAGGTCACCTCGATCGATCTCGCGGAGCGGACGGTGACGCACCAGCTGCTCGGCCGCACCACCGTGACGCCGTACGACGACCTCATCGTGGCGGCCGGAGCCGGGCAGTCGTACTTCGGCAACGACCACTTCGCGCGCTACGCGCCAGGGATGAAGTCGATCGACGACGCGCTCGAGCTGCGTGGACGGATCTTCGGCTCCTTCGAGCTGGCCGAGCTCGCCAGGGACGACGACGAGATCGACAAGCTGCTCACCTTTGTCGTCGTCGGCGCCGGCCCGACCGGCGTCGAGATGGCCGGGCAGATCACGGAGCTGGCGCGCCGCGCTCTCCCCGGCGACTTCCGCAACATCGACCCCCGCACCGCCCGTGTCGTGCTCCTCGACTTCGCACCGCAGGTGCTCGGCAGCTTCGGGGAGCGGCTCTCGGATGCGGCGTCGCGGCAGCTTCGCGACATCGGCGTCGAGGTCCAGCTCGGGGCCAAGGTCGTCGGGGTCGACAGGGACGGCATCGAGGTCGAGGACCCGGACGGCACCCACCGCCGCATCTCGTCGTTCTGCAAGATCTGGGCGGCGGGCGTGGCTGCTTCGCCGCTGGCGCGGCAGCTGGCCGAGCAGTGCGGGGCGGAGGTCGACCGCGCCGGACGGATCAAGACCCTGCCCGACCTCACCCTTCCTGGTCATCCCGAGGTCTACGTCGTCGGCGACATGGCCTCCCTCAGCGACTACCCGGGTGTGGCGCAGGTCGCGATCCAGGGTGCGCGGCACGCCGCGAAGACCATCGAGGGCAGGCCGTCGAGACCCTTCGTCTACAGGGACAAGGGCTCGATGGCCACGGTCAGCCGCTTCCACGCGGTCGCCAGCGTGAAGGGCCTCAGGTTCTCCGGCTTCCTCGCCTGGGTGCTGTGGCTCGCGGTGCACATCGTCTACATCGTGGGCTTCAAGAGCCGGGTCACCACGGTTCTGCACTGGGCCGTCAGCTTCGTCGGTCGAGGTCGCTCGGAGCGGGTGGCCACCGAGCAGCAGGTCCTCGGGCGGCTGGCCCTGGAGCAGCTCGGGCACGACGTCGTGACATTGGGCGCCGAGGGGCAGGGGTCCACGAGCTACACGACGGGGAGCAGCACGGCGAAGAGGGCGTAGAAGACCCCAGCCGCCGCGAGGACGGGTGCCCCCAACCGGCCCTGCCGCAGGGCGAGCAGCAGGAACACGATGGCCGCGGTGGTCACCAGACCCGACAGCAGCAGCGGCCCGTCGAAGTTCCAGCCGGTGAACAGCAGCCCCAACCCGCTGGGGACCGTCGCCTGCACCATCATCGAGCCGCTCACATTCGACAGCGCCAGTTGGGTCTTGCCCTGGCGGACCCAGATCAGGGCGTTCATCACCTCGGGTAGCTCGGTGGCCACGGGGGCGAGCAGGAGGGCCACCACGGCCTTGGACAGCCCGAGCTGCGGTCCGGCCCAGTCGAGCTGGGCGACGAAGACCTGCGAGGCCACGAAGATGACCACCAGGGTCGCCAAGGTCTGGACCGTCACGGGTGCCAGGCTCGGGGTCAGAGAGCGCGACAGCCGCAGCGGTTCGAGCTCGTGCTCGCCCGCATCCCCGCCGGCGCGCAGCTCGGAGACGACGTACGCGGCGTAGACGGCGAAGAACAGCAGCCCGAGCCAGGGCTTCCACGCGAAGGCCACCAGGCCGAGGCTGACCTTGACGACGAAGACCATGAGGAACCATCCCTGGTCGCGCCCGAGACGGGCGGTCTCGATGCGCGGCAGCCGGCGTCGTCGCAGCAGCAGGGACACCCCGATGACGCCGTAGCCGATGGTGGCGAGGGCGAGGGGCCCTCCCATCGCGGCGCCGACCCCGATGTCGTGCTGGTTGCCGTTCGTGACGGCGACACCGGTCACGACGCTCTCGGGAAGGGCGGTGCCGATCGCCGCGAGCACGGTGCCGACGGCCAGGGTGCCGATCTTGAGGGCGCGGCCAAGGTGCTCGACGGCGTTCACGAACAGCTCGCACGCCAGGTAGATGGCAAGAGCCGAACCGATGAGCAGGAGGAGGTGCAGCACGGGGTGGAGTTCCGATCCGGCCGCGGGGGGAAGGGACAGCCTTCGACCGCGGCCACGAGGGCCAGGTCGAAGGTCTCGCCGAGGTCCCTTCGGACCCCCAGCGGCCGGGAGCCCCTGCGTGGCGGCTCCAGCATGTCGACGCGCTGGCGTACGGCTACTCCCCTTCGCCTGCGACACTACCGGACCGCTTCGGCCCGCTGGGCGGGGGTCTGCTGTCGTAAAATCGGACTTTGGCGGATAGACCACCCGTTCAGCCCTGTTGTGACCTCGCGGGTATGCCGACATCGCAAGAGTTGGCTTCGCCCTGATGCCCCCACCTCGTTCGGAGGACGTAGTGACGTCCGCACCTGAGAAACCCGACCCACGCCGCGATGGCGAGGGACGCGTCGTCGCGTTCCTGCACGCAGGTATCCCGTTGAGCCTGCTGATGGACCTCGCCGAGGGCGACCCGCGATCCGCCGAGGTCTACCAGGTGGAGTGCGCCGTCAAGGGAGCCGGCGCAACCCGCCGGCGTCGACCACTGCCGTGACCTGCTCCTGAGCGATCACTGCCTCCTGGTCCCCTTCGACCAGCAGGACGACGGCGGCTCCGGCTCGTAGTGGGCCCAGCAGCGCCGCCAGGCCGTCGGGTGTGGACGGCTCGAGGCGGGTGAGCACCCGATCCGTGAGGTTCAGGTCAGCCGCCGGGACCGTGAACGAGCGGCCACCGACCTCCAGATGGACGCCGGCCGGCCGGCCGGCGAAGTGGTCGCCGTACGTCGGGATCTCCGCCGCGGCATCGAGCACCAGCGGGGGCACCGAGGGCAGCCGGGTGCCGAACGGGGTCAGGGAGCAGGCCAGTACGTCGTCCACACCCGCGTCGAGCGCGGCCTCCGCGTGCTCGGCGGCGACGAAGGCGATCGAGCAACCGGCGAGCTCCTGTGCCGTGGCTGCCACCACGACGGTGGCACCTGCGGCGACTCCACCGAGCAGGAAGCAGACGGTCTGCCAGTGCAGGGGGAGGAGCAGACCGCACCGGTCGGGGGCGCCGTACCCGTCCGTGAGCAGGTTGGCGGTCTTCGACACCCAGTTCTTTGCGGTGGCACCGGAGAGCTCGACCCGGGCGGGGCCGTCGACGTAGGTCAGCAGCGGCTGCGCCGGGTCGCGGGGACCGACCAGCCCTGCGGTCAGCGCGTGCAGGGGTTGTTCTGCGCAGTCTTGATCGGCGCGGTGGCGGTGGTCGTCGTGCCACTCGGCGTCGTCGTCGTGGTCGACACGGTCACCTTCTGGGCGCCCTTGTACGTCGAGCCGACGACCAGGTCGAGGGTGCTTCCCAGGCTGTTGTCGGCCTGGATCAGCGAGCCGGGGATCGCCGCCTGGAGCGTGCGGGCCGAGTCAGCCTTGCTCGCGCCGTAGTAAATGGTGGTCTGCGTCGCACCGGAGCCCCGGTTGGTCGGGATGCCGATGACCTGGAAGCCGAGCGGAGCGATGTCGGCAGCCGCCTTGCGCCCCACGCCCGTCACGCCGGAGCCGTTGAAGACCGCGACCCGCACGTTGCCGGGCGACACGATGAGCGGCGTCGTGGCGGGCTTGGTCCCTGTCGAGGCCGGGGCGCCGGGTGCCTGGTCGCTGCGGAGCGCGGCGAACAGCTGCTCGTCCTTGGTGGGATCCAGCAGAACCACACTGGCACCGTTGCGCACCCCGGCGATGTCGGAGATCGGCAAGGTGCTGAACAGCACGCCGCCCGAGCTGAACTTGCTCAGCCGCAGCGCCAGGTTCTTGATGTCGTTGCCGCTGAGGTTCTTGTCGGCTTGAACCGATGAGGTCGCGACATCGAGGAAGCCGTTGAGCTTCAGCGGGTTCAGCAGCGTCCCGGCCGACAGCACCTTGTGCACCAGCGAGCCGATGAACTGCTGCTGGCGGGCGATGCGGTCCAGATCGCCGTTTGCCAGGCCGTAGCGCTGGCGGACGAACGCGAGGGCAGTGTCACCGGAGATGTGGTGCGGGCCCGCCGACAGGTTGATGCCGGTGTAGTGGTCCTGGGCCGCCGTGGTGAGGCAGATGTCGACGCCGCCGAGCTTGTTGACCATGCCCTTGAAGCCGGCGAAGTCGATCTGCACGAAGTGGTCGATCCGGATGTTGCTCAGGTTCTCGATGGTGGCGATGAGCAGTGCCGGGCCGCCCAGCGAGAACGCGCTGTTGAGCTTGTCGTGGTGCGCCGGGGTGACATGCCCGGTGGTCGGGTTGGTGTACGCCGGGATCTCGACGTAGGAGTCCCGCGGGAAGCTGAGGAGCTCCGCCTTGTCGCTGTTGCCGTACAGGTGCATCAGGATCACCGTGTCCGAGCGCTGCCCGCTCACGAAGCTCCCCCCGACACCCTGGGTGCCGACGCCATTGGCGCCGGCGCGGGTGTCGGACCCGACGAGCAGGAAGTTCTGGGCGTTGCGCGGGGCACCCTTGGGCGCGGTGTGCCCGGCGATACCGGGGAGATTGATCCGGCTGATCTGGCCGGTGTAATGGTTGAACGCGACCCACAGACCGCCCGCGCCGAGGAACACGACGACGGCCGTCGAGAGCGCGATCCAGGACAGGATGCGGCCCACGCGCTGCCCGCGGGTCCGGGGGCGACCTCGCGGCGGCCTGCTGGGACGAGGCAGGGGAGCGCGTGTTGCGGGTGCGGGCCCACCGCGGGCGGCCTGGCGGTAGGCGCTTGTCTCCCGCGGAGCCGGACCCCTACGGCCGCGGGGGTCCAGGTGGGGGGGCAGGTCGGACCTTCCTGACGACCCGTCCGACGGGGCATCGCCGTACGGGTCTCTCGGGGTGGTCACCTGCGGCGCTCCAAGCGTCGTTGTCGTTGCTCCCTGGACGCCTCACAGGTCCAACGGGTTCCGCCAGGGTACGAGATCGTGATCACTTCACGCCTGAAGCGGACCTGTAAGGCGGGTCCTGTCGCGGTGCTGGACAGACGCTGGCTGCTGGGACAGCCGGTGGCTTCTGGGAGTATGGACGCATGCGCATCCTTGTCACCGGCGCGGCCGGCTTCATCGGCTCGCACTTCGTCCGCACCCTGCTCGCCGGGGGCTACCCCGCGTACGCCGGTGCGGAGGTGACCGTCTACGACAAGCTCACCTACGCCGGCAACCTCGAGAACCTCGCGCCCGTGGCCGACGACCCGCGCTACCGCTTCGTGCAGGGCGACATCTGCGACGCCCAGCTGCTCGACGAGGTGCTCCCCGGCCAGGACCTCGTGATCAATTTTGCCGCGGAGTCGCACGTCGACCGCTCCATCACCGGCGCGGCTGATTTCGTCGTCACCAACGTTCTCGGCGCGCAGACCGTCTTCGACGCCTGCCTGCGAGCCGGCACCGAGCGAGTCGTGCACATCGGCACCGACGAGGTCTACGGCTCGATCGACGCCGGCTCGTGGACCGAGGAGGAGCCCCTGCGGCCCAACTCGCCGTACAGTGCAGCGAAGGCAGGAGCGGAGCTGCTGGCGCGTGCCTACAGCGTGACCTACGGGCTGAACATCTCGACCACGCGCTGCAGCAACAACTACGGGCCGTTCCAGTTCCCCGAGAAGGTCATCCCGTTGTTCGTCACCAACCTGATGGACGGCAAGCAGGTGCCCTTGTACGGCGATGGGCTCAACGTCCGGGACTGGTTGCACGTCGACGACCACTGCCGCGGGATCGCGATCGTCGCGGAGCAGGGCCAGGCCGGCGAGAGCTACAACATCGGCGGCGGTGTCGAGCTGGCCAACAAGGAGCTCGTCGAGCGCATCCTCACCGCCTGCGGCAAGGACTGGCAGAGCGTGGAGTACGTCGAGGACCGCAAGGGCCACGACCGCCGCTACTCCGTGGACGATGCGAAGATCCGGACCCTGGGCTACGCCCCGCAACACAGCCTGGAGGACGGTCTCGTGGAGACGGTGGAGTGGTACCACGCCAACGAGTCCTGGTGGCGGCCGCTCAAGGCGACGGCAGCGCTGGCGTGACGCTCGCGCTGCTCGTCACCGGGTGCAAGGGTCAGCTCGGCAGCGAGCTCTCACGTCAGGCCCTGCGCGCCGCCGACATCCCGTTCGCCCGGGGCATCGACCTGCCCGAGGTCGACCTCACCGACCCGTTCGTGGTCCGCGACACCGTCGAGGAGTGGGCCCGGGTCGTCCGCAGCGACTCGCCGAACCACCAGCTCGTGGTCATCAACCCGGCGGCCTACACCGCGGTCGACAAGGCGGAGGAGGACGAGGAGACGGCCTACGCGGTCAACGCCGCGGCGCCCGCCTTGCTGGCCACCGCCTGCCAGGCCGTCGGCGCGCGGCTCATCCAGCTCTCCACCGACTACGTGTTCTCAGGCGATGCGACGACGCCGTACGAGCCCTCGGCCCCGACCGGGCCGAAGACGGCCTACGGCCGGACCAAGCTGGCGGGGGAGGCAGCCGTGCGTGAGCTCCTGCCCGACTCCTCGTATGTGGTGCGCACAGCGTGGCTCTACGGAGCCGGCGGGCCGAACTTCGTCAAGACGATGGCGCGGCTCGAGAAGAGCAAGGACACGGTCAGCGTCATCACCGACCAGGTCGGCTCGCCGACCTGGGCGGGCGACCTGGCGAACCGGCTGCTGGCGCTGGCCCGCAGCGACGCCCCGGCCGGGATCTACCACGGCACCAACCAGGGCTCGGTGTCCTGGTACGGCTTCACCCAGGCCATCTTCACCGAGCTCGGGGCCGACCCGGCCCGCGTCCTGCCGACGGACTCGGCGAGCTTCGTGCTGCCGGCGCCGCGACCGTCGTACTCGGTGCTGTCGCCGG
The DNA here is from genome assembly GCA_025966135.1 of Frankiales bacterium. Lineage (GTDB taxonomy): Bacteria > Actinomycetota > Actinomycetes > Mycobacteriales > SCTD01 > RYN-111. Next base: position 173,802 of record JAOPVP010000046.1, read on the forward strand.
CGGCTTGGGACCAGGCGGGCCTGCCACCGTTCCCGGGCTGGCGCGAGGCGCTCGCGGAGGCCTTCCGCGTCGAGGGCGACGCCCTGCGCGCCGGCTAGTTCCTCACCCTTTTGTGCTTCAGCGGTAGTCGGTCGCTACCGACACCCTGGGGGAGCCCCGGTGGCACCGACCGGCAACAGCGACAGGAGTACGCATGCGCACCCGACTCAGCCGTGGTCACCGCACCGTGGGAGCCGCCGTGGCGCTGGCACTGGGCCTGCTGGCGGGCGCGCTCGCCGCCACGCCCAGCGCCTCCGCCGCCTGCGCCGTCAGGACCACGCGCTCCGTCAGTGGGATCGTGCTCGGCGCGGACCTGCGCGACGTCAACGTCAGCATCGGCTTCGACGTGCAGTCGACGACCGGCAAGATGATCAACGTGAGCGACGGGTGCCTGAAGACCAGCGGCTACTCCGCTCCGCAGCAGGAGAAGAACCACTACGTCAGCGGTGAGGGCGCTCCGCGGAACAGCCGCATGTACGACGCCCAGGGCACCTACCGGGGCATGACCACACACACCTGGAGTCTCACCGGGCTGCCGTCCAACGCCGCCTCGGTCTGGATCGAGGTCTACTCCCGCGGCTACACGGGTTCCGCGTGCACCCAGTGCTTCGGCCCGAAGGACATCCACAAGTACGGCTACACGATGCGCCGTCAGGTCAAGGTCGGGTCGACCAACGTCCTGCTCAAGCTGCCCATGACCTGCGGCTACCACGGCGGTACGGCCGGCTCGGTCTTCGGGAACGTCACGCTGGCCAACGGCACCAAGGTCACGCCTGACCGGGCGATGGCATGGTCGCAGGCAGTGGACAACAACACGACGCCGATGGGCTGGGGCTCCGGCAGTCTCGCTCTCGGCAGCTACAAGGTCGCGTCGCTGGCGGGTAACCAGAAGTACTCGGTCTGGGTGTCGTACAAGGGCGTCACGCAGAAGCGGACCGGTGTCTCGGTCAGCGCCTGCCACGCCACGCCGCTGAACTTCAAGTTCTGAGCCCTCAGGTGGCGCGTGCCAGCACGTACACCTCGTTCGGCGGGTAGAGCTGGTCGAGCAGGTGGGCATACGACAGCCGGACCGCGGCCAGCTCCTCCTGCGTGACGCGTAGGCGCTCCTCGAGCACGGACAAGAAGTGGCCGAAGGTGTACCAGGGCGAGTCGGCGTCGCCCTTGGCCTTGCCGTTCTTGCCGTTCTTGCTGTTCTTGCCGTGCTTGCTGGGTGCGATGCGCTGGATCGCCGTTGCCAGGTCCGCTGTGAGGCCGGCGTCGACATGTGTCGCCGCGGCGATCGTTTGCGGCGGCGGCCCTGGGTGGTTTCTCGGGTTGCCGCCGGTCTCCACGACCTCGAGCCCCGCTTTCGCGCAGAAGAAGGCGAGTAGCCGCGCCTCGTAGAAGCGGATGTGGGTGGGGTCGCGCCAGAAGTCATATCCCATGACGGACAGGCAGGCGGCGTTGGGAGTGGCGGCGACGAAGACCCCGCCGGGGGCCAGCACGCGGGCGGACTCCTGGATGATCGCCTCGAGGTCGTCGGGTTGCAGGTGCTCGACGAAATGCGCTGAGAAGATGCCTTGAAGCGAGTCGTCGGCCCGACTGCGCAGGCCCCCCAGGGCATCGGCGTACTCCACCGCGAGACCGGCCTGCCGGGCAGCGGCGACCATGCCCTCGTCGAGGTCGATCCCCTCGGCTGCCACTCCGGCGTCACGCAGCAGCTCGAGGAACTCCCCGCGACCGCAGGCCAGCTCGAGCACCGGGCCCGTCGGGAACATCGGCACGTAGTGCATGAGCGTCGCCCGGCTGTTCTCCGGGTCGTAGCCCATGTAGGTGTAGTAGTCGCTCTCGAGGCGGCTCACGCCTGGACTCTCCTGGGGGACGCACTCATTGGGGGGCACACTGCGGCGTCGCGCGACGTCGGCGGTGCCGGGAGTGCCACGCTGTCAGACTTCCGCGCGTCGGACTGGGTGCTCGGTGCGCTGAAGGTCGTCGTGAGCATAACGGCCGGCCGTGCCGATCACGTCAGGCCATCACCTGCTGGTAGACCGCACGGGTCGCCGTCGCCGTGCGCTCCCAGGTGAACGGGGCCGCGTGCCGCCGACGCGGACCGGGGTCGCCCGGAGCATCGAGCACCCCGACGAGGGCTGCGGCGATCGCCTCCGGGTCTCCCGGGGGGGCATAGACGGCAACCTCGCCTCCGACCTCGCGGTGCGCCGCCAGGTCGCTTGCCACCACCGGCGTCCCGGCGGCCAATGCCTCCAGCACGGGGAGCCCGAACCCCTCGTCGTGGCTGGGGAGGATCACCGCCGCTGCACCCGCGACCACGCTGCTCAGCGCCGCGTCGTCGAGGTAGCCGGGCGTGATGCACCCGCTCACGTCCAGTTGGTTGCCCCAGCCCCGGGCGCCGACCAGCACCAGTGGCGGTGCGTCCGGCAGGAGGGCGTGTGCGCGCAGCAGGGTCGCCAGGTTCTTGCGCGGTTCCTGCGTCCCGACGAACAGCAGGTACGACGAGGGGAGCCCGAGCTGCTGCCGGAGGGCGTCGTCCGGCGCGGACGCGGTGGCCCATAGCGGGTCGACGCCGAGGGCGATGGGGACGACCGGCACGCGGGGCGCGTAGGCCTCCTGGATCTGGTCGGCGACGGCCTGCGAGAGCGCCAGCACCGCGGACGCGCGGGCGATCGAGCGCGGCACCAGGGCCTGGTAGCGACGGCTCGTGGGGTCGACCAGGTCGGGGCTGTGCAGGTAGGTCAGGTCGTGCACGTTGACCACGCCCCGGGCCCGGCGCAACGGAGGCAGCACGTAATTGGTGGCGTGGTAGATGTCGGTGGGCCCCGAGACCAGCTCGACAGGCGGCCACTCCGACCGGGCCCAGGCCTCTTGCAGCACCCGGGCTGGTGCCGCGCGTCCCTGGGTGCGCACGCCCGCTGGCAGCGCCCCGGCGAGGCGGCCGTGCCCGCGCAGGGTGAAGGCGCTGGCCCGCAGCTCCTCGCCGATAGGAGAGGTGCGCGCCAGGGCCTCGAGCAGGGAGGCGGTGTAGCGGCCGATGCCGGTGCGGACCCCGAGCAGCGGGGTGCCGTCGAGGGTGACCCGCACCCTCAGCTCCGCTCGACGAGCCAGGTCTCGAGCTCCCGACGGGAGACCACCGCGGCCCGCCGCAGGGCCCGACGCCGTAGGAGCATCGTCGGCAGCAGGCGCACGAACGACCGGATAACGCATAGGCGCAGGAGCAGCGGACGCAGGTGCGGACGGCTACGGGCCTTGGCCGCGTTCCGCAGCGTCCGTACCGTGATCGAGGCGGTCGTCAGGGGGTAGCGCATGACCTCGCGCAAGGCCCGTGCTGCGCTGGCGTCCTTGGTCAGCATGAGCAGCCGGTTGCGGTCGGTGTGGAACACGAACGTGGGCGACCACTCCACGCTCGTGGCGGAGTGGATGTGGCGCACGACGGCGGACGGCTCGTAGGCGATGTCCCAGCCGGCCATCCGGAGACGCCATGACAGGTCACAGTCCTCGTAGTACAGGAAGAAGTCCTCGTCGAACCAGCCGACCGCCTGGCCGGCTTCGGTCCGCATCGCGACCGCACAGCCGCACATGGCGAAGACGTCCTGGGGCTCAGCGAACTGGCCGGCGTCGACCTGCTGGTAGCCGAGGTCGGCGCCGTACCCGTCGTGGAAGACGACTGAGCCGACGTTGTTGACGACGTCGACGAGCGGGACCTGCGAAGGGACCTCGAACCTGACCACGTTGCCGGTCTCGGCAACGGTCAGCTCAGCGCTGCCACCGTCCCAGGACAAGGTCACCGGCTTCTCGCGCTCGGCCGCCCACGTCACGGTCACGCAGTGCGGCTTGTCGGTGCCGGCGGGGACCGGGACGAGCAGGCGGCCGGTGGGACGCGTCCAGCGGAACCGTCCCTCGCCGATGCCCTCGGGACCCCAGGTCAGCTTCTCCCACAGGACGCGCTCGGTGACGTCCTCGTCGCCCACCAGCAGCTGCGAGATGCGAACGCCGAGGTCGCGCGGGTCGCCCCCGCCGGGCAGGAACGTCTCGGTCGCAAGGTCGAGCGCGAGGAAGCGCGGTGCGAACACGACCTTGCTCGTCGCCGCAGCCAGCCTTGGCCGACTGTCGAAGGGCGCCAGCAGGTTGGCGAGCCAGTCCGGTTCGGGGGTCGCGTCATTGTTGAGCAGCACCGCGTACGGCGTCGCGACCTCGCGCAGCGCTGTGTTGTTGCCGCCGGCGAAGCCCCGGTTTTCGTCGTTGCGCAGGACCCGCACCGTCGGGAACTCCTGCTCGAGCAGGGTGACGCTGCCGTCGCTGCTGGCATTGTCGACGACCCAGGTCTCGAAGTCCGTCACGGTCTGCCGTGAGAGTGCCTCGAGGCAGTTGCCCAGAAACCGCTCGCCGTTCCAGTTGACGATGATGACGGTGGCGCGGGTCACCGTCCAGCCTCCTGATGCCGATGCGGATGCGGCGCTGAATGCCCCTGCACAACGCCCTGCGCACCCGGCGGGCACACAGGCTCAGTTTCCTGGCCAATAGTACCGTGGCGGCGTGACGACGATGGCGGCTGAGGCCCCGGACAAGCAGAGCCAGCCGCAAGACGACACCCGTCGCGCGGTGCTCAACGCCACCGATGCCCTGGCACTTGGGGCGGCGCTCGTCGTGGCCGTCGTCGGTTGGGTCGGGTTGGGTCTGGCCGAAGCGAACAGCCACGGTCTGGCGCTCGTCGTGGTGCTGAGCGCCGTCGTGCTCGTGGCGATGGGAGTGCTCGCGGCCCAGTGGAGATGGCGCCCGCGGTTGGCTCGTGACCCCAAGGGACTGGTCATCGCCCTGGGTGCCGCCGCCGTCGCGGCGGCCCTGACGTTCCCGGGCTTCTCGTACGGTCTCACGGACAAGGACCCGGGGGTCTACGTCGCCCATGGCGTGGAGATCGCCCGTACCGGTGGTATCGCGTTTGAAGACCCCCTGCTCAAGGACAAGGTTTTCGTGCAGCCCACGTCACCAGGGGCAGTCTTCGCGGGCATCTGGATCAACGACGCCGGCTCGGGCAAGATCGTTCCGCAGTTCTACCACCTGTGGCCGGCCCTTCTGGCGACCGCTTACGACGTCGGTGGACTTGACGGCATCCGCTTCGTGGTGCCCCTCATGGGGGTGGTGGCGGTCCTGGTCCTGGTCGCGCTCCTGCGACGGCTCGGGCAGGCGATGGCCGGGCCGGCTGCCGGGGTGATGGCGGCGGCAGCGGGCGGACTGCTGCTGTCGACCAACCTGCTGCAGGTCTGGCAGTCCCGGTACCCGACCACCGAGGTGCTGGCTCAGGCGCTGTACGTCGCCGCGCTGCTCGGTCTCGTGATCGCGATCCAGGAGCGGTGGGCGCCGGCAGCGGGGTTGGCGGGGTTGTTCATCGGAGTCGGCTGGCTCAACCGCGGTGACGGGTTCCTGATGGTGCTCCTTGCGGCAGCCTTCGGTGCGTGCCTCCTGGCCGCCCGCCGCTGGGACGTGCGTGCCACCTGGGGCGCCGTCGGGTTGGGGATCGTGCTGCCGCACGCCTGCGTGCAGGCGTATGTCTTCTGCCGGCAGTACACCGAGGGCAACTCGGTGCCGTCGTTCGTGCGGATGAGCGAGCTCGTCCTGCTCGGGCTGCTGTTCGCGTTGGCCGCCCGGACCGTGCTGCGCCGGCCTGCGCGCGCCATCGTGGCGGCGCTTCAGGTCCGGCGCACCCAGGCCCGCGTCGGTCTGCTGGTCAGCCTGCTCGCGTTCGGCCTGCTGGCGTTGGGCTTCCTGCGTGCTCGCCTGTTCGGTCCGGACTACTTCCTCTGGAACGGCCAGAGGCTGCGCTCCTACGACGAGCAGATCATGCAGCGCCTGAGCTGGTTCCTGACGCTGCCCGGATTCGCCATCATGTGGCTCGGCATCGCGGTAGTGGCGCTCCGCCGCTGGAGGGCCTCGCTGTGGGTGGCGGTCGTGCCGACGCTGCTGCTGTTCCCGGTGTACGGCTACTCCGCCCGCAACTCCTCGCGGTTGATGTGGGGAACCCGTCGGTACGTTCCCACCGTTCTGCCGGGAATCGTGGTGCTCATCGCGCTGGCGTTGGCCCTCGCCTTTGTGTGGCGCTTCCGGGGCCGTGCTCTCCTACGCGTGCCTTCGCTCGTTGCGTGCGGAGGGCTGGTGGCGGTGTTCCTGTCGCAGTCGCTGCCACTGCGCAGCCATGACGAGTTCCGCGGCAGCTTCGAGCTCAGCGCTCAGATCTCCGCGCTCTCGCCCAAGCCCAACGGCATCTACGTGTGGGACTCGACTGCCTGCTGCAACAGGCCCGCCAGCCTGCTGGCCACGGCGGTCTGGCTCGAGCACGGCGAGCTCTCGGTGCTGCTGGCACTGGACCCCACGCGCCGTCAAGCGGCGCTCAGGCAGTACGCGAGCACCTACCCGGCGCAGCCGTTGTTCCTCGTGAGCGGCGGTGACGCGCTACCCGCAGGCGTCGACCCGGCCTCGGCTCGCCGGGTCATGTCCACGACCAGGAACCTTCCGATGTGGCAGGAGAGCGACACCGAGCGGCCGTCGCACGCCGTGAGCCTCGCGGTGCACGTGACGGTCTGGAGGATCACGCCGGGCTGAGGGGTCACGGTAGGTTCGTCGCTATGGGCGCGGAGTTGGAAAGCAAGAGCTTCACGATCGCGGGTGACTCCTCGGTCTACTACGGCGGCGGGTACTGGAACGAGCTGTCCCAGGTGGCGACCCACATCGAGCGACGGGCCACCGGCAAGGACGCGACGGTGTGGTACGCCCACCTCAAGGAGGTGACCGGCGGCCGGACGTTCAAGAAGGCGCTGTTCCTCAACTGCGGCAACGGCTGGGTGGAGCGCGACCTGCTCCGGGCCGGCATCGTCGAGGAGGCGGTCGGCACCGACATCTCCGAGGACCTGCTCGCGCAGGCCCGCAAGGAAGCCGCCGATGCCGGCCTCAACGCCCGCTACCACGCGCGCGACATCAACACCGCCGACCTGCCGGAGGACGGTTACGACCTCGTCATCAACTTCGCGGCGGCGCATCACATCGCCTACCTCGACAAGGTGCTGCGCAAGGTCGCCGAGGTGCTGCCCGAGGACGGCGTCTTCGCCTCCCTGGACTACGTCGGCCCGCACCGCAACCAGTACGGCTACGAGCAGTGGCAGGCCGCGACGACCCTCAACGAGACGCTGCCCGAGGCCTTCCGTGCGCAGATGAGCTACCCGCACCTACCGACGATGCTGCACGGCGACCCCACCGAGGCGATCCACTCCGAGAAGATCCTGGAGACCGTCCAGCGCTACTTCCGGCTCGAGGAGCTCAACCCGATCGGCGGCGGGCTGGCCTATCTCCTGCTGACGTTCAACCGCGGCATCCACGACAACCCGGGGATCGAGCGGGACGCCGTCGTGCAGCAGGTGCTCGACGCGGACACCGCCTGGACCGCGGCGAACTTCCCGCTGTTCGCGTTCTTCTGGGGCCGCCCCGACAAGGCAGCGCTCGCCGACACCGCGGCGCTCGAGGGGTGGACCCGTGAGGAGGAGGAACGGGAGTCCGCCGCAGCCGCCAACGGTGGCCAGTACTACCCGCTGACGGTCCTGCAGCAGGTCACCCAGGAGCTGGAGACGCTGCGGATGCACAAAGCGCACCTGCGCGCTGATCTGCACCGCGGTATGGAGCTGAGGGCCTCGCTTCGGCCCGTGCTCGTGCGCACCCTCGACGAGAAGGCGCCGCAGGTCGCTCGCGCGCTGCGGCGGGTGCGGGCCCGCCGGAAGCCCTAGATCACGCCCGGGTGACCGCCGCGCTGAGCAGCTTCTGGGCGAGCTCGGTACCGCGGTCGGCGAAGGCGTGCTCGGAGAAGGTGTGCGCGCGTTCGACCGCGTTGGCCGACAGCTGTAGCCGCAGGGTGTCGTCCGCGGCGAGCTCGCGGGTGTGCTGCTGAAGCTGCTCGAGGGTGGAGAACAGGTAGCCGTCTGTGCCGTGCCGGACGATCTCCGGCTGCCCGGCCTTGTCGATGACGACCGGGACGCAGCCGGCGGCCATCGCCTCGACCGTGGTGATGCCGAAGTGTTCGAAGACCCACGGCCGAGTCTCGATGTCCTCGCCGAGACCGGTCGCGTGCCAGAACAGCCGGGCTGAGCCGAGCAGCTCCTCCACGACGGGGCGGGGGGCATTGGCGTGGATGTGGACGGGGAAACCCGCTGCCGCGGCGCGCACCTTCTCGAGGTAGTGCTCGTCCTCGGAGGAGCAGCCGCCGACGAGGTGGTACTCCCAACCGGCGAGCTCACCTCGGCGTTGCAGCTCGACGAACGTCTTCACCATCTCGAGCTGCTTCTTGTTGTGACCACGACCCCTCGCGAAGAAGCGGCCGATCGACAGGATCTGGTTCTTCTTCGGCGCCGGCGCGATCGCCTTCGTGTGCACAGGAGGGAACAACAGCTCCGAGGGCCGGTGCCACAGCCGGGTCACCCATTCCTCGGTGAAGGCGCTGATCGACACGATCTGCTGGTAGCTGTCGAGGAAGTCGGCGTGGTCGGTCTCGCGCCGCAGGTACGGCAGCCGGTAGCCCAGCCGCTCGCGCACCCGGAAGCGACCGCCGCCGAACTGGACGCGCGCGACAGCGACACCGAGCCGGCGGTTGTCGTTGGCGGTCGGCTCGAAGGTCGGCGCCAGCAGCCGGATCCGCTGCCGGGTACCGGACGGCGGGAGGGCGACGCGCACCCGGGAGAAGCCCTCACGGCGGACCGGCGCGGTGGTCAGAACCTCCCCCTCCACCTCGACCTGCAGCAGGCAGTCCTCGGGTGCGCCGGGACGGCCGACCTCGAGCCGCAGCTCGCGGGCCGGACCGGGGCTGAGCAGCAACTCGGCTGCCTCCGACGTCCAGGAGTAGCTGCGCCGTCGCCCGCCCTCGGGCGGGAACCAGCCGTGCTGGTACTCGTACGGGGTGCCGGTGGCCCGCACTGCCGGCCCGAGGGTGCGCGCGATCCGCTTCTGCAGTCGCGTCAAGTCGTGGTCCCACGGTGTCGGGAAGTAGACGACGTAGCTGCCGCGAGGTGCCTGAGACACGATCCGGCTCATGTAGGACGCGTTGACGAACACGTCGTAGTCCGCGGACAGGTCGGAGATCGCCTGCTCGCCGAGGTCCGGGACGAGCACCAGGTTGACGCCGGACATGGCGATCCCGAGGTGCTCCTGGAGCGTCCCGAGGTCGACCTCCCCGTGACCGATGAGGTCGACCTGGTCGAGCTGCTCGACGTGCTGGGCCAGCACGGCTGCCAGCATGCCGGTGTAGCGCTCGCCACCACCCAAGGTGTCGAGGTACCGGTTGTAGACCCCAGCCCTCATCAGGCGCGCTCGGCAACAGGGCTGGGCGTTCGGATCACGTGCCTAGGCTAGCGGGGGCTGAGGTGAGTGGGTGTGCCCCCGCCGGCGGTGACTCGGTAGCGGGTAGCGTTCGCACGCGAAGACGACGCGACGAGCAGGGACTATGACGAGCGCACTCATCACCGGCATCACCGGCCAGGACGGGCTCTACCTTGCCGAGCTCCTGCTCGCCAAGGGCTACGACGTCTACGGCCTGGTCCGCGGCCAGAACAACCCGAAGTTCGAGCTCGTGCGCGAGACCCTGCCTGACGTCAAGCTGCTGACCGGGGACCTCACGGACCTGTCCAGCCTGATGCGGGCGCTCGACGCGGCTACCCCACGCGAGGTCTACAACCTCGGTGCGATCTCGTTCGTGGCCTACTCGTGGGAGAACGCCCACGTCACCACGGAGGTGACGGCCAAGGGCGTGCTGAACATCCTCGAGGCGACGCGGCTGTTCGCCGGCAGCGACCCGGGCTCCGTCCGCTTCTACCAGGCGTCCAGCTCGGAGATGTTCGGCAAGGTGCAGCAGGTGCCGCAGAGCGAGGAGACCCTGCTGTGGCCTCGCTCGCCGTACGGTGTGGCCAAGGTCTTCGGCCACTACATGACGATCAACTACCGCGAGTCCTACGGCATGCATGCCTCCAGCGGCATCCTGTTCAACCACGAGTCGCCGCGCCGGGGGCCGGAGTTCGTCACCCGCAAGGTCAGCCAAGCCGTGGCGCGCATCTCCTTGGGCCTGCAGGGCAGCATCATCATGGGCAACCTCGACGCCAAGCGCGACTGGGGGTTCGCCGGGGACTACGTCGACGCAATGTGGCGGATGCTGCAGCAGGAGGAGGCCGCCGACTACGTCATCTCGACCGGGGAGACGCACAGCATCGGCGAGCTGCTCGACGCGGCCTTCTCGCGGGTCGGTATCGAGGACTGGAGCAAGTACGTACACCAGGACCCGCGTTTCATGCGACCCGCCGAGGTGGACCTGCTCATCGGCGATGCCTCGAAGGCCGAGAGCCGGCTGGGCTGGAAGCCCACCGTGGGCTTCACCGAGCTGGTCAACATGATGGTCGACAGCGACGTGGAGCAGCAGAAGAAGCTCGCCGGCCTCTAGATGCCCGCAGCTCTCATCACCGGCATCACCGGGCAGGACGGCGGCTACCTTGCCGAGCGCCTCCTGGCTGAGGACTACGCCGTACACGGTCTGGTCCACGATGGCGATCTCGGGGTCCCGGACCTGCTGCGGCGCTGCCCGTCGGTGGTCCTGCACCAGGGCGACCTCACCCATGAAGCCTCGCTGGCGGCCGTCGTCTCCGCCTCCGCGCCGGACGAGGTCTACAACCTGGCCGGCATCAGCTCCGTGGCGTTCTCCTGGGAGCAGCCAGTTCTCACGGCCGACGTCACCGCTCTCGGAGCGGCGCGCCTTCTCGAGCAGGTCTGGCAGTGCCAGGAGCGCACCGGCCGGCCGGTGCGCTTCGTGCAGGCCTCCTCCGCGGAGATCTTCGGGGACGCCGACGTCGCCCCGCAGGACGAGAGCACGCCGGTGCGACCCAGCAGCCCTTACGGCGCCTCGAAGGCGTTCGCGCACCAGCTGGTCGGCGTGTACCGCGGCCGCGGGCTCCACGCCGTGAGCGCGATCCTGTACAACCACGAGTCACCCCGCCGCCCCCCGACCTTCGTGACCCGCAAGATCACCCGGGCCGCCGCCCGGATCGCCCGGGGGCTCGAGCACGAGCTCGTGCTGGGCAACCTCGACGCCCGCCGCGACTGGGGTTGGGCGCCGGACTACGTCGACGCGATGGTCCGGGCGGCGAGGCACAGCGAGCCCGCCGACTACGTCGTGGCCACGGGTGAGGCCCACTCCGTCCGTGACTTCGTCGCCGCGGCCTTCGCCCGTGCCGGGGTGGCGGAGTGGGGGACCCGGGTGCGGGTGGACCAGGCCCTCGTCCGCCCGTCCGACGCCGCGCTGCAGGTCGGCGACGCCACCCGGGCCCGAACCCGGCTCGGCTGGAAGCCGACGGTCGACTTCGACGAGCTCGTGGGCCGCATGGTCGAGGCCGACCTGCAGCAGGTGCCGGCCTCCTGAGCCGGGTCAGGCAGGGATGGCGGGGAGCTCGGTGTGCTCGGTCCCGAACGGAACGGCCACGATCCCAGGCAGCTCGCCGCTGTGCACCCGGAAGATCTCGTTGAAGGTGCGGGAGGCCGCCGGCGCGTCAGCGGTGGCGTCGTAGACGGCGACCGCGAGGCGGAACGACCCGTTCACCTGCGGCACGCTGGGGACGACGAAGCGGATGCGGTATCGGCCCGGGCGGTCGCCGAGCCGGGCTGCCTCGGAGCTGCGCATCGACCAGATGGGGAAGTTGCCGGCGCCCATGACGACAACGACGACGTCACCGGTGTAGTCGGCGTCCTCCGCGACGTCGACGTCCACCCGCACGTGCAGCGGCTGCCCGGGCTCTGCGTCCTCGGTCGCGGGCCCGTCGACGGTGGCGCTGACGACGGCGTCCACGATCGTGATGCCCTGCTTCGGTGCGTAGTCCGGTGCCGGGGCGGGCTGGTCGGTACCGAGGATCTTGCGCAACGTCCCGACCGCGAACTCGGGGTCGCCGTCGAACTGGATCTGCCCGTCGGCGACGACTACTGCCCGGGTGCACAGCTCCTCGACCAGACCCAGGGAGTGGGTGACGAGCAGGATGGTGCGGCCCGCTCGCTGGAACTCGGCGATCTTCGCCAGGCACTTGCGCTGGAATGCCTCGTCCCCGACCGCCAGCACCTCGTCGACCAGGAGGACGTCGGGATCGACGTGGACGGCGATCGAGAAGCCCAGCTTGACGTACTCCCCGCTGGAGTAGTGCTTGACCGGGTCGTCGATCCGCGCACCCTGCTCGGAGAACTCGATGATCGACTCGAGCATGTCGTCGACCTCACGCCGTCGGAGGCCGAGCAGCGCGGCGTTCAGGTAGATGTTCTCGCGGCCGCTCAGCTCGCCGTTGAACCCGGCCCCGAGCTCGAGCAGGCTGGCGACCCGGCCGATCACCTCCACGGTGCCGCTGGTCGGTTGCAGGATCCCCGCGAGCACCTTCAGCGTCGTGGACTTGCCGGCGCCATTGGGCCCGATGAGGCCGACGGTCTCGCCCTGGCCGATCGTCAGGTCGATGTCCTTGAGCGCCCAGAACTCGCCGCTGGGCGCCTTCGTGTTGCCGAGGAGGCGCTCCTTGAGCGAGGTCGCGTGCCCGCTGCTGTGGACGAACCGCTTGGAGACCCCGCGGGCGACGATGACGGCCCCGCTCACAGCTCTTCCGCGAAGTCGACCTGCATCCGGCGGAACAGCCGGCGCGCGAGCACCATCAAGACGATCGAGATGGCGAAGCCCATCGCGAGGTTGCGGAGGTAGAACACGTAGCCAGGGTCGGCGAGGGCGTGCCCGGGCAGGTGGGTGATCTTGTTGGTGTACGCGTCCTTGACGAAGATGGCGCGCTGGAAGGACGTCACGACGGTCGCCATCGGGTTGAGGAAGTACGCCCAGTACCAGCCGTGCAGCCGCTGCTGGACAAGCGACGCGGGGTAGAGCACGGGGTTGAGCCAGAACCAGACGAGCAAGGCGATCTCGACCACGTGCGCGGTGTCGCGGTAGCGGACGTTCAGGGCAGCCGCGATGTAGCTCAGCGAGGTGGCGAACAGCACCATCAAGGCGATCGCCGGAAGGATCAGCAGGAACGCCGGGCTGTAGACGTGCCGGAACGCGGCGGTGATCACCAGCACCGCGCCGAGCTGGAGGGCGAAGTGCATCATCGCGTAGCCCACGGCTGACAGTGGCAGCACCTGCAGCGGGAACCGCACCTTCTTCACGAGGCCGGAGTTGGCCACGACGGAGGTCGTACCCGTCATGACCGCGCCGGAGAAGGCGGTCCAGGGCAGCAGCCCGGCCACGATGAAGATCGCGAAGCCCGGGATCCCGTTGCGCAGCACGACTGCGAAGACGAGGTAGTAGATCGCCATGAGCAGCAAGGGGTTGGCCAGGCTCCAGGCGAAGCCGAGGACGCTGCCCTGGTACTTGACCTTGAGGTCCTTGCGCACCAGCTCGGCGAGCAACTCCCAACGGACCCGGCGCTGGGCGTCGGCGCGCTGTCGAGCCACCAGCGGCGATGCCGCGGCGGGCAGTCCAGCGCTCACGTGCCAGCCTTCCGGGGGGTTGATCGTCTGGTGCGCGCCCACCTCACCGCCGTGGCGACGGGAGGGACGACTCGCGCTGCAACACTATCGTGAGGCGGCGCGAAGGCCTGTGCCGACAGGTGTGCGGCGCTGCGGGTCGGCGACACCGGCAACGGAGTCTGCGCCGGTAAACTTCAGCCCTCTCCGAGTGATCGAGGTCGAACCCGTGCGTCTTGTGGTCCAGGTCCCCTGCCTGAACGAGGAGGACACGCTCCCGGCGGTCCTCGAGACGATCCCGAAGCAGATCCCCGGGATCGACGAGATCATCGTCCTGATCATCGACGACGGGTCCAGCGACCGGACCGTCGAAGTAGCCGAGGCGCACGGCGTCAGGCACTTCGTGCGGCACGCCCGCAACCGAGGCCTGGGCCGGTCCTTCCACGACGGCGTACAGCGGGCGCTGGAGCTCGGCGCCGACATCGTGGTCAACACCGACGGCGACAACCAGTACCCGCAGGACCGGATCGCCGACCTGGTGCAGCCCATCCTCGCGGGCACCGCGGACATCGTGATCGCGGACCGCCAGGTGCACCTGGTCGAGCACTTCTCCGGCCCGAAGGTCATGCTGCAGAAATTCGGCAGCAAGATCGTCAACAAGGCTGCGGGCACTGACCTGCCGGACGCGGCGAGCGGTTTCCGCGCCTACTCCCGCGACAGCCTGATGCTGCTCAACACGATCACGCGCTTCAGCTACTGCATGGAGACGATCATCCAGGCGGGCAACAAGAAGCTCGCCATCACCAGCGTGCCGATCCGCACCAACCCCAAGACCCGCGAGTCGCGGCTGTTCAAGAGCACCTACCAGCACGTGCTCAAGTCGGCAGGTGCGATCATCCGTGCGTACATCATGTACAAGCCGTACGTCATCTTCAGCGCCTTCGCGGTGCTGTTCGGCGTTCTCGGCCTGGTGCCCTTCGTGCGGTATGCCGTGCTGCAGCTCGGCGACAACGTCGGCAGCCACTTGCAGTCCCTGCTCGTGGGCGCGGTGCTGCTGGTCATGAGCTTCCTGAGCGTCATCATCGGGATCGTCGGCGACCTTCTGCGCACCAACAGGTCGCTCATCGAGGACACCCTGGAACACACCAAGAAGATGCGCTTCGGCTTGATCAACCCCGCCGACGTGGCGCCGGTCGAGGTCCCGGAGCAACAAGCCGCGACGCCGACTCGGCGTCGCAAGGCCAGCTAGCGGACCGTCGCCCAGACGATCGTCCAGGGGTACGGCGACGCGATCGCGCGGACATCAGCGACCTCGCTGACGAACCGGCCGAAGCCGGACTTCGTCCAGTGGTTGAGATGGCCGGGGGTGTTGCCCAGGTCCTTCACGTAACGGCCGGTGACGAGGTTGGAGCCGCGGAAGAGCGGCTCCCGCGGGACACTCAGCAGCAGGTGGCGGCTGGTAACGCGGGCGAGCTCGCGCAGCCCCGCCCGCGGGTCGCTCAGGTGCTCGAGCACCTCGACGCAGACGAGCAGGTCGAACTGGTCGTCTCGGAAGGGCAGGTTCTCCGCGTCGCCGTGCAGGTAGTGCGGGCCGGGACGGCTGCGCCACTCCTCACGCAGGCCGGCGTCCGGCAGGTCGAGGCCGACCGCGGAGCCGAAGCGCTGCTTGAGCTTGAGGGAGATGACGCCCTCACCGGCGCCGACCTCGAGCGGGTTGGTCGCGGGCCTCGCGTCGGCGGCGATCTGTCCCACCAGGCCGTCGAGGCGGTCGACGAAGCGCTCCGTCAGCCACTTGATGGCCGGGTTCTTGGCCGTGTACTTCTGTGTGTGGTTCCCGATGACGACCCCGGGGGTCTCCGGGGATGTCTCGGCCGGAAGGGGCGCAGTCATGGAGGGCAGGCTACCGGGAGCTCCGGCACATTAGGCTCGCGGCGTGGCCGTCCGGGTGCTGTTCCGTCGGTTGCTGTCCCGGACCGTGCTGCGACGCGCCTTCCTGCTGCTGGCCGTCGTCGCGGTCGTGCTGGCGCTGCGCGCGGAAGGCTCAGCGCTGCGGACGTCGCTCGTGCGCACTGGTGTGCCCGCCGTTCTCGCGTCCTGTGCCGCCACGTTCGCCGGCCTGCTGGCCAGTGCCCTGTGCTGGCGGTCGCTGCTGGCCGGCCTCGGCACGGAGCTGTCGCCGAGGCTCGCCCTGCACGTGTTCTTCCTGGGACAGCTAGGCAAGTACCTGCCTGGGAACGTGTTCGCCGTCGCCGCCCAGGCCGAGCTGGCTCGCGACCACGGTGTGGCGCGGAGCCGCATCGTCACAGCCGGACTCGTCTTCCTCGGGGTGCTGACCGTGACCGGCCTGCTCGTGGCCGTGGTCCTGCTGCCGATCGCCAGCCCCGACGTGCTGCGCCGCTACGCCTGGGTGTTGCTCGCCCTGCCGGTCGGGCTGCTTGCGCTGGTGCCGCAGGTCCTCAACCGACTGGTTGCGACCGCCCTCAAGGCGACCCGCCGCCCTCCCTTGGAGCAGCCGCTGTCCGCCCGGCACCTGGCGGCGGCGACCGGCTGGGCGCTGCTGATGTGGGCCTTCTACGGCCTGCACCTGCTGCCGCTTGTTCTGGCTCAGCCGCACGACCGGGCTGCCAACGTGGTGCTCGTCGCCACCGGCGGGTACGCGCTCGCGTGGACCGCCGGCTTCCTGTTCGTGGTCGCCCCTGCCGGGGCCGGCATCCGCGAGGCTGTGCTGGTGCTGGCGCTGGCTGGTATCGCTGACCGGCCCGCGGCTCTCGCCGTCGCGCTGCTCAGTCGAGGGATACAGACCCTTGGCGACGTCGTCTGGGCGGTTGTCGGGGCGGCCCTCAGACAGAAGCCGGTGGCACCGGTGGGTACGTCAACTGGGTGATGTCCTGGGTAGGGCGACCCGCCCGTTATGTGCGAACCTGCAGGTCAGCGGCTGTATCAGCGGGGTCAAGGGATCCGGCGAAGCGGCCGAAGCGATACGTACTGCCCCTCGACCCCTGGAGTCCACCGCCGTGCGCCCGTCCTGCCTCCGTTTCCTCGCCGGCACGGCGCTGATGAGCCTGCTGGTCGGTGTGATCGTGGTCGGGGGACAGACCGGCGCGGCGCAGGCAGTGACGACAACTGAGGTCTACGGCGTCCCGGCCGCCGGCAGCTTCGCCATCGAGGGCCACGGCTGGGGCCACGGGCACGGGATGTCGCAGTGGGGCGCACAGGGGGCCGCCTCGCTCGGGAAGACCGCCGACCAGATCACCGGCTTCTACTACCCGGGTACGGCGAAGGCGTCGCTGCCCAACTCCTCCATCCGGGTCCTGCTCCAGAACGACACCGGCGCGGACAGCCAGGTCTACCCCGCCACCGGGCTCACCGTGACGGACCTCGCGAGTGGCGCGAAGGCCACGTTGCCGGCCGGCCCCACTCGCTGGCGCTCGGTCGTCGACGCCGCCGGGCTGCATGTCCAGTCCTACTCGGGGGGGTGGAAGCAGTACGCGGTCGGCGGCAAGACGGTCTTCAGCGGACCCCTCCAGTTCGGCGGACCAGCCACCGTGCGGCTGGCCTTCCCCGACGGCACCAGTCGCGAGTACCGCGGGGTGGTCCGCTCAGTGCGGACGAGCGCCACCTCGGTGGCCAGCGTCAACGTGCTGCCCATGGAGAGCTACCTGCGGGGCGTCGTGCCTCGCGAGTCGTCGTCCTCGTGGGCCGCCGCCGCTCTTCAAGCGCAGGCGATCGCGGCCCGCAGCTACAGCGCCTACAAGCGCGCCCACGCGCCCAGCAGCCAGTTCTTCGACATCTGCGACAGCACCATGTGCCAGGTGTACGGCGGCGCCGCTCTGTACAGCAGCAGCGGCGCGCGCACCCCCCTGGAGGCCGCGAGCACCGACCAGGCCGTCAGCGCGACGGCCGGTGTCATCCGGACCTACCAGGGCAGCGCGATCTTCTCGGAGTTCTCGAGCAGCAATGGCGGCTGGTCGACCGATGGCGGCGTGCCGTACCTGGTTGCTCAGCGCGACGACTGGGACGGGGTCGTGGCCAGCAGCGTCCACTCCTGGACCGCGACCCTCACCGCCGCGCAGATCCAGGCGCGCTATCCCTCGATCGGGACGCTGAAGCGGATGAGCGTCACCGCCCGTGACGGCAACGGCGACTGGGGCGGCCGGGTGCAGACCGTCGTCCTTGAAGGCGTCACGTCCTCGGGCGCCGCGACCTCGGTCACGACCACGGGCGCGGGGATCTACAACGCGCACAGTTGGCCGGCCAGCAGCGACGGGATGCGCAGCTCCTGGTGGCACGTGCGCCCCTCGGTCGACGGCGCCGTCGTGACCAAGTCGGCAGCACCGACGCTCGTGCAGTCCCCGGGAGTCAGCACCGGCACCCTCACCGTCACGATGAAGAACACCGGCGTCAGCAGCTGGTCGACGAGCGGCCTGCACCTGGCCGTCGCTTCCCCGCCGGGGCAGGCCGATCCGCTGGTGGGCAACAGCACCAGGCCAGGCGCCTACACCGGGACCGCTGGGACGATCGCCCCGGGAGCGACCGCCAGCTTCCGCTTCAACCTCACGGCTGATGGGGTGAGCCCAGGTCTGCAAGGGCGTTCCTACCGGCTGCGCTCCGGCACAGGGCCGCTCTTCGGAGCCACGGTCTCCTGGACGGTGCCGATCAACGCGCCGCTGTTCACGGGCACCCCCGCGGCCGCGCCCACGAGCATCGCGGCGCAGCCTGCGGGAACGCCGTCCGACCAGCCGCGGGCGGTCTTCGCGGACGGTCGCACCGTGGTCGTCCCCGTCGCCGGCAGCACCGCAGTCCGGCTGTCGGTGAAGAACACCGGCAACATCACCTGGCCGGTCGGGTCGGGTTCGCCGATCCGGGTCGGGACCTCCTCCCCGCGCGGCGGCAACAGCGCCTCGGCGGGGGCGTCGTGGCTCAGTCCGTCCCGACCGGCCGCAATCAGCGCCTCGGCCCCGGTCGGGCCCGGTCAGAGCGGCGCCTTCGACGTCACGCTGTACGGCAACCAGCGGCCGGTAGGCGTCACCACGGAGGCCTTCGAGCCGCTGTGGGAGGGAAAGCACTGGATCGACGGTTCGCTGACGGCACTGTCGGTGGTCCGCGTGGATCCCTCGATCTCCCGGTTGGCCACGACCGAGAGCGCCCCGCCCGCTTCCGTCGCCGTCACCAACGGTCCGAGCGGCACGGCCGTCCTGAAGGTGCGCTTGCGCAACGTCGGCGGCAGCCCGTGGTCGGTCGGGCAGGAGGCCCTCAGTGCCTCAGCCACGCCGCTGTCGACGTCGGCGTGGACGTCATCGACGGCCCCGCCGGCGCTGTCGTCGAACTTCTCCCGCCCGGGCCAGGCGAAGGTCTACCCCGGCGAGGTGGGGGAGTGGCGAGTGCCGCTCTCGGCGTATCGCAAGAACGTCGGTGCCTACCCGCTCACGCTGCAGGCCAAGGGCCCGGACGCCCTCTACGGCCCGAAGCTCAGCACCAAGGTCAACGTGACGAAGGCGGTGTTCAGCGGCTCCGTGACCAAGGTGGGACCGACCGTCTCCGTCCCCCGGGACGGCACCGCCGTGGCCTACTTCGAGGTGAAGAACACCGGCAACGTCGCCTGGCCTCTCGGTGGCTCGGTCCGCTCCGGCGTCCTGACCAGCGGTGGCTCACCGTCGTACACCTCGAGCTGGCTAAGCCCGTCGCGGCCGGGCACGCTGACGGACAACGTCACACACCTCGGTGCGACCAGCGTGCTGCCCGGCCAGGTGGGCCGGTTCAAGGTCGTCCTCGCCGGCAACGGCCGCACGCCACGGTCCGCGGGGGAGCCCTTCGGCGTCCTCTGGGAGGGCTGGTCCTGGTTGGCCGGGGTGAAGCCGGTGCTCACGTACCGGATCGTGTGAGCCTGCGCCGGTAGCGTCGGGACGTGCGCGTCGGCCTCCTCCTCGAGCAGTGCCTGGCGCCCGTGCCGGGAGGGACCGGCCGCTACAGCCGCGAGCTCGCCCTGGCGCTCGCGCGCACAGCCCCGCAGGGCGCCTCGCTGCTGGGGATGACCGCCTGGCACCGCGACGCCCTGGAGCTGCCCGGCGTCGAGGTGTCGCGCCTGCCCCTGCCGCGCCGCGCGTTGGTGGCTGCCTGGGAGCGAGGACGCGGTCCGACGGTCCCCACGGACGTCGTGCATGCCTTGACGCCGCTCCACCCACCAAAGCGGCGTCCGACGAAGTTGGTGGTGACCGTCCATGACGCCGTGCCGTACACCCACCCGGAGACGCTCACCGCTCGCGGCGTGAGCTGGCACCGCGCGATGATCGAGCGGGCTGCCGCCACGGCCGACCTGCTCGTCGTGCCCACGCACGCCGTCGCCGACGAGCTCGGTCGCTATCTGCCCCTGCGGGACGTTCTGGTCGTCGGGCACGGCGTCAGCGCCGCCCTGGACCTGCCTGCGGACGCCGAGGAGCGGGCCACCCGGCTGGCGCTGCCTGAGCGCTTCCTGTTGACGGTGGCGACGCTCGAACCGCGCAAAGGCCTGGCGGAGCTGATCTCCGCTTTGCGCGAGGTCCCCGGTATCCCCTTGGTCTGTGTGGGTCAGCCAGGGTGGGGCGACGTCTCGGTGGAGGCGCTCGCGGCCGAAGCGGGGGTCGAGGTACGGGTCCTCGGCCGGCTCCCCGACACCGACCTGGCCGTGCTGCTGCACCGGGCCACCGCCCTGGTCGTGCCGTCCCGGAGCGAGGGGTTCGGGCTGCCGATGCTGGAGGCCATGGCGGTCGGCACGCCGGTGCTCACCTCCGACGCCGCCGCGCTCGTCGAGGTGGCCGGTGGGGCGGCGCTCTCGGTCCCCCTCAGCGGGCTGGTCGAGGGGTTGCGGCAGGTCACGACCGACACCGCGCTGCGTGAGCGGCTGCGCCGGGCCGGGCCCGCGCGGGCGTCGTCGTACACCTGGCTGGGTGCGGCGGAAAGGCTGTGGCGCGCCTATGCCGACCTTCATGAACGTGACAGCCGACAGGCGTAGGCTCGCCTACGACCGACCCCTGACAAGAGGAGATTCGCGCGTGACCGACGCTGGACCTCGCGTCCTCGTCGACGCCACCGCTGTGCCAGCTGACCGAGGGGGTGTCGGCCGCTATGTCGACGGCCTGGTGCAGGCCCTCGCCGTAGCCGGAGCCGACCTCGCGATCACGTCCCAGCGGTCCGACGCCGAGCGGTACAGCCGGATGGCCCCCGACGCCAAGGTCGTGGCCGGCCCGGCTGCGATCGCGCACCGTCCTGCCCGACTCGCCTGGGAGCAGACCGGTCTGCCGTTGGTCGCCCAGCAGGTGGGCGCTGACGTCGTGCACTCCCCGCACTACACGATGCCGCTCCGCGCCGGCCGGCCGGTGGTCGTGACCATCCACGACGCGACCTTCTTCACCGAGCCCGCGATGCACAGCTCGGTGAAGGGGACCTTCTTCCGGTCCGCGACCCGCACCGCGCTGCGCCGGGCCACGCGCTGCATCGTGCCCTCGAAGGCCACCCGCGACGAGCTCATCCGGATCCTCGAGGCTGACGCGACGCTGCTCGACGTCGCCTACCACGGCGTCGACCAGCAGACCTTCCACGTGCCTTCCGAGGACGAGAAGCAGCGCGTGCAGGCCCGGCTCGGGCTGGCGGGTCAGCCCTACATCGCCTTCCTCGGCACCCTCGAGCCCCGCAAGAACGTCCCCGGCCTCATCCGCGGCTGGGTGCAGGCGTTCGACGGTCGTGAGGACGCCCCGGCGCTCGTGCTCGCCGGCGGCTCGGGTTGGGACGACACCATCGACCAGGCCATCAGCGAGGTGCCGTCGCACCTGCGGGTGCTGCGGCCCGGGTACCTCCGCTTCACCGACCTGCCCGGCTTCCTCGGTGGCGCGACTGTGGTCGCCTACCCGTCCCACGGTGAGGGCTTCGGCCTGCCCGTGCTCGAGGCGATGGCATGCGGTGCTCCCGTCCTGACCACCCAGCGGCTGTCGCTGCCAGAGGTCGGCGGCGACGCGGTGGCCTACACCGAGCCTGACCCGGACTCCATCGCGGCCGCGCTCACGGCGCTGTTCAACGACCCGGCCCGGCGCGCCGAGCTCGGGGAGGCCGGTCACCAGCGCTCGCTGGAGTTCACCTGGGCGGCGAGTGCCGAGGCGCACCTCGCGAGCTACGCCCGCGCGCTCTCGGGCTGATGTCCGCCCCCCTCCGGGTGGTGGTCGTCACCTGGAACTCCGCGGAAGTGCTTCCCGCCTTCCTGACGTCCCTGGCGCGCGCGACGGCGTCGCCGTACGAGGTCGTGGTCGCTGACAACGCGTCGCCGTCGGGGACGCCGGCGGTGCCGGCCGGTGTGCGACTGCTCGAGACGGGCGGCAACCTGGGGTACGGCAAGGCGGCGAACCTGGGGGCATCCGGGTTCGAGGGGGACTGGCTGGTCGTCGCCAACCCGGACGTGCAATGGACCGACGGCGCGCTCGACGAGCTCCTCGCGGCGGCCGCACGGTGGCCGTCGGCAGGTTGCCTCGGACCGGCGATCCGGACGACGGACGACAAGCTCTACCCGTCGGCGCGGGCCTTCCCGTCGCTCGGTCGCGGTCTCGGGCACGCGGTGTTCGGCTGGTGGTGGCCCGCGAACCCGTGGACCCGGTCGTACCGCGCCGAGGTCGGTACTCCGGCGGAGGGCCCCACCGGGTGGTTGTCGGGCTCGTTGATGCTGCTGCGCCGCGAGGCATGGGAGCAGGTCGCGGGC
Organism: Frankiales bacterium; assembly: GCA_025966135.1. Taxonomy (GTDB): domain Bacteria; phylum Actinomycetota; class Actinomycetes; order Mycobacteriales; family SCTD01; genus RYN-111. The sequence continues at coordinate 196,048 of JAOPVP010000046.1, forward strand.
TTCGACCCCAGGTACTTCATGTACTGCGAGGACATGGACCTCGGCCGTCGTCTCGCCGAGGCCGGCTGGCAGAACGTCTACGTGCCGTCGGCGGTCATCACGCACGTCGGCGGTCACGCCACGTCCGGCGCGTCCGCCGCGATGCTGCGCGAGCACCACAAGGCGCTCTACACCTACCTGTCCGAGCACTACCGCGGCCCGCGTTGGGCCCCGCTGCGGGGGCTGCTGGGGGCCGGGCTGTTCCTGCGCTACCTGGTCGCCTCGCGCGTCCGCTCCGTCGGCGAGGGCGCCGCGCCCACCCGCTCTGCCGACCTGTTGAAGGCCGAACTGTTGAAGGCCGACCTGCTGAAGGAGCCCTCGTGAGGCATGCGCTCATCCTTGCCGGCGGTTCCGGCACCCGGCTTTGGCCGTACTCCACCGCGAGCGTTCCCAAGCAGCTCGTGCCGCTCTTCGACGGCCGGTCGCTGCTGGACATCGCTGTCGAGCGGGCGGCGGCGGTCGCGCCCGAGGTGTGGCTCGGGACCGGCGAGCAGCTGCGTAAGGCGGTCACCTCGGTGTCCGGCCTGGTCCCGGAGCGCCTGATCATCGAGCCATCCGGCCGCGACACCCTGCCGGCGCTGGCCCTCGGGATGGCGACCATCGCGGCCACCGACCCGACGGCCGTCGTCGCGGTGCTCACCTCGGACCACCTCATCGAACCGCTCGGCGCCTTCGTCGCGACGCTCGAGCGGGGGTTCGCGGTCGCCGAGACGCGTGACGACGCCCTCGTCACCTTCGGCGTGGTCCCGGACCACCCGGCGACGGGCTTCGGCTACCTCGAGCTCGGGGCGCCGTTGGCCGGTGATGCTCTCGTGGTGGCGCGCTTCGCGGAGAAGCCGCAGAAGGCCCGGGCTGCGCAGCTGGTGGCGCAGGGCGCGCTGTGGAACTCCGGCATGTTCGTCTGGCAGGCCGCGACCTTCCTGCGGGCCGTCGAGGCCTTCGCACCCGAGACCTACGCCCTGGTGAAGCGGGTGGTCGACGGTGACATCGCGGCGTGGGACGGGATCGCGAGGGTGTCGGTCGACTACGGCGTGATGGAGCCCGCGTCGACCTCCGGCGACTTCACGGTCGCTGCACTTCCCCTCTCGGCCCGCTGGCTCGATGTCGGGTCCTGGCCGCAGTACGGCGACGCCCTCTCCCGGACGTCGGAGGACAACGCGGTCGGGGCACGATCGTTGTTGATGCTCGACTCGCACGACTGCGTCGTCGCGTCGTCCGACCCGTCGCACCTGGTGACCCTGCTGGGCTGCGAGGGCCTGGTGGTGGTCCACACCCCGGACGCGACCCTCGTCATGCCGGCCGACCAGGCCCAGCGGGTCAAGGAGCTCCACGCTCGCGTGGCCGCGGAGTACCCCGAGCTTGCCTGATCCGTCAGGATGGGCTGCATGACGACCGCTCTGCTGACCTTCTCGCTGGCGGCTGCCCTCATCGTGCTGCTCCCAGGACCGGACACCCTCGTCGTGGTCCGCAACCTCGTCCGAGGAGGACGCCGTACGGCGTTGCTCACCGTGTCCGGTGTCCTGACCGGCCTGACGGTGTGGGTGCTGGCGGCCGCTCTCGGGCTGTCGGCCCTGCTGCGCGCCTCGCACGATGCCTACCTCGTGCTGCGGGTGGTGGGAGCGGTCTACCTGGTGTGGCTGGGGATCCAGTCCTGGCGGTCGCGCTCGGTCGTTCCTCAGGCCTCTGCCGAGCTGCCGGTGCGACGTGGCCTGCTGGGACGTGGCCCGCTGGGACGTGGCCTGCTGGGACGTGGCTATGGGGCGGGCCTCGCCACCGACCTGCTGAACCCGAAGGTCGGGGTCTTCTTCGTGACGTTCCTGCCCGGCTTCGTCCCCGCCGGCCGGCCGGTGGGCGCGACCTCCCTGATCTTCGGCGGGATCTTCGTCGTGGAGACGGCGATCTACTTCGCGATGCTGCTCCTGCTCGCGGGGCGGGTCACGGGGTGGATGAACCATCCGATCGTCCGTCGCCGCCTGGACCGCGCGACAGGTGCCGTGCTCATCGCCTTCGGTGCCCGGCTGGCCACCGAGAGCTAGCTCGCCGTCCTGTCGCCCACCCGGCGGCCCACTTCCCTCCCGCCACCCTGATCGCACCCCCCTCCGCACGCGTGGGAACCCGCCGGTCAACCGGGCTGAGGGAGGGAAGTCGCCCTGGCTCAGGCGGGTCATACTCGCGGCATGGACCTTGACGAAGCACGCGACTACGTCCGCAGCAACCACCATGCAGTCCTGGCCACCATGCGCCACGACGGGACCCCGCAGATGTCGCCAGTCGGGGTCGCCGTCGATGCCGAAGGGCGGCTCGTCGTGTCCAGCCGTGAGACGGCTTACAAGACGCGCAACGTCCGGCGTGATCCGCGCGCGTGGGTCTGCACCTTCCCAGATGGGTTCTACGGAGGCTTCGTGCAGGTCGAGGGGAGCGTCGAGGTGCTGTCGCTGCCGGAGGCCATGGAGCCCCTGGTCGCGTACTACCGCTCGATCGCTGGGGAGCACCCCGACTGGGAGGACTACCGCCGGGCGATGGAGGCCGAGCAGCGGTGCCTGCTGCGCCTCACCCCGCTGCGCGCCGGCCCCGACCGCGCCGGCTGAGCTCTACAGGGCGACGGCGAAGTCGGGCTCGGTGACGGCGCGGACCTCGTCGACGGTCACGCCGGGGGCGAGCTCTCGCAGCACCAGCCCCGAGGGCTCGACGTCCAGCACCGCGAGGTCGGTGATGACCCGCTGGATGCAGGCCCGTCCGGTGTAGGGCAAGGAGCACTCGCGAACGATCTTCGGGCTGCCGTCGCGCGCGGCGTGCTCCATCATCACGATCGAGCGCTTGGCACCGTGGACGAGGTCCATCGCACCGCCCATCCCCTTGACCATCTTGCCGGGGATCATCCAGTTGGCGAGGTCACCGGTCTCGGAGACCTGCATGGCGCCGAGGATCGCGACGTCGATGTGGCCGCCGCGGATCATCCCGAACGACAGGGCACTGTCGAAGTAGGAGCCTCCCGCGTTGAGGGTGACGGTCTCCTTGCCGGCGTTGATGAGGTCGGGGTCGACGGCGTCCTCGGTCGGGTACGGCCCGACACCCAGCACGCCGTTCTCCGACTGCAGCACGACATGCACCCCGGCCGGCACGTAGTTGGGCACCAGCGTCGGCAGCCCGATCCCGAGGTTGACGTACTGCCCGTCCTGCAGCTCCAGCGCCACCCGGGCAGCGAGCTCCTCGCGGCTAAGCACGGACCGTTCTCCTCTCGATGCGCTTCTGCGCCCCAGGGCTGCCCACAGGCACGTGCACCACGTGCTGCACGAAGATCCCAGGCGTGTGCACGAGGGCAGGGTCCAGCGCCCCGGGTTCGACGAGCTCCTCGACCTCCGCGATCGTGATCCGCCCGGCGGCCGCGCAGAGCGGGTTGAAGTTCTGCGCCGACTTCTCATAGACCAGGTTGCCGTGGCGGTCGCCGTACCGGGCGTGGACCAGGGCGAAGTCGGTGACGATGGCCCGCTCGAGCACGTAGTCGACGCCGTCGAAGGTGCGGACCTCCTTGGGCTCGGAGGCCAGGGCGACGCCTCCGGAGCCGTCGTAGCGCAGGGGAAGCCCACCGAGGGCGACCTGCGTGCCGACCCCGCCGGGGGTGTAGAAGGCAGGGATGCCGGCGCCACCGGCCCGCAGCCGCTCGGCCAGTGTGCCCTGCGGGACCAGCTCGACCTCGAGCTCACCGGACAGGAACTGCCGCTCGAACTCCTTGTTCTCCCCGACGTAGGAGCCGGTGGTGCGACTGATCCGCTTGGCCCGCAACAGCGAGCCCAGGCCCCACCCCTCGACGCCGCAGTTGTTCGAGACGGTCCGCAGGTCGCCGACCCCCGCCTCGAGCAGAGCCTCGATGAGTGCCTGTGGGATGCCGCACAGGCCGAAGCCGCCTACGGCCAGGGACGCGCCGTCCGAAACGTCCGCTACTGCCTCGGCAGCGCTACCGACGACCTTGTCCACTTCGCCTCCTGCTCGTCGAGGATGAAACTAGCCTCCCTCTCGTGGAGACCGTCTGGCGCCCGGCCCTACCGGTCGATGTCCGACGCACTCTCGCTCCGCTGGCGCGCGGTCGCCGCGACCCCACGCACCAGCATCAGGCCGACGGCTCGTTGTGGCGGACGACGCTGACACCTGACGGCCCGGCCAGCTACCGCCTGACGCAGCGCGGCCCGTACGAGATCTCCTGCCAGGCCTGGGGAGGCGGCGCGAGCTGGGTCCTCGACACCTTGCCCGACCTCCTTGGCGCCCGCGACTGCGTGGACGGCTTCGAGCCGCAGCACCCGCTGCTGGTCAAGACGCACGCCAGGCATCCGGGCCTGCGGATCCCGCGTACCAACCGGGTCTTCGAGTCCCTTGCTCCGACGATCCTCGAGCAGAAGGTCACGGGCCTGCAGGCTCAGGCCGGCTTCCGCCGTCTCGTCCTGCTGTACGGCGGTGCCGCTCCGGGTCCGGTGCCCGAGGGCATGCGCGTTCCGCCGGCTCCCGAGGTGTGGCGGCGCATCCCGTCGTGGGAGTGGCATCGGGCCGGGGTCGATCCCCAGCGCTCGCGCCACCTGCTGGCGGCAGCGCGGGTTGCGGGTCGCCTCGAGGAGGCCACTGGTTTGGAACCGGCCGCGGCCCTGGCGCGGCTGCGGACGGTCCCGGGGATCGGGGAGTGGACGGCCGCGGAGGTCGCGCTGCGGGCGTTCGGGGACGCCGATGCGCTCAGTGTCGGCGACTACCACCTGTCGAAGTTCGTGGGCTGGGCACTGCTCGGCAAGCCGCTCGGTGACGCGGACATGGTGGCGCTGCTCGAGCCGTGGCGCCCCCACCGGGGCAGGGTCGTGAGGCTGCTGGAGGTGAGCGGGGCGAGCATGCCGCGGTTCGGTCCGAGAATGACGATCCAGGACCACCGGGCCATGTGAGCAGCCCCCTGTTCAGATGGCTGTCAGCCATGTTGCATGATGCTGGAAGCCCCGCCCGGGAAGCGCCCCCAAGGTTCCCCGGGCGGGGCCCTTTGCTCCGGTTTGGCAAGATGGCCACATGCCGTCTGTCATCTTCGACGATCCGGCTCTGCTGGCCGCGATGCGAGTGTTCCTCGACGCCGACGCGGCCTTGGACGCGGCGAGGGGCGACGCCGAGGTCCTCAGCCGCTCCGACGAGAAGTCACTGGCAGCCATGTCCTTGCGAAAGCGGCTCGTCGAGCTCGGCTGGTCGGCGCCGACCCCTCAGCGCAGCACGATGTAGTCGTCCGGGTCGCGTCGTGCTCGCGGCGCTGGTTCGCCTGCTGGGTAGCCGATCGCGACCGCCCCGAGGGGCTCCCAACCGGCGTTCAGCCCCAGGACGTCCCGCACCACCTCCGGGCAGAACAGCGCGCTGCTCACCCAGGCGCTGCCCAGCCCCTCGGCGGCGAGCTGCACGAGCAGGTTCTCCACGCCCGCGCCACCGGCGACCACGAACATCCGCTCCTCCGCCTGCCGGCGGCGCACGTCGGGGTAGTCGTGCGCCCCGTCCCGCACCAGACACGGCACCACCAGGTACGGCGCGTTCCTCAGCACCTCCCCGCGCCGCAGGCGGGCCGTCACGCTCTCCTCGGAGAGGCCGTCCGCTCGGAGGTCTGCAGCCCACTGCCCCGCCATCGCCTCCAGGAGCTCGTCGGCCAGCTCTTCGACCAGGACGAAGCGCCAGGGGGTCGTGTGGTGCGGCGCGGGCGCGGTCAGCGCAGCCGTGACCGCACGTACGACGGCGTCGCGGGCGACCGGTTCGTCGGTGAACGCCCGCACCGTGCGCCGCAGCGCCAGGGTCTGCTGGTGGGCGTCGGCCGTACCGAGCCGGAACCAGTCCTGGCTGGCGGGACGGACGAGGGCCGCGGCGGTGCGACCGTCGTCGCTGTACGTCAGCCCCCGGACCACGGCGGCGGCCACGCCGTCGGCCTTGCCCTTGACCAGCTCGGCAGCGCTCGCCAGCTCGTCGGCCACGGCGATCTCTGTGACCTCGAGGACGTGGCCATGGCTGTCGGTCGTCCCACGACTGTCGCGGATCGGCGCGAGCCCGGCCACGCCGATGGCCTGGTCGGTCTGCCCGACGCGCCAGGCTCTCCCCATCGTGTCCGACACGACGACGGCGAGGCTGACGCCGGTCAGCTCCTGGAGACGGTCGCGCAGCCCAGCGGCTGAGGCATCGGGGTCGAGGGGAAGCAGGGCGATCTCGTCGCCGCGGACGTTGCTGGCGTCCACTCCGGCGGCGGCCAGCACCAGTCCGTGCCGGGTTTCGGCGATCGTCGTGGTGCCGCGCTGTGCGACCACACGCGCCGTCTCGTCGGCAACGGCCTGCAGGCGGGTGGCCTCGCGGTCCTCACCGGCCGCGATCAGCCGGCCCTCGGCCTTGCTGACGACCTTGCTCGTCACGACGACGACATCGCCTGCTTGGTAAGGGAAAGCGGCGGCCAGCAAGGCTGCCAGATCATCCCCCGGTCGGACGTCGGGAAGCCCGACGACGGGGTGCACCTCGAGTGCCACAGGTCAGACCCCTGCGAGGTCCAGGGCCGACCGCGCCATCGCTGCGGTGGTTACCACGTCGGTCATGTACAGCGGTACCGCGCGGACGTCGACCCCGGGCACGCTGACGCCGGCGTCGACGACGTCCACGAGCCAACCGTCGAGCAGGTCGCTGCCGTAGTGCCGCCCGACGGCCTCCGCGGAGGTCTCGATCCCGATCGCGGTCAGGCACGCGTCGGCCATCCCGCGCACCGGTGCACCGCCGATGATCGGACTCAGGCCGATGACCGTCTTGGAGCTGAGGGCATCTCGTACTCCCTCCACCTGCAGGATCGGGCCGATGCTCACCACCGGGTTGGACGGTGGGAGCAGCACGACGTCGGCGTCGTGGATCGCCTCGAGGACACCCGGCGCCGGGAGCAGCTCGTTGTGCGTGACGAGGGTGATCGATTCTGCCGGCAGCGAGGCGCGGTGCCTGATCCACCACTCCTGGAAGTGCATGGCCCGGCGTTGTCCGGTCTCGGGGTCGGTGACGGTCACATGGGTCTCGGCTTGGGTGTCGCTCATCGGCAGCAGCCGAGCGCCGGGCTGCCACCGCTCGCACAGGGAGGCGGTCACCTCGGTGAGGGTCGCCCCGCCGAGCATCAGCTGGGTGCGGCGCAGGTGCGTCGCGAGGTCGCGGTCGCCGAGGCCGAACCACGCCGTGGGGGAGCCGTAGGCCGCCAGCTCGTCCTTGGCCTTCCAGCTCTCGTCCTGGCGCCCCCAGCCACGCTCGGCGTCGATGCCGCCGCCGAGCGTGTACATCACGGTGTCGAGGTCGGGGCAGATCCGCAGTCCGTACAGGGTCGTGTCGTCGCCGGTGTTGACGACGACGGTGAGCTCCGCGTCCGGGACTGCGTGCTGGACGCCGCGGAGGAAGCGGGCCCCGCCGATACCGCCCGCAAGGGCCACGATGCGCATGCGCCGAGTCTGTCAGGTGCGACCTCCACGTAAGGTCGGGGGATGGACGCCGTGCCGGGCATGCGACGGGCTCTCGCACGCGCTCGTGATGGCAAGCCGCTCGACGTCGACGAGGCGACGATCCTGCTCGCCGCCCGCGGGGACGATCTCGACGCGCTCTGCGCGGCAGCGGCCAGGGTCCGCGACCAGGGGCTCGCAGACGCGGGACGCCCCGGCACCGTCACCTACAGCCGCAAGGTCTTCATCCCCCTCACTCGCCTGTGCCGCGACCGCTGCCACTACTGCACGTTCGCGACCTCGCCCGCCAAGCTCGAGTCGCCGTACCTGTCGATGGAGCAGGTACTGGACATCGCGCGCCAGGGCGCTGCGCTGGGTTGCAAGGAGGCGCTGTTCACCCTGGGGGACCGCCCCGAGGAGCGCTGGCCGCAGGCCCGCAAGTGGCTCGACGAGGCCGGTTACGACGACACGCTGTCCTACGTCCGGGCTGCCGCCGTCGCGGTGCTCGAGGAGACCGGTCTGCTGCCGCACCTCAACCCGGGGGTCATGAGCTGGGCGGAGCTGCAGCGGCTCAAGCCGGTGGCCCCGAGCATGGGCATGATGATCGAGACGACCGCCGACGTGCCAGCCCACAAGGGCTCTCCCGACAAGGTCCCTGCGGTCCGACTGCAGACCCTGGAGGACGCCGGACGGCACGCGATCCCTTTCACCACAGGGCTTCTCGTCGGGATCGGTGAGTCGTTGCGGGACCGCGCCGAGACGGTCTTCGCCATCCGGGCCAGCCACAAGCGGCACGGGCACGTGCAGGAGGTGATCGTCCAGAACTTCCGCGCCAAGCCCGACACCGCGATGCGGCACGCGGACGACACCCCCCTCGATGAGTTCCTCGCGGCCATCGCCGTGACCAGGCTCGTCCTCGGCCCACGGATGCGGGTGCAGGCCCCGCCCAACCTCGTCGACCTGGCCGAGACGGCAGCGCTGCTGTCAGCCGGCGTCGACGACTGGGGTGGCGTCTCGCCGCTCACACCCGACCACGTCAACCCCGAACGGCCCTGGCCGCACGTCGAGGACCTGGCTCGTGCCTCCGCCGACAACGGGTTCACCCTCACGGAGCGGCTGACCGCCCATCCGCCGTACCTGCAGGAGCCCTGGCTCGACCCGCGGCTGCAGGTCCATGTCGACGCGCTGCGGTCCCCGGAGGGCCTCGCCAGCGACGTCATCCCCAAGGGCCTGCCGTGGCAGGAGCCAGACGGCGGTCTGCAGTCGACGGGCCGCACCGACCTGCACGCCACCGTCGACACGACCGGCCGGACTGCGGACCGGCGTTCGGACTTCGACGACGTGTACGGCGACTGGGACGCGGTCCGCGCTGCCATCGCCAGCCCCCGCCGCATGGACATCGATGTGGCCGCAGCGCTGCGCAAGGCCCCAGGAGCGCTCACCGTCAAGGACGCGCTGTCGCTGCTGACCGCCGAGGGCGAGGACCTCGAGGCCCTGTGCCGGTGGGCCGATGAGGTCCGCCGCGACACTGTCGGCGACGAGGTGACCTACGTCGTCAACCGCAACATCAACTTCACCAACGTCTGTTACACCGGCTGTCGTTTCTGCGCCTTCGCCCAGCGGCGCACTGACGCCGACGCCTACTCGCTGTCGCTCGAGGAGGTGGAGCAGCGTGCCGCGGAGGCCTGGCAGGTGGGCGCCACCGAGGTGTGCATGCAGGGCGGGATCGACCCGCAGCTGCCGGGCACGGCCTACCTGGACCTGGCGCGGGCCATCAAGCGCGGAGCGCCGGAGATCCACCTGCACGCCTACTCGCCGATGGAGGTCGTCAACGGCGCGGCCCGGATGCAGGTCCCGATCCGCGAGTTCCTCGAGGCCGCCCGCGAGGCCGGCGTCGACTCGCTGCCGGGAACGGCGGCGGAGATCCTCGACGACGATGTCCGCTGGGTCCTCACCAAGGGCAAGCTGCCTACTGCACAGTGGATCGAGGTCGTTCAGACCGCTCACAGCATCGGGCTGCCGACGACCAGCACCATGATGTACGGCCACGTCGACGAGCCACGGCACTGGGCCGCGCACCTGGTCCTCCTGCGGGAGCTGCAGCAGGAGTCCGGCGGGTTCACCGAGTTCGTGCCGCTGCCGTTCGTGCACACCAACGCGCCGCTGTACCTGGCCGGTCTTGCCCGTCCTGGCCCGACCGTCCGCGACAACCGCGCCGTGCACGCCGTCGCCCGGCTCGTCCTGCATGGCCAGATCGACCACATCCAGAGCAGCTGGGTGAAGCTCGGCGTCGAGCAGTGCCACGAGGTGCTCGCCGGCGGCGTCGACGACCTCGGCGGCACCCTCATGGAGGAGACCATCAGCCGGATGGCCGGCTCCACTCATGGCTCGCGCAAGTCCGTCGAGGAGCTCGAGGCGATGGTCCTCGCGGCTGACCGCACCCCGCGTCAGCGCACCACGTTGTACGGCGTCGTCGACGGCGAGCGCCATGCCGCGGCGCGCGCCGAGGTCGTCCGCCGCGCGCTCCCTCTCGTCCAGCCGAGCTGACCGAGGTCCCCTGAAAGCGGGCAGTCCGCAGATAGGCTCCGCCCACACACCAGGAGGGGTGCCGTCCGTGGAGCCGAACGTCCTGTCACGTCGTATCGAGCAGCTCGCTGCGCTGGCCAACGACGAGCCGGCGGTCGACGCCGCACGTGACGGCGCGGGGCTGCCCGCGCTGCGCGGCGAGATCGCAGGTCTGCGCGCCGAGCTCGGTGCCCTCAGGGGCGAGATCGGGTCGGTCCGCACCGACATCGACGGCCTGTCCGGACGCATCACCGGGTCGGTTGCCGCCAGCCGGTCCGAGACGGGCACCCTGGCCCGGCGGATGGCCGACCTCGTCCAGCGTGTCGAGGTCGTGGGTGGCCGGGTCGATGAGGTCAAGACCGACCTGCCCGCCCTTGCCGGCGAGGTCCGGGACGGCCTCGAGCTCGTACCGATGCGCACCGGTGCCAAGCTCGACGAGCTCTCCGGCAAGCTCGGGGAGTCCGTGGGGGCGCGCGTCGATGCCGTGTCTTCGGAGGTCCGCCGTACCGTCGCGGCAGCGTTGGAGCGGCAGGTCGATGCTGCCGCCGCGACCCAGGGCCTCATGGCAGAGGCGCGCTCCTCGCTGGAGTCCCGGATGGCGGTGCTGGAGGACACCCTCGACGCGCTTGCGGAACGGCTCGAGTCGGTGGCCCGCGACGGCGTCCACACCACACGTGAACAGCTCCGCGAGATGGCCGGGGCCATCAGCGGCATCGAGCAGCGGCTCGATGCGATGGCCGGCGAGCAGGTCGAGCGGATCGTCGCCCGGCTGCGGGACGTCACCGAGAGCCGCCTCGACAAGCTCGCCACGACGCTCGCCGACGCCACCCGCAGTCGCAACGAGCAGCTGCGCCGCGAGCTGCTCGACGTGCTGACGCACGCCTCGTCGGAGCAGGAGTCAACCCGCAGCCAGGTCGCGGCGCTCGCCGATGCGGTCCGGGTCGCCGCCACTGAGCAGACCGAGGCGACCAGTGCCCTGGACGGGCGGGTCGCCGCGGCGCTGAAGGGGGTGCGCGAGGAGATCACGACCGAGCTCGACGACGTCGCAGAGCGACTGCTGGTCACCGTCACCGAGCTCCGGGACCAGCAGACCGGGCACTCCGCGGCCGTCGCGGCGCGCATGGACGCCCTGCAGGCCAGCCTGGAGGGCAGGGTCGACGCGGTTCGTACGCAGGTCGGAGCCGTGCTTCAGAGCGCCCGGAAGGACCTGGCGACGGAGGTTGCCACTCTGCGCCCGCGCCTCGAGGAGCTCGTGGTGTCGGGCGCGGCGGCCGCGGCCGGCGAGGTCGAGGCCCGCGCCGAGCTGAGGGAGGCCCTCGACCAGGTCCGTGAGCGGGTCGCCATCTCGGTCAGTGCCTCGAGCGAGGCGGTCCGCGCGGGCCTCGAGGAGCTCAGCGCAAGCGTCAACGAGACCACCCGCACCACCCATGAGGGCCTGCTCGATCGCCTCGAGGCCCAGCACGGTGCCCTGACCGGTCGGCTGGCCGACGTCTCCGCCGCCACGACCGGTGGCACGGCCGCTACGCGGGACACAGGCGAGCGGCTGGCGGCCCTTGTCACCGCGCAGGACGAGGTGCGGCGCAGCATCGAGACGCTCCAGGGCGACTGGCCCAGCCGGGTCGACGAGGCCGCCGCGGCCGCCCGCACCAGCGCCGAAGCGGTCGTCAGCGAGGTCCGCGCCGAGGTCCGCGTCCAGCTCGACGCCGTCATCGCCGAGGTAGCCCGCGCCGCCGGGGGCGTTGAGGACGCCAAGGCCAAGCTGGAAGCGGCCACCGACCACGTCTGCGAGCAGATCGCCTTGCAGCGCGAGGACCTGACGCGTGCCGTCGCGCAGTCGGACAGCCAGCGGGCCGAGCTCGCGCACGTGCTGGCATCCGCCGAGAGTGCGGCCTCGGCGGCGGTGGCGCAGGTGGTGGCCCAGACCGCGGTGCAACGCGACCAGTCCACTCGCAAGGTCGGCCCGCCCGCTCCTGACGAGCCAGCGGCCCCACCCGCTGCCGTCGTCAAGCCCGCCAAAGCCAAGCCCGCCAAGGCCAAGCCCGCCAAGGCCAAGCCCGCCAAGGCGGTCAAGCCCGCCAAGCCCGCCAAGCCGGCCAAGGCGCCGCCGGCTACCACCGCGACCAAGGCACCTCGTGCTGCCAAGGCGGTCAAGCGGGTTCCCGCGCAGTCCTCGCCGGCGAAGCCGGCGACCACTGTCGCCGCCGAGCCGGTCCCCGCGACGGCACCGGGTCCCATCGCTGCTGAGCCAGTCGACCCCCAGCGAGTCGCTGCCAAGCCCCCCGCCAAGCCCGCTGCCACGTCCCCTGCGAAGGCGCCGGCCAAGTCCGCTGGCAAGGCGCCCGTCAAGGTTCCGGTCAAAGCGACTCCACGGGTGTTCCGGCCAGACGAGCCCCCGGCCACGGCGCCCTCCCGGCGGGCCCAGGTGGACGCCATGCCCCAGGTCCCGAGTCCTTCGGCCGCGCTCGCTGCCGCCTCCGTCGAGGCTGCTCCGGGGAGGAGAGCGTCGCCCCCGAACGAGCTCGAGGAGCCCCGTCGGCTGTTCCGCCGCCGCCGGTCCTGAGGCCCCACGGGCTCACCGCACGGTCACAGTTGCCGTCGGTTTCGTCGTACCGGAACGCGCTCAGGACCGGACATCGTGCGCGCGGCGGGGCACACCGGACACCGAGCCCACCTCGTTTATCACCCGTGGCCTTGACGGGGAAGCAGGACACGCGTGTAATTCCATGCGTGTCGTTCCCCCGGCGCCTGGACAATGTCCCGTCCTCGCCCGCGGCACAGCGGCTGCTGCAAAGGCAGCGGCCAAGAGACCGCAGGAGACACGATGACCGAGCTCACCCGACTTGCCGCAGTGGGTGCCGGGGCCACAGCCTCTTCTGGTGACGATGGTTTGCTTGCCTGGCAGGACCAGGCGCTCTGTGCGGAGACCGACCCCGAGGCGTTCTTCCCCGAGAAGGGCGGCTCGACCCGCGAGGCGAAGCGCATCTGCGTCGGCTGCGAGGTCAAGCAGGAGTGCCTCGAGTACGCGCTCCTGCAGGACGAGCGATTCGGGATCTGGGGTGGCCTCTCCGAGCGCGAGCGCCGTCGTCTCAAGCGCAAGGTGGGCTGATCCGGACGCTCGGCCCGCGGCCCGGCGACTAGGCTGGACCCAACCGCCCGACGACGTGTGGCCGCCCGACCGGCCGGCCGCACGTCCCGCCGAGCCACGGTCGACACCGCATGCCACCCCGTACCAAGCAGCCAGCCCCTGACCCGGCTGACCAGTCTCGCCGTGCCACTCGCACCCGCGCCCCGAAGGTGGTGACGAAGGTCCGCGTCGACGTGACGGCCGTTCTCGTGGCGCATGACGGCGCGACCTGGCTCCCCGAAGCTCTGCGCGCTCTGGCCGCGTCCACCCGCGTCCCCGACCGAGTGATCTGCGTCGACACCGGCAGCACCGATGACAGCGTCGCCCTCATGGCCGCCGCCTACGGCGACGTCCTGCAGCTCCCGCGTTCCACCGGGTACGGCGCAGCCGTCGCCGCCGCGCTCGACGGCGCCCCGACCACGACCTGGGTCTGGCTCCTGCACGACGACATGGCTGTCGAGCCCACCACCTTGCAGGGGCTTCTCGAGCACGCCGAGAGCAGCCCCTCGGCGGGACTGCTGGGACCCAAGGTCCGCGACTGGAACGACCCGCGCGTTCTCGTCGAGGTCGGCATCACGACCGACGCCGCGGGTCACCGCGAGACCGGGCTCGAACGGCGCGAGTACGACCAAGGACAGCACGACAGCATCCGGGACGTGCTCGCGGTCGGTACCGCTGGAGCCCTGGTCCGTCGGGACGTCTGGGACGCGGTGGGCGGACTAGACGCGCAGCTGCCGGTCTTCCGCGACGACCTGGACCTGGGCTGGAAGGTCAACGCCGCAGGGCACCGCGTCGTGGTCGTGCCGACCTCCCGGATCCGCCACGCCCGGGCCGCGACGACGGGCCACCGAGAGACCGACGCGGCTCCGGGACGCGCCACCGGCACCGACCGCAAGAACGCGCTGTACGTGCTGCTCGCGCACGTCGGGGTGCTGCGCCTGCTCGGACTGCTGCCGCGGCTCGTGCTGGCCACCGGCTTCCGCTCGCTCGCGCTGCTGCTGACCCGGCAGGTCGCGGCCGCGGGCGATGAGTGGCGCGCGCTCGCTGGCACGCTCGGGCGCCCGGGTCGGCTGCTTGCCGCCCGCCGTGACCGGGCCGCGCTACGCAGCGTGCCGGCGGCCCAGTTACGCCCGCTGTTCGCGTCACGGACAGTGCGGATCCGCGCCAGGCTCGGCGCGCTGGGCGACTGGATGTCCGGTGGAGGTGCCCCCGGTGCGAACCCGCTCGGCTCCCTGGGCGACCCCGGATCCGAGGGGCCGGACGACCTCGACGAGCTCGACCTGCGCAGCAGCGGCACGCTTGGTCGGTTGGTGCGGCGACCCGGCGTCCTGCTGTTCGTCGGCTTGACCCTGGTATCCCTGACGGCGGAGCGGGCCGTGCTGCCCTTCCAGGGCGGCTTGCTCTCCGGGGGCACGTTGCTCCGGGCCCCGCAGGGCGCCGAAGACCTCTGGAACTCCTACTTGGCGGCCTGGCACGACCTCACGGTGGGCACCGGCAGCGCCGCACCGCCCGGGACTGCGGCGCTCGCGGCCCTGTCGACCTTGCTGCTCGGCAAGCCCTGGCTCGCTGTCGACGTGCTGCTGCTGGCCAGCGTGCCGCTGGCGGGCGTGACCGCCTACCTCGCGGCAACTCGCCTGGTCCGTCACCTCTACCTGCGCCTGTGGGCTGCCGTCACCTGGGCGCTGCTGCCCGTCGCCACCGGCAGCATTGCCGCCGGCCGGCTCGACACCGCAGCTGTGCAGATCGCGCTGCCGCTGCTCGTCCTCGCCGGCGGCCGGCTGCTCACCGGGGACCCGCGGGTCACCGGCTGGTGGCGCGCCTGGGCGCTGGGGCTGGCCCTCGGTGTGACCTGCGCGTTCGCCCCGCTGCTGTGGCCGCTGGCTGCCGCTGTCCTGCTTGTCGGCGCGCTGGTCAACCTCGCCCTGCGTGGTGGGCGGCGGCGCGCCCTGGGGGCCGTCATCGTGACCGTGGTCCCCGGCGCGCTGCTGTTCCCGTGGTCCCTGGCGGCCCTCAGAGATCCCAGCGCGTTCGTCGCCGGGATCCCCGTCGTCAGTGCGAACCTGCCGGCCTGGCATCTGCTGCTGCTCGGTCCGGGTGGACCGGGGTTGCCGCCCGTGTACGTCACTGCCGGGCTCCTGGCCGTCGGCCTCGCCGGCACCGTCCGACTGCGGTTCCGTCGGCTGGCCCTGGCCTGCTGGGGGGTCGCTGTCCTCAGCCTGGTCGCCGCCGTGGCGCTGAACGACGTACGGGTGAACGGACAACCGGTCTGGCCGGGCCTGGCCCTGCAGATCTCGGGGCTCGCCATACTCGTCGCCGCCCTCATCGCGGCCGACGGGGCGCGGTCGCGACTCGCGAGGGCCAGCTTCGGGTGGCGCCAGGTGCTGTCCGGACTGCTCGCCGTGGCCGCCGCCGCCCTGCCCGTGGTCGCCGCCCTGGCCTGGGTCGTGCGGGGCGCCGATGCCCCCCTGGCACGCGGCGACCAGGTCCTGCTGCCGGCCTTTGCGCAAGCAGAGCTGGCCACGAGCCCTGGGCTGCGGGTCCTCGTGGTGGCTCCCGCCGCCCACCAGCGGGTGGCCTACGAGCTCGCGGACTCTGACGGGTCTCAGCTCGGTGAGGCGGCACTGCCGACCCCCACCAGCCAGCGGCGCGCGCTTGATGCTGTTGTCGCGGACCTGGTCTCGCCCCGCGGCAGCGATGCGGCGGAGGCGCTGTCGACCCGCGCGGTCCGCTACGTCGCCATGCTCTCGGGACCGGGTACCGGCGTCCTGGCCGCAGGGCTCGACGCCCAGCCCGGCCTGGTGCGCCGCACCTCCGGAGCGGTCGTGCTGTGGCAGGTGGTCGCACCCTCCTCCCGCCTGTCCGTGCTCCCGTCTGGTCTCGCCGACTTGGCGCTCGTCGGCCAGCGCGCTCCGAGCGCGGACCTGCTGCGCACAGCGCCGCCGACCCTGCTGGCGGCGGGACGCCAGTCGGCCCGAGCCACCGTCGTACCCGGATCGGCCGGACGCCTGCTCGTGCTGGCGGACGCCACCGACCCCCACTGGCGGGCCACCCTCGACGGCAAGCCGCTCGTCCGTCGTACGGCGTGGGGGTGGGCGCAGGCCTTCGTCCTGCCGAGGCAGGGTGGTCAGTTGTGGGTGCGCTACGACGGTGGACACCGCACGGCTGCTCTGTGGGTCGAGGGCGTGCTGGTCGTGGTCGTCCTTGTCCTGTCCGCGCCCGGAGCCCGCCGCGGACGTGGTCTGGAGGATGACGTCGCTCTGGAGGACGATGACGTGACGGCATCCGGTGACCGCCTCGCAGCGGTGGGGGCGCTGTGACGCGCCGCCGCTTGAGCCTCCCGCCGGTCGGCACCCTCGTCGTCGTTGCCCTGCTCGCCGGAGTCACCACGGTCGGCGTGAACACGTCCCGCCGGCCTGCCGCCCCCACGGCCCCCGCCTCGGTCGAGGTGGTCGGGTCGACCGCGGTCTGCCCCGACCTGCGGGTGAACAACAACGGGCTCACCAGCCGGGCCAGCGTCGGCGCTGCGCCCCTGCCGCCCGGGCGTACCGCCACCGGCGGCTCGGTCGAGGCCTTCGCGAACTCGACCCCTGCGGCGATCAAGAAGCTGCCCATCAACGGGCCCGGACAGGTCTCGGTGGGCCTCGGGACGAAGCTCAACTCCGATGCGCTCGTGGTGAATTCCACCGGGCCGCTCTCGGCCGGCCTCGAGGCGGAGCAGGTGACCCGTGGCGAGAACGGTCGTGACCGCGGCCTCGCCGGCCTGCGTTGCGACCCGCCCCGGACCGAAGCGTGGTTCGTGGGGGGTGGGACCTCTGTGGACGACGTCACCATCCTCGTGCTGGCCAACGTCGATGACACACCCGCCACCGTCGACGTCGCGGTCTTCTCCAAGACGGGCCCTGTCGACCCCCGGGCCGGTCAGGGGCTCACGATCGAGCCCCACACCCGGGCGATCATCAACATGGACACCCTCGCTCCGGACCGGACGCTCCTCGCCGTCCACGTACTCAGCCGCCGTGGTCGCGTCGCTGCGGCCTTGCGGCAGTCGACAGTCACCAACTCGGT
This sequence comes from Frankiales bacterium, assembly GCA_025966135.1. Taxonomy (GTDB): domain Bacteria; phylum Actinomycetota; class Actinomycetes; order Mycobacteriales; family SCTD01; genus RYN-111. The sequence goes on from JAOPVP010000046.1 coordinate 213,289, forward strand.
GCCACAGGGGGTCGACTGGGTCCCGCAGTCGGTGCCGCCGTCGACCAGCGTTGTGGTCCCTGGCATCCCGATGGTCGGGAACGGCCAGAGGTCGGTTCTGGTCTCCAACCCCGGAGGGGACGACACCGACGTCTCGATCCAGGTCACCGCTTCGGACAGCCAGTTCGTGCCGGTCGGGCTCGACCGGATCCCGGTGCCGGCTGGTTCCAGTGTCGCGATCCGGGTCGACCCGCTGGCGCTCCGCTCGGCTCTCGGGGTGCGCGTCGTCAGCACCGGCGCCCCAGTCCTGGCGGGAGCCTTCGTCAGCGACAGGCAGATCGGGCTCGTGCAGGAGTACGCCTACAGCGGCGGCAGCCTTCCCCTGTCCGGTCCGGCCCTCATGACGGACCTCGTCATCAACCCCCCGACCGAGAGCACCTTGATCCTCACCGCGCCGGACACCGCCGCCAAGGTCGTGGTGACCCCGATCCGGGTGCTGGGGACAGGAGGGGCGCTGCCCGCTCCGAAGCTCCTGACCGTGCCGGCCGGACGCACGGTGATGCTGAGGCTGTCGACGTTCTACCCACCGGGCGCGACGGTCCAGTTGGCGCTCGAGGTGCGTCCCCAGCCTGGTTCGGGCCCGGTCTACGCCGGCCGCTACCTGCGTGAGCACGGGCTGCGCGGGCCGCTCACCACTCTCCTCGACCTGCAAGGGCCGGCGCAGCGCGTCAGCCGCCCGCTCGTGGTCCAGGACCCCCAGCTCGGGAACTAGCCCGGCGGGTCGATCACGTCAGGATCGAGCCCGAGGAGCTGGGCGACCTGGTCGACCACCACCTCGTGCACGAGGTCACTGAGGTCACCACGGTCGCTCGCGCGCGCCTCCAGCGGTCGCCGGTAGACGACCACCCGGGCGGGGGAGGTGACATCGGCTGCCAGGAGCCGCCCGAGCGGCACGGGCCCGCCAGCGGTCTCATCGGCGACCACGCCCTCGTCCCAGCCGGATCCGGGCGGCGGCACGTCCTCGACGGCGAACTCCACGCCCTCGAGCTCGGCGGACCAGCGCCGCTCGAGGTCGCTGATCGCGTCCCGGACGAGATCGTCGAAGCGCTCCGAGCGGGTCCGCGCCAGTGGGACGTGGACCTCGGTCCCGGCCACCAGCACTGACGGGGCCACCAACCGCCCGCGCAGGCCACGGCCGTGCCGTTCGCGCCTTCGAGTCCCGCCCACCCGCCAAGCCTGGCACAGATCCCCTGGGCGGCCAGATAGTCCGGAAAGCGGCGGTTCGCCGGTCGCGGGACCGCGACACGGCCGGACCTGGTGGTCGCGGGGGCCATCGGGGGACTAGCGTACTGCCGCGTGAGTCCTGTCCGGCGGTGCTCCCGCACCGCGTGCGCCCTGCCCGCCGTGGCCACGCTCACCTACGTCTACGCCGACTCCACCGCGGTCGTGGGCCCCCTCGCCACCTACGCCGAGCCGCACACCTACGACCTGTGCGACGCCCACGCCTCCCGCCTCACCGCCCCGCGTGGGTGGGAGGTCGTGCGGCACGACCCCGACCCTCAGCAGACAGGGGTCCGCAGCAGCGACGACCTCGAGGCCCTGGCCGACGCCGTGCGGGAAGCCGCCCGCCCGGCCGGCGAACGACCAGGCCTGCAGGAGACGAGCGGCCGGCGGGGCCACCTCCGCGCGCTCCCCACACCCAGCTAGTGTCCGTTTTGTAGCTATATGCGACAGACACGCCGGTTGCTCAAGGGATTGCCGCGTTGGTCCGAAAGGGTGAACAGATGACCGCCCGCTTCCCTGGAGTGCAGATGTCCCTCGTCACCACGCCCGTCAGCCAGCTCGCCGTCTGCGCTCAGTGCGCCGGGACGCGCGTCACGCGCATCACGATGACGCTGACCGACGGCTCCGTCGTGGACTTCGCCTCCTGCCACACCTGCGAGCACAAGACCTGGACAGAGGCGGGCACCGGCCTTGACGTGAGCGACGTCCTGCGCAAGGCACAGAAGGTCCGCGCCTAGACACGGTCTAGCCTTCGTCGGGTGACTGACCTCTCCAACATCGTCAAGGCCTACGACGTCCGTGGTCTCGTCCCCGACGAGCTCGATGCGGACATCGCGCGGGCGCTGGGAGCCGCGTTCGCACGGTTCGCTGGCGCGCCCAAGATCGTCACCGCGCGCGACATGCGAGCCTCGGGCGTGGAACTCGGCACGGCGTTCGCTGAAGGGGTGACCAGCCAGGGCGTCGACGTCGTCGAGTCGGGGCTCGGGTCGACCGACCTGCTGTACTACGCCGCCGGGTCGATGGACCTGCCCGGAGCGATGTTCACGGCCTCGCACAACCCCGCGAAGTACAACGGCATCAAGCTCTGCCTGTCCGGTGCGAGGCCGGTGGGGCAGGAGAGCGGGCTCGTCCAGATCCGCGAAGACGCGGAACGCTTTCTGGAGGAAGGCATCCCCGCGGCGGGCAAGACCGGCACCGTGACGCAGCAGGACGTACTGACGGACTACGCGTCCTACATGAAGGGGCTCGTCCCAGACCTCGTGGGCATCCGCCCGCTGAAGGTCGTCGTGGACGCCGGCAACGGCATGGGCGGCCACACCGTGCCGACCACCTTTGCCGGGCTGCCGCTGGACGTGACCGAGCTGTACTTCGAGCTCGACGGCTCCTTCCCGAACCACGAGGCCAACCCGATCGACCCGGAGAACCTGCGTGACCTGCAGGCCGCGGTGCGCGCCGGCGGTGCCGACCTCGGGCTGGCCTTCGACGGCGACGCCGACCGCTGCTTCGTCGTCGACGAGCGGGGTGACATCGTCAGTCCCTCGACACTGACCGCGCTCATCGCCGCTCGGGAGCTGCGCCGCGAGCCGGGCTCGACGATCATCCACAACCTCATCACCTCGCGATCGGTGCCGGAGGTCGTCGCTGAGCTCGGCGGCACGCCGGTCCGCACCCGGGTCGGCCACAGCTACATCAAGGCCGAGATGGCCCGCACCGGAGCCGTCTTCGGCGGTGAGCACTCCGGCCACTTCTACTTCCGCGACTTCTGGAACGCCGACTCCGGCATGCTCGCCGCCCTGCACGTCATCGGCGCCTTGGGACAGCAGGACGGTCCGCTGTCCAGCCTGCTGTCGTCGTACGAGCGGTACGTCGCCTCGGGCGAGATCAACTCCACCGTCACCGACCAGGCCGCCGCGCTCGCCCAGATCAAGCAGAGGTACGCCGACAAGCCGCAGGACGAGCTGGACGGACTGACCGTCGACCTCGGGGGTGGCGCCTGGTTCAACGTTCGGGCCTCCAACACCGAGCCGCTGCTGCGCCTCAACGTCGAGGCCAAGGACGAGGCCACCATGGTTGGTGTCCGCGATGAGGTCCTGGCCCTGATCCGTGGGTCGCTAGGGTGACGGCATGAAGCTTGACGCTGCGCTCCTCGAGATCCTCGCCTGCCCTGACTGCAAGGCCGCGCTGAAGGCCGATGACGCCGCCAGCGAGCTGGTGTGCACCGGCTGTGGGCTCGCCTACCCGGTCCGTGACGACATCCCGGTGCTCCTGGTCGACGAGGCCCGCAAGCCCTCGTGATCCCTGAGGATCTCCTCGACAGCCCGGACGATCTGGAGGCTGCCGATCCCGGCGGGATGCTCCGGGCGGTCGCGTCCAGTGCCGCACAGGTGCGCGAGGCTGCTGCGTTGTGCCTCGAGGCCGATGTCGCGCGGCTGTCCGACGAGGACCGTCCCCGCTCGGTGGTCGTGCTGGGCATGGGGGGTTCCGGCATCGCCGGCGACCTGCTGGCCGCTGTCGCGGGACCGACGTGCCCGGTGCCGTTGTTCAGCCATCGCGGACACGGGCTCCCGACCTGGGTCGGTGCCGCGGACCTCGTTATGGCGGTCTCCTGCTCCGGGACGACCGAGGAGACTCTCTCCGGGCTGGAGGAGGCGGTCCGGCGTGGCTGCCGGCTCGTGGTGGTGGGCGCCTCCGGCTCACCGTTGGAGGCCCTGGCCTCGCGCGGACGCGCGGTGTTCGTACCGGTGCACCAGGGGCGTCAGCCGCGCGCGTCGGTCTTCTCGCTGTCCACCCCGTTGCTCATCGCCGGCGACGCCCTCGGCCTGCTGTCCTGCAGCCGCGAGGAGGTCGAGGCGACCGCGTTCCTGCTCGAGCAGCTCGCCGTCCGGAACCGGCCTGACGCCGAGACGGTGCTCAACCCCTCGAAGACACTCGCCCTGTCGCTGGTCGGCACGCTGCCAGCCGTGTGGGGCAGCTCGCCGCTGTCCGGGGTCGGGGCCTACCGCCTCGCCTGCCAGCTCAACGAGAACGCCAAGACGCCCGCCACCTGGGGTGTCCTCCCAGAGGCCGGCCACAACCAGGTCGTCGCCTTCGACGGGCCGTTCGGTGGCAGCTCGCGGTCGACGGGCGAGGACCTGTTCCGCGACCGGGCGGACGAGGACGAGGCGGAGCGGACCCGGCTGAGCCTGGTGCTGCTCCGCGACAGCGAGGAGCAGCCGCAGGTGGCGCGTCGGGCGATGGTCGTCCGCGACCTGGCCCGCGCCCGGGGCATCACGGTGAACGAGCTCGTGGCCGAGGGCTCGTCGGCGTTCCAGCGGGTCGCCTCGCTGGTGACGGTGGGGGACTGGGCCTCGACCTACCTGGCCGTGGCGCTGGGCCTCGACCCGACGCCCGTCGATGTCATCACCGAGCTGAAGCAGGAGATCTCCCGTTGAGCCACGGTGGGGGCGGGAAGGCCATCGTCGCGGCGCTGGGGGCCAACCTCGCCATCGCGGCGGCGAAGGTGGTCGGGTTCTTCGTCACGGGGTCGTCGTCGATGCTTGCCGAGGCTGTGCACTCGTTCGCCGACTCCGGCAACCAAGTGCTGTTGCTGGTCGGTGGTCGCCGCGCGGCGCGAGACGCCGACGACAGGCACCCCTTCGGCTACGGCCGGGAGCGCTACTTTTACTCGTTCGTGGTCGCCCTCGTGCTCTTCAGCCTCGGCTCGTTGTTCGCGCTCTACGAGGGCGTCGACAAGGTCCGCCACCCGCACCACCTCGAGACTCCTGAGGTGGCCATCGGGATCTTGCTGTTCGCGATCCTCGCGGAGTCCTTCTCCTTCAGGACCGCGGTCTCAGAGGCCTTGCCCCTCAAGGGATCGATCTCCTGGGCGAAGTACATCCGGCACTCCAAGTCCCCTGAGCTCCCGGTCGTCCTGCTGGAGGACTTCGCCGCTCTCATCGGGCTCGTCCTCGCCCTGCTCGGTGTGACCTTAACCCTCGTCGTCGACGACCCGGTGTGGGACGGCATCGGCACGCTGTCCATCGGTCTGCTGCTCGGCTTCGTGGCCATCGTGCTGGCGGTCGAGATGAAGGGTCTGCTCATCGGCGAGGCGGCGTCCAAGGAGTCGGTCGAGGCGATCCGGTCGGCGCTGGCGGACGGCTCCTCGGTGCAGCGCGTCATCCACCTCAAGACGATGCACCTCGGTCCTGATGAGCTGCTCGTCGCGGCCAAGCTCGCGTTTCCACCGGGACTGTCCCTGCCGGAGGTCGCACGTGGCATCGACGAGGCGGAGGCACGGGTGCGGGCGGTCGAGCCGCTGGCCCGGCAGATGTACCTCGAGCCCGATCTCGACCGCGGTGGCACCCCCTGAGCTAGAAGCGCTTGAGGGCCATCTGAGCGTGCATCCGGGCGGTCTCGGTGCCGTCGGTCGTGGTCACCGAGATCTCGACGGGGAACACCGCGACCCCCCGCTCGGCCATCGACGCCCGCACGCCCGCCTCGTCGCCGGTGAACGTCGCCGTCGCGGTGACCGGTCCCTGGGCGATTGCCGTGTAGACGATCTCCGCGGACTTGATGAGCGGGATCGCACCCTCCCGCACCAGGTCCTCGAACACCGACACGACCACACCAGCTGCGGCGGTCTCGGCGAAGCCGAACAGCGTCGCTGCGTGCGGTCCGCCGACGTGGTTGTGCAGCGACTCGGGTGCCTCGACCTCGATGACCGCCTGGCCGTCACCGAGGGACACCAGGCGCGGACCGAGGGTGCGGGCGAACGGGCTGCCCTTCTCGACGAGGGCGGTGAGGTCGGCGTCTGCGGCGTCGTCGAGTGAGGTCACGCGGCCTAGTCTGCCTCGCATGCAGCGCTACGACGTCGCGGACACGGCCCTGGCCGACCAGGGCGTGCGCCGGATCGCCTGGGCCGAACGTGCGATGCCCGTGCTCGGGCTGCTCCGTGAGCGGTTCGCCCTCGAGCGCCCGCTCCACGGCCTCACGGTGGCGGCCTGCATGCACGTCACCACCGAGACCGCAGCCCTGGCCCGCACCCTGACCGCAGCCGGCGCGCAATTGCACCTGGCGGCGAGCAACCCGCTGTCGACGCAGGACGACGTTGCCGCTGCGCTGGCGGCCGAAGGGGTGGGGGTCTTCGCCCGGCACGGCGTCGACCGCGAGGGGTACGGCGCCCACCTGCGCGCGGTGCTCGAGGCGGGACCGCAGTACCTGCTCGACGACGGCTGCGACCTCGTCAACCTGCTGCACGCCACCCCGACGCTGCTCGAGGGTGTGCGGGCCGGCATCGAGGAGACGACCACCGGTGTCCTGAGGCTGCGGCAGATGGCCGCCGAGGGAGCCCTCAAGCTCCCGATGGTCGCGGTCAACGACACCGCCGTGCAGCGACTGGTCGCCAACCGGCACGGCACCGGTCAGTCCACGCTCGACGCGGTGCTCCGCGCGACCGGTGTGCTGCTCGCCGGGACCACGGTCGTGGTCGCGGGCTATGGCCCCTGCGGGCACGGGATCGCGGACAGGGCAAGGGGTTTGGGTGCGTACGTCGTCGTCACCGAGGTCGATCCGGCCCGTGCGCTGGAGGCCGTGCTGGACGGTCATCGGGTCGTGCCGATGGAGCAGGCGGCGGCGTACGGCGATGTGTTCATCACAGCCACCGGCAACCGGGGTGTGCTGCGTGAGGAGCACTTCGCGGTCATGAAGGACGGCGCGGTCCTCGCCAACGCGGGCCACTTCGACGTCGAGGTCGACGTCGTCGCCCTTGCCACGCTCAGCGTCGAGGTCCACCGCCGGGTCCGCCCGCACGTCGACGAGCACCTGATGGCCGACGACCGCCGACTGCTGCTCATCGCCGAGGGCAGGCTCGCCAACCTCGCCGCAGCCGAGGGGCACCCGGCAGCAGTGATGGACGTGTCCTTCGCCGTCCAGGCCCTGACCCTCGAGTGGCTCGTGGCCCGGACGCTGGCCCCCGGGGTGTACGACGTGCCGGAGGGCATCGACGTCGAGGTCGCCCGGACCAAGCTGGCTGCCCTCGGCGTGCAGCTCGACGCACTCACCCCGGAGCAGGAGCACTACCTGTCCACCTGGCGCGCGTGAAGGGGAGCTACCGGGTCGGGGAGGACGTCGAGCAGTTCTCGTGCGGCGCCGGGCCGGTGGGGTGGCGCTACGTCGGGACCCGGGCCTTCGGGACCGGAGCTGGCGACACCGTCGACCTCACTGTCGACGAGGCCGGGCGGGTGGTGCGGTTGCTCGCCCAGCAGGACGGCTGGGAGCTCCGCGGCGGGTCGGTCGGCGAGGAGGTCCTCTGGGTCCGGGGCGAGGACGAGCACCGCACGACCGCGGCCGGCTTCACGGGGAGCAGCCCCGCCTACGACGTCGCGACCGCGCGGCTGCTTGGCCTCCAGGTCGGCGAGACCCGCCGTCTCACTCTCGTGGAGGTCTGCGAGCCGGTCGCCGCAGCCCGGACCGTCGAGCAGGGCTGGGCCCGCACCGAGGGCCCCGAGCCGGACGTGGACCGGTACGAGGTCGCCGACCTGCAGACCGGGGACCGCTGGGTCGTGCACCTGTCGGCGGAGGTCCTCATCAGCCGCGAGGGCGCTCGTACCGCCGCGTTGACCGACCTCCAGCTCTGACACGCTTATGTGAAGGATCATCGAAACCGGCCGCCATACCAGGTGCAGGTCTGACAAGGACTTGGTAACCTCGAGTTCGATGACGCTCACCATTCACGAGGCCGCGAAGACCACAGGCTGGTCGCCGCGCATGCTGCGGTACGTCGAGCAGCTCGGCCTCGTGGAGCCGGCGCGCTCGTCGGCGGGCTACCGGCTCTACGGCCCGGCCCAGCTCCAGCGCTTGCGCACCCTGCGCGAGCTGCTGGAGACCTACGGCGTCGAGCTCGGGGACGTCGGCTTCGCCTTGCGGCTGCGCCGCGAGCCGGAGCTGGCCGCCGCGCTCGACCGCTGGTTCAGCGCGGTGCCCGCCGCTCCCGAGGGAGTGGCGGACGACCGGTGGCTGGCCTTCGAGCAAGACAAGCACCAGCACCTCCTCAACCTCTAGATCTCTGACGACAGGAACCGACATGGCCCAGGACTTCAAGGTCGCGGATCTCTCCCTCGCCGACTTCGGTCGCAAGGAGATCCGCCTCGCCGAGCACGAGATGCCTGGCCTCATGGCCATGCGCAAGGAGTTCGGCGCAAGCAAGCCCCTCACCGGCGCCCGCATCACCGGGTCGCTCCACATGACCATCCAGACCGCGGTGCTGATCGAGACGCTGGTCGAGCTCGGCGCTCAGGTGCGCTGGGTCTCCTGCAACATCTTCAGCACCCAGGACCACGCTGCGGCTGCGGTCGCCGTCGGTCCCAAGGGGACCGTCGACAACCCGCAGGGTGTGCCGGTCTTCGCCTGGAAGGGCGAGACCCTCACTGAGTACTGGTGGTGCACCGAGCAGGTCATCAGCTGGCCCGATGGCGGCGGCCCGAACATGATCCTCGACGACGGCGGCGACGTGACGCTGCTGGTGCACAAGGGCGTCGAGTACGAGAAGTCCGGCGCCGTCCCGTCCGCCGGACCGGAGGACTCAGAGGAGTACGGCGTCATCCTCGACACCCTGCGCCGCTCGTTGGCCGAGGACCCCCAGCGGTTCACGAAGATCGCCGCCGGTATCAAGGGCGTGACCGAGGAGACCACGACGGGCGTCCACCGCCTGTACGAGTTCGCCAAGGCCGACTCCCTGCTGTTCCCGGCCATCAACGTCAACGACTCGGTGACCAAGTCGAAGTTCGACAACCTCTATGGCTGCCGCCACTCGCTCGTTGACGGCATCAACCGTGCGACCGACGTCATGCTCGCGGGCAAGACCGCGATCGTCTGCGGTTTCGGCGATGTCGGCAAGGGCTCGTCCGAGTCGTTGCGCGCTCAGGGCGCCCGCGTCATCGTCACCGAGATCGACCCGATCTGCGCGCTGCAGGCCTCCATGCAGGGCTACCAGGTCGCCCGGCTCGAGGACGTCGTGGAGACCGCCGACGTCTTCATCACCACCACCGGTAACAAGGACATCATCATGGCCGCCGACATGGCCAAGATGAAGCACCAGGCCATCGTCGGGAACATCGGCCACTTCGACAACGAGATCGACGTCGCGGGCCTGACCAAGACCCCGGGCATCGAGCGGATCAACATCAAGCCGCAGGTCGACGAGTGGAAGTTCCCCGACGGCCACTCGATCATCTTGCTGAGCGAGGGTCGGCTGCTCAACCTCGGCAACGCCACTGGCCACCCGTCCTTCGTGATGAGCAACTCCTTCACCAACCAGGTCATCGCTCAGATCGAGCTGTTCACCAAGACCGAGGACTACCCGCTGGGTGTCTACGTCCTGCCGAAGCACCTCGACGAGAAGGTCGCGCGCCTGCACCTCGACGCGCTCGGCGTGCGCCTCACCACGCTGCGCAAGGACCAGGCCGAGTACATCGGCGTGGACGTCGAAGGCCCCTACAAGCCCGACCACTACCGCTACTAGATCTCGTACGGCGAAGGCCGGTCGAGCCCTTTGAGGGTGCGGCCGGCCTTCGCCCGTGTCAGGTCAGCTGATCGAGCCGGATCGATGCGAGCTTGTCAGGGCTGGACACGATGCGTACGCCGGTGAGGAGGCCGTCGGCCACCTCGACGGCGACCGCGGTGATGACCGCACCGTCGACGATGACCAGTACGCCTGGCTCGCCGTTGACGGTGACTTCCAGGTACTGCGCCGCCGCCGAGCTCTTGGCGACCACTCCGATGAGGAAGCGTGACCCGGTCGGCGGTGAAGCGCGAGCATCGGACACCGACGTGCGTATGGGCCCGGGAGACGAGTTGGCGGCAGGCCGCCTCGGACCGGTTGACCACGCGCTCCCTGTCATCTTAGACGTCGCTGTCCCGCCAGCGCGACGACGCAGGTTCCTCGGTTGTGACATGCGGAAGCCTCAGGCGGCTTGTTGCATGAGGACCCAGACGGCGTGGTCGAGGTTGAGGCGGTCGCCGTTCCACTGAGGGGGGAGCGTTTCCGCGGAAACGTCGCCGGTGGGGTCGAGTTCTTGGGCGGGGCGCCAGGGCAGTGCGGGGTGGTGCAGGACAGCGACGCCTTCGGTGGTGGTGACACTCAGGGTGCGGTCGGGGTGCAGGGTGAGCTGGAAGCCCTGGGCGTGGATCAGGGTGTGGTGCCGGGAGCAGACCAGGATCAGGTTGTGCAGGTCGGTGCCGCCGCCGTTGGTCCAGTAGAGGACGTGGTGGGCATGCAGCTTGTGGGTGCGGGTGCAGCCAGGGAAACGGCAGCGCTCCCCGTCGAGGGTGCCGAGCAGTTCCCGGAGCGCGTGGCTGGGATGCCGGGCGTCGCGGCCGGCGTCGTGCCGGGTGGGGTCGCTGGGGTGCAGGCGGCGGAGCCGGGCGCGCCCAGGAAGGGTCTGCATCACGTCTTTCATCGACACCGGGGGGAGCAGCTCACCCTGCTGGTCGATCTGGACGGTCAGACGGCTCTTTAGGGTGCGGATCGGTGACGGGGTCTGCAGGGCGCGTTCCGCGAGGCGCACCAAGGCGTCGGCGAGCGTCGCCCTCGCCGGCGCCGGCGTCAGCGCGGGCTCTTGGGCAGCAGCGAGGGTTTGCGCGGTGATGCGGGCGCACTCGGTTTTCCAGGCATCGACCCCGGCCTGCTGCTCCGAGGGCATCGGATCGAAGATCGAGGCCGGCACGCCGAGCAGCAGGTGCTCCGGCAGCGGCTGCCCGACCACCGACCGGGTCGGCCGCACGGCTGGTGTTTCCGCGGAAACGTGCTCGGCAGGCTCCGCGGTCTCCGCGGGGTCCCCCGGGGGCCTCGGCTGGGACGTCGGCTTGGGTGTCGAGCTCGGCCTGGATCTCCGCTTGGATTCGTGCCAGACCGGCCAGCACCACCGGGCCCTGCTCGGCACGCACTCGTACGGTGATGACCAGGGTGCCGTCGTCGTCATGGGAGACCCGGGGGCGCATCTTCCACGCCGCCCGTTCCGGGTCGGCGGCCTCCTCGGCGGGCTTGGGGGCCCGCCGCACCCCGCGGACCAAATGCTCCAGCTGCGCCCAGTGCAGTGCCGGGCGATCTGGACGTAGGTCAGCTCATCGGCGGCGGTCGCGACCCGGCTGATGGCGCGCACCTGCCTCCAGGACAACCGGCCCGACCCGAACGCCTGCGCCGTCAGCGGCAGCGACCTGAGCGCCTTGGCGACTCGAAGAGCCTTCAACGCAAGATCGTCAAGCCACAGGACTCCCCCGACCTCGACGGCCTCGCGCAGCGACTCCTCGCGTTCCATGACCGCTACAACCTCAGCGCCGAACCCTTCGACTGGCGCTACACCCGCAAGAGCCTCAACAGGCCGCTCGAGCGACTCGCCGCCCACGAAGCACAAGCAGCATGACCCCCGACGAACGAGCGGGCATGACCACTAGCGCCAGCGGTTCCACGTTGCGCCGCCGTCTTCGCTCGAGAAGGCCATTGTGGCCCCGGTGCACTGCGACTTCCCGCCGGAGCAGCTGGTGGTGTCGAGGAGGGTTGTGAGGCTGCCGTCGCTCCCGGCCGCGAGCTCGATCGGCGCGCCGGCTAGGCCGTCCGCAGGAGCAGTGCGGTATGAGTTCGCGTCGTCGGTGCTCGTGACGACTGAGATACTTTCGCCATCGTTGAGCAGGACTCTGAGGGCACCGTCGTCCGTGCGAACGGTTGGCGGGACCGTCTGGCCTTTCGGCGACAGAGCGAGGGGGGATCCGGTGGGTTGCCAGCCCGTGGGGGTGGGCGCCAGCCAGCGCAGTTCGGGCCCCTCCGTGACGTCCACCGCCGGGAGAAGCAAGTTCGCCCCTTGCCCTATGGGATGGCCGTAGCGGACGTCCCTTCCGGGGTGTGCAGGTAGGGGCTCGCGCTCCCAGCCGCCGTCCGCGAGCCGGAAGACGGCGTCCGGGGCGGCGCTCGGCAGCAGGTAGATGTCGGCGCCGGCGGCGGTCAGCTCTCCGTACGCGGGCGCGTCGGCCTGCTTCCACGAGGCACCGCCATCGACGCTGATCAGGGACCGGCCGATACTCACTCCGCTGCCGGTCGCGCGCCGCACCAGGACCACGGCGACTTTCGCCGTGCGCACGACGGTGACGGCGCTGGCCTCGAACGGCAGCTGGAAACTGGCCGTGCGCCACCCCGACTGCACCTCCGCCGCGGTAGCGATGGCGACGGTCTGCGCCGCGGCGCCGAGGCCGGCTACGAGCCCGGCGCCTGCCGGTTCGACAACCGCGGCGGCCGGCTTGAAGGGCAACGATTGCGGGTCCGCGGTCTGGCCGCGGTCGCGGCTGACCGAGAGGCCGTCTTCGTCGATGAACCATGTGTACGCGCCGGCCTCGCCGATTTGGAGGATTCTGTGGGCCGGGTCCGGCGTGTTGGAGTCGGTGGCCACGACGGCGCGTTCCGCCGTCTGAGTTGCACAGGCCGCGGCCAGCAGCATACAAACGACGGCGCATCGCGGTCGGTGCAGGTTATGCGGCGTCTTCATGATCCGTCTACTCTCACTGGTAGCACGTCGTGTCGTTCGGGTTTGGAAAATTGCGCCCGGTAATGCGGCCGTCGACGCAGTCGACGTCGTAGCCGTTGGAGTCCGGCGCGCCAACGCCACCGTACGCCAGCGTCCGTTGGTGGTCGTACTGGTGCAATCGCTGGTGGACGCTCCAGTAGCCGGGGTTGAGGCACGAGCTGTTCACGCTGTAGACGGAATGGATGTGGTTGTACTCGGCGAGATAGACGCCCTCCGGGACATTGCTGCTAATCGTGACCCAGTCGGTCGGGTACGAGCCGCAGACGGACCCGTAGACGTACGGATGCCATCCCTGACCCTTGAGGTAGTAGACGTAGCCCGAGACAAACGCCGCGACAGCGTTGTCGCAGGAACTGGTTGCGTTCGTGTATCCCTCGATGTCGAGGGCAAGCATCGGCGTGATGCCGTCGCCCGCGACAGTGATGCCGCGATTGATCGCGGCAGTCCTGGCAGCGCTTCCCGCTACTTGGCCCTGGGAGAAGGCCGTACTTCCCGTGAGGCTGATCGCCGTGCTGGAGGAAGTCCCGCCGATGCCGCCGCACGAACTGGGCGCCTGCTGGGCCAGCGCTATCGGGATGAGATTCCAGTTCTGCGCCGTGATCGCGGAGACCCAGATCGAGGTAGTGGCGTCCTCGCACCCGTTGAAGTTGTTGGTGATGTAGAAGCCCACGGAGAAAAATGGGGAGCTGGACCACTACGTGTTCATGTGGGCGACAGTATGGATCGTGCAAGAGTCGAAAGCCAGTTCGTCGACAGTTCCCGATCCAGCGCCGTTGTTGGCTGAAGCGGCGCCAGAGGATCCCGCCACCGCCATCACGACCAGGGCGAGAACAGCGGCTCAAGCGGTAGGACGTCGTCGTCTGCGACGGCGGACGTGTTGGACTCCCTGCACTGGCATGACAAATTCCCCCCGTGCCGGGCCAACACCGGCATTTGCGGCACAATTTAGCCCCCAGTCCGGAGTTCCGCAGCGGGTTGGCACATTCGGCCGTGATCAACTGCATCGTTGCAGGTCAGAGACCTCCTGGGGCGGTTCACTCGCGGAATCCGCTGGCGTCCACGTCACCCAGATCCGCCTCTACGAGGCAGCAACCAGCGCGCCCACCCTCGATGTGCTGCGCAACCTAGCCATTGCCGGTCGGCGTAGGGGGCGCTGCGTTCCGGCCCATCCCGAGTCGCCATGACAGCCAGTTCGCGCACGACAGCAACCCCGGCCCACCCCAGGCCCCGCGGTCATCGAACTCCCCGATCAGAGCGAGGAGCCGCGCCTCACCAGCCGCGATCCGACCCGCCCATGTCGTGATCTCCTCCGCCAGCTCATCATCGGACAGCCCCTCGACAACAGTCTCCATGCCACGACGCTACGTCTCTGATCCGACAATTCGGACAGAGCGAGATCCCTTGTGGAGCAAGGTCTTGCGCGGGCCACGTGACGCTCTGCGCGCGCTGCGGCGTCATGCCGGAAGTCCCAGATGGTCCGGCGGGCGGGTCAGGACGGCGGCGCGAACCCAGGTGCGTCCGCTGCCTGCTGCTGGATCCTCGTGCGGGGAGGGGGTTCGGAGACCGCCGCGCCGGCTGCGTCGAGGGGGACCGCGCCAGGGGCCGCCGGAGGCTGAGGCGCGTTCCCCAACCCGGGAGTCCCGTACGAAGGGACGCCGTACCCAGGTCCGCCGTACCCAGGTCCGCCGTACCCGCTGGTCGGTCCGAGGCTGTGCTGGGCCTGGGCGCGCTGCCGCCTCTCGGCGAGCACCGCAGTCAGGTAGGCCCATCCTGGCGTGCCCGCCGGCGGTCCCGGGGTGACGACCGCACTCACCGCGGCTGCGAGGCGGTTCCCCAGCTCTGCCCGCGCAACGTCGGTCATCGACGGGCTGCGGGCCAGGAACGTGCGCAGCGACAGGGCCAGCTCGTCCGGCAGCCGGGACAGGTCGAGTGTCGAGGCCCACGCGGCGAGGGGAGCAGGCATCTGCGCGACGACGGCGTTCGGCGCGACGACCCGTTCCTGGATGACGACGGTGCCCGCAAGGAGGTCACCTAGCCGCTTGCCGGAGTCATGGGCGAGGGACGTGATGACAGCAACCGAGTAGAACGAGAACCCGGGACGCTCCACGATGAAACCGATGAGCCCGCGGACGAAGGCCTGCCGAAAGCCGATGGGGCCGGCGTCGTCTCGCACCACCCGCAGGCCGAGTGCGATCTTGCCTGGCGTGCGGCCGCGCATCAACGTCTCGCAGAGCACGGGGTAGACGAGTCCGGCGGTGACGACCGAGACGACCCCGAGTGCCCCCAGCGCGGCGGTGGATCCAGAGCCACCGAACACACCGACCAGCAAGAACAGCGCGAAGAGGATCACGAGCTGGATCAGCCCGTCGAGGAGGGCAGCGAGCATCCGCGAGGCGAGACCGGCGGTGCGCACGTCGAGGGCGACCGCCTCACCGGTCACGAGCGGCGACGACACTTTCCTGCCTCCTGAAGGATCCTGGGACCTAGTCTGCCTTGTCGTGGACCTCGACGTGTACGTCGCCGCGCACCGCGGTGAGTGGCAGCGCCTGGAGCAGTTGATCTCTTCGGCCAGTCACCCCAGGCGGCTCAGTGGCAAGGAGGTCGACGAGCTCGTCGAGCTGTATCAGCGCACCGCCACCCACCTGTCGGTGCTGCAGAGCGCCGGGCGCGACCCGGTGCTGCTGGGGAAGCTGTCCGTCCTCGTCGCCCGCGCGCGCAACGTCGTGGCCGGCAGTCGCCAGGCCGCGTGGACGGACGTCGCACGGTTCCTGCGGGTCGACTTCCCCGCCGTCCTGTACCGGACCCGATGGTGGTGGGGTGCGGTCGCGGCCGCATTCCTGCTGGTGTCGTTCGCTTGGGCCGCCTACATCGCGACGCACCCCGCCGCGCAGGCGGCGCTGGTACCACCGGCGGAGGTCCAGCAGCTGGTCAACCACGACTTCGCCGACTACTACTCCTCCGCGCCGGCGCAGGACTTCGCCGCGCGGGTCTTCACCAACAACGCCCTCATTGCTGCCGCGGCGGTGGCCAGCGGCGTCCTGCTCGGCCTGCCGGTCTACTACCTGCTCTACTCCAACGCCGTCAGCGTCGGGGTCGTCGCGGGCGTCATGGTGGCCAACCACAAGACCGCGTTGTTCTTCGGCCTGATCCTCCCGCACGGGCTACTCGAGCTTACGAGCGTCTTCGTGGCCGGTGGCCTCGGTCTCAGGCTCGGATGGACAGTCGTCGACCCCGGACGCCGTACCCGCGCGCAGGCCTTGGCCGAGGAGGGACGGGCCCTCGTCATCGGTGCGGTCGGCCTCGCGTTGATGCTGTTCGTCAGCGGCCTCATCGAGGCGTTCGTGACCCCGAGCGGGTTGCCGACCTGGGCCCGCATAGGGATCGGAGCGACGGCCGAGGTGCTGTTCCTGCTCGTCGTCTTCGTCCTCGGCAAGCGGGCGGTCGAAGCCGGCGCCACCGGCGACGTCGACGTCGCGCTCCGGGGCGACACCCTCCCCACCGTGGGCTGAGCTAGAGCCGCCCCGCCGCCTTCAGCGCCAGGTAGGTGTCCGCGACTGCCGGGGCGAAGGCGGAGGGTGGTGCGTCCACGACCTCGACGCCGCGCCTTCGTAGCTGGGCGGTGAGCGTCCGACGCTCCGCGCGGCTCCGCTCGGCGGCGGCCGCGCTGTAGACGGCGTCGAGGTCCCCACGGCCCCTGGCGAGCTCCTCCACTCGCGGGTCCCCGACGCTCGCCAGGACCAGGGTGTGCCGTTGGGTGAGCGATCCGAGCACCGGCAGGAGCCCTTCCTGCAGCGGAGCCGCCTCGAGGCCGGTGAAGAGCACCACCAGCGAACGCCGACGGCTGCGGCGCAGTACCTCGCTGACGACCCGGCGACCGTCGGTCTCGACGAGCGCCGGCTCCAGTACGGCCATCGCGTCGACCAGCCGCGCGAGCAACTCCTGCCGTCCGGCGCCCTCCACCGAAGCCCGCACGTCGCGGTCGACCGCCAGCAGGTCCACGTGGTCACCGGCGCGCGAGGCGAGCGCCCCCAGCAACAAGGCCGCGTCAAGCGCGGCGTCGAGCCGCGGCTCGTCGCCCACCCGACCGGCCGAGGTGCGCCCGGTGTCGAGGACCAGCAGCAGCCGCCGGTCGCGCTCCGGCCGCCAGGTGCGGACCATCACGTCGGCCCGCCGTGCGGTGGCCCGCCAGTCGATCGACCGCACGTCGTCCCCGACGACGTACTCCCGTAGCGAGTCGAACTCGGTGCCCTGGCCACGGGTCCGCGCGAGCAGCTGCCCGTCGAGCTGGCGGAGCTTGTCGAGCTTCTCCGGCAAGAACTTTCGCGACGTGAACGGCGGCTGCACCCGGACCCGCCACGGCACGTCGTGCCGTCCCTGCCGGGCCGCCACACCGAGCGGCCCTAGCGACCTGATCGTCACCCGGTCAGGCTTGCGGTCTCCCCGCCGAGTGGGGAGCAGCATCGTGGTCACGACCCGTCTTTCCCCTGCTGGTACGGCGATCTCGTGAGTGCGCGGTGATGCCCCGGCGGACGGCACCCAGGCATCGCGGACCACGGCACGCAGGCGTCGCCGGCCGGTGTTGACCAGCGAGAGCTGCACCTGCGCACTGGTGCCGAGGCGGCACGACGTGTCACCCGAGCGAGAAACGTGCAGCGACGAGACCGGCGCGGCAAGCACGAGGTCCACGAGTGCGAGGGCAGCCAGCACGAGGCCCACCGCCAGGACCGTGGA
The DNA here is from genome assembly GCA_025966135.1 of Frankiales bacterium. Classification (GTDB taxonomy): domain Bacteria; phylum Actinomycetota; class Actinomycetes; order Mycobacteriales; family SCTD01; genus RYN-111. The sequence continues at coordinate 230,832 of JAOPVP010000046.1, forward strand.
CGGGCCGGGCACGAGAACCGCGGGCAGCACCCCGAGCAGTGCCAGCAGCGCGGCCCGGCCGGTGAGGGCCATCAGCGCGGGACGGGCACCGAGGCGAGCACGCTGTCGAGCACACCGTCGGTCGTCGCGCCTTCGAGCTCGGCCTCGGGACGCAACGCGATGCGGTGACGCAAGGTCGGTCGGGCCAGCGCCTTCACGTCGTCCGGGGTGACGTAGTCACGACCCGACAGCCAGGCCCACGCCTTCGAGGTGGCCAGCAGCGCGGTCGCGCCCCGAGGGGAGGCGCCGAGCTGAAGCGACGGCGAGGTCCGCGTCGCACGGCAGATGTCCACGATGTACCCCAGGACCTCCGGCGCGACGGTCAGCCCGGACACCTGCGCGCGACCCGCCGCCAGGTCGGCCGCTGAGGCGACCGGCTGGAGCTGCGACAGGTCGCGCGGGTCGAACCCCGCGTGGTGGGCCTCGAGCACCCGCATCTCGTCGTCGCGGCCGGGGAGCGGCACCGTCAGCTTGAGCAGGAAGCGGTCGAGCTGCGCCTCGGGCAGCGGGTACGTGCCTTCGTACTCGATCGGGTTCTGGGTCGCGCACACCACGAACGGGTCGGGCAACGGGCGGCCGACGCCGTCGACCGACACCTGGCGCTCCTCCATGGCCTCGAGCAAGGAGGCCTGCGTCTTCGGGGGTGTCCGGTTGATCTCGTCGGCGAGGAGCAGGTTGGTGAACACCGGTCCTTCGCGGAAGGAGAACGCGGCGGTCCGGGCGTCGTAGACCAGCGAGCCAGTGATGTCGCCGGGCATCAGGTCCGGGGTGAACTGCACCCGCTTGCTCTCCAGCGAGAGCGAAGCCGCGACCGCCCGCACGAGCAGCGTCTTGGCCACGCCGGGAACGCCCTCCAGTAGCACGTGACCGCGGCACAGGAGTGCGATGACGAGGCCCGTGACGGTGGCGTCCTGGCCGATGACGGCCTTGGCGACTTCGGTGCGAAGGGCGAGCAGCGCCTCGCGCGGGTCACTGGCCGCGGCGCGCACGACCCGCTTGCGCGGGGTCGTCTTGCGCGGGCCTGTCTGTGACGCCGGGGACGTGAGGACAGTGGTGGGCACATCGGGTGCCGTCACGAGCCGGCCACCTCCCGGATCAGGGCGTCGAGGTCGTCAGCGAGCCGCACGAGTGTGGCGTCGTCCGCAGGAGAGGGACCGTACAGGAGCACCTCGACCTCCGCGGCCGCGCGCCCCGTCCGCGCGGCCACGAGGGCACACAGGGCGGGTGGCTCGGGGTTGCGGCCGGCGCCGACCTTGAGGCTGAGCCGGTCCCGGGTGCCGCCGCGCAGCGCCTCCGCGGCGGTCCCACGGGCACCGGCGGCGCGGTACAGCCGTCCCCGGCCTTCGGCGGTCTCCGCCGCGCGCACCACCACCGGCAGCGGCTCCGGCACGACTCGACCGAGCCGGCGGGCCCGCCAGAGCGCGAGCACGCCCATGGCCACGAACAGCTGCGTGCGGGCGCTCGTGACCCAGTCGGGCAGCAGGTCGTCCGGGCTGGTGACCGGGCGGGTGCCGAGAACCTGGCGATCCGTGGCTGGCACGAGCCACAGGAGCCGGCTGCTCTGGCCGAGCAAGCCGACGGCGAGGGCGGCGTCGCCCTGCGTCGCCAGGTGCCCGTTGGTAAAGAGCTCGGAGCTGCCGACCAGCATCAGGTTCGCGTCGGGCAGGGAGAGCAGCGTCGGGCCATCGGAGGTGGCGTAGCAGCCGACCGTCCCGGGCGTCCCGGGCTGGTAGCTGAAGCCGCCCAGCTGGGCCTTGCCGGCGTTGCGGGCCACCGCGACCGCGCAGCCCGGGACGAGGGCCGCCACCGACGAGGTGCCGGTCACCTGTAGGTCGCGCTGCAAGCCAGCGAGGACCTGCGGCCCGGCGTCGGCGACGACGAGGTTGCCGGGCAGCGCTGACAAGGCCCCCAGCTCCTCGTCACTGAGCAGCTGGGGGAGCGGCACGAAGACCGTGGTCCTGTCCGTGGCGGCCGCCTCCGTGCTGGGGACGTCGGTTGTGCGCTGGACGGTCACACCGCGGTCGCGCAGCAGGGTCGCAAGTGCGTGCGCACCCGTCGGGTCGTAGGCATCGGGGTCGAGCTCGCCGCTGCGACCCCCGCCGGTGATGACGGCGAGCAGACCGAGCGCCGCGAGCAGCGTCAGCACCAGGCCGATCGCCGCCCGGTTGCGACGCAGAAGGCCGCGCGCGGTGGGACCGGTGGACGTGGTGAGGGGTCGCTCGTCGAGCAGGGTCACGCGACCACCAGCCGGGTCGCTGTCACCTGACGGTCCAGTTCGACAAGGACCGCGTACGACGATGCGTCGGCGGTTCGTCCGCCGTACCAGACCTCGTCGAAGACGGTGGCGCCGCGCCGAAGCGGCTCAGCCAGCGTCGGCACCGCCGTACCGGCTTCTCGGGCCACCTCGTCGGCGGTGCGGCCCGGACGCATGTCGAGCAGGCCACGCTGCTCGAGCTCCCGGACGACCGCGCGCAGCCGTTCGCGCACGGCCTCGGCATAGTCGCCGCGCGCCGCTGCCTGCTCGGCACGCCGACGGTGTGAGTCTGCGGTGAGCACCCGACCGGCGTCGAAGAGCTGCTCGCTGCGCTGGCTGCGCAGTGCTGGCCTGAGCCTCACCACGACGACGGCGAGGAGGGCGAGGACCAGCAACGCGATCAGCAGCAGACCGACTCGCCCGCCGGGAACGCTCGCGGTGGCCTTGTCGAGGAGCTCGCTGAGCTTGTTGAGGACCCAGGTGATCACGCGGTAGGTCAGCGGCGGTTTGGCCTTCTCGTAGGCGGGTTTGGCCAGTTCCTGGCGGGCGGCCTGCCGTGCCTCGTCGGGGCCGGGCAGGCTGATGGCCAGAGGAAGCATCAGGTCGACGTGCCGGACATGGCCGCGGCCTGGAGGGCGACGTCGAGCCCCTCGACGCGCATCCGCTGGTCGATGTAGAGAAGGGCGCGCACGCCGGCGCTGAACGGGGCCACGAGGACCGACGCGAGGCCGGAGCCGATCTGCTGTGCGATGAGGTAGCCGGTGCCCGCCGAGTGGCCGCCGGCGACGAACAGCGCGACCAGGCTGATCGGAGTGGCGATGATCAGGCCCAGCACGCCGGCGATGATGCCCGCTAGGAGCAGCACGCCGAAGACCCGCCACCATGACCCCTTCACCAGCACTCCCGATCGCCGCATGGCGGTGCCGATGCTGGCCTTCTCGAGGACCAGGGCGGGGGCGGCCAGGGCCAGCCGGTTGTAGAAGTAGACGCTGAAGCCGATCCCCACGAAGGCCAGTGGGATGCCGAGGACGAGACCCGCTCCTCCGGTGCTGACTCCGAGGACGATCGCGAGCACGATGCCGACCGCTGCCGGGGCACCGACGATGAGCCCCGTGAGCAGCGAGAGACCGAGCAGTGCCCAGAGCCGTGGCCTGACCGTCGCCCAGACCTCACGGGTTGGTGCCGGCTGCCCGAGCACTGCCTTGCCCACGACCGCGACCATCGCGCCGGTGAGCACCAGGCCGGCCAGGTAGCTCACGATCGTGCCTGGTCCAGCCGACGAGGAGCCAGTGGCGAAGCTCGCCGAGAAGCTCGACCCCGTGCCGTCCGCGTTCGTCGTCACATCTCCCGCTGTCGGGTCGACGACAAGCACGAACAGCACGTTGATGAGCGTCGCGACCACCGCGATGGCCGCGGACAGACCGAGGGTCGGGCGGGGGTAGCGTCGGATGATCTTGATCGCTCCATCGAGGAGCTCGCCGAGCGCCAGCGGTCGAAGCGGGACGACGCCCGGCTGCAACGCCGGCGGAGCGCCGTACAACGGCCCACCGGGCTGGCCCCAGCCGGGCGGGGGGTTCCACCCGGCACCGGACGCCTGACCCCACTGTGCTTGCTGACCCCACTGTGCTTGCTGACCCCACTGTGGCGCGGGGCCGGCCTGCGGGGGCGGCTGCTCGGCGTCGCCTGGCGGGGTCCAGCCGCTGGGCGGCTCCGTCATGGTTCTCCCTCGTACGGCGTGGCAGGCGGCCGCATCGTCCCATGCCGGGGGCGAACGGGTGCGACGATGCAAGCATGACGACACGCGTGCTCGTGGTCGACGATGACCCAGCCCTCGCCGAGATGCTCGGCATCGTCTTGCGCGGTGAGGGTTTCGAGCCGGCCTTCGTCTCCGACGGCGATGCCGCGCTGGGTGCCTTCCGGCGTGAGAAGCCGGACGTAGTGCTGCTCGACCTGATGCTTCCAGGTACCGACGGCATCGAGGTGTGCCGGCAGATCCGTGCGGAGAGCGGTGTTCCGATCGTCATGCTGACCGCCAAGGGCGACACGACCGACGTCGTGCTGGGCCTCGAGAGCGGCGCCGACGACTACGTCGTCAAGCCGTTCAAGCCCAAGGAGCTGGTCGCCCGTGTCCGCGCCCGCCTGCGCACTCATGACGGCGAGCCGGAGTCGCTGACCATCGGTCCCGCTGACGACGCGGTGCTCATCGACGTGCCCGGCCACTCGGTGATCCGTGACGGCTCGTCCATCTCGCTGACGCCGCTGGAGTTCGACCTGTTGTTGGCGCTCGCCCGGCGGCCCAAGACCGTCTTCACCCGTGAGGTCCTGCTCGAGCAGGTCTGGGGCTACCGCCACGCCGCCGACACCCGCCTGGTCAACGTTCACGTGCAGCGACTGCGTGCCAAGGTCGAGCGCGACCCTGAGCATCCCCAGGTCGTCCTGACGGTGCGCGGCATCGGCTACAAGGCGGGCCCGGGCTGACGGTGCTGGCGGCCTTCGGCAGCGCACGGTCCGGGGCCGCGCGCGCGGCTCGGCGCGCCCTCACCCGGTGGCGGAGGTCGCTGCAGATCCGGGTCATCGTCACGACCCTCGTCATCAGCGGCGTCGTGGTGCTGCTGCTGGCCTCGCTGCTGCTAGGACAGGTCGGTCGGGGTCTGGTCAGCGCCAAGACCCGGGTGGCCCTGACCGAGGCGCAGTCCGGTCTCGCGCAGGCGCAGGAGCAGGCCAACGCGGGCGCCGGCAGCAAGCAAGCCCTCGAGGCACAGCTGCAGGACATCGCCCAGAACCTCTCCCTGCGCGGCCAGTCCGGTGGCCAGTACTCCGTGGTGCTTGTCACGGCGGACGGCGGTGCCAAGGCCTTCGCGTCCCCGGGTGTGGTTCCGGCGGACATCCCGGCCGACCTCGTGGACCGGCTCGACGTCAGAACACCGTCCGCCTACACCTTCCGGAAGATCCACGGCCAGGACCAGCTCGTCGTCGGCGCGACGCTGAGCACCGACCTGGGTCCCTACCAGCTGTTCCACCTGTTCCCGCTCACGGCGGAGAACGAGACGCTGGCGCTGGTCCGGCGTACGGCGGCGATCGCCGGTCTGCTCCTGGTCCTGCTGCTCGTGCTGATCGCCGCGCTGGTCACGCACCAGGTCGTGCTCCCCGTGCGGATGGCTGCGCGCACCGCGGAACGCCTCGCCGCCGGGCGCCTCGATGAGCGGATGACGGTGCGCGGCGAGGACGAGATCGCCCGGCTGGCGTCGACTTTCAACTCGATGGCAGAGGCGCTGCAAGCTCAGATCCGCCAGCTGGAGGATCTTTCCCGGGTCCAGCGGCGGTTCGTCTCCGACGTCAGCCACGAGCTGCGCACCCCACTCACCACCGTCCGGATGGCGGCCGACGTCCTGCACGAGAACCGGCACGACCTCGCGCCCGCTGCCGCCCGCAGCGCCGAGCTGCTCCAAACCGAGCTCGGCCGGTTCGAGGCGCTGTTGGCCGAGCTGCTGGAGATCTCCCGGTACGACGCCGGCGCCGCCTCCCTCGAACCTGAGCGGTTGGACCTGGTCCCGTTGGTGAGTCGGGTCATGGACTCCACCCAGGCGCTTGCCGACCGCAAGGGCAGCACCCTGGTGCTGCGCTCGCAGGGTCCGGTCGTGGCTGAGGTCGATCACGTCCGGATCGAGCGGGTGGTTCGCAACCTGCTCGTCAACGCCGTCGAGCACGGTGAGGGCCGCCCGGTGGAGGTGACCGTCGCCGAAGGCGCCGGCGCGGCGGCCGTCCTGGTCCGTGACCACGGCGTGGGCCTGCGCCCCGGGGAGGCCGCCCTCGTGTTCACCCGGTTCTGGCGCGGGGACCCGTCCCGGGCGCGCACGACAGGCGGCACGGGCCTGGGTCTGGCCATCGCCCTCGAGGATGCCCGCCTGCACGGCGGCAGGCTCGAGGCGTGGGGCGCCTCCGGACGGGGTGCCGCTTTCCGGCTCACCCTGCCGCTTGCCGTCGGCGCTCCGATCGGGGACAGCCCGCTCCCGCTCCGGCCGCAGGAGGTCGTGCTGTGAGGCGCGTCCTGGCCGCGCTCCTGCTCGCCGCCGCCGCCGGCTGCTCGCTCCCGCTCCCGCAGCACGTGCAGGCCGTCCGGGAGGTGCAGCCGCAGCGGCGCCAGGACGACGCGATCCAGGTGCTGCCGGCCGGGCCGCAGGAGGGTCAACCACCGATCGAGATCGTCCAGGGCTTCCTGGGCGCACAAGCCAACGCAGAGGGCCAGCACGCCATCGCCCGCCAGTTCCTCACCGACCGCGCCGCTGCGGCCTGGCGGGACGAGGCCGGCGTGCAGGTCTACGACCCCGACCGGCTGGAGGTGAAGCAGTCCCCTGACAGCGCCGCGTCCGGAGGCAGCTCCACGGTGTCGGTGACCTCGATCGTGTCCGGTCAGGTGCGCGCCGACGGGTCCTACGTCGCCCGGACCGCCTCGCGTGTGACCGAGAGCTACCAGCTCGAGCGGGTGAAGGGCCAGTGGCGCCTGTCTGTCGTGCCGGCCGGGCTTCGTCTCACCGCAGCGGACCGCCAGCGGTCCTACCAGGCGAGCGATGTCTACTACCTGGCCCCGGCGGTGAGGGGGAGTCCCGCGCACCTGGTGCCCGATCAGGTCTTCCTCCCTGTGGGCGCCGACCCGGCGAAGACCCTCGTGCAACGCCTGCTGCAGCCGCCCTCGCAGGCGGTTGCCGGCAGCGTCACCAGCGCCTTGCCGTCGGGGACGCAGCTCAGGTCCGTGTCGACGACCGCCTCGGGGCTCGTCACCGTCGATCTCGGTCCCTCCCTCGCCCGTCTCCCGTCGTCGGCCAGGCAGGCGCTGTCCGCTCAGCTGGTCTGGACGTTGCGCGACCTTGGCCCGGCCTTCACGGGACTCCGGTTGCTGAGCGGGGGTGCGCCGCTGAAGGTCCCGACCGCGGGTCAGGTGCAGGACGCCGGCGACTGGAACGCCTACGACCCCGAGGGACTCGGCCCCAACCCGCCGTACTTCTTCGTCGCCTCGCGAAGGCTGCACGCCTCCGTGACGCTTCCCTCCGGGCCGGCCACGGCGGGCGATGCCGGTGACCCGCAGGCCGTCCCTGTCGACGCGATCGCCGTCACTCCTGACCGCACGCAGGTCGCCCTGCTCGACGGGGTGGCACCTGGAGCCGTCAAGGTTCGTACCGGCCCGTTGCGCGGCCCGTACACGACGGGGCCGACGGCGGACGGGCTGAGCTCACCGACGTGGGGATCGGGTCAGCTCGGGCTGTGGCTGCTGCAGGGCCGGCGGAAGGTCGTGCTCCTGTCGAACGGCAGGACGAACCTCCAGAGGGTAACGGTGCTCGGTCAGCCGCCCGGTGACCTCCAGGCGCTCTCGCTGTCCCGTGACGGCGCCCGGGCGGCGCTCGTCGTCGGGGGTCGGCTGTTCGTCGGCCGGGTCGAGGCGGTGGCAGGCGTGCCTCGCATCGTCGGCCTGTCGCTCGTCCTGCCGGGCTTGCACAGTGCCACGGGGGTGGCCTGGTCCTCGGGTACCGAGCTGGCCGTCCTGGGGACGCTGACGCGCGCCGCGCAGGTCCTGCAGGTCGCCGTTGACGGCTCGTCGGTCACTGTCCTCAACAGCTCGGGACTGACTCCGGTTGCGATCGCCGCCTCATCCGCCGGGCTGCTCGTCGCCTCCGGTGACGGCATCTACGCGGTGTCCGGTCGTGGGTTCACCCGTGTGCAGTCCGGTAGCTCCCCGGACTTCCCAGGCTGATCCACAGGCCCTCCCACCGTCCCTTCCCAACCGCCAGGCTGGATGCGTGCTCGCCGTCCTGCTCGACCTCGTCCTGCCACGGGTCTGCGCCGGCTGCGCCGTACCCGGTCCGGGGTTGTGCCTTTCCTGTCGGGCACTGCTGCGCGGACCGGCGCTCGGTCTGGTGCGCCCGCAGCCGTGCCCACCCGGCCTCCCGCCGCTGTCAGCCCTCCTGCCGTATGACGGGCCGGTGCAGCGACTTCTGTTGGCACACAAGGAAAAGGGCCGTCTGCAGTTGACGGCTCCCCTGGGCGAGGGGCTGGCGAACGCCGTCCTCGTGCACGGTCAGGAAGCTGTCGTGCTGTGTCCGGTGCCGAGCTCGCCGAAGGCGGTGCGGCAGCGCGGCCACGACCATGCGATGCGGCTGGCAAGGGCGGCAGCCGGTGCGCTGCGGTCCCACGGCGTCGAGGCACAGGCCGCTCGGCTGCTCGCCCCGACCCGTTCGGTGGCCGACCAGGCGGGCCTTTCGACCCGACAGCGGGCCGCCAATCTGCACGCCGCACTGCGCGGCACCGGAGCCGTGCGGGGTCGGGTCGTGGTGGTCGACGACGTCGTCACGACGGGCGCCACGCTGGTCGAAGCGACGCGCGCGCTGACCGCCGCGGGGCACGTCGTGGCCGGTGCGGCGGTCGTCGCCGCCACCTCCCGGCGACCTGCATCACCCAGAAGGGCGCCCCCCCTTCTCCCCGCGCAGGAAGGGGGTTAGCGTTCTAGGACAGACGCCTGACAGGGCGTCTGCCGGTGCCGTCCCTCGGGACATTGCCGAGAGGTGAGGAGGTCGCGGAAACCGCCAGACAGCGGGGCGCCTGCACTCCAGCTCACCTACGAGGAGACCGCGTGGACATCGTCGTCAAGGGACGTAACGTCGAGGTGCCGGAACACTTCCGGCAGCATGTACAGGAGAAGCTCGCCCCCTCCGAACGCCTCGACCCCCGCGTCTACCACGTTGACGTCGAGCTCTTCCACGAGAAGAACCCACGACAGTCCTCCTCTTGCCAGCGCGTGGAGATCACCGTCCGGGGCAAGGGGCCTGTCATTCGCGCCGAGGCCTGCGCCGAGACGTTCTACGCGGCCCTCGATGCCGCGATCCTCAAGCTCGAGGCGCGACTGCGCAAGAGCCACGACCGCCGTCGGGTGCACCACGGCCTGCGCACCCCCGCGTCGGCAGCGGAGTTCGCCGCCTCGCTCGTGTCCCTCAACGGCTACGGCGCCGATGTCGACGTCCTCGAGGACGAGGCTCCGGACGACACTGACAGCCTGGTGGTGCGCGACAAGACGCACGAGGCGATCCCGATGTCGACCCCCGAGGCACTGCACGAGATGGAGCTCGTGGGCCACGACTTCTTCCTGTTCGCTGACAAGGAGAGCGGGCTGCCGAGCGTCGTCTACCGTCGTCATGGCTATCACTACGGGGTGATCCGTCTCGCCGCGGGCTAACCCCTGGGGCTAACCCGGTCCGCCGAGTGGGTGCACGTGTGCCTTGTCGTGGCCTAGATGCCGTCACCCGATCGGGCGACTCGTGAGCCGATATGCCCATGCCGAGGTGATCAAAGGCGCCACGTGCCATCATCGGCGCACGGTTTGTCCGTCTCGAACGGATCAGCCGTTCGACGGTCCGCAACTGGCCCGCATGTCTTGGAGGTCCCTTTGAGCGACCAGCCCACCGCTGGCCCCGTCGTACCCATCGGCAGCCTGTCGGTCGAGCCCATCCGTGTGCTCGTGGTTGATGATCACGCCCTGTTCCGGCGTGGTCTTCAGATGGTCCTCGAGCAGGAGCCCGACATCGAGGTCGTCGGTGAGGCATCTGACGGCTCCGAGGCGGTCGAGCAGGCGGTCGAGACGCTGCCCGACATTGTCCTGATGGACGTCAGGATGCCCAAGCGCGGCGGCATCGACGCGTGCACCGCCATCCATGACGCGGTGCCGTCGGCGAAGATCATCATGCTGACCATCTCCGACGAAGAGGCTGACCTGTACGACGCCATCAAGGCCGGCGCGATGGGCTACCTGCTGAAGGAGATCTCCATCGAGGAGGTCGCCTCGGCGATCCGCGCCGTCAACGGCGGGCAGTCGCTCATCAGCCCGTCGATGGCCTCGAAGCTCCTCACCGAGTTCGCAGCGATGGTCAAGCGCACTGACGAGCGTCAGCAGGTCCCGACGCCGCGCCTGACCGACCGCGAGATGGAGGTACTGAAGCTCGTTGCCAAGGGCCTCAACAACCGCGACATCGCCAAGCAGCTGTTCATCTCCGAGAACACCGTGAAGAACCACATCCGCAACATCCTCGAGAAGCTCCAGCTGCACTCGCGCATGGAGGCCGTCGTCTATGCCGTCCGCGAGAAGCTCCTCGAGATCACCTGACTGGGGTGACGGTCAGCCCAGCTCGCGGCCGACAGCCCAGCGGGAGAGCTCCCGGCGGTTGGAGAGCTGGAGTTTGCGCAGTACCGCCGACGCGTGGCTCTCGACCGTCTTGAGCGAGATGAACAGCTCCGCGGCGATCTCCTTGTACGCGTAGCCGCGGGCCAGCAGGCGCAGGACCTCGCGCTCGCGGGCGGTCAGCCGGTCCAGCTCCTCGTCCGCCACCGGGGTCTCGGAGCGGAAGGCGTCGAGCACGAAGCCGGCCAGGCGCGGGGAGAAGAACGCGTCCCCGTCGGCTACCCGACGGACGGCGTCGGCGAGCTCGTCGGCGGCGATCGACTTGGTGACGTAGCCGCGAGC